>CACWNV010000005.1 GCA_902762325.1 uncultured Prevotellaceae bacterium | reverse complement strand
CTGGGGACGAAAGATCCAGCGGGATTTTCGTCCCTTTTTCATGCTCCTTGCTCACTTACTTCTTTAACACATTCGTTGCGTTATTAATTTGAATCCTGCATAAACCTATCACAAGAAGTCCCCACACCGTGCAAGGATGTGGGGACTCTCGTGCATCATGATTGCTCATGCTGTGTATATAGAGATACGGGATTATCTGCGTGCTCCGAACCTTCCTGCGGTAGCGTTGCTGCCATTGCTGGCCACGTTGCCCGAAGTACCGTTGCCGAACGAGCGGCTGGGAGCTGAGTTGACAGAGGCCGAAACATTGCGGTGACCGTTTCCGAATCCGCCGAAATGAGCGTTGGAATTGCTGCTGCCGTTGTGGTTGCCATTATGATTCCAGTTGTGGTTCCCACTGTTGAAGCCATTACCATGACTCTTTGGAGGATTGGGCTTGTCGAAGTGGTGTCCGGCATAGAAGCTATTGCTCCTGTAGTTGTGACCTCCGCGGAAGCTCACGTAGACTGCCGGGCGATGCATGTACATCCTGCCATGGCTGTAGCGGTTGTAGATGGCGAAGGTCCAGGAACCTGCATGCCATGCAAGGGGACGATAGAACCAGCCGCTTGCCATGTAGCGATCATACTGCCAGGTGGTGAGGACGTGGCGGAGGTCGCGGTTGCGGACATCCCACCAGAACCCTAACACGTCGGCATGGGTATCGACATTGAGCAGATAGTCGAGGTTGATTTCATATACAGCTTCATATTGTGCGTTGGTCAAGCCAAGTTCATAAGCCATCTTGTCACTGAGGAAGAGGGCTTCGTTGCGAGCGGTGTTGTAGCTCATTGCTGCGGCGGAGATGGTCATTGCCATCATCATCACCAAGGTCATCATCTTCTTCATAATCGTAATATTTTTTGATGGTTCAACTTATTGTTATTATCTCTTCTTTTCACTTGCAAAAATAAGACTAAAACAACAGATGCGAAAGGGAATATACCTAAACTAAAAGGGTGTTTTCCCTAAAAGTATTCGGGAAAACACCCTTATAAGGGGGGAAACTATACGACTATCCCATCACGACATCCAACACCATCATCAGGACGAAGCCAATGGCAAAGCCGATGGTGCTGAGGTTTGTGTGGCGGCCTGTCGAGGCCTCAGGAATGAGTTCCTCAATTACGACATAGCACATGGCACCTGCCGCAAAAGAAAGCATATAAGGTAGAACGGGCGTGAGGAAAGCTGCCAGCAAGACGACAGCCAGACCGCCAATCGGTTCCACGGCACCGCTCAGGCTACCTATCATGAAGGAACGCCATCGGCTGTTGCCCTCAGCCCGCATAGGCATAGAGATAATGGCTCCTTCGGGGATATTCTGAATGGCGATACCTAACGACACGGCGATTGCCGCGGTCAGTGACAAACCCGCTGCACCCTGTTCGGCACCGGCAAAGACCACACCCACTGCCATACCTTCGGGCAAGTTGTGAATGGTAACGGCAAGGGCGAGCATAGCCGTCCTTGACAAGCGGGAACGAGGACCTTCAGGTCTGTCGCTCCCAAGGTGTAAGTGAGGGGTCAGCTCATCGAGTGCCAACAGGAACAGGATGCCCAACAGAAAACCTATGGCTGCCGGCATGACCGACCATGCACCTTTCCCTTCCTCCATCTCCATGGCAGGAATCAGCAGCGACCATACCGATGCTGCCACCATGACACCAGAGGCGAAGCCAAGCAATGACTTCTGAACACGCTCCGGCAGATCGCCTTTCATGAAGAAGACAAATGCAGAGCCAAGCATGGTTCCCAACAGGGGGATGAGAAGTCCTATGATGAGAGGATTCATTATTTTCTCCAGACCGGCTTTCTCGGCCTCGGTCATCTTCCCACTGATTACGAAGCGGTCGATGGTCAGACGGTCGAACCACTCGGGCAGCACGACCGCATCGGTGAATTCAAGGTTCAGTCGCTTGATGTGCTGTAACTTGCCAAGGATCTCCGGAACTTCTTTCACACGAATCTCTATGCCCCAGTTTTCATCCTTTTTCCTTAGGTCCGCCAATTGTTCATCTTCGCTCTCAGCCACTCGTGCCAGCCAGCCGATCTTCGGTGTCAGCGTATTCGTCAGTGTGTCCACCTCGGCTCCTATGAATCCTGCCCACAGCTCCATCGGTGTCTCACTGGCGACCGTGCCCTGTATAGGGTCTATAACCTTAAATTTGAAGCCGACGCGCACATACTCTGCCGGCATTCTCTCCGTACTGGGAATGTCGGCTAACGTCTGGCCGTTCTTGTCGGTCTGGCCGTTCTTGTCGGGGAAGAGCTTCAAAATCCATCCGTCAAGCTTAGTCGGCTCGTCAGGGCTACAGCCACCGCCTTTCAACTTATCTATCCGCTGTTTTTTCACCATCCCCTGCCAGAACTTTTGGTTAGGCTTTCCTTCTGCGGTCTTGATAAACTCTGTCAGAATAGGTTCCAGGCTTCTCGTCCACTCCCCTATCCCGTATTGCTCCAGCCGTCTGGTCTTCTCCAATACTTTCTGCCAGTCCTCGGGCGTACCCTTCAGCGTAATGTTGGGAATGCCGCAGGATATGTAAATGACAATGTATTCAAAGTACGACTTCACGCTTTCCATCAGTGTAATCTGTGATGTCACCTTTTCGGCAGGACTTGTCGTCGTAAAGTCAGCTGTGATAGTCTTCGCAATGTCGCCTTTGGTGTATTTGTCAATCTGCGAAGCGAAGCCGTCTATCAACTTGGGCCAGTTTGCCTGCTCGGAGAGCAAGTCCTGTTCGGATTGTATCACTAAGTCCATCTTACCCTCATGGCTGACCAGTTGATGGCGAACCTCTTCCGCATGGGCATTCACATATCGGGCAAAGCCCTGGCTAATGAGTAGCCAGATCATGTCGGGTGAGAGCGTCACGGACTGATGGTTGGCATACGCTCTGACGATGCAATTATAGAAGGCATCTTTACCGAAAGACTCCATGCATTGCGCATCGCTGAAGCTGGTGGCAATGATGTGATAACTGTCTTGGGGAATGTTTTCATCCGCGAGGATGAACTTGGCTATCCTTTCTCCGTCGTAAAGGTATCGGCGTCGCTCTTCTATTGGTGCCAGGTTCTCATCGACAACAAACGTGATGCTTCCCTCCGACCGGGCGACAATCTTCGCGGCGACATCCGTCACGTCGAAGCGGCTAAACGCATCCGTGTATTTGAAGACAGTCGTCTGACCGATGTTCGATGTGACGAATACACACAATAAAGTGATAAGTAGCTTTTTCATTGCTTCATATTTTACATCCACAAAATTACATCTTTTAAGAGAAAAAACAAAACTTCTGATGGAAAAAGTTACGGCGTCTTCTCTGTTCTACCATCAAATATATTGACAAAAGTTTGTCGGGGAAAAGTGATGAAATAGAGGTTAATTTTTGTAAAAACCTATTCTTCACTCATCATTCATCATCCTTCATTTTGCGAAAGATAAGGTTTCGCATCGCGAAAGGTAAGCTTTGACCGCGCCAAAGGTTATGTTTCATCGCCTCAAACATGGTCTTTCACACGACGAAACCTTACCTTTCGTGCACCAAAACCTTACCTTTCGCAAATTCAGATTTTGTAAACCGTTAGATTACAATTAAACATCCGTGTAACCATCTGTCAGCCAACACTTTACGAAAAACCTCAAAAATTGACGTTTTTTCGACCAAGTGCCCCTTTCGTGACCTATACCCCCCATTTTTTGGGCTCAAAATTCGAATATTATTTGACAAAAATCCGTTCTGCCAAATGCGTATTGAAATGATGCCAGAGGCATCAGACAAGGATTCCAACAAAATGGTGCAAAATGCATCAGATAAGGGCCGTTAGCAAAGATGATGCTGTTAGGCATCGGACAATGGTAGCCAGCCATACAGAAAAGCCTTTAAGTTTTTCGAAATGGCTGGTATGAGGTTGCCCTAAAGAATACAGCCTGCCCTTGGGTAGGCGACATTGTTTAATCTTGTCCCTTACCTAAAGGCAAGGTATAAAATGGGGGTGTCGTCCTCACCAGCCATTTCGCAGTCCCCAAGGGGACAGCTGTATGGCTGGCTACCATTGTCTAATGCCTACGGCATTTCTTCTTCCGAAACATTGCAAGTCCGACCGAAAGCGCCCCTGAAAGGGGCAATGAGCTACCAGCCCAGGGCAACACCCTGGGGGAACAGGGAACAAAACAGGCTGCGCCCAGGCAGGGCAAAAGCATTATCGATGGGAGGAAAATGCTTTTGCCTCTCCGGGGCGGAATCATCACACGGCATATAACACCCAGGGCGTTGCCCTGGGCTATATGATAGTTGGCCTTTCAGGCCGCCGTAGCACGAGCGTGGTTTGATTGTTTGGTTTCATGAAATGAATGATGCCAGAGGCATCAGATAAGGTTGCCAGCCAATGAAAACAAATATACTCTTTTCGTTCAACATTGGGGGATTTTTCGTATATTTGTCCTCGTATTCCGAAAAGGGATGCAGGAAAGTGTTGTACGGTAGCCTCAACACCAGTAGTGAGAGGAAAGAACGAACCAATTTAACAAGAGCAAGTGAATGACTGAGGACAGAGATTACATGATTGACGACTACTTAGAAATGCCATATTGGATTATCGACATTCTGCCGCGCCGTGTTTCCAAAGAGGATGGCGGACGTTACTTCAAGGTGGAAGAATACTTTCTGAAACATCCTGAAGTGAGTCAGTTGAGGCAGAAGTTCTGTAATATCCTGCTGAAGCTGAACTGCTATTACGACATTCACGTGTGTCATGATACAGAAAGCTGGCAAAAGAATCCCGAACCGGCAGACTTGGTGAGAATGGTAACCATGTGTATGTCGGAAGAACGCGCCAACTCATGTCCTCTCTACATCCTCATCCCTGCGACAGATACGATGATCGGCATCAATGGAGATGACACCTATATGACCCTCTATCATCCGACAGAAGAACTGCTACAGCTGCTACGGTTGTTAGTCACAACCGAAGGACTGTTTCTCTGGCAATGAAAGAAAAGGACTTCTTCAGTTTCTGTTTCTCGAATATTTTATATAACTTTGCAGACACAATCACCTGAAACGTCATAATACCATTTATGACGGTGGATGAACAAAGACAAATGACACTAAGAGAGATTGAACAACAGATACGAGAGATTCGCCAGCGACAGGAAGTATCGTTCGGCTATCTTGCCTCGAAAGGGCTCTTCTGCAACTCCGTCTATCATGTGGAGCGCAGCGAGAACTACTCTTTCAGCACGCTATTCAAGTACGTCTATTATCTGAATGCCCGAATACAGGCTGACGGACAGGAGGTGTCTTCAATAGAGGAATTAGGGACTCTGCTCCATGCCAAGCGCGTGGCAGCAGGTCATTCCCTACATTCGATGGCAGAGGCAACGAAGCTTAGCGAACGCCAGGTAATAAACATCGAGAAGGGGCGCGGCTATACAAAGACGAACCTCGAGAAATATCTGAGTGAGATAACCGTTACATTCAACATTACAGAACTGATCTATGGCTAAGAAGAAGCGCGAGCTGAAACGCAACATATCCAGCGACTTGATTCCCATTGAGGAAGAGACATGGCTGATACAACCTATTGCCGTGACGATGATGCGTCATGACTACTCGCTCATTCAGGTTCGCATCCTTGTGAGCATCGTAGAGAACCTGCAGCAGATCCTTCACGGCATTCTGAACAATGACCGGTCACGTCAGCTGGAAATATTCAAGACTGACGAACTCGACGAGGACGGACGTATGCCCATCAGACTTCCGTTCAAGGCATTGGGCGTCGATGCCAACCACTATCCGCAGTTGCGCACGTCGCTGAAGATGCTTGCCTCCATCCCTGTGGAGATACCCTACAAGTCGCCCGAAGGAAAGAAGTTTAAGAAAATAACGAACCTTTGTGACGTGTACATCCCAGAGGACAGTTCGTATACCAAGTACGCCGTGCTGAAGATAGACAAGAGCGTGGCAGAAAGACTCGTGTCACTCGAACTGGGTTATCATAGGCTGGGCAAGCAGATTGTCTTCAACTGCAAGAACCGCTACACCCAGCGTATCTATATGTTCATCGAATCGTGGATTGGCAAAGGACGGGCTGTCATCAAGACAGAGGAGTTCCGCAAGATGCTACGCCTTGAGAACTCTTATGCTAAGTTCTCTGACGTCGTGCGTCGTGTGCTCAAGCCTGCCAGTGATGAGCTGAGAGAGCTGGCGGAGCGCGGCTTCTGCGACTGTTACTTCGAGTTTGAGAAGAAGTACGACCACGGCCAGCGTGGCGGTGAGCCAGACGAACTGGTTTTCATCATCCATCGTGCAAAGAACGACCTCGAACGGCAGCTGGCTGAAATCAGTGAAGCCCAGCGCAAGCAGCTGAGCGATATGCTTGTACGGCACTTCGACTTCACGCCTGCCAATGCCCGGAAGCTGTCAGAGAGAGTCAACGGGGAGAACTATCAGCAGGTGATGCAGAAGCTCACCGAACTATACACCCGTCTTCGCACCGACTACTCTATCAAGGACAAGGCTGCATACGTGTTCAAGTCGCTGGACAACCTGTTCCGTGAATCTGAGATACAGGAGGTCGAAGAGGTCCGTGCGTGAGGAATCACAGAATGAATCTTGATGATTAATCTTTAAATAATAAAATTATGACAAAGAATGTAAAGTACCTGTTGGCTGTTGCATTTTGCTGTCTGCTGAGTGCTTCAGCATTCGCATGGGATTTCCATGTGGATAGTTTTTATTTTAACAAGACCAGTGAAAATACCGTTGCCGTCACTTTCGGCGAGGAGAAATACAAGGGGGACATCGTCATCCCTGAGCGTATCACGGTGGACGGGACCGAATATCAGGTGACCGCCATCGACTCTGCGGCTTTCCGTGAGCGTATGTCATCCCAGGACAAGATCACGTCTGTCACCCTGCATAGCGGCATCAGGAGAATCGGTCCCTGTGCTTTTGAGCAGTGCTGGGGACTGACTGCCGTCACCCTGCCTGAAGGAGTGGAGCGTTTGGACAGTGCTGCGTTCTGCAATTGTGTCAATAACAAGGAACTGTCGCTGCCCTCTACGCTGAAGTCCATTGGTCCGTCTGCCTTTGATACGAACTGGCTGACCACCGTCACCCTACCCGAAGGACTGGAACACATCGGCTGTAACGCTTTCGTTTATAACAAACTCACAGAGGTGGTGATTCCTTCTACCGTGTCACGCATCGACGGCGGTAGCTTCTCTGGTTATGAAAACGAATTGAAGACCATCAGGGTTGCCGACGGGAATCCCTATTATCATACGACCGACGGTTGCGGGGAACTGATAGAGACCGCCACAAACAAATTAGTACAGGGAACATCACACACCGTCGTTCCTGACTATGTGACGGAGATTGGTGCCTATGCGTTCGACCATTGCAACATAAAGGAGCTGATACTTCCCGCCAGTGTGTCGAAGATTGACTACTATGCCCTTCACACAAAGGAAGGAATCAAGAACCTGTATTGTTTCCGTGACACACCCCCAGAGACAGACCCGTGTGCTTTCGGAACCGTTGCGGACGGTCGTAGGCAGTTGAAAGGCAGCATCACGCTCTATGTTCCGAAGGGCAGTAAGGAGTATTATCAGGATGCTCCGCAATGGAAGGACGTGAAGGAAATCGTGGAGATGAATGCCGCCAGCATCGTTGCTGCCGAGGCAGACCAGGGAACCATGCGTCTCTACTCTCCCGACGGCAGGCAGAACCGTTATCCGGTAAAGGGACTGAATATCGTGCGCAAGTCGGATGGACAAAGCATGAAGATAATGATAAAATAAATAATGGACGAAAAAGAGAAGAAGACATTTAGCTATATCGCCGTTCAGCGTAACGACACGGAGAAGATTCCAAAGGGAACCCGTGTGACCTTCGAGAGCGAACGGGAAGTGGAGACATCAACAGGTCTGATGTTCCGGAAGGAGATTGCCCAGGCCTGTCGCGACCAGTTAAACATTGAGGTAGCCGCCAACGAGGAAGCATCCATCGGCACTTCTTTCGATGTGTATAGTGAAGCCCGCTATGCTACCTATCGTATGAAGGAAGAAGAAAAGGCCGAGAAACAACGGCAGAAGGACGCCATGGCTGAGGAACGACGGTTGCAGCATGAGGCTGAGCTCCGGCGGAAGGAACTTCAGCGTGCCAAGGAAGAAGAGAAGGCACGGCAGAAAAAAGAAGCCGCCGCTGAAAAAGCCCGACAGAAGACTACAACAAGAAAGACTACCAGCAGGCGCACTCGTTCTACATCACGAAGCAGCAAGCCCGTCTTAGGCGGTTTCTCCCTCTCCAACTGGAAGAAGTCTGCGAAGTTTATTGTTACCGCCATTGTTGTAATCTGGTATCTGCTCACCCAGGTGAAGAGCTGTAGCGTAAACGATGTGTTGCAGGAGCTGGGTATTCCCATCTCCATTCAGATGAATGACAAGTAAAAAAACGACTGACAAACGTCTTTAAAACAGATTGTACATAAATGAAACATTCACGAATTGTCCTATTGCTTCTGACATTGCTCCTTGCCTTTCAGGTGCAGGCTCGTCCTAAAGTCGGATTAGTCTTTGGCGGAGGCGGTGCCAAGGGAGCAGCAGAGATCGGTGTCCTCAAATACATCGAAAGAGCTGGCGTGCCCATCGACTATATTGCCGGCACCAGCATCGGAGCTATCGTCGGCGGACTTTATGCATCCGGATATAAGGTGGCTACCCTCGACTCGCTCTTCCGCACAGAGGAGTGGGCAGATCTCTTTTCAGGCAGCATCACGGGGAAACAGCGTATCGGCGACCGACTTGTAGAGATGCTGGGCAACAACGACTCCATCAACTTCGACAGTCTGCCCATCCCGTTCCGCTGTGTGGCTGCCGATGTCACCGGATCCTGCGAGGTGGTGCTCAATAGCGGTCGGCTGGCACAGGCCATACGGGCAAGCATGGCAATTCCAGGAGTGTTCAAGCCTGTCGTCATCAACGGTCAGGCACTCATCGATGGCGGAATGTACAACAATCTTCCTGTCGATGTGGTGCGACAGATGGGAGCAGACATCGTGATAGCCATTGACCTGACACAGAAGAAACATGCAACACGCAATTTCTCACTAAAGGAGACACTGGGTATCGGAGGCGTCCTTGACTGGATGGTATCACGTCCCGACTGGAAGAAATACAATGAGAACCGGGAAGATGCAGACATCTATATCAATCCCGACTTAAAAGGGTTCTCCACTTCCGACTTCAGTCCAAAAGCTATAGCAACCATGATAGCACTTGGCGAGAAAGCAGGAAAGAAGGCATTAGAAGAACTGACCAGACTGTCAGGCCTGGTCAGATTATAAGAATGGTGGTCAATTACTTGACCACCACTTTTTTTCCATCAATAATATTCACACCCTTCCGGGCAGCAGGCAGCTTACGTCCTTGCAGGTCGTAATAGGATTCATTGCCTTCCGTTATACCGCCCTCAACACTTCCGATGCCTGTCGGATCTTCCGAAACGGCAATGATTCCGTCGGATGTCAGACGACTATAATCCCATACGTAGCCAGGCTTTGGAACAGCCGGTTCGAAGGTTGGGGTACCTAAAAGAGTGATGATGCCACTGCCCGTGAACACCTGATACTCGGTGCCCGGTTCCCATTCGCCATCAAGCGACTGCATCACGAAGCACGGATTGTTCAGCGTTGCCCTGCCGTCGATGCGGAAGTGGTCGCTCTGAGCCTTGCGCGTCTTCGTCTCGATGCGTCCTTTGGCATTGACAGACAGGACCGTTCCGATGGTCAGCGTCCCGAGTAGCGTCGGCTGCTTGGCAGCTGCCAGAGTCCCCCCCTCATTGATGGTTACCGAAGCCGTCTTTCCTGCTCCACAGACCTTACCGCCTTCATAGACCGTCACCACGCCCGTCGTCGTGTTCGTCGTGTTGTCCAATGAGACAGAACCCTCTCTCACATTGATGCGACCGGTACTGGCACCTGTCAGAGTAAACTTTCCTTCACCATATTTATTTAGTGTCGCATCCTGGTTGATGATGCCCGCATACGTGTTATTCGTTCCCAGGTAGCCCACATTCCATGTGCCTGTTGCCAGTGTACAGTCGCTGGCGCTACTCGTGAGTGCACCGATTTTATGCGTCAAAGCCGTTTCCGTGCCGGAACCCGCCTTAACACTGACGGCATAGACACCAGCGTCAAGCTGTAGGGAACCCTTGGAAAGATCCATTCCCTGCACCAATCTATATTGTCCGCTTGTCACCTCTATGATTCCCTCAAATTGCGATACATTCGTTGAAACGTCACCACGCACATAAGGGAAGCTGACCTTCATGCGTCCCGACCCCGACAATGAGCCTTGTAAGTTACAGCGTTTGCCACCGTTGACTGTCAGGATCTTTCCTCCGTCAATCTCGATGTTGTTGCGCAGGGAGGGAACCGTACTCGTCGAGTTGTTATCAAAGATGACGATTGTACTGTTTCCTGTCACATGAATGGGCGACGTTGCCGTTCCAAAAGTCGTATTCCAGGTTCCCATTGCCAATGTTCCCGCTTGCAGGATGGTTGATTTCCATGAGTTAGCACCTCCATAAGTGATGTTCAACTGTCCGCCTCCAGTCTTTCTCAGAACACCATTTGAGCCTCTTACCATTCCTTTCAGCGATGCAATACCGCTGGCAATCTGTATCGTGGCGGTATCGGTGAGCGTCACGCCTCTGTTTGTCGCGGTGTTCACATTGTTGATAATCAGTGTAGCCTTGCCTATCTGTAGGTTCTCGGCATTGGTACTGGCAGCACCCAGCGAACTGCATATTCCTCCGTCAGCCAGTTCCTTCACGGTCACGGTACCGCTGTTGATGATGGTCGGTCCGGTGTAATCGCTTTTCACGGCATTGAGAACTACCCTTCCGTTACCGTTCATCACAAGTGACCCATTGCCAGAGAACCCGCCGTTTCCACTAAGGGTTATTACCTTCGTATTGTTCTCAAACGTCACCTTACTCACCGGCATCAGCTCATCAATGGTGATGTTGCCTGTTGTGACATCATCGCCGATGATAACGCCGTCGCCAGCTACGAACTCAGTATCGTTACCATTCAGAGAGAAGTTATTGTCCACATAATTCCAGTCGCTGCCAGCATTACCGGTCCAATAGACGTTTTCATTGGGTTCACGTTGTTCGTTGAAGACCAGCCAGATGGCATTGTCCTTATCCACAATGCTATAGCTAAGTCCTGTCAGTCCACGGGCAGTAATCTGTTCAATACTGCCTTTGAACTCCCCAGTATAGGACATCAGCTTGTAACTGCCTGACGGTTTATCCGTGTCAAGATTAATGGTAAACACAAGAGAAGCATCCTTTGCCAGTTCAAGGTCGCCCGTCACTTTAATCAGGTCGGCTGTCTGGTCGGCATGATGGATGTCCATTTCTGCAAACAACCTGCTGTTAACCGTCAATCCCTTTTCCAGTGTGATGGTGCCCAATGGCGATGTCGCGCTACCAGGCATCAGGCGTCCGCCCTCGTAATTGAGGGCACGCTCCAGCAGAAGCTGTCCTTTCACCACTGCATTCCCGGCGAGTGTGCCACGCGCCCGCAGTTCCACATCAGCTGAAACGGTACCGTTGACTTCGAGAACGCCCTCAGAGATATATGTCTTTCCTGAATAGTTCATCGGAATATTGACAGCAAGACAACCCTGCTGACTCTTCCACAGATCCATCTCTCCCGTCAGTTGTCCTGCCCCCTTCAGTGTCACGCGCTGTCCCTTTACAGGCATGGCATAGAGAACACTGGGACTCACCGCCTCGTTTACGCTGATTTCAGACTGAGTGTACAGGTCAATGAGGACGCTCTTTCCATCGGCATAGGAAGCCGTTGCACTCCTTTCATAATTTGTGAAGCTACCCGAAGTCCAACTGGTAGCCGAAGGCGAGAAGACCAAGTCGGTCACCATCACAGGCGGCAGTTGCGGACGCGGCATGTCGAAGCCCAAATAGAATCCCGGGTTAGGACTCTGGTAATAGCCCTTTGTGGAGCAGTCGCCCCTGTAGTGCGGGTCTTGCTGGAGACAGTAGATATTGTTAAGATTAGTCGGGTAGTCAGTCGTCACACCGACGAAGCCCACGGTCACACCGTTCTCCTTGTGCAACAGTATGAGCTCCTCTCGCCAGTCGCCGATGATGTCTCCCCAGAAGGCGGCACGCTTGGCATAGACGGTGACGTATCTCCAGTCGCTTCCTTTGGCAATCTCTATCTCACGACCTTTGTAGAAGTCCTGGATATAGACATTATAATGGCTGTCTGACGACTGCACCACCTCACGGTCGGGCTCATCGTCCCACCAGATTCCCTCACAAGGATATTGGTTCTGGAGATTTGGAATGACGTTTCCTTGAGCGTCATAGACATTCCCGTCCATTGTAGACCACATCTCCCATCCCAGATGAGTCCTGTCAACATCTATGCACTCCCCGCGTCCGACATCGCCGGAAGCCGGGAGATACCATTTCTTGATGGGTGTACCGTCAGAAGCATCATAGAGAATCTGCCCCAGCATGTCAGGAGCATACTGCTGGATGGCAAAGGTTTCAAGTCCCGGTCGTTCCGGGTCGATGTCGGAAGTACGGAAACGGTCACCGTGAGAAATACCCGTATTGAAAAGCACGCTGCCCGTCTGGTCCATCGTGTATCCTCCTACAATCATCTCATCACAGCCGTCACCATCTACGTCACCTACTCGAATCTGATGGAAAGCAGGTGCTCCGGTCGGCTTATTGAACAGTTCATGGAATGTGCCAGCCTTACCTGACGAGAAGTCATAGGCCCATCCACCGTTATAATAATGATGGGAACCGTCGGCATTCCGCTGATGCCATTCCATCACAACGGCAGGATGAATGCCGTCGAAGTAGAAGACTCCCATGTGCCCGACATGCTTATTGTATTCATCACCCATCAGTTCTGCGCGATTATTCCGGTTGTAATGGGAGTTGTATGACTGCTCAACCGAAGCTTTCTCACGGCCTGTCATACCGTCGATGACTGATATGTAGCGCGGTGCATTCTTCGTGTTCTGCGTCTCATAGTCGATGATGCCATCGCCGTCGGTGTCAGCAGAGGCCGAACCATTGACGAACAATCCGAACGCACCAGCTTCCGGATTCCAGAACTGGGTACCGTCGGAGCTTTGAATGATGACGTCGCCTAACCCGTCACAGTCCATGTCTGCCACCGTAATCATGTC
Organism: uncultured Prevotellaceae bacterium; assembly: GCA_902762325.1. GTDB lineage: Bacteria > Bacteroidota > Bacteroidia > Bacteroidales > Bacteroidaceae > Prevotella. The sequence goes on along the minus strand of CACWNV010000005.1, from coordinate 63,263 downwards.
GTCCTGGCCGGCACAACTCAGTTCGTTGGGTCCCAACTTCACCGTCCATAGGAACTCACCAGAGCTCAAATAGCCTTCCACATAGCAGTCAAGTGCATTGCTGTTGCTCTTACGGTTCACCACATAATCCATCTCTCCATCGCCGTCAAGGTCAATCGGCCAGACATAACTGGTGTTGAAGTCGGCTGCCCTCAGAGGCGACTTGTCAAAAAGAATGCTGACAAAGAGGTTGCGGTAATCAAAGTTCTTCACCGTGAAAGGTGCTGAAGGCTCACTCTCCTTCTCGCCGTTGACGACTGTCACCGTGACCTTACTTCCAACGGGCAGTTTCGAAGCGGCAGTCTGCATATTGGTATTCGTGACAGGATTCGTATTGATTTTCGTTCCGTTCACATAGACATTCCACTTCGCCTGTTCTGGATCCTGAGCCAGTCTTCTCCAGGTAATCGTTGCATTAGCACCGTTTTTAGCGACCACCACACCTCTACCAAGTGTCTGCATCAGTCGCTGGGCATGAACAGTTGTTACGGTCATGCCCAACAGGAGCATAAGCAAAAGAGATAATTTCTTCTTCATGTTTAAAATAAGAGTTTATGATTTTCAATTTGTTTGTGGCGAAATTACGAAAAATATTTTAATCTCCCACAAGATATATGGACTTTTCTTTAATAATGAAAGAATTTCATCTGTCAATTTATAAATCTAAAGTGAGATTTGTAGACATTTTGTTTGTCAGTATGATAAATATTATTTACTTTTGCCGATATTATGACAGTTCGTTGCTTGTCTGTTGATTTGAAATAGGATAAAGACTATTTATTAACATTAAAAATATTATTAAATGAAGAAATTCTACATCTTATTGTTGTGCCTGCTGTCCACATTCGCAACGGTGTCTGCCCAGAATGTGCTGGCCACACCTCAGGCTTTCAATCCTGCCCATCTGACAAAGATGTCCCAGTTGAATACGTCTCAACTCTTCAGCAATGCCCGTCAGGTTCCTCTCAAAGCACCGGGAGTCATCACTGAGCAGCCTGCCGGAAAACTCTGTGATAATCTTATCGTGTCTTCAAATGCCTTTCTCAACAACTGGCTCTACGGCATCATCGATGCCTCGACAGATGCCGGAGTAGGCAAGATCGTTGAAGGCAATGACGGTAACATTTATATCTATAACCTGCCCACAACACTTAATGCCGGGTCGTGGGTAAAGGCTGAACGCGCAGAGGGCGACACCGTCGTCATCAAGAAACAGCTTATTGACCAGCGTCAGGGAAGTGAAGCCCTTTACAATTATTATATCACAAAGGTGGTTTGGCAATGGTCAAACAAGGAGACCGGCGAAGGAAAGTTCGTTGAAGCCGAAGGTGACACTGACATCAAACTGATCTACCGTGACGGTATCTTGAAGAGCATCGCCGAAAACACTGACCCCATCTTTGGCGAAGGATATGCCATCGGTGCCGTCTATACTACCGATAACAAGACGTTCACATGGGAAGGCTGCACCAACTGGAACATTGAGATTGCTCCTCTGACAGATAAGGTGACCACCCTTCCTGAGAATGCAAAGGTCGAGACGATAACCGTGAGCTACAACCCCGACTCTCCACTTGCCGATCAGGTGAACTGTGCTTTTGTCGGTGACGAGATCTACATCAATCTGTTTGCGGTAGGTGCATACATCAAAGGACAGATTCAGGGTGACAAAGTGGTGTTTAAAAGCCGCCAGTATCTTGGCACCTATTCAGGCGTGTACCACATCTTCTTCGTGGGCGAGCACTTCACGGAAGTGACGGATGAAGCCAGCGGACAAGTAGTACAGGTGCCTGAGATCATCGACGAACTGGTGTTCGACTACAATGCTGCCGACCGATCGTTCAAGACAAAAGACGCTCTGGCCTTGAATGCCGGTAAGAACACCACCCGTCTGAATCTCAACACACTGAAAGAACCGCACTTCTACTTCTTCAAGGAAGTTCCTGCCATCCCTGCCGACCCGCAGATAACCAACTATAATGCTACTTATGATGCGTATGGCTACAATGCTTTGCAGTTCAACATCATTGCAACAGACCGGGAAGGTAATTTCATTGTGCCCGAACGAGTCAGCTGGAAGGCATATATCGACGATGAGCCGTTTATCTTCACACCAGATGACTACAGAGGACTCACAGCCGACATGGAGGAGATTCCTTACGGATGGTATGACAGTAACTATGACATATACACCTCATTCTATACCTTCTTCTTCGAACCTGCAAAGAATGTAGGAATCCAGACGATCTATCGTGGCGGTGGAGAAGAGCACCGTTCAAACATCGTTTACTACGACATCAACACGGCTCAGACCTACACCGTCTCAGACACAGACGGCATTGCTTTGAGAAAGGACTCACAGAACGAAAAGGTTGTCAGCACCGTCTATTACGATATGACAGGCCGTAAGGTAGCAGCAGATGCGAAAGGTCTGATCATTAAGAAAGTAACTCTTTCCGACGGTTCACAGAAGAGTTACAAACTCGTACGCAAATAGTATCTGAATAAGATTCATAAGACAAAGAACCATGAAGGGAGATAGAAGATTTTACTTGTCTGTAAGGCCAGACTGAACTCTTCTATCTCCCTTCTTTATAACTGGCATTGGAAAAAATAAACCATGCAAGACTGCAACTTTTCTAAAGGAATGTGGTGGTGTGTCATGGAAAAATTGTAACTTTGTGGGCTGAAAGCATAACAAATTCACTAAATCACAATAATGATGAGACCCAAACAATTCTTTGTTTCAGCGCTTCTCTGTCTGAGTATATTCCCTGTACAAGCTGCAAATTATATTAAAAGCGGCAACACTGTCACGGTGAAACTCCAGCAGACAGTTGCTGATGCCCCCCAACAGGTACGACTACAGGTCGTAAACGACAAGATTATCCGTGTGCAGGCCACGCCTGAAAGCCAGTTCCCTGCTAAACAGAGTCTGATTATTGTAACACAGAAGAATAAGACTCGTTATACCGTAAGCGAGGAAGGTAGTAACATCGTTGTAAAGACTGCTTCTGTACGTGCCGTCGTTGACGGACAGACAGGCCGTATCGAGTTCTTCGATGCGAGTGGAAACAAACTGCTCGCCGAGACTCAGCAGAAAGGCAAAACCTTCAAACGCTTCATCGTTCCTGAGCGAGAAATCGGTGCTGACAGCCATCTCACCAATGAACAGAAACAAGGATGGACATGGCATGCTCAGTTTGACTCTCCTGCCGACGAGGCTTTCTACGGACTGGGGCAGCATCAGGCAGAAGACCTGAACATGAAGGGTCTCAATGAAGACTTGTTCCAATATAACACGAAGGTCAGTGTTCCTTTCGTACTTTCCAATAAAGGTTATGGCATCCTCTGGGACAGCTATAGCTACTGCCGCTTCGGAAATCCCAACGATTACCAGCAACTGCACCGCGCGTTCAAGCTCTACGACAAGAACGGCAAAGCTGGTTCGCTGACTGGTACCTATGTCGATAAGGTTGGCAAGGTGCTCGTCCGTCAGGAAGACAGCATCTATTTCGAACATCAGATTCCCGAAATTAATCCGGAGCATCCACGTGAACTGGGTATTGACGCATTACCCAAAGGATTCCAACTCGAGGGTTCTCATGTGACCTATCAGGGATATATCGAGGCACCTGTGGACTGTAACTATCACTTCCTGCTTTACTATGCAGGTTACATGCGCGTCTATCTGGACGGACAGGAAGTGGTGCCTGAGCGCTGGCGCACTGCGTGGAACCCTAACTCCTGGAAGTTCCGTGCCCAACTGAAGAAAGGCAAGCGTACACCGTTGCGCATCGAATGGGATCCCGACGGAGGCGTCTCCTACTGCGGACTGCGTGCTGCCGTGCCACAAACCGAAGAGGAACAGAACCGCCTCTCCATCTGGAGCGAGATGACAAAGGACATGGACTACTACTTCATTGCAGGTCCTTCCATGGACGAGATCATCTCCGGCTACCGCACGCTCACAGGTAAATCGCCCGTCTACCCGAAATGGGTGTTGGGCTTCTGGCAGAGTCGCGAACGCTACAAGAGTTCACAGGAGATAGAGGAGACACTCGCCGAATTCCGCAAACGTCATATCCCTGTTGACAACATCGTACAGGACTGGAACTACTGGAAACTGGAAAACTGGGGCGACCATACTTTCGAGGCAACACGCTTCCCCAACCCACAGGCTATGCTCGACTCTGTCCATGCCCTGAACGGACGTTTCATGATCTCTGTCTGGCCGAAGTTCTATGACACGGTCGACAACTACAAGGAACTGGATGCGAAGGGATGGATGTATCATCAGGCCATCAAGGACGACATTCACGACTGGCTCGGCTACCGCGGCTCGTTCTACGACGCATACGATGGTGGTGCCCGCAAGATGTTCTGGCGGCAGATGAACGAGAATCTCTATGCGAAATACAAATTCGGCATCGATGCCTGGTGGATGGATGCTTCTGAGCCTAACGTGCGCGACTGCACACCTATGTGGTATCGCAAGGCTCTCAGCGGACCTACTGCCCTTGGTTCGTCAACTGAATACTTCAATGCCTACAGTATCGTGAATGCCGATGCAATCTATAACGGACAACGTAGCGTGAACCCAAACCAGCGTGTCTTCCTGCTCACTCGTAGCGGATTCGCCGGCGAACAGCGTTACAGCACCGCCACATGGAGTGGTGACATAGGCACACGCTGGGAAGACCTGCGCTCACAGATTACCGCCGGACTGAACTACTGTATCACCGGACTGCCTTTCTGGGGCATGGACCAGGGCGGATTCTCTGTAGAGAACCGCTATTCGAAAGCACAGCAAGTGTTCGATCAGACAGGGGTGGAGACTGCCGACCTCACCGAGTGGCGTGAACTGCAGACTCGCTGGAACCAGTTCGGATGCTTCATACCGCTCTATCGCGCTCACGGTCAGTGGCCGCTGCGTGAGGTGTGGAACATCGCCCCAGAAGACCATCCCGCCTATAAGACCATCGTCTGGTACGACCAGCTGCGCTATCGCATGATGCCTTACCTCTATTCGATGGCTGGATGGGTACATCTGCACGACTATACGATGATGCGTGCCCTCGTGATGGACTTCAACGGAGATGCAAATGTCCTCAACATCAAGGACCAGTGGATGTTCGGCCCGTCCCTGATGGCATGTCCCGTAGGTTACTACAAAGCCCGTTCACGTGACGTATATCTGCCACAGCAGCGCGGATGGTACGACCTTTACAGCGGAACCCACTATGCCGGTGGCCAGACCATCACCGCCTCGGCTCCATACGAGCGCATACCAGTCTATGTACCCGAAGGATCTATCCTGCCTTTCGGCCCTGCCATGGAATGGAGCGACGAGAAACCCGCAGAGCTCATCAACCTCTATGTCTATGCCGGACGTGATGCCAAGTTTGAACTCTACGAGGATGAAGGCACCAATTATAATTATGAGAAAGGTAAGTATGCCACCATCCAGATCAACTGGAACGATGCATCCCGCACGCTGACCATCGGACAGCGCAAAGGATCCTTCAACGGCATGCTGAAAGACCGTCGGTTCAACGTGGTGCTTGTCACTGCCGACAAAGCTCGTGAACTGAACTTAGAGAATCCGCAAGGAACCATGGTGTCATATAATGGCAAACTGGTAAGCGTACAACTTTGAAAATTGAAACTATTAACTAAATAAATGAATTAAAAATGAGTACACAACAAGAAGGCTCTAAAGCCTATCTCATTTCGATTGTCATGGTGGCTGTGTTGGGCGGACTGCTCTTCGGCTACGATACTGCAGTAATCTCTGGTGCTGAAAAAGGCCTGCAGGCCTTCTTCAAGGAAGCGAAAGACTTCACTTACACTGACGGCTGGCATGGGTTTACTTCATCAAGTGCCCTCATCGGCTGTATCATCGGCTCTGCCCTCTCTGGCTTCCTTGCCAGTAACCTCGGGCGTAAACGCTCTCTCATTATCGCCGGTATCCTCTTCTTCATCTCTGCATTGGGAAGCATGGATCCTGAGTTCCTGTTCTTCGAGCATGGCAATCCTACCTTTTCTCTGCTCATCATGTTCAACATCTACCGTGTCATTGGTGGTATTGGTGTAGGTCTTGCCTCGGCTATCTGCCCGATGTATATCGGTGAGGTGGCACCGTCGAACATTCGTGGTATGCTTGTGTCATGGAACCAGTTTGCCATTATCTTCGGTCAGCTGGTTGTCTACTTCGTCAACTTCTTCATCCTTGGCGACCATATCCAGCCTCTCGTCGAGGAGATGGGTAAAGGTCTGGCAGCCATCGACCCCAGAGCACAGTGGACGGTAACAACAGGATGGCGTTACATGTTCGGTTCTGAGGCAGTTCCAGCCGGTCTCTTTGCTCTGCTCATCTGCTTCGTTCCTGAGACACCGCGTTACCTTGTCATGATCGGACAGGACAACAAGGCACTGAGCGTTCTTTCGAAGATCAATGGCGGCGAGCGTGCACGTCAGATTCTTCAGAACATCAAAGAGACGATCACCGTCAAGACAGAGAAACTTTTCACCTACGGTGTCATGTGTATCTTCATTGGTATCATGCTCTCTGTGTTCCAGCAGGCAGTGGGTATCAATGCCGTACTCTACTATGCTCCGCGTATCTTCGGTGACATGGGTATGGAAGACCCGATGATGGTTACCGTCTTCATGGGTATCATCAATATTCTCTTCACACTCGTTGCAATCTTCACTGTTGAAAAGTGGGGACGTAAACCGCTGCTCATCTGTGGATCACTGGGAATGGCACTCGGTGCCTTCGGTGTAGCCGTCACCTTCGGCCATGCAGGAATGGAACTGATTACCGCCATCAGCATCATGGTCTATAGCGCTTCGTTCATGTTCTCTTGGGGTCCCATCACATGGGTGCTCATCGCAGAGATCTTCCCGAACACCATCCGTGGTGCAGCTGTCGCCATTGCTGTAGCATTCCAGTGGATTTTCAACTTCATCGTTTCATCTACCTTCGTGCCAATGTTCAACATGCACCTCACAGAAGGCGATGACTTCGGTCACTGGTTCACCTACGGCCTCTACGGCATCATCTGTATCATTGCAGCAGTCTTCGTCTGGAAACTTGTTCCTGAGACCAAGGGCAAGACACTGGAAGATATGAGCAAACTGTGGAAAGAGAGAAATAAATAAGGAAGATAACAATCTCTGATAATTATGAAGGAGGAAGATTAAACCAATCTCCCTCCTTCTGTTTTTATAGTCCCATGATGAGTTTCCACTAAAACTTTCGCTCCATTTCATCGTCAAAGATATTGACAAAAACTTGTCAGGGAAAAGTGACGAAAGAGATGTTAAATTGTGTAAAACTTGATTCTTCGCTCTTCATTCATCATTCTTCATTTTCCCATCGCTTAGGTTTTGCGCTGCGAAACCTAAGGGTTGACCGCGCCAAAGGTTATGTTTCACCGCCTCAAACATAACCTTTCACACGACGAAACCTTACCTTTTGCGCAGCGAAACCTTACCTTTCGCAAATCCGTTTTTTGTAAACCGTACGATTACAATTGGCAAACCACGTAATTATTTATCAATCAACACTTTACGAAAAACATCAAAAATTGCATCTTTTTCAACCGAAGGACAACTTGTTCAGAAAGACGGCCTTAATTTAAGGCCAAAATTCGAATTATCCTTTACAATATTTCTCCCTCCCTGTTGCCGAATTCAGATAATTCGGCAACAGGGAGTTTGGGCATTTATAATGTCCTATAGTGAAAAAACCACGAATGGTTCCTTTGCCTCAACGGATATGCCAAACTTCTCTAAGACAGCTAATGATTACACAAATTATCAGTTTGATTTGCGTTAATCTTCCAAAAAGCGGGGGAAGTCCCAACCTTTTTCATTAACTTTGCGCTCTCAAATAAACAATCCGCAATGGAATACATGTCCCAAGAAGGCTATGATAAGCTCATGGCTGAACTACGTCAGATGGAAAGCGTTGAACTTCCCAGAGTGAGAGATGCTATCGCCGAGGCTCGTGACAAAGGTGACCTCAGCGAGAATTTCGAATACCATGCTGCCAAGCGTGAACAGGCACGCCTGCTCTCCAGAATACGCTTCAAGCAGAAAGTGTTGGCCAATGCACGAGTCATCGACATGTCAAGACTCAACAACGACAGTGTGCAACTGCTCAGTAAGGTGGAGATCACCAACCTCAACAATAATAAGAAAATGAATTACACGATTGTCAGTCCGCATGAGGCAGACCTCCATGAAGGGAAAATCTCCATCAAGTCGCCCATAGGTCAGAGCCTGTTAAGCAGGAAAGTAGGAGACATCGTGGAAGTTCGTGTCCCCGCTGGTCTGCTTAGGCTCCGCATTGAAAGCATAGAGCTATAAGCTTCTTCCGATTTTATCGTACAGGAATCCATTACTCCCTACACTCTAACACTTCCATCGTCTCTGGATCGTACGCCCTATCCTTCGCCTCAAATATAACGGTTCCATCCTCAAGAGGGATGAAGGTATGGTACACATTACGGGGAACTTGTGCTGCAGCACAGTCGCTTCCATGGCGCAAGGTTATTCTTTCAACCTCTTTGCCCAAATCATCATAGAACACTTCATCGCCACTTCCTCTGAGCTCAACAACTGTCTCAGACGAGTTAGTATGTCGATGAACGGGTACGACCGAATCTTTCATTAAGACATTGAGTATCCGCTGAGACGTATCACACCAAGCCGGATCTTCATCCATGGCCTGCGTTCTCAGGTCATAGTTTGCCCGGCGTCGAGGAGAGTCTTTTGCCTTTCCTTCTATCTCATCAAATAAAGTATAGTCCAACCTTTTCATTAAACAATCTTTATATAAAACCACCAAATTCCGTGATTCCGTGAATCAAGGCATAATTTACTTATGCGGTGCAAAATTACACATTATTCTATAATTTCACAATTCTTATTTATTAATATATTGACGCAAGAAGAAATAATTTTTGAGCGTTATTTCAATCATTTTGTATTGCATATTGAGTATTATTGCATCTTCACCGATGAAAAAAAGACTGTTTCTGATGTCAAAACGTATCGTTTGCGCAGTCTAAACGTATCGTTTGCGAGGCGCAAATGGCATGTTTGCAAATGCCGTCTTTCCACTTATGAAGGAATAATCTTACTTCTTCCCTCACCTTTCTTTATCACTCTTATCTTTACAGGAATCCGTTCTTCAAGTTCCTCCCTATGTGAGATGATACCGACACGGCGATTGCTCTGTCCTGCTATTTCCTGTAATCTTTCTAACGTAGACATTACGGAATCGAGTGACTTCTCATCCAACGTCCCGAAGCCTTCATCAATGAACAGAATGTTCACATTCATATCGGGACGGTTGAGAGATGAGAGGGCAAGTGACAATGCCAGCGAAATCATAAAACGCTCTCCACCAGAGAGGACCGTCACACTACGAACCTGATTCTTATTGTATTTGTCAAGTACAAGAATTGACAATTGCTCGTTCTCTTCGCTACATGTAAGGAGATAACGGTCAGTTATTCTTTCCAGATAGATGTTTGCATTGTTGAGCAGGGGACGCAAGATGTATGTCTGAACAAGAGTCCGGAAACGGTTCCCGCCAAAAATCCTGTTCAGCTTATCCCATTTGGCAAAAGCCTTCTTTGCCGCTTCCAGTCGTTCCTTAATGTCTTTCAGCTTATTCTGATTCTTTGCGTTCTCATCCAGTCGTGTCTTTCTCTTTACGATTTCGCTCAAGATTTCATCACGGTTACTTTTGAGAGCATTCCGTTTCTGATCAAGCATGTTTCTTTCAGGAATCTCATGTTCATCTGAAATGCCCAGTTTTTCCATCGATGCTGTTATCTTCTGTTGTGCATCAACGATGGCGTCCTGTCTTGATTTGAGTGCCGCATTGATGTCTTCAACGAACTTCCGGGATTGTTCCACCAGTCTGTCTTTCCCTATCAGTTCATCCAATACCGTTTCTGTCTTTCCCGACTGTAAATAGTAGGCATTCAATTCTTCATCATTCTCCCTGATGACTTTATCATTATTATTAATACTGGTGGTGAGCATGTTGACCGTTCCATAAAGCGACCTCCATTCTGTCTGAATGTCCTTGCAACGATATGAAACAGGTGAAACGGTGACATCCCATGCCGGACATAAAAGGAGAATATCTTTACGCAATCCATCAATCATTCCAAGCAGGTCAGATGTCTTTTGGAACTGCTCCTTATTCTTTCTCAACTGCTCCTTATGGTCACTATATTCGTTTGCATCCTTTTCCAATTGTGAACGAGTTTCCATAACTGTCTCTTGCCAACTGGCATTATAGACAGACATTGAAGAAGAAATATGAGAGGAAAGAGTCTTCATGTCATTATCCTTGCTCTTCAATTCTACCTGCAACCGTTTTATCTCACGGGCATTGTTCTCAACAGCTGTTTCAGTCTTTATCTTTGCAGCCTCGGCCTTCGACATTGCCTCATCAAGAGGCTTCTTCTCAGTGAGCAGACTATTGATCTGCTTTTGAAGACTCTCAGCTTCCCCTTGCGACACTTTCAATGTAGAAATAGTCGTTTCCAACTGGTCAACCGTTGCTTTTATCTGTTCTTCTATAGGCTTTTGCACATCAATACCTTGGTGCTGTGTTTCCGCATAGAGCTTTTGTTCTTCAGCACTAATCTTCTTTTCGGAATCCTGCAACGCCTTTTGCCGGGCAGCTATACTACCGTTCTTCTTTTCATATTCCCTTCTAACGGAATCCCGTATTTCTTCTGCCGTCTTCAACAGGCGGGCGGCTGTTTCCCGCTCATTCGCCAAAGGGGTCAGCAATCCACGGAAATCATTCTCCAAATGAAGATGATCTATGGGCTGACCACAAAGAGGACAAATATCAGCATGACCATCGTGCAAGTGTTTACGCAGTTCAACTATTTTTTCGTCAACGCTCATCTGCATTGTCACCAGTCGATTCAAAGCCTGGCTTTCATTATCTTTTTTCTCATGGTAGTTCTGCTCCGCCTTTTCCATTTTGTCTTTCAGTTCCCCGATGGTCTGCAGATCAGCCGTCAGTTCTTCCCTAAGTCGTTGCGAAGTACTCTTATTCTCCCGAAGATGTTCCAATGCACTATTGAGCTGATTCAACTTCATCTTACGACTATTCACCTTTTCCAGTTCCATGTTGACAATCTCGGGATTGAGCTTTTCACGCTTTATCGTAAGGTCATTGATAACTTGCTGCTTTTCCTTCACGACCTCAACAGCATTTCTATACATGCTTTCAGCTGTCTTTGTCTTTTCTATCAGCCCTTCAGTCTTTGCCTGCTCTAATTGCAGACTTTTCGTTACATCACGAAACTGAGCGGATAGTTTCTGATACTCTTCCAACTTGGCAATCAACGTCTTTGCATCCTCGAAAAGGGAAGCATACTCCTTCCGTTTCTCAATCCATTCCAGCAATTCTTTGATATCAATCTCCCTTGCCCGTTGTTGTCTGTAACGCTCTTCCAGATCAGCAGACAACTTAACAAAAGAATCCTGTTGCTGGTGAAGAAGCTGCTCTGCCTGCTCTTTCTCTTTTTGTGCCTTCTTCATGGCAACAAATAACTGGCGTTGTCTTGTCGTAGCGTCCCAGTTCACGATTAATGCTTTCTGCCTCTTATAATCATCCCCGTCAATCACAGCTTCAAGTTCCACCTTTTTCTTCTCAGCCTCAGACAACGACTTCCTGTTATTGAGAATGGTGTCAACTTGCGTTAGTCTGTCTTCACAATCCCTTATCTCACGCTCGAACGCATCGGATTGTTGCTGAAAGCTCTGAATCTCAGTGGTGATACCATCCAACTCTTCCTGGGAAAGAGTATGAAGTGCCTCTGTTTCATAAGCAGTCTGTTCTATTCTCTGATTCTCTTTTGCCTTGTCAAAAAGACTCTTAATAGCTTCACCGTAATCATTGAAATGTGCCGTGTTTGTCAGTTGCTCAAGTATCTTCTCTCGTTGTTTCTTATCTCCTGTCAGGAAAGCAGCGAACTGACCTTGAGCCAACATAGCCATTCGCCCGAACTGATCGAAGGAAAGTCCTATGGCATGTTGAATAGGCTCTCCTGTCTTTGTATCCACTTTTATCCAGTCGGTGTCCCCCACTTTTACTTCCCAACAGACATTCTTATATTTTAAAGGTCTGCGGCCTGTCGCTTTATCTGTTTTCCCCAGTTTGATTCCAAGGCTGAGACGTGCTCGGTATTCCACTCCGTCATTCCCATCAAACACCACCTCACTATAACACTCATCTTTGGGAGAGATGCCCAGACGGGTATATTGCTCTATGCTGCTCACCCCGACACTCTCACCTTCGGCATTGACAAAAGTGTTTTTCTGCGGATTCACCACTCCCTGTAGTCGCGGCGTGTTTTTATATAATGCCAGTGAAATCCCATCAAGAATGACTGACTTTCCGGAGCCGGTATCACCGGAAATCAGGAAAATGGAGGCTGGAGTTCCTGTAGTGCTATCATTGAGTCCGTTTTCAAAATCTATATCAGCCTTTTCTATCGATGCAATATTCCTTATATGTAGTTCTTTAATTCTCATAACTATTCTTCCTTCATTCTACGTATTTCTCTCTTCACCTCTTCAAAAGCATCGCGAACTTCGTCCATATCAAGTTCTGGATACTGATCCTTCGTCTTCATGATAAACTCAACAGGATCTGTCATCTGCTGGAGTTCAGCTACTTCAAATACAAGCTGACGGTCTTCTTTTCCATCACATTCCGGTGCACCTGTCCATAGAATCTTCGGATTATACCGCCACCTTTCATCGTAAGGTGCCAACTCATCGTAAACCAACTGATTAAAGTTCGACGGCAGATATGTTCCGTAGTCTATGCGAAGACGGAGATATCCCCGTTCCTTTTCCTCAACAAATTGCCTGACTGCATCAAGCGCTTCTTCAGGTGACGTAAAAGAAGACCCGTTGAGTGGAAGATCATAGAAATGGAAAAGTTCATCAACACGTAGTTGTTGAATGGATACTGTTCCCCCATGTCGGTCGATATCTACGAGACTGACACTATGCGGATAAGCCTCATCACAACTCACATGGAGTACGCTTCCCGAATATCTCACAACAGGAGATGGATATGTCACTTCTGCTTTAAAGGAGTCTTCCTGATGACCGATGGTCTGAGGCTTGTGAATATGACCGAGTGCCAGATAATCATATCCATTTCCCATCATACTGACATCCTGCATTTTGATGGTACCGACAAAGCTATGACCTGTGACATCGGATTCTGCCACGGCAAGATGTCCCATCAACACGACGGGCTTTCCTTCCTTGTTTTCTTCAGCCACTCTATTCAAGATAGATTGTATTAATTCCTGACGTTCGCCATTCATATAGGGAAGTGCCACAATATATCCGCTATTGAGCCGAATGATATAATCGTCCTGCCAGCCGTCCGCATCCATAAGTCGCTCGACAGAAGGAGAGAGACCGATAAGATGAGTATTTGCAAGGTCCCAGACCGCTTTGTCTGACTGTATGCGTGTCGCTGAGTCATGGTTTCCCGCAATCAAGACAATCTTCATTTGCGGACATTTATAGTGTAACTGTACAAACCAGTCAGTGAAATTTTTCCTGACCGTAGCAGAAGGTTGCTGTATGTCGAAGATGTCACCGCTGACGAGAAGGGCATCAGGATGAATGTCGCTACACCATTTAGTAAGCTGAGCGAAGAAATGTAGATGCTCGGCGGTACGGTCGTAATGCTGATAAATAATCTGTCCTAAGTGGAGATCGGCAGTATGGATGATTCTCATTTTCATTTCATTGGGATGATGAATGGAGCAAAATTACAGAAAAAAAGACAAGAATCGTGTAAAAATCGAAATAAATATGTATTTTTGCACAAAAGAGTCTCTTTATATGTCAAAGAAAGGTATCGTCGATTTTGTACGGAATCACAAGCAACTTGTAGTCATTATTACTGCTGCGCTGTTGCTGGAGCTCCTCTCTGGCACACAGTACTACTACACGCACCGCATGCTGGAGCGTGAACTGGAGAAACGTGCAGAGAGTGAACTGAGATTTAAGGCGGTACTGATCAAGAGTGCGCTGAATGCTTCCGAAGATCTGTTGAAGGGTCATTTGTGGGATATAAAGCGTCACCTGTCCAAACCCGACTCTATGTTTGCCGTGACGCATCGTCTGGTGTATGGCAGCCGTTATGTGGGTGGCGGTTTCGTCGCATTCGTTCCTTATTATTTCCCATCGAAAGGTCGTCTCTTTGAAGCATATACTCGTCGCGACAAAGAAGGACCTATGATGACACAGATTGCCAGTGATAAGCACGACTATACAAAGAGGGACTATTACCACAAGGCTTTAAGTGTTGACAAGTCATTCTGGTCTGATCCTTACATGGACCAGGAAGGTGCCAGGGGAATGGTTACCTCGTATGTAACAACGATACACGACCGCCGTGATTCTATCGTTGCGGTGGCAGGAATCGATGTACACCTCAACTGGTTGGACGACACGTTGAATGCCCACCACATCTATCCCTCGTCGTACATTCTGCTGCTTAATGAGCAAGGAGCCATCATATCAAGACCGCATGACAAAGGCACACAAGAAGCGAAGCTCATCAATGACAGCACCGTGCAGAGAAGCAAGAGCCGTAGTGGCAGAAGCTGTGTCATCCGGTTTACCAATGAGGGTCGAAAAGGCACTATCTTCTATGCTTACATGAAAGGTATCCCCCACTGGCAGATTGCCGTGGCATGTTACGATGATGAAGTGTACAACACGCTGTATTCCTTACGCCTCATGCTACTGCTGCTCATGTTCATGGCATTTGCCGTGCTTCTCTACATGATCAGGAGCTTTGTACGCACGGAGAGGAACTTGCATCTGGCAGACATCGAACGAGAGAAGATTGGAAGTGAGTTGCGCATCGCCAGTAACATTCAAAAGGCGATGATAGCAATAAACGACAAATCATACTCTATTCGTGACGACCTCACACTCTGCGGTTCCCTCGACCCGGCAAAGGAGGTGGGCGGTGACTTCTACTATGCGTTTATACGCAACGAGAAACTGTTCTTCTGCATCGGCGACGTGAGTGGGAAGGGAGTACCTTCGGCAATCATTATGGCGGTGGCGCATGCTCTTTTCAGGAGTATCGCACAGAAGGAAGATAATCCGTCGCACATCATGAATGCGCTCAACACTTCGGGATGTCAGAACAACAAGACTAATATCTTCACGACAATGTTTGTAGGGGTGCTGGACTTGCCGACGGGACACTTACGCTATTGCAATGCCGGGCATGAGATTCCCTTGATAATCAAGAAAGAAGACGGAATCTGTACAATTAGTAAGCTGGATGTCATGCCGAACCTTCCTATCGGACTATTCGATGACTTCAAATACGTGATGCAGAAGGAGGCTATCAGCCACGGCACCACCTTATTCTTATATACCGATGGTCTGACAGAGGCAAGAAACCTGCAGCACGAGCAGTTCGGCATGAATCGTCTGGAAGAACTACTGACAAGACTGAATACCAACGACCCGCAACTGCTCATCAACGGCGTGAAAGAAGCTGTGGAGCAATTCACGGAAGGGGCAGAACAGAGTGACGACCTGACAATCCTCACATTCCGCTATGCTCCGAAGGAAGAGGAATATCTCTTCACAGATCATCTGACATTGCAGAACGACGTACGGGAAGTGGCACAATTGAACAGCTTTGTCAAAGGTGCCATGGAACAGCTGGGCATTGAGAAGCCGTTCGCTCGCAAGCTGCAACTCGCCGTGGAGGAAGCCGTGGTGAACGTCATTGACTATGCCTACCCTGCTGGAAAGGTTGGAAACATCAATGTAAAAGTGACATCAAACGGTCATCAGTTGAGATTCATCATCACAGACGAGGGCATAGCCTTCAACCCGACAGAAGCATCACAGGTGGATACGACGCTGTCGGCAGAGGAACGGCCTGTGGGGGGACTGGGCATATTGCTGGTAAGAGAACTGATGGACTCAGTCAACTATGAGCGTGTTAACGGGAAAAACATCCTCACGCTCTGTAAGGAGATGGAAAACAAGAAAGTTATAAACTAACAAACAACTAAATAGAAAGTATGAAAACAACAATTCAACAATCAGAAGACAAGTATCTCATCACACTGGAAGGAGAAATGGACACAGCTGCTGCCGTAGAAGTGGAAAAGCAGCTACAGCCACTATACAACACCAACGGACAAGATGTAATCATCGACTGCTCTAAACTGGAATATATCGCTTCCAGTGGACTGCGCATCCTCATCAGCATCCTCAAGGGGGCAAAGGCCGGAGGCAGTAGAGTGGTTCTCAAAGACGTGAATGACGACATCAAGACGGTGTTCAAGCTCACAGGATTCATCAATATATTCGACTTTGAATGAGAAATATTGCATTACTCACTTCCCTTCTGCTGGCATTACCATCCATAATTGTTGCCCAAGAGAGCGACAATCAGTTGGACATTAACCTTCAAATGCTGGAACATGGTGAAATGAGAATCGGTGGAATCAGTCCCACCAACGGGGAGGAGACATACGCCCCGAAGAATGCCTACTTCCTCATGTCACGTACTCGCCTGAACATCGACTACAAGAGAAGCGGATTGGAGACAAAAGTGACTGCTCAGCACTCCGGTGTATGGGGGCAGAAGGGACAGGGCAACTTCAACATCCATGAGGCATGGGCACGGCTGAACATGAAAAACGGAATGTTTGCTCAGATAGGCAGACAGGCACTTTCGTATGATGATGAACGAATCATCGGTCCCAACGACTGGGCAATGGCTGCTTTGTCACACGATGTCCTCAAGTTGGGGTATGAGGGACATGGGCATAAGGCTCATGTGATATTGGGCTTTAATCAGAATGCCGAAAACATCTATGGGGGTACGTACTATATGGACGGAGCAAAACCATATAAGTCAATGCTGATGGGATGGTATCATTTCGATGTGCCCAAACTGCCACTTGGTGTCTCAGCGATTGCCATGAACATCGGCATGCAAGCCGGTGATAAAGAAGGTATAGGCAGCAATGCTCCCCGCACTGAAAACCAGCAGCTGGTGGGAGGATATGTGTCGTTCCATCCGAAAAGGTGGACAATCGAAGCATCGTACTACCATCAATTAGGAAAAGACGAGCACGGTCTGAAGATAGACGCATGGATGGCGAGTGTTGCTGCCAATGCACAACTGAACAGTTGGCTGAACGTGGCGGCAGGCTATGACTACCTCAGTGGAGACGAGTATTTTGCCTTGACTCCCAGTGGACAATTTGGAATTGTCAGACACCAGACTATCAAGGGATTTAATCCAATCTATGGCTCCCACCATAAGTTTTACGGTATGATGGACTTCTTTTATGTCAGCACTTATCTGTTCGGCTTCACACCTGGCTTGCAGAACCTCTATGCTGGTGGAGACTTTACTCCTATTAAAGGTTTAAAACTGAAAGCAAGATACCATTATTTGTCTATTGCCACGAATCTGAGAGACGTTAATAAGACATTAGGACATGATGTTGATCTGGAAGTTTCATATCAACTGATGAAGGATGTCAGACTGTCGGCGGGCTTCTCGTACATGACAGGGACAGAGACCATGGAAAAGCTCAAACGTGCAAACAACACCGGACATCTGAATTGGGGATGGTTCTCGCTCATCTTCTCCCCCAAAATCTTCTCAACAAAATGGTAATATAAAAAACAAACAATCATGAAACTATCTGCACCCTTAACTAAAACACAATACGGAATCTATACAGAATGTGCCAGCAAAACAGGTGAACCCTGTTATAACCTGCCATATCTTTATACATTGGACAAGAGTCTTGATGCTGAGAAGCTCTGCAAAGCTATTGAGACAGCGGTCATGGCTCACCCTACCCTGTTTACACGGATAGAGTTGACTGAAGAAGGCGACCCGATGCAAACCGTTGACATGGACAAAGAGGACTGGAGGTTCGGCACTGAGAACATCGAGGACATTACGGACATCGAACAGGTGAAAAGGCAGCTTGTTGAACCTTTTAATCTCTATGGTGACCGCCTTTTCCATATCCGTCTTTTACGTGACAGCAAATCCCTCTATCTGTTTGCCGACTATCACCACATTATCGTCGACGGTACATCTATGGCCCTGCTGCTGCACGATATCGACAAGGCATATCACGGTGGAGCCATTGAAAAGGAAGCGTTCACATTGGCAGAGACTGCCATTCAAGAAGAAAAAGACAGACGGACGGAAACCTTCGAAGAAGCCCGTCAATGGTATGCCCGGAACTTTGACTGTGGAGATGTCTTCACTCAACTGCTTCCTGATCTTGAAGAGCCCGAGCATGCTGAGGACAATCTGCTGCGTACCCTCACCATCGACATAAACCGTGTTGAATCATTCTGCAAGGAGCATGGCATCTACAAGAGCACCTTGTTCACTGCTGCGTATGCCTTTCTGCTTGCTAAATATAATAATGAGCAGGAGGCTCTCTTCACCACCGTCTATAATGGAAGGGGCTCAAAGATAAGAAAGCCCATACCTTCCTCTGCTGTCGGTATGTTTGTAAAGACACTGCCTGTCTATGCAAAGTTTACCAATGACACAACAGTAATCGACTTCCTCAAAGCAGGGGAAGAACAGATGAGCGGTTGCCGTCAGTACGACATCTATTCCTACAGTGACATAATGGAAGACCTGAAACTGCAGGCCAACAGCATGTTTGCCTGGCATGCGACACTATTTGCCGACGACTCAATGGGCGACAAGCCCATGAAGGCAGAGCGCATCGGCAACAGCACACTGGAAGCATCGCTCTATTTAAAGGCATTCATCCTGAACGGGAAATACCAGGTGAAAGCTGAATACAATTCAAATGAGTACTCTGCATCACTCATCGGTCACTATCTGGAAAGCTATGAGGCAGTGTTGGAAGGCTTCCTCAGTTGCGAGTATCTGCGTGACATCAGCATAGCGACTGCACAAGTGTCAATGCTCGATAACTTCAACCTGAACGATGTGGACTACGACCAGACACAGACCATCGTCTCCCTGTTCCGGCAACAGGCAGAAAAGACACCTGAGAATATCGCTGTGGTCTACAAGGATAAGCATTATACATACGCTGAAGTAGATGCCATCAGTGATAGCATTGCCACTGACATTCTGGAAAGGGGACTTGGAAAAGGGGATGTCGTATCGGTTCTCATTCCCCGTTGCGAATGGATGGTTATCGCCTCACTGGGAGTGTTAAAGGCTGGGTGTGCCTATCAGCCTCTCGACCCTACCTATCCTAAAGAAAGGCTAAACTTCATGATGAAGGATGCCAATGCCCGACTGCTCATCACCACGAAAGAATTGCGTGACATCGTTGATGAATATGGAGGAGAGGTTATCGATATTGAAGATGAAAAGAAACAATGCACTTCGCCCGTCAACTGTCAGGACATCACTCCCGACTCTCTTTTCATCCTGCTCTATACTTCCGGTTCAACGGGAATACCCAAAGGTTGCCAGCTCACTCATGGGAATCTCGTGGCATTCTGTCATTGGTATCAACGATTCTACGAATTAAAGCCCGAAAGCAAGGTTGCGGCATACGCCAGCTATGGCTTTGATGCCTGTATGATGGATATGTATCCTGCACTGACCAGCGGAGCTACGGTACACATCATCCCAGAAGAGATTAGGCTCGACCTCATTGAACTGAACGACTACTTTGAGCAGAATCGCATCACACACTCCTTCATGACCACACAAGTGGGCTATCAGTTTGCTACCACGATAGAGAATCATTCACTGAAATGCCTCTCTACAGGCGGTGAAAAACTGGCTGCCATCACACCACCAACAGGCTACGACTTCTATAATGTCTACGGTCCAACGGAGTGCACTATCTTTACCACCATCTATCAGGTAAAGAAAAAGATGAAGGAGATTCCCATAGGAAAACCTCTCGACAACTTACGTCTCTACATCGTTGATGCACAGGGACACCGTCTGCCAGTGGGTGCTGCCGGCGAACTATGGGTGTCCGGACCACAGGTTAGTAAGGGGTATCTGAATCGACCGGAAAAGACTAAAGAGGTCTATATTGCTAATCCATTCGTCTTGCCTCAGACATCTGGCAAATACTCCCGCATTTACCGCACGGGGGACATCGTTCGTTATCTTCCCGATGGAAACATCCAGTTTGTAGGACGGCGTGACGGACAAGTAAAGATTCGTGGATTCCGTATCGAACTGAAAGAAGTGGAATCCATCATCCGTGAATTCCCTGACATCAAGGATGCTACGGTACAGGCTTTTGATGAAGAAGGTGGAGGGAAATTCATTGCAGCCTATATTGTAAGCGACAAGACCATCGACATTGATGCTCTGAACAACTTCATTCTCAATGAGAAACCTCCCTACATGGTACCTGCAGTGACTATGCAGATCGATGCTATCCCACTGAATCAGAATCAGAAAGTGAACAAGCGGGCACTGCCGAAACCAGAAAGGAAAGCAACGGTTGTTGAAGAGTCGAATGTTCCTATGAACATACTTGAGACAGAACTTCACCAGTTGATTGCAGACATTGTCAAGAATGAAGAGTTTGGAATCACCACTGTCCTGGGATATGCAGGTCTGACGTCAATCTCAGCCATTAAGCTGGCTGTTCAGATTAACAAGCGTTATGGTGTAGCCCTTGATGCTAAATCGCTTGTCAAGACCGGAACCCTGCAAAGCATAGAAAATGAGATCCTGAAAAAGATGCTGGAAGACAAGTCGGAAGAAGGAAGCACATCGAAAGGCGACCTTCCCAATGCAGTACCTATTCATACTTCTGCCCCTCTTTCGTATGCACAGACGGGGGTCTATTTCGAGTGTCTGAAGAATCCGACATCAACTCTCTACAACATCCCTTACCTGCTCACCTTCCCCGCTGAGACGAATGCGCAACAACTGGCAGATGCCGTCAAGAAAACGGCGGAGGCGCATCCCGAACTGGATGTACACTTTACCACCGAAGGGGACACAATCATACAGACCACAGAGAATAGTGTTCCTGTGTCAGTATCTATCACAGAGATGACGGAAGAGCAGCTGACTCAATACAAGACCGAGTTTGTCAGGCCATTCAACTTGCAGAAAGTTCCCCTTTACCGGTTTAGGGTTGTTAAGACTGAGAAGGCGGTACATCTTCTGATAGACCTTCATCATCTGATCTTTGACGGCGGTTCTGCCGACCTGTTCATCCGACAAATCTGTTCTGTTCTCGAAGGTAAGTCGATTGAAAAGGAAACCTACACTTATCTCGACTTTGTGACCGACCAGCAGGCAGCCGAGGAGACTGAAGAGTTCCGTTCTGCCCAGCAGTTCTTTGCGGAAAAGTTGCAGAACTGTGAAGGGGCAAGTGAGATTCCTGCCGACCTTCCCAAGACCGACAGACAGGGATTCATCGGCGAAGCGGTCTGCCTTCCCGACTATGACAAAGCCATCGCTTTCTGCCGGCAACAGGAGATTACACCAGCTCATCTGTTCCTTGCCGCCACAGCATACGTGGTGTCTCGGTACACCAACAACCGCGACGTCTATCTCTGCACGGTCAGCAGTGGACGTAGCAACCTGAAGATTGCCGACACGGTGGGTATGTTTGTCAATACCTTGCCGCTGGGCATCAGTATTGATGATGTTTCTGTCAGCGACTATCTGCAGAAGACCTGTGAGACTTTCAACCAGACGTTACAGCACGAAGACTATCCGTTTGCACGCATCGCTTCCGACTACGGTTTCCATCCTGCCATCGCATACGCTTACCAGGTAGGTGTCCTATCGGAATATACTGCCAACGGCAAGACCGTCGGACAGGAACTGCTGGAATTAAAAGTACCGAAGTTCAAGATAAACATCAAGATTGAAACACGAGGTGTTGTTGTACAATATGACGATGCTCTGTATTCTGAACGATTGGCTACAGCACTTGCCGAAAGCATTGTAACTGTTGTCTCAAATATCATTGAGCAACCTGCAAAGAAAGTGCGTCAACTATCTATCGTCAGTCAGCATCAGGAAGAGGAGCTCAGCCACATACGACAGACTGCCACGGGTGATGCGCCTTTCAAACTATTCCATGAATGTATCGGACATTTTGCCCAGACACAGTCCGACCAAGAGGCACTTGTCGCCATTGACGCCAGCTATACTTATCGGGAGATGGATGAGGTTACCGACAGAATCGCCTGTGCTCTGCATCAACGAGGCGTGCAGGAACGTGACCGTGTTGCGTTGCTGTTACCCCGAACGAGTCGTCTGATTCTCTCGCTCTTCGGTGTGCTGAAAGCCGGTGCCGCCTATATCCCCTGCGACCCGGAATATCCTGCTGACCGTGTCAAGCTGATTCTTGAAGACAGCGAAGCCCGATTCATCATCACAACCGGCGACCGCATGAGCGATGTTCCCGGAGAAAAAGCGATTGATGTGGAAGACTTAATAGGTTGTAAGTATGAAGAAGACACGAAGGACATCACAGTCCAGCCATCTGAATTCAAACGTCCGTCAATCAGTCCCGATGACCTTGCCTACCTCATCTACACCAGTGGTTCGACAGGTCGGCCCAAGGGAGTGATGCTGCGCCATGAAGGAATCTGCAATTATCTTTACAGCCATCCCGCCAATGTCTTTGCCAATGGTGTAATGACAGACGCCAAACGGGTGCTGAGCGTGACAACCATCTCTTTTGATGCCGCCTTACAGGATATAGGTATGGCCTACTTCAATGGCAAGACACTTATTCTGGCAACTGAAGAACAGGCTAACAATCCGCTGGACCTTGCCCACCTGATTAATGAACAGCATATTAATATGGTGTCGGGAACTCCTTCGCGCTGGCAGACATGGCTGACAAGCGACGACTTCTGCCAGGCCATCAGCAAGGTGGACATCTGTCGTGCCGGCGGTGAAAAGTTCTCTGATCAGCTGTTGGAACAAATGCGGGAAGTAACGAAAGCACGCTTTTTCAACTGCTATGGTCCGACAGAGATCACTGTGGCGTCTAACAACAAGGAACTCACTCATGCCAAAGTGGTGACTGTTGGTAAGCCTCAACTGAACGTGAAGGAATTCATCGTCGACACTGACGGTAATGAACTGCCTGTAGGTGTAGTCGGTGAACTTTACATCGGTGGCCGCGGAGTGGCACGCGGTTACAACAATCTTGAAGAGATGACGCGTGAACGCTTCATAAACTATCATAACGAGCGTGTTTACAAATCAGGTGACTATGCTAAATGGCTGCCTGACGGTGATGTCGTCATCCTCGGCCGCACCGACCATCAGATAAAGCTTCGTGGACTACGTATAGAATTAGGTGAGATTGAAAACGTGATGCTGAAGGTGAAAGGGATGAAGAAGGTGGTCATCCTCATCAGAAAGCTGAACGACAAGGAACATCTCTGTGCCTACTACACGGCTGACCGCGAAATAGCCCCGGAGGACCTGAAGGCTGAGATTGCAAAGAGTCTGACTCAATATATGGTGCCCACCGCCTACCTCCAGTTAAAGGAGATGCCAATGACACCTAACGGGAAGACGGATGTAAAGGCTCTGCCAGAGCCTCAGCTCGCCGTAACCTCTGCCTATACAGAACCGGTGAACGAAACGGAGCGTATCTTCTGCGACATCTTTGCCAACATCCTACAAATGGATAAGATAGGAGCCACAGATAACTTCTTCGAACTGGGCGGCACATCGCTCGTTGTCACCCGTGTCATCATTGAGGCAGACAAAGCAGGACTGCATGTGGCCTACGGTGATGTCTTCGCCCATCCTACTCCCCGCCAACTTGCACGGCTGATTACTG
This sequence comes from uncultured Prevotellaceae bacterium, assembly GCA_902762325.1. Taxonomy (GTDB): domain Bacteria; phylum Bacteroidota; class Bacteroidia; order Bacteroidales; family Bacteroidaceae; genus Prevotella. The sequence goes on along the minus strand of CACWNV010000005.1, from coordinate 39,324 downwards.
GCGGCACAGAGAATGAAGGGACTGATGAAGTAGCCGACTTCGACTATACTCCTATCAACACGCTGCTGCAACGCAACACACTGAACAACTTCCGCAGAGGTGAGCGGCAGCCGTTGGGTAATGTGCTTCTGACAGGTGCCACAGGCTATCTGGGTATTCACATCCTTAATGACCTCATCCATTCTGATGCGCAAAACATCTACTGTCTCGTCAGAGGTAAGAGTCAGGAGAAGGCGGAGAGCAGATTACGCACTCTACTCTACTATTACTTCGCCAATGCGTACAAGAACTTGTTCGGGACTCGTCTCCACATCATCATGGGCGATGTCACTAACGATTTAACGTCTTTGGTTTCTTCTCTTGGCACCACGTCTTCGCCCTTGCAGATTGACACCGTGTTCAACTGCGCTGCCATCGTCAAGCATTTCAGCGAAGGAACAGAGATCGAAGATGTAAACATCGGAGGTGCTAAGCGGTGTGTTGAGTTCTGCATCCAGACGGGCGCAAAGCTTGTTCATGTCTCTACAGCCAGTACACGTGGCCTGTGGGCTGGTGAGGTGAAGAATGAAGTCTTCACAGAACAGCGGTTCTACATGGGCCAATACTTAGGGAACAAATACATCTATTCGAAGTTCATGGCAGAACGTCTCATCCTTGATGCCATTGCAACTCACGGACTGAGTGCGAAAATCATGCGTGTGGGTAATCTTGCTGCAAGGTCTACTGACGGTGAGTTCCAGGCCAATTTCTCTACCAACTCGTTCATGGGACGTATCAAAGTGTACAACATGTTGGGATGTTGTCCTTATAGCATGCGGAACAAACGCGTGGAGTTCTCGCCTATCAACGAGGTTGCTCACGCCATTGTGCTCCTTGCCACCACTCCAAAAGAGTGCACGGTATTCCACCCGTACAACATCCATACCCAGTTCCTCGGCGATGTGCTGACAGGGTTGAGCTCCGTAGGCGAAGGCATTAAGTTTGTGGAACAGGAGGAATTTGCCGAGATTATGGAACAGGCAAAAGACAATCCGCAGAAAGCCAAGCAGATGTCTTCACTCCTTGCCTATCAGGATATGGCACACGGCCAGAAGACAACCGATGTCGACCGTGACAACGACTATACCACACAGGTGCTTTACCGACTTGATTTTGCATGGTCGCCTACCTCCTGGGATTATGTGGAGCGTATGCTCACTGCCATCGGCGGGTTCGGTTTCTTCGAATGAAATGTAAGTTATGGACAATATCAATAAACAATTCTACAACTACCTGTGGGCGTACATCCTTGTAGCGCTCTCAGGTTGTTTGGGAAATGTGGTTGACGGCATCATCGTCGGAAACCTCATCAGTGAAGACGGTGTCAGTGCCATCAACCTCTCCAAGCCCATCAATCAGTTCATCTTCACACTGCATCTGCTCATCAATGCCGGAGCGGGTATGTTGGTTGCTTATGCTTTGGGGAACAAAAATATCGGAGAGGCCAAGCGCCTTTTCACCCGTGCCTTCATGCTCAGCATAGGACTGGGAGTTCTTCTGGCTGTTTTTGGCGGTATTATCTTCCCCGATGAAACGGCACAATTGCTATGCAGCAACAAGCAGATACTTCCCTTGGCAAATGAATACATGCGGATATTGCTTCTGGGAAATCCAGCCTTCATCCTCATGTGGGGACTGTCAACGATGGTTGGAGTGGATGGAAGTCCTAAACTGGTATCAGTGGCGGTCATCATCGACAATGCTGTCAACCTTTTCCTCGACATCGTATTCATTCAATGGTTTGGATGGGGTATCGCCGGTTCTTCAGCTGCTACAATCGTGGGGCATCTGGTGGGCATCGCCATCCTACTTAGCCATTGGGTCAACCCCGAACATCGTCGTCTCACACTCGACTTCTCGTTCGACAATCTCCCTTCATCATGGCGGTGCATTGTCTCACAAGGAGCTCCTCTGGCAATTGCCTCTATCAGCCTGACATTACTGTTGCTTTCGGCTAACACCATCGTACTGAACACATTAGGACGAACAGGAATCTTCGCCTTCGCCGTCTGTATGAATCTATTGCAAGTCTACAACCTGTTCTTGTCGGGCACCTGCCAGACCTTGCAGTCGCTGGGCGCCATTCAGGTAGGCAAGGGCGATAACGAAGGACTTCATCTCATTCTCCGGAAAGCTTTCCGTTTCATAACCGTTGCCATGGCAATCACCTGTCTGTTCGTGTGGATCAGTCCGACTACGATTGTCAGGTTGTTCGGTACAAATGAACCGGCATTTGTCTCTGAAGGCAATTACGCATTGCGCATCTTTGCCTTGAGCTTCATCCCCTTCTGCTATATCTATGTACTGATGATTGTCTATAAGCTGTATCATCACCATCACATGGCACTCTTTATCTCTTTTGCCCTTTCATTGACGGTTATCCCCGTGCTTTGGATCGTGTCAAGCTGGTTCCCCAACTATCTGTGGTACAGTTATCTGGTAGCATATATCATTGAGGGCATTGCTATCTTCGCAATACACCGCGCTACCCATGTGAAGTTTGAATTATGAAGCCCGCCTTTTGATATGCTCTATATCAATGACTGCATAGAACAACTCGACCTGAAAGCAGCATTATCTGCCGTCAGTGAACAAAGGCGCACGTATGCCTTGCGCTATCGTCATGAACACGACCAACGGCTATGCGTGGCTGCCTATCAACTGCTTCAGCAAGCACTTAACATTGAGTATGGTATCAGTGAAATGCCTCTATTCGATTATGATTCACATGGTAAGCCGTCACTTGCCGGGCATCAAGAGATCTATTTCAACCTGAGCCATTGCCATGAAGCGGCAGCCTGTGTTGTCAGCAATGCCCCTGTGGGAATCGACATTGAAAGCTTTGGACGCTACGACGAAGAACTGGTTGAGACCGTTATGAATACGGATGAACAACGCATCATCAGACAATCATCGAACCCGCCATTAAGTTTCATCCGACTATGGACCATGAAGGAAAGTCTGGTGAAGCTTACTGGTGAAGGACTATCCAAAAACATGCAAGATGTACTGAAAGCCAACGGCTACCATTTCCAAACCACCATCTTCCCCCATTTCGTCTGTACGGTCTGCGAATACAAACGAGAATGATTCTCTTCAGTTTGTCAAGAATTATTCGAATTTTGGCCTTAAATTAAGGGCATCTGTGCGAACAAAAACATTTTCGGTCGAAAAAACGTCAATTTTTGAAGTTTTCCGTAAAGTATTGTCTTACAAATGGTTACAAGATTGTTTATCTGTAATCGGACGGTTTACAAAATCCAAATTTGCAAAAGGTAAGGTTTCGTCGCGCGAAAGACCGTGTTTCGTCGTGCGAAAGGTTATGTTTCAGGCGACCAAACATAAGCTTTGGCGCGGTCAAAGCTTACCTTTCGCGCTGTGAAAGCTTACTTTTCGCAAAATGAAGAATGAAGGATGAAGAGTGAAAAGCCGGTTTTTACAGATTTTAACTTCTCTTTCATCACTTTTCCCCGACAAGATTTTGTCAAGTTCCTTGATTACTTACACAACATTAGACAAAAAGAAATTGTATCTTTCCATTTTCCTATTCTACATTTTGTCTACTCGAAAAATATTTTGTACCTTTGCCAACTGAGTAATAATGTGTCTCTTTGCAAAGGGGCAGTTTGAAGAGTCTATTATTTATTAGGACAGATGAACACGAACGATTTATTTCAAGCATATCGTACATTTTTCGGCAAAGGCGATGCTTTGTACCAGTTATTCTCCCCCTATCGTATTTGTCCGTTGGGTGCCCATGTCGACCATCAGCATGGATTAGTTACGGGGTTTGCCTTTGACAGTGGCATCGACTTCCTTTTTTCAGAGACAACTTCTGGAAAGGTTGAGATGTGTTCCCTTTCATTTGAAGGACTGATGACATTCAATGTGCAACGTCCTGTGGATGAGAAACAAAACAACTGGGGAGATTATCTCCGTGGAGCTGTCTGGGCATTACAGCAAGATTTCCAGTTGAGAAAAGGGCTTCGCGGAGTAGTGAAGGGTTCCATGCCTATCGGCGGACTTTCTTCTTCTGCCGCCCTACTCTGCGGTTTTGTACTGGCGCTCAGTAAGATTAACAATCTGTACCTTGACAAGATGCAGATTATCAAATATGCTTCTAAGGCAGAACGGGAGTACGTCGGACTCAACAATGGTATTCTGGACCAGGCTTGTGTCGTCCTTTGCGAATCAGACAAGCTGCTGTATTTAGACACGCGGACTTCAGAATATGAACTACTCCGGTTTGGTACGGATAATCCGAAGAATAATTACTCAAAACTCCCATTCAAGCTCGGTATCTTCTTCAGTGGCGTCACGAGGAAGCTAACAGGTACCGACTATAATCTCCGTGTATCAGAATGTAAGACCGCCGCATGGATTATGGAGGCATACGAGAATACTCCTCTGAAAGAACTACAGGAGACAAGACTTCGCGATGTGGACGAGGAGATCTTCATTAAATATGAAAAGAAAATGCCCGAACGCTTTGCCAAACGCGCCCGCCACTTCTATACAGAATGCGACAGGGTGGAAGCTGGTGTCAAGGCTTGGAAAGCTGGGGACATTGAGACGTTCGGAAAACTAATCTTCGAGAGTTGTGAAAGTTCCATGAATAACTACGAATGCGGTTCTCCCGAGCTGATTGCGCTCTACAAGATCCTCCGTCGTACCGAAGGCATCTATGGTGGACGTTTCAGTGGAGCCGGATTCAAAGGTGCCTGCATCGCCCTTGTCGACCCGTCAAAGGAAGAAAGCATCCGTGAATATGTCACCACCGAATATTTGAAAGAGTTCCCACAATATAAAGAAAGCTTTGAGCTGTTTTTCTGCAACCCTGCAGATGGTGTTGACTTTATGTAAATCCTCGATGAAATGAAGAATATTGTCATTGCTGCCGGTTATGCAACCCGTCTATATCCATTAACGGAGAACTTCCCCAAGCCATTGCTGAAAATTGGTGAGCGTTCCATCCTCGACCGTATCTTAGACGATGTTGACGGAATAGAAGATATTGACGAGCACATCATTGTTACCAATCATAAGTTTGCAGAGATATTCAACAACTGGGTCTCGGAAAGGAAACAGAAACCCGGAACCAAGCCTATAAGAATTATCGATGACGGGACTACTGACAATGAAAACAGGTTGGGAGCGGTGAAAGACCTGCTGCTCGCTATCGATGAATTCGACATAAATGATGACATTATGGTCTTGGCTGCCGATAATGTACTGGACTTTTCATTCCAGGGATTTGTCGATTTCTTTAAGCAAAAGAACACGTCTGTCATCATGTGCCACCATGAGCCGGAACTCTATAAGCTCCAGCGAACAGGTGTTATTGCGGTTGATGACGATATGAAGGTACTTGAGATGCAGGAAAAGCCGGAGCATCCGGTGTCAAACTGGGCAGTCCCGCCATTCTATATCTATAAAAAGAATGACCTTCCGCTTATCCGTGATTGCCTGAATCATGGATGCGGATTCGATGCTCCCGGCAATCTCGCCCATTATCTTGTCAATGCCACGACTATTCATGCATGGATTATGCCAGGTTCAAGATACGACATCGGGTCGTTAGACAGTTATAAAGAAGCACAGATATTATTTCAATAATACGATCAAAATGAAAATCTTAGTGACAGGAGCGGCCGGTTTCATCGGTTCAAAACTGATGTACACGCTTGCGAAACGCGGTGACACCGTGGTTGGAATCGACAACATCAACGATTATTATAACCCAAAATTGAAGTACGGAAGGCTTCAGGAATGTGGGATAAGTCAGCCTGATGATTATTTCGTCTTCGGAACATCAGTAACCAGTACGATTCTTCCGAATTGCCGGTTTATCCGCTTAAATCTGGAAGACAAAAAGGATATTGACGCATTATTTGAACAGGAAAAGTTCGATAAAGTGATGAATCTGGCGGCTCAGGCTGGAGTGCGTTATTCGATAACCAATCCTTATTCGTATCTCCAGAGCAACATCGTCGGTTTTCTCAATATCTTAGAAGCCTGCCGGAACAATGGAGTTAAACATCTTATCTATGCCTCTTCAAGCTCGGTTTATGGATTGAACACAAAGGTTCCATATAATGAAGAGGACAAAGTGGACAGTCCTGTCAGCCTTTATGCAGCCAGCAAGAAGTCGAATGAGCTGATGGCACATGCCTATAGCAAGCTTTATGGGTTTGCGACGACAGGTCTTCGATTCTTCACCGTCTACGGGCCGTGGGGACGACCAGACATGTCGCCAATGCTTTTTGCAGGAGCCATCAGAGAAGGTAAGCCCATCAAGGTGTTCAACAATGGAGACATGATCCGCGATTTCACCTATATCGATGATATCGTGGAAGGTACAATTCATGTCATTGACAATATGCCTTGCGCAGAAGAGTGCCCCAATGGTGTGCCCTATAAGGTCTATAACATCGGCTGCAGCAATCCGGTGAAACTCATGGACTTTATCTCTGAAATAGAAGAAGCATACGGGAAAAAGGCAGAAAAGATCTTTATGCCCATGCAACCCGGTGACGTCTATCAGACGAACGCTGACACGACAAAGCTGGAAACAGAGTGTGACTACAAACCTCATTGGACACTCCACGAAGGAATCCAAGAGTTCATGAAATGGTATAAAAGTGACAAAAATCCTCTATAACAATGAAAATAGCAGTAGCAGGAACAGGATATGTAGGTCTTAGTATTGCGACTCTACTTAGTCAGCACCATCAGGTGACAGCCGTTGACATCATTCCTGAAAAGGTTGAACTGATCAACCAGCGCAAATCCCCTATCATCGACAAGGAGATAGAAGAGTATCTTGCAACAAAGGAGCTGAATCTTCATGCCACACTGAATGCAGAAGAAGCCTACCGTGACGCAGACTTTGTTGTGATTGCGACACCGACCAACTACGACAGTAAGAAGAACTTCTTTGACACATCTGCCGTAGAGGCAGTCATTCGGTTGGTCATGCAATACAATCCGAATGCAATTATGGTCATCAAATCGACAATTCCGGTCGGTTTCACCGAGAATATCCGCAAAAAGACAGGGAGCAAAAACATCCTTTTCTCACCGGAATTTTTGCGTGAGAGTCGAGCTCTCTACGACAATCTCTACCCAAGTCGCATCATCGTAGGAACGGACATAAACGACGAACAACTGGTGAAGGCAGCAAATACATTTGCCACTCTACTCCAGGAAGGTGCCATTAAGAAAGACATTGACACCCTTATCATGGGATTTACAGAAGCAGAGGCTGTCAAACTCTTTGCCAACACTTATCTGGCTCTTCGCGTAAGCTACTTCAACGAGCTGGATACATACGCCGAAATGAAAGGGCTTGACACGCAATCCATCATCAATGGCGTCTGTCTGGATCCTCGTATCGGGAACCATTACAACAATCCGTCTTTCGGATATGGTGGGTATTGCCTCCCTAAAGACACCAAACAGCTACTCGCCAACTATGCCGACGTACCCGAGAATCTTATCGAAGCCATCGTTGAAAGCAACCGTACACGCAAGGATTTCATAGCCGACAGGGTGTTAAGCATGGCAGGATACTATGATGCCAACAGCACATGGGAAGCCTCAAGGGAAAAGAATGTCATCATCGGCGTGTTCCGTCTTACCATGAAGTCCAACAGTGACAATTTCCGCCAGTCGAGTATCCAGGGCATCATGAAACGCATCAAAGCCAAAGGAGCTGAGGTAATTATCTACGAGCCGACCTTGAAAGACGGTAGTACCTTCTTTGGAAGTCGTATTGTCAATGACATTGATACCTTCAAAAAACAGAGTAATGCCATCATAGCCAACCGCTACGATGCTCTGTTAGATGACGTAAATGACAAGGTTTACACCCGTGATATTTTCCGAAGAGATTAAGTAATTACACAGAAATAAATAAAAAACACAATTTTATACACTCTATTCACTTTTTTTTTATATCTTTGCACCGCATCACCTAAGAGCTGCTATTCTGCAGGAAAAGAAAAATATTTATTATTTTCTTTTTTCCTCAATGCGGATATAGAGTTCTAACAAAAAGGGATGCTGATTCTAACTTCTTATGACACTTTGTCGTAAGGAGGAATAATAGTATCTATACCTCAAATGAATCATCCCCAAAAGACAGTGTATGTCGGAATGAGTGCCGACATCATTCATCCAGGTCACTTAAACATCCTTCATGTTGCCCAGAAATACGGACGGGTAATCGTAGGAGTGTTGACGGATGAAGCTATTGCCAGTTATAAACGATTACCCTATCTTACTTTCGAACAGCGGTCGCTCATCGTCAGCGACCTGAAAGGCGTTTCGGAAGTAATACCACAGACCACATTGGACTACAGACCTAATCTAGAAAAGATTAGGCCTGATTTTGTTGTGCATGGAGATGACTGGAAACAGGGTGTCCAGTCAAAAACTCGCCAGCAGATTATCGACAAGTTGGCTGAATGGGGTGGACAGGTCATCGATGTTCCCTATACAAAGGGTATCTCCTCCACGATGCTGAACGAACGGCTCAAGGACATCGGTACCACTCCGGACATTCGTCTGAAAAGGCTCCGCCGTCTTATCAATGCGAAAAAGATTGTACGTATCTGTGAATCCCATAGTGGACTGACAGGGTTGATCATTGAAAACACATCCGTCACCATCAACAACATGAAACATGAGTTTGACGGTATGTGGGCAAGTTCACTGACAGACTCCACTTCAAAAGGAAAACCAGACATTGAAGCGGTTGACCTTACCACTCGTCTTCACGACTTGAATGACGCATTGGAAGTCACGACTAAACCCGTCATTTTTGACGGTGACACGGGAGGAAAGACGGAGCATTTTGTCTTTACCGTACGTACGTTAGAGCGTCTGGGTATTTCCGCTATCATCATTGAGGACAAGACCGGACTGAAGAAGAATTCGTTGTTGGGGACCGATGCAGCACAGATACAGGACTCCGTCGAGAACTTCTGCTATAAGATCGGGGAAGGAAAAAGGGCGCAGATAACACCTGACTTCATGATTATTGCCCGTTGTGAGAGCCTGATTGCAGGAAAGTCCGTTGACGATGCCATCGAACGCTGTCTGGCGTATGTGAAGGCTGGAGCTGACGGGATTATGATTCACAGCAAAAAGAAGACGGGCGAAGACATCAAGGAGTTCTGCCAGCGTTTCAGGAAACAGGAACCGTCCATTCCCATCGTTGTCGTACCCACCACCTACAACCATGTCACAGAGGATGAACTGGCATCATGGGGGGTAAACGTGGTCATCTACGCGAACCACTTGCTTAGGGCAGCCTATCCAGCAATGGTAAAATGCGCAGAAAGCATACTCACTCACGGCAGGTCATTAGAGGCCAACGACATCTGTATGCCGATAAAAGATATTTTGGAACTGATTCCAGGAACTAAATAAGTTCTGACTAATTATTTTAATAGATTTCATGGTTCGTCCAGCCTTCTTTTACGACATCCTAAAGCAAAATGACATAGACTTCTATGCTGGTGTGCCGGATTCTCTTCTAAAGAACCTATGTGCCTACATCACGGACCATGCCGAAGAAAAGAATAACATCATTGCTGCCAATGAGGGAGGAGCGATGGGCATTGCCGCAGGGTATCATCTGGCTACAGGCAGGATCCCTGTTGTGTACATGCAGAATTCCGGAGAGGGAAACACCATCAATCCGCTGGCATCACTGACCGACAAGGAGGTGTACAACATTCCTGTCCTGCTGATCATAGGATGGCGGGGAATGCCTGGAGTACACGACGAGCCTCAGCATGTCAAGCAGGGAAAGGTCACACTCTCGTTGCTGGACACCATGGGAATCAAGTACGAGGTCCTTTCAAAGGAAGAAGACGTTGCTGCCGGACAGGTCAGGTGTGCTGTCGATTACATAAGGGAAACGAACGAAATCTATGCCCTGGTCATTGAAAAGGACACCTTTGAGAAGTATCAGCTGGCTAATAATGACGCCCATACGGAACTCACCCTCTCAAGAGAGGAAGCCATTCAGACCGTTGCCGCGGCGATTGGCGAAAAGGACATAATCGTTTCTACCACGGGAATGATCAGCCGCGAACTGTTCGAATACCGTACCCAGATGAGTCAGGGACATGAACGCGACTTCCTGACCGTAGGTTCCATGGGACATGCAAGCCAGATAGCTTTGGGAATAGCCCTTGAGAAGACAGACCGAAGGGTCTGGTGTTTCGACGGGGACGGTGCCTGCATCATGCACATGGGAGGAATGGCCATTGTAGCAAGCAAGGCCCCCAAAAACTATATTCATGTCGTATTTAACAACGGTGCCCATGACTCCGTAGGAGGTCAGCCGACCGTCGGACTGAGCATCAGCCTTCCCGATGTGGCACGGGCTGTAGGTTACAAGAAAGCATACAGCGTTTCATCGATGGAAAGCCTACAGGAGATACTGCAACAGATACAGGACGAAGAAGGACCGCTTTTCCTCCAGATTTGCGTAAAGAAAGGAAACAGGAAGGACTTGGGGAGACCGACCACGACACCTGTGGAGAACAAAAAAGCATTAATGGAGTTCTTGGGGAAATAAGCAATGCAGATAATATATAGTGGTATAAAACATTTATCTGAAGCCTTAAAAGATTCAAAAAAGGTGTTTTTGGTATGCGACAGCAGCTTTCCTTTTTTGAACATCAAGGAAGACATTGAAGGAATAGCGCTCCCCTACACTATCTTTAATGATTTCACTCCGAACCCTCTTTATGAGGATGTCTGCAAGGGCATTAAACAGTTTAATGCCAAGGAATGTGACACCATCATTGCAGTGGGAGGCGGTAGTTCTATAGACGTTGCCAAATGCATAAAGCTCTATTGTAAAATGTCTGATGACAGACTTTATTTAGAGCAGGAATACAAAGATACGGGAGTCAAACTCATTGCAATACCGACCACTGCCGGTACTGGCTCAGAATCCACTCGCTATGCTGTCATTTATTACGATGGCAAAAAACAAAGTGTCACTCATGAGAGCATCATTCCAGATGTTGCGATCTTAGAACCTAAGGTCTTAAAGACACTTCCCCTTTATCAGAAGAAATGTACCATGATGGATGCCCTGTGCCAGGGTATTGAGTCTTGGTGGTCGGTAAACTCTACGGATGAGAGTAAAGAATACTCCAAGATTGCAGTAGAGTCTATCATGAAATGGTGGAAGGAATACATCTTTGAAAATACTGACGAGTCAGCTCAGCACATCATGAATGCGGCCAACTATGCCGGTCGTGCCATCTGTATCACACAGACAACGGCTCCTCATGCTTTTAGTTATAAGATAACATCACTATATGGCCTACCCCATGGTCACGCTGTAGCTGTTTGTCTTCCTGAGATCTGGACCTTCATGCTCCAAAATCCTGACCTTTGTATTGACAAGAGAGGAAAGGATTATCTGATTGGTGTTTTTCACCAGATAGCTCAAAGTATGGATGTCACTACTCCTCAAGATGCAATATTATGCTTCAGGAAGATGATGAAAGAAATGAGTTTAGCGAACCCAGTTTCCACCAACAAAGAACAAGAAGTGGATATTCTTTCACTTTCTGTGAATCCTGTACGATTAAAGAATAATCCTGTGAGATTAGATGAGAGTAGTATAAGAAATCTATATTTTGTTATTATTAAATCATAGAAAAAAGAAAATCGAAAAAGATTTCTGTATTTGGAATCAGGACATTTGACTTTATAGTCATACGGAGCAAAACAAAAGTATATTGAGTTTATAAATATTTAATTTATTCACCAAAGGTTATTGATACAATCACTACCAATAAATTAGAGGTTTTTTAGGGAGATAGTAATTTCGTATCAATATTCAATGGTTATATCAATATCCAAACAATATAACATTTCATGAATATTCTCAGATAATGGTGAACAAGAGTTCCGACAATAATTGAAGTAATTGGATTAACAAACAATAGATATAAGGTGATTATTTACCATACAACCACCTGTTGCAATATGTGAACTATCAAAAGTTGAATAATTTGGCAAGAACGCTTGAGGTAATTATTTTTGATTAATAGTTAAATAATTATATATTATGTTGAATGGAAAAAACGTATTAATTACTGGTGGGACAGGTTCCTTCGGTAAAAAGTTTGTAGAAGTCATTCTACGAGACTATCCTAAAGTGAAGAAAATCATTATTTATTCACGCGATGAACTGAAACAATATGAATTAAAACAAAAGTATCCTGCTCGTAAATATCCTCAACTCCGCTTTTTTATAGGTGATGTGCGCGATTTAGAACGATTGACACGTGCTTGCGAAGGAGTAGATGTTATTATTCATGCAGCAGCCATTAAGCAAGTAGATACAGCAGAGTATAATCCCGAAGAGTGCATTAAGACGAATGTACACGGAGCACAAAATGTAATCAAAGCAGCTCTTGCATGTAGAGTTCATGATGTTGTCGCCTTATCTACTGATAAAGCATGTGCGCCTATCAACTTATATGGTGCTACAAAGTTGACATCTGATAAATTGTTCACTGCAGCAAACAACATCAAAGGTTCAAAAGATATCCGTTTCTCTGTTGTCCGATATGGTAATGTGATGGGATCTCGTGGTTCTGTCATTCCTTTCTTTATTCGTAAACGTGATGAAGGAGCTACCGAGTTGCCTATTACCGATATGCGAATGACCCGTTTTAACATTTCTTTGGAAGCTGGTGTTGCTATGGTGATGTATGCCTTAGGTCATCATTTAGGCGGTGAGATCTTTATCCCCAAGATTCCATCTTATAAAATATGCGATGTGGCAACGGCAATAGCTCCTAACCTGAAGCAAGTTGAGGTTGGTATCCGTCCTGGAGAAAAGTTGCATGAGGAAATGATTACGGTGACGGACGCATTAGACACCATAGACTTAGGTAAGTATTATGTAATACTTCCTTCTGTTTCATTTATGTATTCACGTGAACAATTCATAGAGCATCATCAAGCTGTACCTGTTCCGGATGGTTTCCACTATAGTTCAGATAATAATACCGATTGGGAAACAGTGGAGACTATGCGCGAGAAAATAAAAGAATTTGTGGATCCAAATTTCGAAGTAAAGTAACTATGGTAAAGATCCCTATCCCATACGGTCATCAATATATTTCAGATGAAGACATTCAGGCAGTTGTCAATGTTTTGAAATCTGATTACCTGACTTGTGGTCCAAAGATTCCTGAGTTTGAGGATACATTCAAAGAGTATGTGGGTAATCCTGAATATGCAGTAGCTGTTTGTAATGCTACGGCAGGCTTGCACCTTGCAGCACATGCCCTTGGCGTTAAGCCTGGTGTCAATGTCATAGTCACCCCACTCACTTTTGCCTCCAGTGCCAACTGTGTAAAGTTCTGTGGTGGTAATGTTACTTTCTGCGATATTGACCCAGAAACTTATCTCATGGACATCAATAAGCTTCGTGAGATTCTGGAAGCTTCTCCCAAAGGAACCTATCAAGGCATTATTGTTGTTGACTTTGCTGGTTACCCACACAATATGGAGGAGTTCCGTAAAGTAGCTGACGAATTTGGTTGTTGGATTATCGAAGATGCCTGTCATGCTCCAGGAGCATATTTCATTGACAGCAAGGGTGAAAAGCAATGTACGGGTAATTGTAAGTATGCTGACGCCACCATTTTCTCTTTCCATCCTGTTAAACACATAACAACAGGTGAAGGGGGTATGGTTGTTACCAATCGTAAGGATGTCTATGATAGTGTGGCCATCAATCGTACACATGGCATTACCCACGATGCAGATAAGATGGAAAAAGTGGATGGTAGCTGGTACTATGAGATGGTGGAACTCGGCTTCAACTATCGTTTGACTGACATTCAGGCTGCCCTTGGCGTGAGTCAAATGAAAGTTGCCCGTGAGAATGTGGAGCGCAGACGTCAATTAGTAAAACAGTATAATGAGGCTTTTGCTAATGTAAAAGGTATTGAGACTCCCTTTGAAGCTGATGATGTATATCATGCTTACCATCTTTATATCATCCAAGTAGAAAACCGTAAGGGACTTTATGATTTTCTGCGAACCCAAGGCATTTATGCTCAGGTGCTTTATTATCCCCTTCACCTTATGCCATACTACAAGCAGTTTGGCACCAAGGAGGGTGATTTTCCAATTGTGGAGAACTATTACAAGCATTGCTTAGCTCTGCCTATGTTCCCAACTTTAACAGATGAGCAACAGCAGTATGTGATAGATAAAGTAAAGGAATTTATTTGTAAATGAAAAATCTTTGTATTATTCCTGCTCGAGGTGGAAGCAGGCGTATTCCACGTAAGAATGTGAAGCCATTCCTTGGCAAACCGATGTTGGCCTATTCTATTGAGGCTGCAAAACAGTCTGGCCTTTTTAATGAAATCATGGTTTCTACAGATGATGCAGAGATAGCAGAGGTGGCTAAGAAATATGGTGCAAATGTACCATTTATGCGTTCTGCAGAGACTGCCAGCGATTATGCGACAACGGCAGATGTGCTAAAAGAAGTTCTTGTAAAATATAAAGAACAAGGCCAAGAGTTTGACAACTTCTGTTGCTTCTATGCTACTGCTCCGATGGTTCAGAGTAAGGATATTTTGGCTGCATTCGAGCGTTTGCAACAGTCGGACTTTACCTGTGTTTATCCTGTAGTACAGTTCAGTTATCCCATTTGGCGTTGCCTTGATTTGGCAGAGGACGGGACTATGATCCGTCACTGGCCTGAGTTTGAGAACAGTAGAAGCCAAGACCTTCCTAAGGAATACCATGACACGGGCACTTTCTATTGGTATAAGACCAAAGAATGGCTTTCGGGAAATATTAGGATTGGTGGTATAGAAGTGGATGAAACTACTATTCAAGACATTGATACTGAAACTGACTGGAAATTAGCTGAAATGAAGTATAGACTCCTCAATAAAGAGTAATTTGTCATGTCTGGATGTCACTTTCGACCAAATAAATAATTTTTTTATGTTAAATTATGCTGTTTAGTTGCAGCTAAACATATTTATGCCTACCTTTGCACTTGAAAAAATAGATGCGGTTCGGGGACAGCAGCAGTTTGACAAGTTGATTGTTGACGGTAAGTGTCCATTCGACGAATTTGTAGAAGGGCTTGAGGAGCAATATAAAGGGGAAATGGCTGGCATCTATAATCATATGCAAGATGTGGCAAACCTAAAAAAACTGCCTCCCAAAAAGTTCCATTTCTATGACAATGACAAAAAGAAGAAACGCAAGGATGGTGTCCGCGAATTTGAGTTTAAGAGCAAGCACTTACGTGTATATGGCATTACTAAACCCGGAGGTAAAATTATTATCACTGGGGGGACAAAGGCAAAACAGAAGGCGGATCAAAGTGAATTTCGCCGATTGAAGAACCTGTATTTATCATCATTCACATCTGAAACAACAACTTAAACAAAATGACACGCGAAGAACTATTAAAAAGTCCCGCTTATTGGACAACTGGGCTTCAGTCGGAACTCTATCGACAGATAGTGGACTATATGGAGCGTCATCACTTGAACAAGACACAGTTTGCAGAATATCTTGGATGTTCCAAAGGCTATGTTACTCAACTTCTTAATGGTGACTTTGATCACAAGATGAGCAAATTCGTTGAATTGTCATTGGCTATCAACAAGATTCCTGAAATATCTTTCTTGGATATTGATGAATATATTATCTCAGACAGTAAAGAATATATTCTTCAAACATTAAGTAACTCAGAAGGTGAGGCTCAGATTGGGGTACCTGACTTTTATTCATTAGCAGCATAATTATGGCAATCCCATTTCGTATACGGCAGATAAAGACTCAGCAGTTTGCTATGTTTCCTGAGAAACTGACAAATGGCGAGCATGTAACAGTTCAGTCAGAATTTGGCTTTTCATTAAGTGACGACTTGTCTAGTGTTCGATGTATATCAAAGTTCACATATACTCAAAACGAAATACTTCTTTTGACTACAGAAGTTCATTGTTTCTTTGAAGTCAACGATGTAGGCAAGAACGAAATTTTAGATAAAGGTCGTTTAGAAGTGGACTTCCTTCGTTATTTGGCAACGATAGTTACAGGAACTATTCGTGGTATAATACATACCAAGACAGAAAATACAGTTCTTAATCCAATTGTCCTTCCGCCTATTAATCTTGTAGAGGCAATCAAGGACGATATGATAATTGACAGAACTAAAAAGTAATATGCCCTGTTACATTTGCTTACAGCAACAGGAACAACTTCTTGGTGATTACTCTATAGTTCCTCTTCGTTATGAGGATAGATTTCTCATCATGAAGTGGCGCAACGAGCAAATATATCACTTGCGTCAGGCACGTCCCTTAACAGAGGAAGACCAGCAGCGATATTTTGATAATGTTGTTTCCAAACTATATGACAACCCCAAACCCGACCAAATACTCTTTTCGTATTTGGAGAATGGCGTTTGCATTGGGTATGGTGGATTAGTCCATATCAATTGGATAGACAAGAATGCGGAGATATCCTTTATAATGGATACTCGCTTAGAAAAAGAACATTTTGCCAAGCACTGGAGCAATTATCTAACTATGCTCAAGAAGGTTGCCTTTGAAGACCTTGGATTGCATAAGATTTACACTTATGCATTCGATTTACGTCCACACCTCTATACAACGCTGGAAACAAATGGCTTTACACGAGAGGCTACTCTTAAGGAACATTGCATGTTTAATGGAGTTTTTAAGGCTGTGGTGATACACTCTATTTGGAATAGCAATGTATAAGATTCTCAATTACATAGACTGTAATATTGAACAGCATCGTGAGATCCTTAGAATGAGGAACCTTGATGCCATTAGGAAATGGATGGTGAATCAGGAATTAATTTCGGAAGATGGTCATTTGAACTTTGTGAATGGTCTTAGAAATCAAACTGACAGGAAGTATTATGCGGTTTATAAAGATGATATTCTAGTGGGCACTTATAACCTCACAAAAAAAAGTGAGGGAGTATGGGAGAGAGGGATTATTGCCAACCCAATAATGCAAGGAAAAGGAGAAACTGAAAAATGGGAACGGCAAATACTGAATAGTCTGTCCAAAGAGGGAATATCAACTATTAATGCCAAGGTCAAACAAGATAATTTGCGTTCCATTCGATACCACATAAAATTGGGATTTAGAGAAACAAATAGTGACAACGAATATATACATTTCAAATTGACGTTATAGGATGAACAAAACATTCATGATAGCCGAAATGTCGGCTAATCACAATCAGCATTTAGACATTGCACTTGATACTATTCGTGCAGCTAAAAAGGCTGGTGCTGATGCCATCAAAATTCAGACATATACGGCAGATACGCTGACATTGAATTGTGACGCACCTGACTTTCGATTGGGCAAAGGCCTGTGGGAAGGAGAAACATTCTATACCTTATACCAAAAGGCATATACTCCATGGGAGTGGCACGAAGAAATATTTCATCTAGCTCGTGAGGAAGGTATTACATGCTTCTCCACACCATTTGACAAAACAGCGGTGGATTTTCTGGAAAGTCTTAACAATCCAATTTATAAAATCGCATCATTTGAAATAACTGATATACCTCTTATAAAATATATCGCTTCGAAGCAAAAGCCCATCATCCTTTCCACTGGGATCGCTATGGAGGAAGATATTCAGTTAGCTCTTGAAACTATTCATAACGAAGGAAACAGGGACGTTACTTTACTCAAATGTACTTCTGCATATCCAGCACCTATTGAGGATGCTAATCTATTGACTATACCAGATATGAAGGACAGATTCCAGACAAAGGTTGGTATATCAGATCACACGATGGGGAGCACTGTTCCTATGGCTGCTGTAGCTTTAGGGGCAGAGGTGGTAGAAAAGCATTTCATTATTGACCGTTCTATTGGTGGACCTGACTCTGCTTTTTCTATGACGCAAGAGGAATTTACTCAAATGGTAAAAAATGTGCGGAATGTTGAGAAAGCTCTGGGAAATGTGTATTATCCCACAGATTCCTCAAAAATCAAAGGACGCGAATTCTCTCGATCACTTTATATTGCTGAAGACATGAAAGCTGGAGATATTATCACTGAAGATAATGTTCGCAGTGTCCGTCCTGGTTTTGGACTTCATCCGAAATATCTTCCTGAACTAATTGGAAAACGAGTTAATAGAAGTTTAAAAAAAGGAGAGCGTTTTTGTTTGGATTTTATTTAATATAATAATAATGACATGTTAAAATTTAGACATTATATTCATCTTCTGATAGCATTTTTTTCTGATTCTTTCAAACTTGTTAAAGCTCTTTTTTATCAGATACAATGCCAGCATTTCCGAAATGAAGTTAAAAGAGAAGCTAAGAAGAAATCTTTATGTATTTTGGGAAATGGCGCATCTTTATCAGTTGTTTGTGATAATTATGAGAAATTATCAAACTATGAGTATTGTGTTGTTAATTATAGCATTAATACAGATATTTTTTGGAAGATTAAGCCTGTAATGTATATTCTTACAGATAGAGTCTATTATGTATTTAAAGATCGAGATGACACAAAAACCGTTAGAGAAAAAATGCAGTTGGTTGACTGGCCAATGGGATTGTATATTCCTTATCATTTCCCTAAATGGATTGTTGAAGAATTTAAGAAAAATCAGCATATTAAAGTATGTAGGTACAGTTCTGAACCATGGAGCCCAGAATTAGGATTCTATAAGAAGTTAAGATTTTGGTTTTATAAAAAAGGTTTAATTGCTCCGAATTGCTCCAATGTTATTGTTCCAGCAATATATTGTGCTATTTTAAAAGGATATAAACGTATATATCTTTTTGGAGTAGAACATTCATGGATTCATGATATCACCATTAATGATAAAAATGAAGTAGTTTTAGTAGAGAAACATTACTATGGTTCATACGAAAGAGTCTGGGTTGATTATGACGGCAAACCCATAAAAATAACAGACTTGTTAGAATCTAATCTTAGCACATTTAATAGTTATCATAATCTTAAATCATTTGCAGATTATTTAGGAGACATTAGAATTGTGAATTGTACAAAAGGATCTTTTATAGATGCCTTTGAACGTGGAAAATTAGAAAATCTCATAAATGGCGAAATATATGTGGAATAAAGTAAAAGGACTTCTCCACAACCAGAGTTTCAGGAACGGAAGTATTTTTACATTCTTTATGTTTCTGAATAGAGGACTCAACTTTTTGTTGTTGATAGTTCTGTCATGGTATATCTTGCCAGATTCATATGGTAGACTTAATCTATTTTATACAGGTGTAAATGTAGTAGCAGTTCTCATTTGTTTATGCACTAATGGTATCATTGGCATTAATTATTTCAAGGTCAAGAAAGAGATTCTATCACGGTACATCAATGTTGTCTTAAGTTGTACGCTTGCAGTAAGCATTGCTTTATTTTGTGCGTCATTATTCTTTCATAGTTATATAGCTAAAGTTGCAGGAATAGACTACAAATTGCAATTTTTATGTATTTATGTATGTGCAGCTGCAATTGTGTACCAAATACTTACAGATATCTATCGATTAGAGGAAAAGACGTTTGCGTATGGGTTAGTCACAACTATTTCAACAATCCTTAATATTGCCGCCACATTATTTTTGGTTATAGTCTTGGAACAGGACTGGTTAGGTCGTATTTATGCAAACCTATTTGCTACGACAATCTTCTTATTTGTCAGTATTTATCTTCTAATTCGCAAAGGATATCTTAAGTGTTTATTACCAACAAAGCATCAATACAAGGAATCTTTAGCATACGGAGTTCCATTAATACCCCATTGCATGAATGGATTTCTTAGGCAAGGTGTAGACAGATATATTATAAATGGATTCTTTACTACCACACAAGTCGGACTATTCAGTTTCTCAACAAATTTCTCTTTTCTAATCTATTCAATTGGTTCTGCGTTTAATCAGTCTAATTCCGTATATATATTTAAATGTTTGTCGATAGATCCTGAAGGCTCTAAAAAAAAGTTACGAAAACAAACATTTATGATGATAGTTTTTTTTGCGGCGATAACCATACTATTAAATATTATATGTTTAATAGTATTCCCAATCGTTTTTCCAAAATACAATGATGCTATCGTTTTTTTGTTTCCATTGAGCATGGGGGCTTTCTTTCAATGTATATACCTACAATTCTGCAATTATCTTTTCTATTATAGAAAGACAAAAGAACTTATGTATATGACTTTTACTGTTTCAATAATTCATATTGCACTTTCTTTGTGGCTTACACAATATTCGTCCGTATTGACTGCCTATGTGAGCATGATTTCGTCAGCAATTGAAGCCTTTATGGTTTTTTTATATTCAAGGAAATTATATAAGATTATATAATAGAGAAATGGGGATTGATGTTTCAATAATCATAGTTAATTACAACACAAAACAACTGACATCCGATTGTATTGATAGCATTGTTGAAAAGACTCAGGGAATATCCTATGAAATCATCTTAGTGGATAATGCTTCCACTGACGGTTCCAAAGAGATGTTTACTAAGGATGATCGTATTACTTATATTTATAGTGAGAAAAATGGAGGATTCGGATATGGCAACAACTTAGGAATGAAAGTAGCCAAGGGTAGTTATTTCTTTTTATTGAATTCTGATACTCTATTGGTTAATAATGCTGTTAAAGAGTTTTATGACTATGCAGAGAGTCAAAACCAGAAGAAAGTATATGGCTGCTATCTTCAGAATGCTAATGGACAATTTTGTTGCTCTAGTTTCTTTTTCCCTGCTTTTACCATCAAAAAGTTCTTGAAGCGTTGTTTAGGAAAGCAACAAAAAGAGATATTCGATTCCCAAATCAGAAATGTAGAGGCTATTTCTGGAGCTGACATGTTTTTTCATCGGGAAATTTATGATAAGATAGGAGGATTTGACGAGCAAATCTTTTTGTATGGAGAGGAAGGTGAATGGGAATATCGAATGCTGAAAGCTGGTTATCCTTGTTGCATCATTCCACAACCAAAGATTATCCATTTAGAAGGACAAAGCATGAAGATGTCACCTACTAAAATGGCCATTAAATGGAAAAGTCATTTTTACATTCTAAAAAAACACATGTCGTATCCCACATACTTATTGGCTCGTGTTTATTATACCATCAATCTGCTGTCAAGAAATATTTCTCACTTGATGGACGCTGAATACGCACCATACTTTCGGGTCATTTTGACACCGGTAAATAAAAATTGAAATCTATGATCATTCGCAGTAAAGCTCCATTACGTTTAGGTCTAGCCGGTGGCGGATCTGATGTATCACCCTATAGTGACATCTATGGTGGTCTGGTCTTGAATGCCACTATTAACCTCTATGCCTATTGCACCATCGAGGAAATGGACGACGACCAAATTACTATCAACTCTATTGATTCAAGATGCCAAGAGTCATATCCCCTATCCCCTACCTTGGAAATTGACGGAAAAGCCATATTGATAAAAGGTGTCTATAACCGAATTATGAAGGACTATCAGATACCTCTCCGTTCTTTCAAGATTACAACCTATAATGATGCTCCAGCAGGTTCTGGTTTAGGAACATCTTCAACGATGGTAGTATGCATCTTAAAAGCATTCGTCGAGTGGCTGGGACTTCCTTTAGGCGACTATGAGGTAGCCCGCTTAGCTTATGAAATAGAACGCATTGACCTTGGTTTGTCTGGCGGCAAACAGGATCAATATGCAGCAGCTTTTGGTGGTTTCAACTATATGGAATTTCTCCAAAACGATATCGTTATTGTGAATCCTCTAAAAATTAAGCGGTGGATAGCTGATGAACTGGAAGCTTCTATGTTATTGTATTTCACAGGAGCCTCCCGAGAAAGCGCAAAGATTATTGACGAACAAAAGAAGAACACCTCGGAAGGCAAGAATGATGCCGTTGAGGCGATGCATCTGATTAAACAGAGTGCTGTTGATATGAAACTGGCAATATTAAAAGGTGATGTAGATGGCTTTGCAGATATTCTCCGCTCAGGTTGGGAGAATAAGAAGAGAATGGCAACCCATATCAGCAATCCTATGATTCAGGAGGCTATGGATGTCGCCATGGCTTCTGGCGCCAAGGCAGGTAAGGTTTCAGGTGCAGGTGGTGGGGGGTTTATTATGTTCGTGGTCGAACCGACTAGAAAGAAAGAAGTAGAGAAATCTTTAAAATCCCTTGGGGGTATCGTCATGCCCTTCCAGTTTACTGAAGGTGGTGCTCATGGCTGGAAAATCTACCCAACAGATAATGTCAAAAGTTACTCACCCATTCACTCTAAATTGTGATTAGTATTGGTGTCAAAGTGTGAAAAACATGGAGAAAAGATTAGAAATACATTTAGACGATCTTATTAAACGTTATCCAAAGTTAGAAGTATGCAGAAAAGAAATCGCAAATGCATATAGTATCTTGGAAACAGCATACAGCAATGGCCGTAAACTGTTGGTATCGGGTAATGGAGGATCAGCATCCGACTCAGAGCATATCGTAGGAGAACTGATGAAAGAGTTTAAACTGAAGCGAAAGGTGTATCAGGAACAGGCAGAAGAAATGCGTAAAATCAGTTCTGAATTAGGTGAGGTGCTTGCTGAAAATTTGCAAGGAGCATTGCCCGCTATTTCACTGACTGGCCATTCCTCCCTTACCACGGCTTTTATGAACGACTCAGAACCAGAACTTATCTTTGCACAGCAAGTGAACGGATATGGTAAGCCCGGTGATGTCTATCTTGGGATTTCAACATCTGGCAACAGCAAAAACGTGCTATATGCAGCCGTGACTGCCAAGTCGAAAGGGTTGAAGGTTATCGGACTGACAGGACAACGAGAGAACCGGCTTATGAATTATGCTGATGTGTGCATCCGTGTTCCAGAGACAGAAACATACAAAATACAAGAATTGCATCTTCCCGTATACCATTGTTTGTGTATGATGTTGGAAGACAAATTTTTCGGATAAGATGAAAGTTGTTATCATGGCAGGCGGCAAAGGCACGCGTATAGCTTCCATCAAGAGCAATGTACCGAAGCCGATGATTAAAATAGGTGGGAAACCAATACTGGAGTATCAGATAGACAATCTCCGTCGTTGTGGGTTAACGGATATAACTTTGGTGATTGGGTATTTGGGGGATATCATCAAGGATTATTTCGGAGATGGTTCCAGATTCGGAGTAAGCATCTCGTATTTTATGGAGGATCATCCCTTGGGCACAGCTGGTGCCTTATTCCAGATGCCACAACTAACGGATGATTTCCTGTTACTTTGTGGAGATATCATCTTAGATGTTGATTTTAATCGTTTTATCCAGTTTCATCAGGAGCATCAAGCATGGGCAAGTCTTATGGTACATCCCAATGGGCATCCTTTTGATAGTTCCCTACTTGTAACTGAGGTTCTGCCTCCACAGGAGAAAGGCGGAATGCCTGTAGAGACACAGCGTGTCCTTCAATGGATGAACAAAGAGGATGAGCGGACATTTTACCACAACTGCGTGAATGCTGGAATAGAAATCATCTCTCCCGAGCTGTTGGATACGGTTCGTCAAAATCATGTGCCACGTCATCCTGAGACGCCAGACAAGATAGACCTTGACCGTGACGTGTTAAAGCCTTACATCGCAACAGGGAAAATCTTTGCCTACCACACCCCCGAATACATTAAGGACATGGGAACGCCTGAGCGTTTTTATGAGACGGAAAAAGATATTCTGAAGGGGAAACCGGCAGCACGTAACTTGAGAAATTGGCAAAAGGCTATCTTCTTGGATCGTGATGGTACTATAAATTTTAAGAAAGGGTTCCTTACCAAAGTAGAAGATTTTGAATTAATAGAAGGTGTGGCTGAAGCCATTCATCAAATCAATCAATCAGAGTATTTGGCAATTGTCGTAACGAACCAACCTCAAATAGCTCGAGGCGACTGCTCTTTTGAGGATTTGGAACAGATACACAAAAAAATGGAAACCGATTTAGGCTTGCATGGAGCCTTTGTGGATGGCATCTATTACTGCCCCCACCACACAGACAAAGGATTTGCTGGAGAGCGTATCGAGTATAAGTGTAACTGCAACTGCAGAAAGCCCAAGCCAGGCATGTTGCAACAAGCGGCAAAAGATTTCCACATCGACCTGTCTCAATCGTATATGATAGGTGACAGTAAGCATGATGTGGAAGCAGGCAATGCTGCAAGATGCAAGAGTTCTTATCTTATTAATACTAACGAACCGAATGGCTTGTTGAAAACAATCAAACAGATTATCGACGAATGAAAGTAATATTCATAACACCTGTGACGCCTTATAAGGAGAATATGGGCGGACCATCCGGGCATCCCTATCACCTAATGATTGAGCGGCAGGATAATATAGATATCACCATCTATAGCTTCAACAACAACCACTTGTCAGATGATGTCATCAGTCAGGTTGAAAAAGAGCTGCGAGTAAAGATCAAATTGCTAAAACAACCTAAGTGGCTTTTATGGATATTGAAATTACATCTGACTTTTATCCGCTTGTTACTGAAATACCCAATTAACTGCTATATACGATTAAATAAGAGTGTTGTTCATGAGATAAAGACCTCAAAACCCGATTTAATCTGGGGGTATGGCCAGGAGTTCAATGGTATATTGAGGCAGTTTAAGGAATACCAGCGTCTTCATACTGTACCGGACTGTTATTCCCTTCATTTTTACCGCCGATTAGGTAAAAGACTGGCATTGTCAAACATCAAAGAATTTTGGAGAGTTGTGACAAACTATAATAAACACTACCGAATGGAGCGTGACTTTGACGATAGTGGCAATATAGTTTATCATTTGGTGGGTGAAGAAGATAGAAACTTCCTGATGGAAATTAATCCTAAACTGAATGCTCATTTTATCAGACATCCACATTACGACGTGATACAACCTGTTAAAATTAAATTTCATCAACCCAAAATAAAACTACTGATCGCTGGCAGATATGACCTTTATTCCATTCAAGCTGCAGATGAATTATTTACACTATTAGTTAGCACTAACAATCAAACAATTAAAGACAAGTTTTACTGGACTTTTCTCGGAAAAGGATGGGAAAGGCATGTAGAAAAACTAAAGAATAGTGGTTTTGAGGTAGAATATATTAAATTTGCCCCTAACTATATTGAGGAGATTACCAAACACGACATCCAGATAAATCCTTTATCTATTGGTACAGGTACAAAAGGTAAGGTGCTGGATGCATTAGCCAATGGATTATTGGTCATAGGTACTCCATACGCCTTAGAGAATATTGCCGTTAAGCATGGTGAGTCATGCATTGAATACAAACAACCTGAAGATGTCATTCATTGGCTAACAGAAATCTCAAATAACACTCCTTCATTTGAAAAAATGGCAGAAAAAGGACGAGAACAAGTCTTAAGATTCCACGACCGAACTTTAATTTCCAAAGAACTCTTCCAAAATATTACTGAATGATTCTCTATCTTTTGTGGTTTTTTACCGCTGTTGTAATTTGTTTCTATACCCTCCCATTAAACAAAAAGGAACAAACTACTCTTGCAACTTACTATCTGGTTGCATTAGGGATATTTATCGGTTTAGCCGATATGCTTGGAGGGTTTGATCGCTATATATATGGAGAATTGTTTGATAGTATGGCTGATGTAACTAGCGAAGGAGGCAATCCATGGCTTTCCTATTCCTTTATATTTTATAAGAGTGAATTTGGATATGGAACATTTAGTGCACTGATGTCTTTCATCACTTCTAACCGATATTTCTTTATTTTTACACTCACTATAATTATATATGTCCTATTAATTATCTCTTTAAAAGAGTATTCAAGCAACATGCCATTCTCCGTGATTCTATTCTTAGGGCTATGGATGTTTTTCACTTTTACGTATTTGCGACAAGTAATTGGATGTACCATTGGTTGGCTAGCAATAAAGTATATTATTAAACGAGACTTAAAACTATTTCTTTTAGTTTGGTTTATTGGATACTCTTTTCATAACTCTCTTTTGATACTATTGCCAATGTATTTTGTCCCCATCCGAAAATTTCAACCAAGAACAGTTTTTTCTTTAATGATAGCAGCCTTTATTTTAGGATTAACATCAATTCCTCAAGCTATATTTGAAGCTTATGGAGAAGTTGATGTAAATAGGGTTAATGCTGAAGATTATGCTAAAGACTTTGGATTCCGTTATGCCTATTTAATTGAAGCATCATTCTTTCTATATATTATCTTAACAAATTACAGAAAAATACCTAACCGGGCAAAAGACGTTGTTCTATTGAACATGGCATTAGTATTCTGTGCTATACTTCTCGTTTTTATCCGTTCTGAGAATGGTGGTCGTTTGGGATGGATTTACATGATTGGTATAATTTGTACCATATCATCACTTAGTGTTGATAAAAGAATTATCACAAAGGATGGTATATTAATAATAATAATCTCTTTATTTCTATTTATAAGAATATATATTAGTTGGCAAAGTGGTATTTTTTTGTACCCATATAAATCTTTTTTGACAGATGGGTATCGTGAAAACGACCCCATTAGGGCCAAATATGAATATGATATTAATTATGATAAAGACAAATTCTACCGACCTGCGTTATGGTTTCTTAAATAATTATCTATTAATAAAATGCTAATAACCGTATTTACTCCAACATATAATCGTGCGCACCTGTTATCTCGTCTTTATGACAGTCTTTGTAAGCAAACCTACGTTGATTTTGAATGGATAATTGTTGATGATGGGAGCAAAGATAACACGGAAGAAGTTGTTAGAGATTTTATCAACTTGCAGAAGATAAAAATACAGTACTTCAAACAAGAAAATGGAGGAAAACATCGTGCGATTAATAGAGGTGTGAAGGAAGCTAAAGGGGAGTTGTTCTTTATTGCAGATAGTGACGATATGTTGCCTGTTAATGCGCTTGAAAATGTATCAAGAACATATGAAGACATTAAAGACGATAATGCTTTTGCTGGGGTATGCGGATTGGACGGAACTTTTGAAGGTAAAGTTATCGGAAGTGGCCTTCCAAAAGATATTATAGACAGCACTTCAATTGCTGTTAGATTTAAGTTAGGCATAACTGGAGACATGAAAGAGGTGTTTCGTACGGAAGTGCTTAAAGAATTTCCTTTTCCAGAGATAAAAGGAGAGTGCTTTTGTCCGGAGGCATTGGTATGGAACAGGATTGCTACGAAATACAAACTGAGATTTTTTAATCAGATTATTTATTTGGCGGAATATCAGAATGATGGTATCACTGCTGGAATTGTTCGGGCGAGAATGAAGAGCCCTTTGGCATCCATGATGACCTATGCTGAAATGGCGTATAATAAAGATGTACCAATTATCGCAAGACTGAAGGCTGCTATCAACTATTGGCGGTTTCGGCTTTGTTCAGACAGCAAGAAGAAGCCAAAACTGTCTTGGTGGTATCATTGTACAATGCCGTTGGGATACCTTATACACTTACTTGATAAGTTGAAAGTTGAAAGTTGAAAGTAAAATGAAGATACTTCATGTTATTACATCCTTGCATACCGGTGGGGCAGAGACGTTAATTGTGAATTTGATGCCTCGCTTTAAGGCTTTGGGACATAAGGTTGGTGTAGTGCTATTCAATGGTGAACGCACCGCACTGATGGAAAGATTGGAACGGGAATGTCCAGAGTGTAGGATATACAAATTAGGATATTCATATTATAACCCTTGTTATATCATTAAGTTGATTCGCATCATGCGTAAGTATGATATTATTCACACACATAACTCCTCTCCACAATTCTATGCTGCTATTGCGAATTTGTTTTGTCATAAGAAACTTGTGACGACAGAACATAACACAAATAACCGAAAACGTAATAATAGGATACTATCCATACTGGATAAATGGATGTACCCTCGTTATCATAAAATTATATGTATCTCCAACCAAGCAGAGGTTAATTTAAGAAAGTATTTGGGGGAGAACAATGGAAGCGCTAATGATAACGTTAATGCTATTTGTACGATAAACAATGGTGTGGATGTTGAGCTATTCCACAATGCTGAGCCCTTAAAAGACTTTCAAACGGATAAATTTGTGGTTGTGATGGTAGCAGGATTCCGTCCACAGAAGGATCAGGATACCTTTATAAAGGCAATGTCACTTTTATCAAGTGATCAATATGAAGCATGGTTGGTGGGTGATGGAGAAAGGAGGACAAGTTTGCAGTTGATGGTTGACAATTTACGGTTACAGGAACAGGTAAAATTCATAGGACTGCGAACAGATGTGCCAAACATTCTCAAAACTGCCGATGTTGTCGTGATGTCAACTCATTATGAAGGTTTGTCGCTTTCTAATATAGAAGGTATGGCAGCGGGAAAACCATTTGTTGCATCAGATGTAGAGGGTATTTATGAAGTAACTCAGGGCTATGGACTCCTTTTTCCACATGGTGATGAAAAGGCTTTGGCCGAAATCATAACAAAGCTACATGAAGATCCCATCTATTACCAACAAGTTGCGCAAAGATGTTACAATCGCGCCAAGATGTTCGACATCGCTAAGATGGTAGAAAGGTATGAGAAAGTTTATCTTGAACAGGAGTATTAAAATAAATATTGAATGAAAATAATAAGAGCTTGTACGGTATCAATGTCACTGGGGTTTGTGGAGGGAATGCTTCCTGACTTGAAGAAGAAATATGAGGTAGTGTTACTATCTTCACCTGGACCAGAAATGGTGACCATAGTTAAGAAATATGGGGTGAAGACAATCGCCATACCGATGGAAAGGCATATTTCTTTGAAGAAGGACATCGTGTCGCTTTATAAACTAATTAAAGTATTCCGTAGGGAGCGTCCCCAAATGGTGCATTCTATGACTCCTAAGGCAGGACTGCTATGCATGGTGGCTGCTTGGTTGACAAAAGTTCCCGTACGCATACATACCTTTACAGGACTTGTATTCCCTACAGCACAAGGGCTGAAACGCAAGATTCTGATGCTGACGGATACTATTACCTGTGCATGTGCGACCCACATCATCCCTGAAGGGGAAGGTGTGAAGGCTGACTTGCAGAATAATAAGATAACCAGTAAGCCAATGAAGGTTTTGGGATACGGAAATGTAAAAGGCATCGACATGACAAGATTCTCTCGTAGGGAACCTGTAATGAAGACAGCCGAAAGCCTAAGAAATCCTGATGTTTTTACGTTCTTGTTTGTAGGTCGTATTGTAAGAGATAAAGGTATTAACGAACTAGTAGCAGCCTTCAAACGACTAAATGAGGAATTTCCCAAAACAAGGCTTTGTCTTGTTGGATTCTTTGAGGAAAATCTTGACCCTGTTTCCACAATGACAAAATCAACAATTGAAAACAACAAGAGCATTGAAGCTGTTGGAGAACAATCAGGAGATAGTTTACTTGCATATTATGCAGCATCAGATTGTTTTGTGTTCCCAAGCTACAGAGAAGGATTTCCTAACACGGTTATTGAAGCAGGGGCAATGGACTTGCCCTGTATTGTTACAGACATAAACGGCTCACGAGAGATTATCTGTCAAGGAGAGAATGGGGTAATCATTCCTTCTAAGAACGAAGAAATGCTTTACAAGGCTATGAAACAAATGCTCACTGACAAAAACGGTAGAGAATTCATGGCAAATAATGCAAGAAGAATGATTGCAGACCGCTTTGAACAAACCTTTGTAAGACAATGCCTCTATGAATACTATAACAAAATTTTAGAAAAAACATCGTATTCTTAATTGTCATTATTTAACTCATTATATAAACATCATTATAAATGAAAGAAAAAAGGAAAGGAAAGTGCATTGTTGTATTCGGTGCAACAGGAAATATAGGAGCATATTCTGCAGTCCATTTGAAAGAGCAAGGCTATGATGTCATTGCTGTTGGAAGGCGGGAATCTGATAATGACTTTTTCGCTACAAAAGGAATAAAGTATCTGTCGGTTGACATCAAGAAACGAGAGAATTTTGAAAGACTCCCGCAAGAAGGCGTGTATGCTGTCTGCCATTTCGCAAGCACATTGCCTTCACGTTATGCCTTCGATCCACAGGATATGTTCGAGAGCATTACCATCGGAACGCTTCATGTGTTGGAGTGGATGCAGCGAATAGGATGCAAGACTATTGTGTTTCCTCAGACACCTTCAGATATGGCTAAGTATCATAACAAGCCAGGACTAATACCAGCTGATGCTCCTCGACATTTTCCCCTGACTGGTGATCATGCTGTCTATACCATAGCAAAAAATGCTGCCGTGGATTTAATGGAGCATTATCGTGCAGAATTTGGTATCAGATTCTTTGCCCTGCGGTTCTTTACAATTTACCAATACCACCCCAATGCTTGGCATTATGCTGACTTTAAACGACGGATGATGCCATACCGAATGCTCATGGATAGGGCAATGAAAAGCCTGCCCATAGAAATTTGGGGTGATTGCAAGAAAGCCAAGGAGATGGTATATATCAAAGACTTTGTCCGTTTGGTACAATGCTGTATAGAAAGCGAGAGTAAAGGAGGTTGTTTTAATGTAGGTAACGGGTGGCAAGTATCTCTAGAGGAGCAGATTCTCGGTATTATTAAGATATTCTCTCCAAAGGATAATCCATCCCCTGTTATATATTGTCCTGAGAAGCCAGATCCATTGCAGAATGCTTTTGATGTGAATAAGACTTTCTGTGAACTGAATTACACACCACAATATTCATACCTCGACCAGTTGCGCGATTTCAAACATGAGATGGAAACAGAACCATTTGCACAACTATGGGGTACAGCTAAGGACTATGAGGAGTAAGTATTATGTATCAGCATTTTTTCAAACGTCTTTTTGACTTCATTATATCATTGCTAGCCATCATTTGCTTGTCACCCTTGTTGACCATAGTAATGGTATTGCTCTATTTTGCCAACGAAGGGGCAGGCATATTTTTCTTTCAGGAGAGGCCGGGACTAAAAGGGAGAATCTTCAAAGTCATTAAGTTCAAGACTATGAACGAGAAACGCGGTGCTGACGGCAATCTGTTGCCTGACTTGCTTCGTATCACTAAAGTTGGAAAGTTTGTTCGTGCAACATCGCTTGACGAGCTCCCACAACTTTTCAACGTATTAATAGGAGACATGGCTTTGATTGGTCCACGCCCATTGCTGAAGCAGTATCTTCCACTGTATTCGTCAGAGCAAATGCGTCGTCACGATGTAAGGCCTGGCATAAGTGGATGGGCACAGGTGAATGGTAGAAATAATTTGACGTGGACAGAAAAATTCAAATTGGATGTATGGTATGTTGAAAATGTCTCACTAGCACTTGATATCAAAATCATTTTTCTGACATTTATGAAAGTCTTTAAGCGGGAAAGCATCAATAATACAGAAGCTGCAAACAGAAATATTACGGAATCGAATTTCGATGGAACCAATTAATAGTTATATTAATTTATGAATATTTAATATGTTACCATCTACTTCAAACGATGTAATGAGTTACTTAAGGATATAGTTTCTCCCTGTGATTTGGATATATATGTTGAAACAGATAGAGAGATGTATTGAATCCTGCGGACAAGAACATCTACATAGAGTTTTCTGTAATATTGCCGAATCAAAGGGCTGTGAAGCTCCTATAGCAACAATTTAGTACATATTGTCAAATAATGCAACAGATGCAGATGAAACATTCTCTAACAATAAAAGGCGATGAAATCATAAAATTGTCATGTTCAGTTAATCCTGTTCAACTAAAAGACATTCCTGTCAAGCTTAAAATATTAATGACTTTAGTATATATAACAAGTTAGTTCGGATCGGAATTAAAAAATATAATAAACAAATTAAAGCTATAATAGAAGAATTGCAGAAGCCAAACTATTTTTAGATTATGCCATATTTACAAGCGGGGAGTCTTCAGACTCCATGTTTCATTTTAGACTGTGCAGAACTTCGGCGCAGTATTCATGGATTTCATGAGGCATTACAATCTCATTTTCGAAGTTTTGCTGTAGGGTATTCTGTCAAGACTAATTCATTGCCATATTGTATGAGTATGGCTCTTGCTGAAGGCTGCAAGGCAGAAGTAGTATCGCACGATGAGTACGAACTTGCACGGCTTTGCGGATTCCCCATACACCATATTATATATAATGGCCCAATGAAATCGAAAGAAACCTTTCTGGAGGCAGTCATTGGTGGGGCAATTGTGAATATAGAGACACATCGTGAACTGGAATGGCTGACAAATCTTCCGAAAGACAAAACTTTCAACGTGGGCTTACGATTAAATGTAAATATTTCAAAGATCTCTCCAGAAGATGCCGATGGTGATAATGATAATAGCCGCTTTGGTTTTTCTGACGAAACGGATGAATTCAAACAAGCACTTAAGTATATTGAAGAGTTGAATAATGTGACGTTGGCAGGGCTGCATATTCATCGCACGGCTCACAGCCGCAGTCTTCGATTTTACAGGAACTCCATCAAATATGCCTGTGAGACAATCAAGAAATACAATTTGAGACTCAACTTTTTTGATATTGGTGGTGGCTATTTTGGTATATTTCCCAACAAACCAACTTATCAAGATTACGCAGACACTTTCAAGCAAATACTCGTTCAATATAGCCTTGATGATTTACAAGTGATTGTTGAGCCAGGGAATGCGCTGGTTGCATCATGTTTCTCTTTCCTCAGTGAAGTAATAGATGTAAAACACGTGGAGCCAAACTGTTGGTTTGTGACAACAGATGGATCACGGAATGACATAGACCCGTTTTTCCGAAAGTCTGCCTACATAACAGATATATTGACTAATGGCGCCAATGAAGTAGTTGAGCTTCAGCACATTGTTGGTTGCACTTGTCTAGAATATGACAGGCTGTTCACTATTAGACAAAAGCCTTTACTAAATGTTGGCGATAGAATATTATTTAAGAACGTAGGGGCATACACCATGTGTCTGACCCCACTATTTATCCGCTACATTCCTAATGTATATGCATGGGATAAAGAAAAATTCACTTTGGTAAGGTCAAAGTGGAGTCCAAAAGAATTTATTCAAAAATCTATTATAGAATGAACGATAAAAACATATTATTTTGCAGCGTTGGCCGTCGTGCCAAGCTGTTGATGAACTTCAGAGAGTCGATGAATGGTTGTGGAAAAATAGTTGCCACAGATTTGAGTCCCGTAGCTCCAGCGCTTTTCTTCGCAGATGAAACATACCTTGTTCCTCGGATAACATCCCCAGATTATTTTGAATGTGTGAAGGACATCTGCAGGAAAAGTGATGTAAAAGCTATTACAACATTAATAGACCCAGAAATAGAGTTGTTAGCCACCCATAGAATAGAATTATTGGACATGGGGGTTTTACCTCTATGTCCTGCTGATTGGACGGCGCATTTATGCTTTGACAAATATGAAATGTTCCGCCACCTTCGTTCGAAAGGTGTTCGGACGGTGTTGACTTATAATACGCTGGAATCATTTAGAGAAGGTCTTGCTCAAGGCGAGATTAGTTTTCCGGTATTCATGAAGCCCATCTCGGGAAGCGGCAGCGTAGGAATTGGCCATTGTAACACGATGGAGGAAGTGGAAGAAAAATGGCACGATGGCAAATTCACCTACATCATCCAAGAACTGATGACTGGTGGTGATTGCGATGCAGATGTCTACGTAGACTGCATCTCACACAAGCCTGTGGCCATCTTTTCAAAGAAAAAAATAGAGAGTCGTATCGGTGGTGCTTCTAAGACTATAAGCTATAAAGACCCAAAACTTTTTGAGTTTGTGGAACAAGTATGCTCCGTACTAGAGTTGAATGGTCCTTGTGACATGGATTTCTTTATCAAAGATGATGAGTATTACTTATCTGAAATTAATCCTCGTTTTGGCGGTGCCTACTTGCATGCTTATGGTGCAGGAGTTGACTTCATCAAACTCATCCTTCAAAATATGGAAGGAAAAGAAAATCAAAGCATCATCGGCCAATATAACGAAGACGTTATTATGATGATGTATGATGATGTGGTTATTGCCCATAAAAGCGAGTTAATGTCAGATAACTTTACGTTACTATAAATTTTCCTTTATTATGACGAATAGAATATACCTATGCCTTGCTCACATGAGCGGTAAAGAAATGCAATACATTCAAGAAGCATTTGACACAAATTGGGTAGTGCCTCTTGGACCTAATGTAAATGGATTTGAAAAAGATCTCGAAGAATTTGTAGGGGAAAACAAACGAGTTGTTGCCCTGTCATCAGGAACTGCAGCTGTTCATCTGGGATTGATTGCAGCAGGCGTGAAAGCTGGTGACGAGGTGCTTGTTCAGAGCTTTACCTTTTGTGCCTCTACTCATCCAATAACTTATATTGGGGCAACTCCTGTTTTAATCGATTCTGAATCTGACACATGGAATATGGATCCTGTTCTTTTAGAGGAGGCCATTAAGGACCGAATAGCTAAAACCGGGAAAAAACCTGCTGCAATAGTACCTGTATATCTTTATGGTATGCCTGCTAAAATTGATGAAATCATGGCAATTGCACAGAAATACGAAATTCCCATCGTTGAAGATGCAGCAGAAGGTTTGGGATCACGCTATAAAGGACAAGTATGCGGTACGTTTGGAGAATTTGGTGTTTTGTCTTTCAACGGTAACAAAATGATTACCACCTCAGGGGGCGGTGCACTTATTTGTCCTGATGAAGAAAAATGGCGTCGAGTAATGTTTTTTGCCACTCAGGCAAGAGAAGCTTTCCCATACTATCAACATGAGGAAATTGGCTATAATTATCGCCTTTCAAATATCTGTGCTGGTATTGGTAGAGGACAAATGACCGTTTTAAATGATCACATTGCTCATCACAGACATATTGCCGAACTCTATCGTCAAGGATTTAAAGATACAAAGGGAATCGTATTCCATGACGAGTTAGAAGGAATGGAGTCAAACTTCTGGTTAAATACCATCATCCTTGATGAACACTTACATGTAAAAGGAGAGGAAGATGCATATTGTGAATCTGTAAAAGGAGCAATCGGTGGTGCTGCAGGTGTTGTTCATAGTACAGGGACAATTCATACAGATTGTGAACCAAACAGGAATGTTGAGGCTATGCGAATGGCTCTTGATAAAGAGGGAATAGAATCAAGACCTTTATGGAAGCCCATGCACAAGCAACCAGTTTATGCTAAGGTTCCGAAATACGTAAATGGTGTTTCTGAGAATCTATTTCATAAAGGGCTGTGTCTGCCCAGCGGACCGTGCGTTACAGATAAAGATGTAGAGAGAATCATTCAGACAATTAAAGGAACCATTTTATAATCAACTATTTTAACCTTCATAGTTTATCTGTTTACCATGTAACTACACTAAGATTAACAGAATATGAATCCAATTGAAAGAATCTTAACTTGGTACTTTAATAAATCATCAATTCCATATTGGTGTATTTTCTTAATAGACTGCCTGATAGTTTTCCTATCTGCATTCTTCGTTTATTGGACTGTACATCGTGGACTTAACACCTTGATGAACTCGTATGCTATAGCAAAAGTCATGTTAGTGTACCTTGCTGTCAGCATAGTTAGTTTTAGAATTTTCCACACCTACTCGGGAATAGTCCGCTATTCATCATTTGTTGATTTGGCAAGAGTAGCTTATGCGAACCTGCTGTCTGGTGGTATTGTTTTCGTACTCCATTATTGGATTAACACTTTTCCTCAGGATACATTTGCTCATTTAAGAGCTGTTGATATTGCTGGAACATTTGTTGTAGCCACATTGGGTATGTGGGCTGTACGTGTCATCGTTAAAATGCTCTATGATGTGATGTTTGCCAGTCATGGTGCAAAACGAGTATTTATATATGGTGTGAAAAAAGGAGGAGTAGGACTGGCAAAAGGAATAAGAACTCAAAAGCCTACTCAGTTCCTTTTAAAAGGTTTCATTTCTCATGACAAGAATCTGAAAAGTCATCATCTGATGGGCGTTAAGGTTTATAATGTGACAGAGGAATTACCTGATATCCTTAAAAAGATGCATATTGATGCTGTCTTAGTATCTCCTCAGAGAACTGAACGCTTTCGTAATGATAACGATTTGCAAGGATACTTAAATGAGGCGAATATAAAGATCTACATGACCACTCGGACTCAAGAATGGGATGGAGAATCTGGATCTGATGATGTTTCTACATTAAGAGAGGTAAGTATCGATGAACTGCTTCCTCGCGATGAAATCAAAGTGGATATGCAAAAAGTTGGTGAGATGCTTACAGGCAAGAGAATTCTCATCACTGGATCTGCAGGTAGTATTGGAGGTGAGATGGTCAGACAAATTGCTCCTTACAATCCATCTGAGATGATTCTTATTGATCAGGCGGAAACCCCACAACATGACATCCGACTGATGATGAAGAAGAACTGGCCAGACATAAAAGCTCATGCCATTGTCACATCCATCACTAAAAAGGATCGAATGGAAGAAGTGTTCAAGAAATATAAGCCTGAATATGTATTCCATGCTGCTGCATATAAACATGTACCCATGA
Organism: uncultured Prevotellaceae bacterium; assembly: GCA_902762325.1. Lineage (GTDB taxonomy): Bacteria > Bacteroidota > Bacteroidia > Bacteroidales > Bacteroidaceae > Prevotella. The sequence continues at coordinate 2,595 of CACWNV010000005.1, read as the reverse complement.
TGGAAGACAATCCTCGCGAGAGTATCCAGAATAATGTTTATGGAACAAAAATTCTTGCTGATCTTGCAGACAAATATGGTGTGAAGAAATTTGTAATGATTTCAACAGACAAAGCTGTCAATCCAACTAATGTGATGGGGTGTTCAAAGCGTATTTGTGAGATATATGTACAGAGTCTGAACCAGCATTCAGATACTCAATTCGTAACAACTCGCTTTGGAAATGTTCTTGGCAGCAACGGTTCTGTTATTCCTTTATTTGAAAAGCAAATTAAAGCAGGAGGTCCTGTGACAGTTACTGATCCAAATATCATCCGCTTCTTTATGTTAATTCCCGAAGCTTGTAAGTTAGTTTTGGAAGCAGGAACAATGGGTAAAGGTGGAGAAATCTTTGTGTTTGATATGGGAAAACCCGTCAAAATTGCTGATCTTGCAAAACGAATGATTCTTCTCAGTGGTGCACAAAACATCGAGATCAAATATACAGGTTTACGCCCGGGAGAGAAGCTATATGAAGAAGTGCTTTCTAATGATGAAAACACGAAACCATCTTTCCACGAAAAGATAAGAATTGCCTCCGTACGTGAATACGATTACGACTCTGTGTGCAAGGACATTGATGAACTAATTGCCATCAGTCACGGTGAGGACGACATGGCAACAGTAAAGAAAATGAAAGAGATTGTACCTGAGTATAAGAGCAACAACTCTATCTATAGTGCGTTGGATTAATCCGTTCATAAAATAATAACACAAAAATAAACATTTAACAATCATGTGTGGAATAGTAGGATACATAGGAGAAAAAGATGCCTTTCCCATTTTGATTAAAGGATTGCATCGGTTGGAATATAGAGGATATGATTCTAGTGGGGTCGCATTGCTAAATGCGACTCTTCGTGTATATAAAGCGAAAGGAAAGGTTGCAGACCTTGAAACTGAAGCGAAAGACAAAGACTGTTCAGGAACTCTGGGGATTGCTCATACCCGTTGGGCTACTCATGGAGAACCATCAGTGAAAAATGCACATCCTCATGTGTCACAATCAGGAAACCTTGCAATGGTTCACAATGGTATTATTGAGAATTATGCCATTTTACGTGACCAACTTAAAGCTAAGGGATTCACTTTTAACAGCGATACTGACACTGAAGTTCTTGTTCAGTTGATAGAATATGTACAACAGAAGAATAGTTGTTCTTTGTCTGATGCCGTCCGACTTGCATTGAAGAAATGTTTTGGTGCTTATGCGATTGTAGTGATTGACCGTAATAATCCAAATCAGATTGTCGCTGCCCGTAAGGCATCACCAATGGTTATTGGGGTTGGAGAAGACAATAAAGAGTTCTATATCGCCAGCGATGCCACACCAATTGCTGAATACACAAAGAAAGTCCTCTATGTGGATGACGAACAGGTTGTGGTGATTGAAAGAGGAAAAGAACTGGAATTATTTGACCTCGACAATGCCCATGTTGATGTTAAATTCAAAGAAATCGACATGGACATCAACATGTTGGACAAAGGTGGCTTCCCCCACTATATGCTCAAGGAAATCTTCGACCAGCCACAGTGCCTGAGAGATTGTATGCGTGGAAGAATCTTGGCACACAACAACAATCTTGTACTAAGTGCTATTCGTAATAACAAAGAAAGATTAATCCGTGCTCGTCGCTTCATTATTGTTGCTTGTGGTACATCTTGGCATGCAGGACTCATCGGTAAACAGATGATTGAACAGTTCTGTCGAATACCAGTAGAAGTAGATTATGCAAGTGAATTCCGTTATCGCGATCCTGTTATATATCCTGATGATGTTGTGATTGCCATCTCACAAAGCGGAGAAACTGCTGACACTTTAGCAGCTATTGAACTTGCGAAACAGAAAGGTGCAATGATTTTCGGTATAGTAAATGCCGTAGGGTCAAGTATTGCACGAGAAACAGACACTGGTATATATATCCACGTAGGACCAGAAATCGGTGTAGCATCTACCAAAGCCTTTACTGGTCAGCTGACATGCTTGTACATGCTAGCTTTAGCATTGGGTATCGAAATAGGAACGATAGACATCCAGGACTATACAGAAATGGTTCAGGAATTAGAAACCGTACTGAAGCAGAATGACAGGATAAAATTGATGTCTAAAGAATTCACTTATGCTACAAACTTCTTGTACTTAGGTCGTGGTTGGAACTATCCCGTCGCTCTTGAAGGTGCGTTGAAATTGAAAGAAATCAGTTACATTCATGCAGAAGGATATCCTGCAGCAGAGATGAAACATGGACCAATAGCCTTGGTTGACGAAAAGATGCCGGTTTTATTTGTTGCTACCCACCATAAGGGGTATCAGAAGATTATATCAAACATGCAAGAAGTAAAAGCGCGTGGCGGCAAGATCATCGCAATCATCACTGATGGTGACAAGGATGTTGAGAAGATTGCAGATGAAGTGATTCCTGTTCCCAAGACATTGTCACAATTTGCCCCACTTCTAAGTGTCATTCCTTTGCAAATGTTAGCTTATCACATTGCTGTTCAGAAAGGACTCAATGTGGATATGCCTCGTAATCTTGCGAAATCTGTTACTGTAGAA
>CACWNV010000004.1 GCA_902762325.1 uncultured Prevotellaceae bacterium | reverse complement strand
TATCATTTGCTGTCTGTGCATGGACTATCAGAGTGAAAGCGAGCATAGCCATAAACAGCAGGTAGCTTTTCTTCAAAAATTGTATTTTGCTATTTTCCAATAAATTACGATTTATCTGTTTGTTATATTTATCTTCTTTATCACCTTGGCTGGAACACCGCCAACAATGGTATTCGGTTCTACATCCTTCGTCACCACAGCACCAGCAGCTACTACGGCTCCATCGCCGATGGTTACTCCAGCAAGAACGGTGGCATTGGCTCCAATCCAGACGTTTTTGCCAATGTGGATAGGTGCATAACTCATACTCTGGCGCTTGGCAGGGTCAAGGTCGTGGTTGAGTGTTGCCAGCACGACGTTGTGACCGATGAGCGCGCCCTCGTCAATGGTGATCCCGCCCTGATCCTGGAACTTGCAGCCCATGTTGATGAACACCCGCTCACCAACGACAGTATTCTTTCCGCAATCGGTATGAAACGGAGGAAACATGCCTACCGTCTTGGGTACCTCACGCCCCCAAAGCTGCTCCAATAAAGCATGCAGTTCCTCCGGTGTATGATACTTACCATTAATCTCAGCTGTAATTCTCAGTGCCTCCTGAGACAACTGATGAAACATTATGACAGGCTTTCCCGATGCCATGTAATCACGGAATTCTTGTATGGTCATATTTCACCTTCTATGGTATTACCTATTGTTGACTGTTGGCCTTAATCAGGTCTGCCAGACTGACGTTCGGATTGCGATAGCGTGCATTGCGGTTCGGCTCTTGGGGTTCTGGTGGTGTAGGGATAATGGAAATGGCTTTCTGCGGACAGTTGTGAACACATGCCAGACAATTCTCGCAGTCACCATTGGCAACGGAGTGCCCGTCAACCACTTTCCAAGAACCATGCGGACATACCGAGGTGCATACCCCGCACCCTATACAGGCATCGGTAGCAAAGACAATCTTCTCAGACCTTGTCACCGTTGGGCGCTGGCGGTCGCGGCCCGACATGCGGTAATAACCGTCGCATATCATCCTGTCCTGTTCGGTTACTGGCTGGATATAGTTCTCGCGCTTATTGACGGAGGCATGCACTGCAGCCAGTCTCTCGGGAATACGCTGAAGCTTCGGGTCGGCCAATTCTCTTTCAACGTCAAAATACGGCAGGTATGTGTCAACCATCTGAATCGTGGATATGAAATTCATCTGCACACCATTCTTCTTGGCAAAATCATTCAGGAACTCAGGGAATATCGTGCTATGAGCACCATATGTGCCAACAGCAAAGAAATAATCGGCCTTGAAAGAGGAACGGGCAATGAAGTCCTGGACGATGGCAGGAGGCAGAAAGCAATATACAGGGCAGACGAACCCGATTTCCTCTGCTTCGTAATCAGGATGCTCATTATGTATCTCCTGCGAGATGCTCAAAAGAGAGGCTTCTTCACCGCCTATCTGCCTTGCGGTGTAAAGGCTGTTGCCTGTAGCAGAGAAATAGAAAATCAGACGCTTGATTTTCTTCTCATTATCTTTTGTTAACGTTCCAAATGAAGGAAGCGTAGGAACACATGCTGCAAGCATACCAAGCCCCATGACCTTGAGGGCTCTTCTTCGACTGATTGGTTTGTTGATATTCATTGTTGTATAAGTTTATTTCGTTTGCAAAGTTACAATCATCATTTGATATAGGTATTACCCATATTCATTGATTACTAACCAATTTTGCAGATAATCGATTGAAATCCTTGAAACACCTACCATTTTCCTCTTGAGTTGGTTGGCAATCTCTGTGGGTGCCGTGAATGTGTTGCAATGTCTCGTATTCATAACTTATAAATCTGCATCATACGATTTCGGGATTATATTTGAGAGCATCAGACGGCCAGCCCGTCACATTCCTGCCTGTATCAAGCATGCGGATTTCACGGAAATCTTCTTTGGTCAGTGTGAAATCAAAGAGATTGATTCCATCAGGAAGGTCATCTTTGACTGCAAGCATGGCAGCATTTTTCATTAAGGCCATCATCATAGGGGTCGCAAGAACTGGCATGTCGCCCGGCCCCACCTCGACAGCAGTCATGGTATCTATAACCTTCAGTTCACTTGTATGTTTTTGTCCTATACTTATCATCTTTTTATCGGTGTATAATCAATCTTCGCTTCCTCTTCGGTTGCTTCGAGCTTCATTATCACAGGACGAAGGCCGTCATTGCAGCTGACAATGGCTACCCCTGGCTCTTTAATCCAATCTCCATAGTAGAAAAGTCCTTTGTCTGCACCATGAGCCAGTGCAAAAACATACTGATAGATGGCCTTCCATGCTTCATCACAAAATCCTTCCGGCTTTGCATAGTCCGCATAGAAAACATCGCCCACCTTCATCATCGGACATGCTTTCAGCCCGCAGATGCCATATTCTTTTGCCAAGTCCTCATTCAGCATCGTTTTGAGGATGGTAATCTTTACTTTCTTCATATATTATGTTTCTATTTGTTGTAGTTGCCAAATTGGAATCTACTGTTCTACAAGTTCTTCTACAGTCTGCCAAAAATCTGAATCAATCATTGTGATCTGCTCACCACTTCGAGTAAAAGCATCAATGTAGTATTGATTGTCGAACTTCAAAGATTCTATGGTATAGTCTGTGTCGTACAACCTCTTTTCTATGGTAGAGGCGTGATTCCTTATCTCATCAATATGAGCTTCAATGTATGCATCCGACATTGCAAGGCAAATAAACCTTATTGACTGCAAATATTGCTCGCTGAAATCATTGCGCCAACCAGAGGGGATATAACAACCCTCTACAATGAGATTCTGATGATTCTCAATCGCAGTCTTTATCATTTCACGCACAATAGGCCAAAGTTCATCCGTGAGGGCATCATCGTCTTCTGGGGTAAGAGCAGTCATACCACTACGAATTAAGCCCATTTTCAAATGGTCTATAGACAGATAAGGATACTTGTATTTTTCAAGCATCCGCTGTGCCAGAAGCGTCTTACCCGTATGTGATGCACCTGTTATTATGATAACCATAAATGTAAAACTAATCTTTAATCTCTTTGATCAATGACAAATCACCACTTGACAAAGCTTTGAAATTGCGCTCTATTTTCTCTATGTCCCAATCCCACCATTTCAGTTGCAGCAGAAAGGCGATGAATTCGTCGTCAAAACGCATTCTGGTAACTCGACAGGGATTTCCTACGGCTATAGCATAAGGTGGAATATCTGAGGCAACAACAGAGTTGGCTCCGATAATGGCTCCATCACCGATATGTACGCCTGGCATAATGGTTACATTCTGGCCAATCCAGACGTCATTGCCCACAATGGTATCGCCTTTCAGAGGCAATTCATCTTTCACTGGAGCAATGGCACTGCCCCAATCACCACCAATGACATAAAACGGATAAGTCGTCACGCCATTCATCCTATGGTTGGCTCCATTCATGACAAACTCTACACCCTTGGCGATAGCGCAGAACTTGCCAATAATCAGTCGGTCACCAATGAAGTCGTAGAAATGAGTGACATGCTTCTCGAACTGGTCAGCACCATCCACATCATCGTAATACGTATAATCGCCGATGATGATACGTGGGTTCTTCACCACGTTCTTGATGAAGCAGAGGCTTGGAATCTTCGGATTCGGAAAAGCCTCATTGGGGTTGGGTCTGTTTTTTATCTCCATAAAATCCAGATTTATCTATTAGCATTTTATAAATCCCTGTTCAGCACTTCGCTGACTTCTGGTATTTCTGGCTGTTGCTGCCATCTGCTCATAAGTTCACAGACCACTACGCCCTCCGCATTCGTAAGCGTGTGGAGGTAACTACCATCATCTATGTGAGACATGTGGCAAGTTAGAGTTTCATCAAGATAGGTCTCATGCAGCCAGTGGACGATGACGGATGTTAATGTCTGCGAAACCAGCACTTCGTCGGGCATGGTCAGCAGGGCAATAGTGACATAGCTGCGGTTGCTGACGTGGAAATTGAAGTCAAGGTCAAGATGTGTTGCCCGATGCTCCATCTGCATGTCGAACGACTGCGGCTTGGGGAACCGTACTTTCTTATGGCTACCGGTCATCAGCTCTGGTACAACCGTCAGCTTGTCTGTAAGGAAATCGGTTGTCTCCAGTCGCTTGGTGTCGAGGTTGAGGATATTCCACTGACTTGTGCCGGAGGCTATTAACTGCTCGTTATCCTTACGGACAATACGGAAATCACAGTAGATGCGTAATGATGTCAGTTCGCTCACCCATAGCTCAACCGTGAAATCCTCTGACCAGTAGGTAACCGTAGGCTGAACGTCAATCTGAACCTCCGTGATTACCCACATACGGTGCTGCTTTACGATGTCAAATGCTGCAACATCGTGAATGGTCATCAGACGTGCGAAACTATCCTGGAAGTACATCAGCATGGCATTCGGCGTGAGCCTATACAATGGTGTAATGTCCGATGCCGTCGCTGTGTAAGTATGTCTATATTTACCTTCTGTAATCATCATTATTATTAATGTCAAAATCAATCTTCAATGATGTATGCAGAAACTATCTCTCCATAATAGCAGAAGTGGTCGCCTGTTTCCATCGTGTAGAACTGGCTGGTAATCTCGTCGTTGAACTTGTCTGATTCCTGTTCCTGACTGTAGAGTACCCGACACTCCAAAGTCAAGGGAAGCTCTTTGATTCCTGGAGTGTTGATGACCTCAGGCTCTACGAGGGTCAGTCCTGCTGCCTCAATCTTGTCCATGTCCCGACCGCTCTTTGAACCGCAAATGCCAAGAATCTTCCGGCGATACTCGCCGACAGGCACATTGATGGTGAACTCGCGGCACTCGTCAAGCATCTCTCTGGTATAACGCTGCTTACGCACGTATGCCACAAATACGGGACGTTCCCAGATGATACCAAATGTTCCCCAGCCGATGGTCATGGAATTTACCTTGTTGCCAACCTTGGTGGTTAGCAGGATTCCCGGTCTCATGGCTTTGATAATATCGCCCGCATAGTCGCGGATGTCTATCTTCTTCTTTGTCATGGTTTCTTTTTTATAAGTGATTCTACTTTTATGAAGGTAACTTAACACCCACTACCATCAATACTGCAAGAGGCACCGATATTTTCGTCAGGCATCGGCTCCAAGCCTGCATCTTTAGAAGACAGGGTTACAGTACCATCTTCCAATACATAGCATGGAATACCGACATCGCCAATCTTCTTTGCTTCGTCGAAAGCTGGATGATTGTCTCTCAAATCAAGAAACTGCTTCAAATTACGCACATGTTTACTAATATCTATGACCTCAAAATTAGGATTACCTTCAACCTGCTTCTCCACGTATTCGCAATACGGGCAGGTCTGCATGACAAACATCTTAATCATTGTATCTGTTATTTAGTTTAACTTATACCCACTCAAAGTTGACCTTTCCGGCACCAACCTCAAAATGGTACTTGGCGATGCCTAAGTCCATCTGGGTATAGCCAATCATCGAGAAACCTTTCTTGGCTCGTACCTGATGGCGGTTGTTGCTCATGCCGACATATTCAAACGAGAACTTCTGCTGGTTCACGGCTGTTGGGGCAAGCAAGGCTGCTTCTACTCCCTTGCGGAACCATGATGGTATAGCGTCAGATGCGTTGCTCACTTGCTCGACGGTCTTAATCTTGTGGCCTACACCTTGCGTCTCACCATAGCCGATGGCAATGTAACAGGCTATCTTTTCTCCTTCATCAAGCACATACGTTCCTGACACCTTTGAATAGCTTAGTCCTACCCAGCAGGTGTTCAAACCAAGTGTCTGGACGAGTAAGACAAGATGCTCACCGTAGTAGCCTACACGTTCATCAAGGTCTTCGGCTCTTTTCCCTGCCATGACCAGATAGTTGTTGGCATTACGGAACTTCCCGTATTTGGCCAGCGTCCCTTGGAATGCTTTCGGCTCATTTTGGATTAGCTGGACATGAAGATTGCCTTTTTGATTGACCACGGCAATCTCTTCCTCCAACCGTTTGGCAACATCCTCTGTCAGAGGCTGGTCTTTGTATGCCCTTACACTATGTCGGGCTTCTATTGCTTCTTGAATAGTCATTATATATATTATTTTGTCTTCTTTGCTACATTCAAATACATACCGCTACATTATGCTACGTATTTTTGCTCACGTAAGCGATCGTTGGAACACCTGTTCAAACACATCCATTTCTCGCTTGGCCATACCCAGGCGAGTGGCGATTGACTTCCAATGCATCACACCAGCCTTCACTTCTTCGATGATATGCACAGCTTCTTCTTTGCCAATCATATATTCCTCCGAGGAATCAAGCAACACCTGAAGGTCTGCATGATTCGTTGTGGAGTTGATGAGCAAAGCCTGGTATTCATTCAGAGTCGGATTCATATCGTATGCCGGTGAGAGCGTCCAGCCTCGTGGAGTCAGGAGGAATCCGTGGTTGCGGAAATGGTCATCGCTATTGCCGATGGCTATATTGAACGCCACACGACGATAGAGCTGACGCAGGTTCTGCTCCACGTCACAGCAGTTCTGGAGGATGAAGTCCACGATGTCCAGATAGCCGTTACCTGTCTTGGCATCACAGCCATCAGTCAGGCCCAGCAAGGTCAATGCTGATGCGAAATGTTTTCTTCGTCCTTCGGATGTCCTGTCGAAACGCTTGGAGAGTAAGGCATGGTACTTGTCACCTGTATCAATGATGCTCGTCTCTGCAGCTACGACTCCAGCCTCTTTCGCCAACAGATGACTGAGGTGTTCCCAAAGACCTACATCATAGTCATCGTTCCTTGACGGAAACTTGGCTACGCAAAGCCGGCCTTCATCATTCATCACGCCAGCCTTAGGACGGGCACCGCCAAGTGAACTACCAGGATGAACGAGTTGTAGGAGCCATTTCTTCTCAGGCAACTGGTTAAGATCCTCACTCTTCTCAATCTCCATACTGGCTGCCACCAAAGCCCTAATATCGGTCAAAGGAGGAATGCGAAGCGAGCTATCACTATTAATGAACTCTGCATCTTTCGACTCCTTAAAGCGGAAGCCACCCATGCGAGAGTAGTCATCGATACCCATGAGGTAATCAAACGACGAAAGCTTACGTACTGGGCGTTTCTCTTCCGTAGCAAGGATTTGTTCACGACGGTTGAGCAGCAATCGTCCCCAACGGTCAGGCAAGGCATCACTGAAGCAACCGAAGATGTCCCTGTCCGGCTGGGTGTATTGCTGACCGGGATAGTTGTTGATGTCGGCACTAAGAAAGAGACTGCCATACTGACGGAGCCAGCCGTTATCATACTTGAACGAATAAGAGTCTGAGCCACGAAGGGATTCATAGCCAAGTTCACCAACCAGCATGGGCTCGTCAAGCCAGTCGAAGTCCGCATATACATACAGTGTCTTCATACCTTATTGCTTTTTAGAGGCACGTTGACGATATTTCAGTGCAAGATCCTGTAAGGCTCTGCCCATTTCATCCTTCTGCGCCAACAACAGGATGTCATCATCCAGCTGGAGGGCATAGAGCACACGGAGATAGATGCCAATCGCCACGGTCGGAGTTCCTTTTTCTATCCTCGAAACGGTCAGAGGAGAACAGGTAGCCCGTTCTGCCACCTGTACTACACTAAGATTACGACGCAGACGAGCCAGTTTGATTTGCTCACCTACGGTCTGCATCTTCTGTTCCAGTTTTCGGGGCAGCTTATTGCCCATTGTTGTCTTGCTCATATTGACACTCAACTTATATTTACAAGCGCAAAGATACTAAAATTTCTTTATTTTATGATATGTTATAATAACAATTATAGTAATTCAAGGCATTTTTAACAATTCAAGTCTATCTGTTTTGTTTTCATAGTTTGAGATCTATTCCTGCACGATTGTTTTGAGTCATCTGCTGGTTTCTTGGTATGTTATAGTTCGACATAAGACTTATGCAATAAGAAATCCTTCTGAGAGAGGTGGTGAAGGATGTGTTTGCGCCTCGTAAATGATACATTTAGGCTTCGTAAACAATACGTTTATACATCAGATTGCAAGTCGAGGAGAGCCGGTACATCTTGTATTGTTGCAAGTTCTATTTCCATTAAGCTCATTCTTTCTCATTCTGTTGTTTCATAAATAGCTGCTCGTAGGCAGAAAGCAAGAGGGTTGCGGAAGCGAAAAAGCCACCGACAATACAGACGCCCAGCCATCCTGCCATGCTCCAACCGAGACCAGAGAAGAAGGTGCCGAGACTCCCACCGATGAAGAAGATGGTCATGAAGATGGTGTTCACACGGTTGGTGGCTTGAGGCAGTTGTTGAAGGGAACCACTCTGGTTGCTTACTTGCAGGCATTGTGCACCAATGTCGGCAAGGATGATGGAAGCGATGAGTCCTGTGTATGTGTCACCGAAGAGCCATGCTGATATCCATGCCACCAGTTGGAGACAACCGCCGATGATGGACATACGGAATATTCCCACTCGCGGAACGTACTTGCCAGCACCACTTGCAGCAATGGCACCTGCAACACCACAGAGTGCCAACATGCCAACCGCATCGCTACCGGCATGGAATGGAGAATCTGCCAAGTGGAAAGCCATGCACGACCAAATGCTCATCATACTGGCAAAACTCATGGCGGGACGAAGTGAATAGAGACGGATGCGGGGATGCGACATGAAGATGCTCCCAACTGTTTGCATCAGCTGGCGATAAGTACCTTTGAACGTGAGCGTCACCTGCGGCATCATCCTCAGTGAGACAAGCAGTCCGACCAGCATCAAAAATGCTACGATAAAGAACATCCATCGCCACCCCAGCCAATCGCCCACATAGCCACTTACGGCACGGGCAGAGACGATACCCGTTATAAGACCAGAAGCCACGTAGCCCATGTTCCGAGACTTGTTCTCTGGCTGTGAATAGAGTGCGGCCATCGGGATGAACAGTTGCGGCATGATAGACGAGACACCCAGCATCAGCGATGCTCCCCATAACACCCATACGTTTCCTGCCAAGCCTATGGTCAAGGCAGATACAGATGCCACCGACATTCCCACTACCACGATACGGCGTACGGAAACCATATCGGCCAGGGGAACGACAAACAGCAGTCCAAGGGCATAGCCTATCTGCGTGACGACGGTAATGAGGTTGGCTTCTACCTGCGTGATACCCGTCTCACGGCAAATCAGGTCCAGCAATGGCTGGTTATAATACAGATTAGCCACGGTGAAACCTGCCATGACTGCCATCATCAGCAGTACTTGGCGAGGAATGCCGTTATGAGGGGTGAGGCGTATCATGGGGCTTAAAGCACCTGCATTTCACTTGCCACACGGGCTTCACATGCCCTCATGGCATCGAGCGTCTTTTGCAACACCTCGTCCAAAGGCCATCCCAGCATCTCTGCTCCCTTTTCAATGACCTCACGGGAACAGCCTGCAGCAAAGCCCTTTGATTTGTACTTCTTCTTCAGCGACTTGAGTTCCATATCCTGAACACTCTTCGAGGGACGCATCAGAGCAGCTGCCCATATCAGTCCGGTCAGTTCATCGGTAGCGTAGAGTACCTTCTCCATCAGGTGTTCGGGCTTCACATCTACGTGCAGACCATAAGCGTGGCTACAGATGGCATGGATCATGTCCTCTCCCACTCCACCCTCGCGCAGCAATTCGGGTGCCTTGATGCAATGCTCCTCAGGATAGAGCTCAAAGTCAATGTCGTGCAACAGTCCTACCATTCCCCAGAAGTCCACTTCATCGGCAAAGCCCAGTTGTTCGGCATACCAGCGCATCACCCCTTCCACCGTCAGCGCATGTTGTAGGTGAAACGGGTCTTTGTTGTACTTTCTCAGCAGCTCCCATGCTGCATCCCTTTTAATTTGACTTTCCATCTTTTTAGTATATGTTTAATTCATTATTTACCGTATCGCTCTCCGAGGGCATAGACCACGTTCATCTGTTCAACGGTAATTTTATCCCAGACTTGCTCCTTCACATATATCTCATTGGCGAGGTATTCGTCAACTTCCTCACGGTTCTGAAACTCCATAACAAGTACCGAACCTTTCAGTACCGAACCTTTCAACTTTCCTTCATCGTCGAGCAGACCTCCTGCGACAATAAGGTGCTTCTTCAATCTCTCCATGCCTTCAAGGTGCAGGGGGCGTACCTCCATTCGCTTCTCCAGCATTCCTTCTCCATCATAAGCTGTTATCACAAATTGCATATTCGTATATTTTATAGGTTATAAGTTCTTTTCCATTCTAAAACAGGTGAACGTCTCACCTTCTATCTTACGTTCCATGTCTGCCACATACCCCATTGACTCGTAGAACGGTATCTTGTTATCACGACTCTCAACAACAGCAGTTGTAAAGCCAAGTTCCCTTGCCCAAGTTTCTGCCTCCCTGACAACCAGTGTGCCGATGCCTTGATGACGGTATTCGGGCAATACGACGATGCGCCCAAGCATGACTTTGGCATTATCAATGGCGTATAAACGACAGGTGGCAATAGGCAGGTAGTTGTCAACCGCCACGATGTATTTGGTATCAGGCGTATCATGTTCGTCAAACTCCACGTCAAGCGGAATCTGATGCTTCCTTGCCATCGCCTGTATTCGGACGTAATAGGCTCCAGCTCGTCCTGCCGTTGTTGTAGCTCTAAGTATCTCCATTATGTCTTGCTTATTATGCTTAAATAAAGACAAGTCATATTATTCGGATTCCAGTTTCCAGCCGTTATCACCGTGGTAAATCATCTGACGGGTCATGCCACCGTCAATGCAGATGTTCTCACCCGTGATGAAACCAGCCTTATCGGAGCAAAGGAACAATACCATATTGGCAATGTCCATAGGATTGCCAACACGTCCTACTGGCTGCTGAATGGCATCGGGGCCTTCATAGACGGTGTAGGCGGTATCAATCCATCCAGGCGAAATAGAATTGACGCGTACCTTCCCAGCAAGACTGACCGCCAAGGCATGAGTCAGTGCGGCAATGCCTCCCTTTGCTGCCGTATAACTCTCCGTCTGAGGCTGGCTCATACGGTCACGCGAAGACGAGATGTTGACGATGGCAGCTCCCTCGGCGAAATATGGAGCAAAGAGTTTGGTGAGATAGAACGGAGCCGTTACGCCCACACTCAGGGCATATTGAAACTCCTCGTAGCTGCACTCATCGATTCCTTTCATCAGCGGAAGGGCATTGTTGATGAGATAGTCCACATGCCCATGCTTTTCAATCACGTCCTTCACAAATTCTTCCAACACTTGTTTGTCGGCAAGGTCACCTACAAAATGGTTACCCTGCTGCTTATCTATCACGCAAACCGTAGCTCCTGCTTTCTGGAACTCTTCGGCGATGCATTGCCCGATGCCTTGTGCACCACCTGTTATTACTGCGACTTTATCTTTGAATTTATACATGTTATTTACTGCTTATCAATTATCTTTTTCAACAAACGCCAGATACCGATTGACTGTCTGCTTCAGTTCTTCCAGATTGATGAACTGCACACCACGATAGACCTCTTTTCCTTCCATCAGAAGTAATACCGTTGGACCTGAATAGACAAGGAATCTTCCGGCAATCAGGGGTTCCTCCAAAATGTCTGTATAGAATGAGCAGAGTGAAGGAAATGTTTCTGCCAACTCTCCAACCTTGTCGAGCATGACATTGCAGACTCCGCAATCGGGAGCCTTGATGAAGAACAGGCAAAGACGATAGTCTTCTATCGTCTGTTCAATATCCGCTATGGTCGTCAGATGTTTCATTATACTGTTCGATAAATTGGGATTTACTTACTTGTTAACCATTCCATCTTTGTTAGGCAAGTAATGTGTTCCGTCCGCAACTCACCAACCAATTGTGATGACACGTTGCATTTCGTGAACATATACTTAAAACCGCATTTTTCTTGCACACGTTTTGACTTCTCGTTGCCATCGAAGTAACCAGCCCACATTTTCTGCATTCCCAGGACCTCAAAGGCTCGATGTTGCAACTCACGAACAGCCTCTGGTATCAGCCCCTGTCCCCAATAGGGCACGCCAATCCAGTAGCCCACCTCGCATTCATTGTCGGGTAGTCCAATATTACTTTGCCTGCCTATCATCAATCCGATGCTGCCAACAGGTTTGCATGTTTGCTTCAATACCACAGCGTAAGTCTCTACTGCGGAGAGAACTGTGCGGATTATTTCTCTGCTATTCTCAACGCTTGTATGTACTGGCCATCCTGCAGCTGGCCCCACTTGTAGGTCTTTGGCATACTTGTATAGTTCGTCAGCATCATCCTCTTGCCAAGGTCTCAGCAACAATCTTTGGGTTTGTAATTCCATATCTATTAAATTCCGATAAATTGGGATTTATTTATCTTCTTATGTGCGAACCGATAGTTTCTATTATTCGCAAATCGGTAAACTTCTTCTTATATGGATCGAACTTCTGCTTTTTTACAGCATTAGGACTTATGCCTCGTGTCAGTCCTTGCTCTTTGCGGACAAAAGATAGTCTGTGCTGCTTTCGAAAACTGTCTTTTCTAACTGTATCACAGTTGTACATAGCATTCCGCTGACGTAACGAGTCAGTTCTAATGTCTATGCTATCTTGTCTTAATGCTGTGCTGTCCACGCAGTTTTGACCAACGGTAAAACAAGGCATAAACAATAGGACGATTAATCCAATAGATTTCTTTAGTACAATCATACAAATTCCGATTTGTTTGTCTATATATTATTGCAAAAGTAGATAAATTTGTTGTATACCCATTGTCGCTTTACTCAGGGATATATTTTTATATTACGAGTGTAAAGTTAGTGTTTTTCTCTTTCTTAAATTAAGTTCTTGTAATAAAAAAATTAATTTAGGGCATTTTTAACAATTCAAATCTCTTTGTTATCTTGTGTTTTTTAGTTATCTTTGCGCATATAATGTAAAACAAGTGAAATGATAAACAGGAGACATTTTAGACCATGGATGCTCGCCATCCTCTTCACACTTTGCGGTTTGATGGCATTTACATCATGCTCGTACGATGACGAAAAAGACACTGAACCTGCAATAGAAGGATTGCGTGACGGTGAATGGACTGGAAGTGGCGAGGGACGCAGCGGAAACATCATTGCGAAAATCATCGTTGAGCAAGGGAAGATTGTCGAAGCCATTGTCGTCAGTCAGTCTGAATCGGTCTTCGCCCAAGATGCCATCAACACCATCCTGGGCAATGCCGTGGGCAAACAGGATCTGATGAGCGTAGAGGTAGACGGTGTGACTGGAGCCACACTGACTTCCACGGGTGTTGTCGATGCCATCAATATGGCAATACTGACTGCCATGGGCAAGCAGACAAAGGAAGCCAGGACCTACAAGGACAGTTCATGCGACATCGTGGTAGTTGGAGCAGGAGGAGCAGGACTCTCGGCGGCGGTGGCAGCTGCAGAGACCGGCAACTTGAAAATCATCGTTCTGGAGAAACAGGGCATCATCGGTGGAAACACAAACTATTCCACAGGTGGCATCAATGCGGCTGAGACAGACGTGCAGAAAGCGCTCGGCATAGAGGACAGCAAACAGTTGTTCTTCGATGACATCATGCGCGGCGGCAAGAATGAGAACATCCCCTCACTGGTGTGGAACTTCGTGAACAATGCACCAGCCACTATCTCGTGGTTGACGACAATGGGTGCCGACTTGAGCGACGTAGGACTCATGGCAGGAAGCAGCGTGAAACGGACACACCGACCCAAGGGTGGCACAGCCATCGGACCTCATCTGATGAAGGTTCTCAAAGAGGCAACGGCTCATCAGAACATCGAGATACGCACATCCAACAAGGTTGTCGGACTGCTTTCTTCCAACGGCAAGGTGACGGGTGTCAAAGTACAGAATGCCGACGGCAGCAACTACACGTTGAAAGCGAAGGCTGTCATCATCGCAACAGGAGGCTTTGGAGCCAACTTGGAGATGGTGACGCGTCTGCAACCCTCACTCAGTGGCTTTGCCACGCTCAACCATCCAGGTGCTACGGGCGATGCGTTCAACTGGATGACATCTCTCGGCGGTGCTACCATACAGTTGGCAAACATCCAAATCCACCCCACGGCAGAGGCAACGAATCATATCCTTATCACGGAAGCGGTACGTGGCAACGGTGCCATCCTTGTGAACCACTCCGGCAAACGCTTCTGCAATGAGATGGACACGCGCGACGTGGTGTCAGCAGCCATCCTCAGGCAACAGTCGGAAGAAGCCTTCCTAATCTTCGACCAAGGCGTGCGCAAGTCGCTTGCATCCATCGAGACGTATGCCAACCAACACCTGCTGGTGCAGGGTAACACCCTATCAGAACTTGCCAGTCTCACTGGCATCCCCGCAGAAAGTCTTATGGAGAGCATTGCCCGCTACAACGCCCAACAGAAAGAAGGTGTTGACAATGACTTCCATCGCAGTGCCACAGAGATGACAGCACCATTGGAAACCGCACCGTTTTATGCGGTTCGTGTAAAACCAACCATCCACCACACGATGGGTGGACTGAGCGTCAATACTGAGACACAGGTGCTCAAAACCGACGGGACACCTATCCCTGGCTTGTATGCTGCAGGTGAGGTCACAGGAGGTCTTCATGGTGCCAATCGACTGGGAGGCAACGGGGTGGCAGATATAGTGGTCAATGGTAGATTGGCAGGTCTTGCTGCAACCCGGCAATGTAAATAATGAAATGTTATTGTCTATAGCTTTTGTGCCCTGAAATAGAGCATGGCTCCTTCCACATGGAAATCGAGTATCTCATAATAGGGTTCCAATCTCTGACGCACGTCTTTTGCCGTGTCAAATGGTGGTGTGAACCAGCCCATACGGGTCATCACAGTATTAGCGAGCCAGTCTGCCACATTCTGTTCACCAGCAAGATAGAAACATGCTAACAGCTTACCGCCTGGTCTAAGTGTACGAAGAATCTCAGCGTACGCCCTCTCCTTATCCGGAAATACATGTAGGCCGTTCATACAAAGCACGAAGTCGAATGAATTATCCTCAAAAGGGAGTGCGCCCACATCGCCCTGCATGGTCTTGATGTTGTCAATACCTGCTTCATGGAATCTGTATTCAGCTCGCTCCAGCATATCCTGGCTATAGTCCAGACAGGTGATGTCTGCCTGTGTCATCCGCTTGTATTTCTCTGTAGTAAATACGGCAGTACCCACGGGAACATCGAGCAACTTACCCGTGAAATCGTCGGGAATCCAACTCAGTACCCTTCGGGCAATCTCGTTGTCATCAACACCACCCCAGAGTAGCTTGAAATACAACTTGCTCCACCATTTGCCTTGAGTAATTGCATCGTCGTAGAAACTCTTGCTAAACTTGTACGAACTCTTAATCTTGTCTGCCATAGTCTTCTTTTATTTTTCCTGCTGCAAAGGTATGGCAAAGATAGCGCAACTGGGTTGCAAAGTCATCCTTTCACTCCGATGATGGTTGAATAGGACGGCTTCTTTCGGTGGAGCTCTGTCTTGACAAAGCCTGCCCCATCAAGCATTTCCTTCAGTTGTTCTGGCGAATAGGCGGTCATGCCATCTACCACATCTGTCCACACCGAATCACTTTCAAGGACTTCCACCATGATGGCGAAACGACCGCCAGGTTTCATCACGCGCTTTACTTCTTTCAGACAGTTGGGGAGATTGGGCCAGAAATACACCGTCTCAACAGCCGTTACGAGGTCAAATTGATTGTCCTTGTAAGGAAGTTTCTCAGCAGAACCTTGCGTGACGAACACCTGTTTGTCGAGAACTTCTGCATTCACTCTCTTAGCCTTTGCCACACTCTCTGCTGAAATGTCGATGCCATATACCCGTGCGCCTTTACTCCGCTTGAGCAATCGTTTTAGAGTGGCACCTCCACCACAACCGATATCCAGCATCGTCCAACCGTCATGTATCTCTACAAGACTCAGTCCCCAATTGGTCAAAGGGGCATGACCGAAATTCATAAACCGCAACATTACCCGTCCGAGAAATCCCTCAGGGCGTGCACACTGACTGAAAAAAGATCTAACCAATCCCATCGTTTAATCCTCCCTTACATATTTGATACTTGATAATCTTAATTATTTGTGTCCGTTAAAAATGCTGAAGGCATGAAAGAACATAGGCAGGCGGTGAAGTGCAAAGCACGGAACCCCTGCTAAGCTCATCCAATAACGAAACCCCGAAGGGGTGATAGATATGTTTTCTAGCTTTTCTGTCGTACCTTCGGCACTCTGTTTAGCTTGATACTCATAGCAGGGGTTCCGCTACGCTTCACCACCTGCCTGTGTTCTGTTGTCCTTTTCAGGACTTGCCAAACCCTACATGGATTCAAAATGTGACCTGCCTTCTTCATTACAGCGTTTGAATGGTTTTACAATCAATTTTACCGGACAACAATGAATCTTAATACTTCTTGTCATAGTTGATGATGATTTATTCTTATTGTCATAACGAATAACACTACAATTGTATTTGCAACCTTTTCAGGACGCAAAGTTACGGTGAAAAAACAAAGAGTGCAATACCTAAAAATGAGTGTTTTTAAGCATTGCACACTTGAAAAATCTTACATGACAGAATTAATCAGATGTGGGTATCAACTCCCTCGCATTCCCCTTTTAACACGAGTTCGACGAATTCACGTTATATTAGTATTTTCACTTATGATTTTGGAAGATAAACATTCCAACTTATACAATGTAAAGCACCACCTTCTTTGACAATATCTTTCATTTCAATTGGGTAGATACTACAATCGGGGAAAGCGTCTTTTATGTATTTTTCGGCAATCTTGTCCTCATCTATATTGAATATGGGCATGACAATTTTTTTGCCGACTTGAAGGAAGTTGATATAAGCCCAGTTGAGATCGAAACGCGGCTTAGCGACTTTGTTTCTGAAACGCATTTCCGTCACATTGAAACGATAATGTTCAAGGATCTGTTTAATATCAGCCGCTTCTTTCGGATATATATCACCGTGATTACCCATCAGAATACGGTTATCACCGCACCATTTTATGAAACCATCGGCATGACCATACACATCATCAGCATGTGAAGTCCAAGGAATAATGATAACAGGATGACCGAGTTCTAACTCCAACAAGGTCTTAAATTCCTCGTCAACTTTCTCGCGGCGGTTTTCTGTGAACACCTTATCAGTCATCACAATATATGGTCCGCATGACACCATGTTACCACCATCAATGATTAGTTCGGTTGAACGACAGTTGAGCCCCATACCACGTATCACATTCGATGCGTTAGTAATGGTCTTAATATAGTTAATATTAACCAAGTAATCAGGATAATAGTGATATTTCAAAAACTCATCCTTACCCAATTGAATTGGCATATAGTCACGAGCCCAATAATCATTAGTTGATTTTAACTCTATTGATTTTATCTTAATATCCTTTAGAAGAGTTGTGAGACGTTGATAAAAATCAGGATGACCTTCTTTCTTGTCCTTTAGCCAAGGCGAAAGATACACTACATTGGTTTCTTCATCGTGAAGCAATCTATCGTTTTTCATATCCATAAAGCTTGTCTTTGAAGTTTAAGAATTCTTGATATAAAGTCTCCTTTGAAGGTTGTATATTATCATGATATTGGTAAAGGATATTGTTCACCTTACCCACTTCGTTTTGTTTTGAACTCAATAAATTAACACGACTCTTTGGAGAAATGCCTCCACCCATTCCATTATCATGCTCCACAAGTATGGGTAAATCCTTATTCATACTACACCCTGTTGCTTCGTAGCTTCTGAATAACTCAGCACAAGCTAATGGACCTTTTAGTATTTCTCTGCTTTCTTTTTCGATCAACTGTCGAACAAGAATACCACCAAAGCATGCAGCATCATCCAGTACATATTTCATAACATTCTTTCCCTTACTATTTACTCTATTTTCATGTTTAATACTACTCTCAAAGTTAAGGTCTATACCGCCAAAGTCATTGACATACCAACATAATGGTTTTGACACTCGTGGATGAGTGATAATATCACGATGATTCTTGTTGTAGAAGTAAAATTCAATCTCTTTAAAAAGATACTTCTTCTCACCCTTTTGAATAGCAAAACTTTCAAACAGCATCTTTGCTATTTGTTCAAAACGCTTCTCAATGTCAGATGTATTCATATCTGCATCTAGAGTCATTAATTGGCGGAGTTGTTCTATAATACTCATCATGGAAATAATAAAGAGTTTCAACGATTCTATATTAATATCGGTTTAGAATTTTGAAAACATTCTTTTCTTTTATCGGAATAAAAATGTTATTAACAATAAAGTTTAAAAGGTCTCCATCTATCATTGCTTGTATCGTTTCATTGCTATACCAATCAAACCAATTTCCAGAATACCTCTCTCCTGAGCGACTCCAAAAGAAACTCCAACCACATGGGCAATTTTTCTCTTGTTCAAATATATTCCAGAGGTGAGGAATATTTAATAAGTCAACTTTTTTAATTTTTGATTTTTTGTCACTCATCAAGTATATACCGTAATAGACATCTTTCGCATTCTTTTTATCACTTCCAATAAATAAAGCCCACTTGTCTGATTGCGTTGGAATACTAAATGAGATAAATCTTTCGGCATCTTCACCAAAATGTTCATCCACATCTGTCTCAAATCCCATTTCCTTTGCTTTTGCACATAGAGTATCTACAAAATCCTCAATAATTCTTTTCTTTATGCTATGTTCATTTTTAAACAAGGCTAGGACAGAATTGATATTCTTTTCGTTTGTAGCAATCTCTATAATTGCCTTTTTGTTTTCTTCATTCATAAGATTCAATAATTCTTTTATACATTGTGAGTATTGAAATAATGAACTATATAAAGTACCTTCTGAAGAACACTCCTTCATACATTGGTCTAACCAAGGAATAATATCGTCCTCATACGAAAACATCACATAGTCATAATCTGGATTTTTCCCAGTGGAAAACTCAGATGGTTCATGACAATCCAAAGATAAGTAAACTATTCTATAATCATATTTCTTACATTTGGCATAATTTGCATATCTAAGCAACTGTTTCCTCTGATCTGTTGCATATATTTTATTCTCGATAATTAAGGCATGATTATTTGCATCTGTAATCAATATGTCAATCCTACCACCTGACGTAAAATTCTTTGAAATTGGGCCTATATCAAACTCTGTGAATACTGACACGGATTCTACGTCAAGGGTAAACTCGAAATCATAAAGCGACATAAACCGTTTCAAAAAAGACGAACCTTTGCCATGAGTCCCTTTTGGATTAAGCAGTTCTGCTATCATTCTTGAATGTATTAATTCACTAGTGTTTTGATTAAGAGATGTAAAAAGGTTGAACGAATCTCCATTCCTTTCACATCTTTCTTTCTCAACCTTTTCTTTTTCGAGAATACCATTGATACTCTGTAACAACTGCTGCATATAATCCATAATTCTATTATTAACACATTGTTTTTAAGAATAACAATATTTATTTTCTCTATTTTCTCCCGCAACTTCAGCGGATTATGCTTGTCGAGTTTCTTCAGATTGAGAAGTTTCCATTGAACAGATGGTTAAGCAGAGTTTCCATATCACAACTTAGGAAATCTTCCAAAGAAACACCGCCCGTACCTACCACAAAAGCCCGTTTGGGATGGAATGCTTCTACGAAAGCAGGCAATCCGGAATTCATTCCGCGACGACCGCTTTTCACCTCTATAGCTGTCAACTCACCATCATTGTCTATAATGAAATCAACCTCTTTATCACTCTCGTCTTTACTTCTTGACGGCTCACGCCAATAATACACCTTGTAGTCCAGTTCCTCTGCCATACTCAGGATGTGTGCTCCTATAGCACTCTCTACCCATCGTCCCCACAGCCTTGTGTCCGTACGGTCGGCAAGAAACGAATGGCCTTTATAGGCAGTCAGCAGTGCATTGTTATATACCTGGTATTTAGGTACAGAGCCACGTTTACGTGCATCGTCACGAGCATATTTCTGCAGACCTGTCAATAGGGCACACTCGTCAAGGATATCCAGATAGGCCGCAAGCGTGGTCACATTCCCGGCATCCTGCAACTGCCCCATTAGCTTGGTCAGCGATAGTATTTCGGCAGAGTAGCCACATCCCAACTCAAAGAGTTGCTTCATTAACGCTGGCTTGTAGATGTTTGAAGTCATAATAACATCCTTCTCAATGGCAGGAGCCACCAGAGAGTCCTTGATATACTTACGCCATCGCTTTTCGTTATCAATCATGCCTGCAGGTCCTGGATAACCACCAAAGTAAATGTACTGGTCAAGCGTAACGCCGAAGGCATCCCTCATCTCCTGTAGGCTCCAGTGTCCAAGTCGAATCAGTTCAAAGCGACCAGCAAGCGATTCTGTCATTCCTCGTTTAAGCAGAAGGCGACTACTACCAAGCAGCACTACCTTCAGGTTCACACGTCGACGACTGTCTTCATCCCATTCACGTTTCACTACCTCACTCCAATTGTCAATCTTCTGCACCTCGTCAATCACCAACAGACGCTCCTGCTCTTTGCGTATTTGCATCGTGGCACGTGCAGACTCCCATACACGGTGAATCCAGTCACTATCCTTAGGATCTATAGCATCAGCCACCTCTAAGGTATACGGAATGGAGATGTCGTCCAGAACCTGACCAACAAGCGTAGTTTTTCCTACTTGTCTCGGTCCTGCCAATATCTGCATAAAGCGCCTTGGTTCAAGGATGCGCTCCCGGAGTGTGTGATATTGCTTTCGTATATAGGTCATGCTCAAAACAATTGTAGATTTTACTCAATTTCTATTGCAAATTTACTCAATTCTTGCTGCAAATTTACTCAATTCTACTAAATTATCCAAATAAAACACGCAAGAAATCAACGTCTTCTTTATAATTGTAAGTTAATGGCATGGAAACGACAGCAACAAATCCAAATTCCATTAGAAACATCTACAATCTGCTCAACTGAATTCTTCCTTCCTCCAACTTCAAAGAAATAGCCAGACTCGTGGAAGAGTATCATGACGTGCATTACTTCCTCCTTTAATAGCGTCGAACTCACGCCATACACCCTCCCCCTCCAACTCTCAACCACATACCTTCCTTCACAAAAAAAAAACTATTTGGTATATATTGGTTTCACTATTCTTCCATGGTGAACGGTTCCGATTTGGGTGAGGTGGCAAACTGGAAAGGAGGAAGGGGGGGGACATTGCCAAAGTGATTTGCTACGGAGTCGGGCATCTGAAAAAAAACTGGTTAAATATGCAAGGAATATGAAAAATTCTTTGTAACTTTGTTGTCTGTATTTGCCAATACTCTCCTCTGATTCGTTTTTTGGTAAAAAATTAATATTTAAAGGTAAAAGGATATGATGCCGACGATGACACCCAGGACGCGTTTTGTGGGACGGTCTGCCAGGAATGGCAGGGCGGCCAGTGAGGTCGTGCTACAGGTCTGCGGCATCGTCAGCGGCGGAATCCGCGTTGTTATCATGGGAGACAGTTCACTCGTCCAGAGAAACCGTACGCTTAATTCAGGCGACGACCCACGCGTAAGCAACCATTATACAACAAAGATTCCAAATAACAACACATCCCGCTTTTACCGATATGAAGCAGCAACAGACCATAGCAAGCCCCGACGAGGGGATGACCGCCTTTCAGCAGATGGTGGCCGAGATGGTGGACTATTATCTTGCTAACGGTGGTGCTGACGTGACAAGGGCTGAAATCAGAAATCTGGCTCCTATTTTTTCTTTCAAGAATGACTGGCCGCAGGCGTACCGCTGGGCGATGGCAAGGGTTGATGCGTTCGAGAAGGCTGAGCGCAGGAGGGCTGAGGAGCGGGAGCTGCAACGGATGGACAACATGATGAAGACGATGATGAAGCCCGACCTCTCCGACGACAACATCTGCCGATGTCTGGAGCGACTGATGAAAGAGGAATGGAAACCGGGCGAAAGGCTCTTCAACAAACAGACTCACTGGCAGGCAGTATTCCGGATAATGAGCGACGCAGGGCTGTTTGCGGATGATGACTTCGACGGCTTCGACTCATGGGTGAAGCGGACGATACCTTCAGAACTGAGGCGGCTCTACTCTAAGCAGTCGGTGAAGAACATCAGTCAGACACTCTTCTGCAAACCGTTCAGGCAATGGAAGTACGATTCCACGCTGATGAAGAAGCGCGACCCCTTCGACCGAATGAAGCGGATAGCCGAGCGGTTCGAGCAACTGCTGAACGAGAGGGGGTGATTTTTTACTCCACGCTTTACCGTCAGTAAAAAATGCCAACGAAAAGACCGATTTTTTACCGGACGGTTTACCCTGCGCTTTACTTCTTTACCCGGCTCTTTACCCGGACCAATTGCCCTTGGCGGGCAATTTCTTTTTTAGTATCTTTGTGTCATAATCATTATTCAACAGGAGATTATGATACAGATATTACAACAGAAACTAAGTTTATACCAGTGTCTGACCTCATCGCCGAGCCGGGCGGTGGGGATGGAAGAGATTGTGAGGCTCATACGGTATGACAACGACGTGAGGTACAAGACGGAGAGCTACCGCAAGATGGCATCGGTGCTGGGCAAGGAGAAGGCGGACGAGGAGGTGAAACGGAAGATGGTTCCGGCTTGCTCCATCGGTGTACTGTTCGACGGCAACGGACGCAGTGCGGCGAATATTCTTGGGTTCACGGGGCTGGCATTGTGTGATATTGATGGCCTTGTAAATGAAGAATTAAGAATGAAGAATGAAGAATCGCAAGATCGGCGGTCCGAAGGAGGAAGCCAATTTGCTACCGCCATTGAGACTGTCAGACAGAAGATCAATGCTGACCCGCATACGCTATTATGCTACGTCACTATAGGTGGCAATGGCTTCCGCATTATATACCGCTACACACGCGAGGCGGCAGAGGATAGTCTATCTACTCCCCTCTCCCCTCGGAGAGGGGCCGGGGGTGAGGCTGTTTGGAGAGGGGCCGGGGGTGAGGCTGTTTGGAGAGGGGCCGGGGGTGAGGCTATCTCCTTTCCTGCAGCATTCCTGAAAGGGAACCGCTACTATGCTGAATTGGTGGAACACGAGTATGATGCGCAGTGCTCAGACTACACGCGGCTCTGCGGGTTGGCACACGATCCTGAGGTGTATGTGAACTGGGAGGCAGAGCCTTTCGTGATTACCGACGACGAGATTCTTGCTGCCAACTTCTCTACCGACAAGGAAAGGGGGAAGCCGCGACGGGAGTATGCGGCTGGCACTCATTCGGTCAGCGTGGAGGATGCCTGGCAGAATGTGGAAAAGACGCTGGCTGGTCGTGGACTGGTATACCAAAGTGGGCACCACCACGACTACGTGATGCACGCGGCATTCCTGATGAACCGCTACGGCGTGGATCTGGACGAACTGCTCCAATGGGCTTCGCAGGTGTGGAGCGACTACAACAACAAGGAGCGTGAGAATACCATCCGCAGTTGCTATAAGAAGACGCAGGAGCACGGCACATGGCGATTGAACCGGAAAGGGCGGAAGCCGAAAGAGACTTCGATGATCACCCTACCGGAAATCAAGGACTGGCTCCGTCAGCATGTGGAGGTTATCTACAATGTGGTGACAGATCAGTTGATGTATAAGGCTGGGGGTGAGGCTTTTGGCCTTCTCGACGAGCGCGTAGTCTGTTCTATCCGTAGTCAGATGGCGGCAGACACGGGAAAGCGTGTGCTGAAGAACGACGTGATGGATGTGCTCCGCTCTGACTTCGCACGGCTCTACCATCCTGTGCGCGAGTATATCGAGTCTCTGCCCGCTTGGGACGGCAAGGACAGGGTGAAGGAACTTTGCAGTCATGTGATTGAAAGTGAAGAATTAAGAATGAAGAACCAACGGTCACTGGCCGAAGGGAAAAGCAATGAAGAATTTCCTACTGGAAAAGTCGGCGGGAAAGAGGAAATTCAATCTTCTATGGGAAAAGGAACAGCTGTAGCAGATTCTTCATTCTTCAATCTTCATTCTTCATTATTTTACTGGGCTTTGCACAAATGGCTCGTGGCATGTGTGGCATCATGGATGAGCGACCTCAACAGCAACCACGAAATCTTTGTGCTCATTGGCGCACAGGGCATCTACAAGACCACGTTCTTCCGTCACCTGTTGCCTCCACAGTTGCGCATGTACTTCTGGGAGAACGCCCACAACTCGTTCTCGTCGAAGGACGACCATCTGGCACTGGCAGAGAACTGCCTGGTGGAGATTGAGGAGATTGACCTGCAGAACCCACGCGACATCAGCGAACTGAAAGCGCTTGCCACCAGCGAGAAGGTGAAGGAGCGACGCCCCTACGCCCGCTTCCGCGAGGAGAAGCACCGGCTGGCATCGTTCTGCGGCTCAGGCAACCAGCAGCACTTCCTCAGCGACGACACGGGCAACCGCCGTTGGCTCTGCTTCAAGGTCGACCACATCGACGATCCTCGCACGTGGGCTCTCGACTACGACCAGCTCTATGCCCAGCTGCGTGACGAACTCAGGCAGGGCTTCCGCTATTGGTTCGACCCTGACGAACAGCGCATCGTGGAGCAACAGAACCAGGCATTCCGCATAGAGAGCGACGAGGAGCAACTGATTCGCTCGCGACTACGCCCACCACGCGCTACAGACAAGATCACGCTGATGAATGCTGCCAGCATCTGTCAGTTCATCAATGGCGGCGTGGTGGGGCGAGGACTGTCTTCTCGGAAGGTGTCGCTGGCAATGACAAAACTGGGGTTTAAGCGGGTTCGCACTAACCAGGGAGCCTTCTATGAAGTCTATCAGATTCCCCCTAACGAGATTCAGCCGACACTGGCAATAACTGATAACGAAACGGTTGACTCACAGGCAGATACCTCATGGCATGAGCAGCCACTACCATTCTGAGAATGTAAGCCAGTGACGATAGTGACGATAGGTTTTGCAACTTTCCCTATAGGAAATTATTTACCCCCGACCTAAATGTATTTCCTTATACGAAAGTTAGTATTTCTATCGTCACTATCGTCACTAAACCGCAAAGACATACATATAGATATGCCATTTATACCCTGTAAATGATACACTTAGACCGCATAAACGATACAATTAGACAACGTAAACAATATAGTATTATGAAAGCTCCGCTGGTGCAAGCCATTCGAAAAGGAACTCGCCCAGATGGGCATGACACCCGGCATGAGAGTACTTCCCCCCAACATCGTGAAATGGATGTCAGAACGATTCAGTATTGATGTTGAATAAGAAGTAGGAAGGCGGAAGGAGGAATTAGAAGTAGGAAGGCGGAAGGAGGAATTAGGAAGTAGTGCGCTTTGCGCAGTATTCAAGGTTTGAAGTTTGAAGTACTTCATCCTTCACTACTTCCTTCTCGCCTTCGGCGACCACTTCATCCTTCCTAATTCCTACTTCAAACATCAAAATCCTTCCTCCTTCCTAATTCATCCTTCACACGTAAAAATCATTGTCCCAGTATGATGTTCACCAGTGCTACCACATCGCTGATGTCGATGTTTCCGTCGTTGTTCAGGTCAGCTTCTTCCTGATGGTCGGAGCTGCTGTTCAGGATGATGTTCACCAGTGCTACCACGTCGCTGATGTCAACATTGCCGTCGCGGTTCACGTCGCCTTTCAAGCCTGCCAATTTCCATGTCACCGTAATCGTCACGTCGCTCTTTGGCATGGTGAAACTCATGTCGCTGAGAGGCACGTCGTTACCGTTTGCGTCCTTCACCTCAATGGTGTCCAGCATATAGCCGCTGTCAGGCGTTACAGTGATGGTCACGCTTTCGTCGCACTTCGCCGACTCAGCCACCGTCACCGTGCCGTGCTGCTCTTCATTGACGAGGATGATGGCATATTTTCTTGCTTTGATGACATCGCTGAAGTCATCATGATTAATGATGAAGTAGTCGCTTGCGTTTTCCGTTACGTTGGTCTCACCGTGCATATAGACGATGTTGCAGCCGATGCCTCCTGCTGGAAAACTTGCAAATGCTTCCACAAGGTCGATGTCGTCATAAATCGTCAACGTGCCGAGATTAACTGTATTGTATCGGCTTTCTCCCTTACCAATACCGTTCGCCCATCCATTATCATCACCCGTAGCCATTACCGTGCCGCCCTTGATGGTGATGTCGCCGAGTGTTACGGTTCCATTGTCGACTCGACCCGTACCGATGCCTGCGCCTGACTCGCCTCCGTTTGCAGTGATGCTTCCGCCCTCGATGGTGATGTCGCTCAGTGTTACGCTTCCACCATCGACATGGCCCGTACCGATGCCTGCGCCGTTCCGACCTCCGTTTGCCGTGATGCTTCCGCCCTTGATGGTGATGTTGCCGAGTGTTACGCTTCCACCATTCCAGACATGACCATTTCCGATGCCTGCACCATATTCGCCTCCCTTTGCCGTGATGCTTCCGCCCTCGATGGTGATGTTGCTCAGTGTTACGGTTCCACTAACGACATTACCCGTACCGATGCCTGCGCCGTTCCGACCTCCGGTTGCCGTGATGATTCCGCCCTCGATGATGATGTCGCCGAATGTTACATTACTGTTAGGGTCAACATTACCCGTACCGATGCCTGCGCCATTGCTGCCTCCGTTTGCTGTCAGCGAGCCGTTGCCCTTGATGGTAAGCGTTGTTTCGAAACCGCCGACCTGAATGCCAGCATTGTTAAATTGTCCCGTCACACTGTTTTCACCGACAAGGATAATCGTAGCCGTACCTTCGCAGACGATGCCTCCATTGATTGTAACATCGCTAAGCGTGATGCTTGCACCATCGGCAATCGTTACCGTGCCATTGGTCGAGCCTCTCAGCTCATCGCAGTTCTGCGCTGTGTAATTACCACCCGTAAGCGTTATAATAACCGTAATCATGATGTCTGCATTCCCGACTGTCACGGTATAAATGCCTTGAGCGTTAGCCTCCAGCACTTCGTCTCCGTTCTTCACATCGCCTTCAACCGCATAATTCGACTTGAGCTTGAATTTGATAATTGTCCCCACTGGATATTTGCCATCAATAGCTGCTTGGTCTGCACTCACAACCTCCATCTTGTCAGGTAAGGTCAATGAATAATAACCTATCACAACTTTCGCTGTAACAGCCACGTCGTCATCAGGCATGGTCAGCGTGTAGTTGTCACCATCTGCGTTCAAGGCGAAAGTGTTCTGAAGGCTGTCCTTTGCTTCATAGCCAAGGAATGCATAGCCCTCTTGGTCTTCATGGCTGAGTGAGAGGCTTACCACGTCGTCCTTGACTGCATAGAGCTTGCCATCGCACATAATGCCAGTGTTGTAGAAGGTGATACCGCTCGTCTCGTATTCGTGGATGACATTGCCAGCCATTGCCACGCTCACACCCTTCCCAGCCTTGATGCTGTGGACTTGCGTGCCTTGGGCGGCACCAAACTCTGTGGTGTAGTAGCTATTTTTGATTTCAGCAGGCAGTTTGTCGTTATGCTGGCGACAGAAGGTGGCGCTGCCGCTGCTTGCCATGCTCTCACCCTCAGCGAGTGTTGCAGGAGCTACGAGGCAGTTGTTGATGTTAACGGTCTTGGCGTCGCCCTTCCATCCTACGAAGCAGCCGCCACTGCCGCCAGTTCCGTTCAGTTGGAGCAGCTTGCCGTTGAAGAGGCATCCCTCGAAGGCAATAGTAAAGGCTGATGAACGGCTCCAGCCCACAAAACCGCTAATGTTACCGATGGAACTGCTGATGACGGCGCTGCTCTTGCAGTCGGTGAATGTGACAGCGTATTCGCAAAGGCCGACGAAGCCACCCACCCTGTCTTTGTCGGAGTTGATGACCACTTTGCTCGTGCAGTGCTCTACCGTGACATCCCCGAAGAGGTGGCCGATGAGTCCGCCCACACCTGGTTCGACACTTGAGTCGGCATATTTAACGTAGATATTGCCGTCGATGGTGAGGTTGCGGAAGACGGGCGAGCTGTTGCGGGCAGTCTCGACGAAAGGTGCTACGAACTGTTGTTGTTCGATAGGTGCGTCAGCGGTGCCGTACTGCACGGTGAGCGTATGGTGGTCGCCATCGAAGGTGCCGCAGAATTCATGGCCACTACTACCTGCCATGCGCGTCACTGTGATGTCAGCGCCCAGCTTCACAGTCTTGTCCGTGAAGCGGTTCCATGTGTCGTTATCCTGAAGGGCATCACAGAACACTTCCCAGCCCAGATTGTTGTGGATAGTGTAGGTGTCGCCGTCTTGTGAGAAAAGGGAGGAGACATCGACGATGTTGTTAGCGTAGCTACTCCAATTTTCTTTATAGGTTGCGACACTGCTACTGGGCACATAGATTTTCCTGCCATTAGCATTATATTCAAAAGCATCTTCACCAATCGCGGGTGGAGTCTCTGCGTTGACAAAGACAGACGTCAGGGACGAGCAGTGAATGAAGGCAAAGTTGCCGATGCTCGTCACACTATTAGGGATGCTTACCGACGTCATGGAGTAATTGGAAGCGAAGGCATACTCGCCGATGTACGTCACACTGTTTGGGATACTGACTGAATTCAAGAAGTGGCATCCTACAAAGGCATGGTCATCGATGCCCGTCACGCCGTCTTCAATGACTACGGTCCTGATGTCATCATAAAATGATTCTTCCCAAGGGCTCATTACAATATCTCCTTCACCGCTGATAGTGAGGGTATGAGTGGAGGCATTGTAGTAGTAGGTGACGCCTTCACCGCACTCGCCGCTGTCGTCTGCCCATGCCGTCGTGGCAGTGAGCATCATCCCCGTGTCATTAGGTTTGAATTTTTCATCATAGTTTTCATAAATATATACGATTCATTCCACTTGCAAAAGTGGCGTTAGTTAGACATCATAATCAGCACAATTTATTTTGCAAAAATATAAAATAATATTTATTTACTTACTCATTCTTTCAAATTTTTATCAACTAAATGAAAACACATTTGTCGTTCGCCATGAATTTAATATGCTTTATCTGTCCCAACCTGCACGAAACGGAAAACGAGTGTTCTGGATGTTGTACCTTTGCAATATCAGAGAAACGCTCTGAGGGAGTGGAAGACAGATGAGTGCGCATAGTCTGGGGAAGCTCCATTTTACGAACAAAAAAACAACTGAATTATGAGTATTTTCTACAAACTGTATCAGAAAAGTGGTATGCACGTTCAGCCGTGATGGGTAAGACCGTGTCGCTGGAAGACCTTGCCGAGCACATGGCTCAGCACAACACGCCCTATTCCGAGGGTGTCATCAAGGGTGTGCTCACCGACATGATCACCTGTATCCGCGAGCTGGTGCTTGAGGGTAAGGCGGTGAAGATTCCTAACCTCTGCATCTTCTCTGCCGGTATCAGCACCGCCCCTGCCGACTCTGCCAAGGACTTCACCGTTGCCGCCAACGTGAAGAGCGTGTATCTCCGTTCCCGCACCACGGGAAAGTTCACCCGCGACGAGATCACCCGACTGGCGAACCTCCGCGAGCTCACCAACTACTCCGTCAACAAGGAGGACGAGACGCCAGAGCCGTAGCTCTGGCGGAAGGAGGAAGGTGGAAGGAGGAATTAGGAAGTAGTGCGCTTCGCGCAGTTATGAAGGGCTGATGTATGATGTACTTCAAACTTCAAAACATCACACTCGCCTATGGCGACCACTTCCTCCTTCCTAATTCCTCCTTCCTACGTCAAAAACACTTCACCCTTCAATACTTCTCCCTCGCCTTCGGCGACCACTTCACACTTCGTAATTCACACATCAAACATCGAAAAAGCATAATCCCCGAGGGGGATTAAGATTACAGGCAGGCGGTGGAGCGTAGCGAAACCCCTGTATGTTTGGAGTGAGTGGGTAGGAAGAACCCCAACGGGGTGACAGAGATTCTGTCGTTCCTTCGGAACTTATACATCTGCGGACTCTATGCAGGGGTTCCGTTTCACTTCACCCCTGCCTGTATTCTGGTGCACCTTCAGCGCACTCCCCCTGTATTCTGGTGCACTTTCAGCGCACTCACCCTGCCTGTGTTCCGGTGCATTTTCAGCGCACTATAAATCATAAGCCCGAAGGGCTGACGAGACCACAGGCAGGCGGTGGAGCGTAGCGAAACCCCTGTATGTTTGGAGTGAGTGGGCAGGAAGAACCCCAACGGGGTGACAGAGATTCTGTCGTTCCTTCGGAACTTATACATCTGCGAACTCTATGCAGGGGTTCCGTTTCACTTCACCCCTGCCTGTATTCTGGTGCACTTTCAGCGCACTCACCCCTGCTTGTGTTCCGGTGCACTTTCAGCGCACTCACCCTGCCTGTGTTCCGGTGCACTTTCAGCGCACTCATCCCTGCCTGTATTCCGGTGCATTTTCAGCGCACTCACTCTGTCTGTTTCCAGTGCACTTTGTGCAAAAGTGGTGTTTTTTTTCCTCCTTTTTGCGATAGTTTTTGTTTTTTTTTATAATTTTGCCGTCAAATTGGAAATCCCAGACTCAATCTCACGAAAGATAATTTATAGTGATAATAATTATAGCATGCGAAGTTTAATAATTACAGGATTGTTGATGTTCATTTCAGCAACAGTCCATGGGCAGGCTTTCAGCGGTGTGCATAAATTTGACGGGGAGCATCGCAATGAAGTCACCGGCTATCTTCTTGGAGGACATAATGTGTTGTTTAAAACCTTTGGAGGTTATTCAGTCTCTTACAAGCGCCACCTCACCGACCGATGGTATGCACAAGGAGCAATGCAGATCCAGTTCGGAAAACAGCTTTATTGCGGTGGGATAAAGACGGGGTATAGAATGTCCTGGGGATTCTCGGATTTCTATGTCGAAGGCAGATTCTACTGCAACAGGTATAATCGCTGGGATACCAACGAAACGGTTACCAATCTTTCGGTAACATGGGAGACGCCCTATTTTGACCTTCGTGTCGGAGAATCCTATATCCATTATCAGTTCTATGAAAACGGCTATTCAGAGCCCCTGACGTTCACATTCGGAACAGGTGTCAACATCCGGCCACGATGGGAATCATGGAACCTCGGACTGTTCTTCCGTAATTACGACGAGTTCTATTATGAGAACTGGAACATCAACTGGGGACTTCGATTTGTCGCCTCATTGAATAAGCAGGCAAAGCTTTTCGGAGAATTCAATGTACGCCCGGCAGGTAGTATCAGCCAGCTGGCAAGTAAGTATGAAACATCAGGAAAATTGGGAGTTAAATATGTTTGGTAAAATGAAGATTCAGAATATTTGTTTGTTTTTATTCTCGGCGGTTGTTTTTGCCTCATGTGAGAAAGTGAGTCCGACCGGTCTGTTGATAGCCGGAACAGCTGTTGAGGACAGGGTGAAGATGTCGTCTCTCTTTTACAGAGAGTATCAAGATAACCGGATAGACGGTTATTCAGATGGCGGCTATACCTTTCTTGTCGGTGCAGACAGTCATGTGACGGACGATACAGGCAGAATGGAGGAGATGCTACAAATAGGTCTTGATAATGATGATATGTTCTATGCTCATTTGGGGGATATAGCTGATACCAAGGCAGAATATTACATCAATTTAGACAAGGCAATATCCAAGTATAAGGAGAAATTCTTACAGAAGCTGAACGAGAAACATCCAGATGTTGACGGTCCCATCACCTACGACGACGTCATCTATCCCTTCTTCCCTGTTGTTGGAAATCACGACATCACACACAACGGGTGGGCGCTCTGGTCAAACCTGTTTCATTCATCATTCTATGAGTTCAATATAGAGGTAGCAGAAAACACCTACGACCATTTCATTTTCCTGGATTCAGCAAGCGGTACGCTGGGCGAGACACAAATAGACCTGATTGAGCAGGGAATCCTCGACGGTAATTCGAATGGTGAAAGGATTCGTAACACCTTCGTCTTCACCCATACCAATATCTTCAGACCATCATCCCTTCAGTTCGCGTCGACATTCACCCGTGAAGAGACCTTCTTCCTTCTAAATCAGTTTAGGAAATGGAATGCGACGATTGTCTTCTGCGGCCACGTCCACAAGTGGGATGATCGTGTCTATGGCGGTGTAACCTATCTGACACTCGACTCCATGTGTGAAAAGAACTGTCCCGAGCCGGGAGACTATCTCGTTCGTGTGCATGTGGATGCCGACGGAGCAGTCTCTTGGGAGCGTGTGAGAATGAACTATACTAAAAAGAAGAAATAGCAATTGAAGGGGTTTGCCAATTTCATCTGATTGGCAAGTCCCCTCAAAACCTCCAGCTTACTTGCAGGTCCAAATCACTTTTTGACGAGCTGTCTATCTTTTGCTCGTTCTCGCTGATATGAGAACGGTCGGAATAGGATGTGACACCTAACTTTGCCGTGACACGAAGGCTGGAACTGAGGTTGTATCTGCCCCATAAGGCATAGTGGATACCATGTCCGAAGAACGTGGGAAAGGAACAGGCATATTGCATATCCCTTTCATATAAATAGATTCGCGTGCTATAGTCGTCTGTGTGGAAGTAATTGAACATCGCCTGGATGCTGAGTTTCTTATAGTTGTAGTTGAGGGACTGGGACAACAAGTAACCGAATGATTTTGTACCGGCATTAACATACGAGAAACTGACTTGTGACTTGGAAGTCCATTTGCTGCCTGATAGATACATGCTTGCGCCTCCTTTGTGTTCAATCTGATTGACAAGTCCTGTCTTATCCTGATTGTCACGCTGCTTATTCCTTAGTCTATATTGAGCGACCCATCGGTATTTTCGATGCTGACAGGTAAAAGACAGTCGGCTGTCCCACGAATGGGAGGGAGCAGAGACCATGTATTTCGGCCAGGGGAAATAGGAATAGTCAGCCATCAGTTGCAGCTGCATACCTGACCGGATTCTCCAGTTGACTGAAGCCATGGCACCGTTTTCGTTTTGTGTCTTGCTGTTCACACGATAGCTGTTCGCATGAAGCGAGGTGTATTGATAGGAATAAAAACGATAGAGCGTCTTCAGTTCCAGATGACTATTGAAACGGAATGCCAGGGTGTTGATGCTTGCTATTGCCCATTCCTTATTGGTTGCAAGCTCACCGCTAAGACTTAGAAAAGAATTCCGGTAATTGTACGAAATGCTCGCATTTACGAACTCCTTTCCTTCAGGGTAGTATTTGCGGAAAGGCTGTGTCTTATCCGGCTTGACCGGCTTGCTTAATGTATTATATAGCATGTTATACCCCACAGAAACATACTTATTATGATAAGTCAGACTGCCTCCAATCATGCTTTCAAAAGCCTGATGCTTATGACTCATTTCCACTGGAGTCCGATGATAGCCCGTACTCAGAATGGTTGCTATAGACTGGCTGTCCGCATTCGCCGTCGCATCGATAGGACGACAGGACAGGAATGAGGTGAGATCAATGTGTCTTGACAAGCGGACGGTTGCAGCCATGCCCTGCATATAATTGGAGGAAGAAAGTGAAGAATGCTGATGGATGTCGCTTCCGTTCCGTTCATTACCTGAAAGCCATGTCGTATTGCCGATGGAAAAGCCTTTGTTCAAGATGAGTCCCATCCCTAATTTCACTCTGTATTTTCCAGCAGCAAGAGCCTTTATCCTGCCTATATTCTTTAGAAGAAGGTAGAAGGAATAGAAATCATAGCCCATTTTGTTCCGATTGGCAAAGAAAGGTTCACCAGCATCCTGAGCACCAATAAGACCCGCCTTGAAGTGTTTGTTGTTATGAGAGGTAAATCTTATTGAATGGCGGTATGGATAGCCTAAGTATCCGTTTTTGTCACCTTCCCGCCTGTAAAAGGGAATCTTTGCCGTCATCGTCAGCTCATTTGTTGCATCCTTCAGTATCTGCCTGATCGTCGGTCGGAAATCCTTTGTCGTCTTTCCTATTTCTAAGAATCTCGACAAGAGAATCCGCTCGTTGTAATCCAAAGACTCAATCATCGACAATTCGCCTAAGCTTCGGAGAGGGGCGTGTCTATAGACATACTCGCATATTTCTTCGATTTGCCGGTCGTTTAAGAAAGGCAGCTGCTCTAAGTCCTCACGGGTTGCGGTGTTGATATTTATTCTATCGATGGCAAGCGAAGCCAGCTCCTCATACCACTGGTCCCATTGTGGAACATCCTCCTCATCAATGCCAGTCATCTCGTCCAACACCTGGTCGAAGCCGTCATCACCACTCTGGGCATGTATAGCCACAACACATGAAAGCATCAGAAATGCATAGACAATTCTTTTCATAGTTTTGGATTTAAGTTGTTAAAAAAGTTCATGGCAAGTTTTCCCAAACTCACCATGAACAAAGAACCATTTATGTTAAGTCTTGTAAGACTTCACTTAGAGTGGGATGGATATGAACACATTCACGTAACTGCTGTATCGTTCCGTTCTGGTTCATCCATGCTACCACTTCTTGTATCAAATCTGAAGCATGGGCACCCAAGATGTGACAGCCCAGGATATGGTCGTCTGCATCAGTAAGCAGCTTCACCAAACCCTCCGTCTCATTCATGGCAAGTGCCTTTCCATTAGCATGATACCGGCTTTTGTACGCCTTATAAGATATACCCTTATCTTTCAACAGGTCTTCCGTCGGACCGACACATCCCACTTCCGGATAGGTAAAGACAGCAGCCGGCATAATATCCAGTCTGATGTTATCCTTCCTCTTCAAGATGGTATTAACAGCCCGTAATCCCTGCATCGTTGCCGCATGAGCAAGCATCTGCCGACAATTGACATCACCTATCGCATAGATACCAGGCACGTTCGTCTGCATGTCATCATCCACCTT
Source organism: uncultured Prevotellaceae bacterium (assembly GCA_902762325.1). Taxonomy (GTDB): domain Bacteria; phylum Bacteroidota; class Bacteroidia; order Bacteroidales; family Bacteroidaceae; genus Prevotella. The sequence continues at coordinate 69,471 of CACWNV010000004.1, read as the reverse complement.
GATACCTGTCCTTTCATCAAATTCGATGCCTGCGTTGGCAAAATCGTCGGAGATGTTAGGCTTCCTGCCAACGGCAATCAGTATCTTATCTGCTGACACACAAGCACTTTTGCCTTTTCGTTCATAAAAGACTCCATCTCTCGTGATAGATGTAACACCGCTTTGCATCATAAAGTTGACACCCCGTTTCTCCAAAGATTTCCGTAGTCGTTTGGAGATTTCACTATCAACAGCAGGCAGACACTCTTTCAAGAATTCAATAACAGTCACCTCGCAACCGAAAGAACGGTAAATGCTGGCGAACTCCATTCCTATCACACCAGCTCCTACAATACACAAATGCCTGGGTAGTGTCTTAGTAGAAAGAAGTTCGGTGGAATCACATACAACCCCTTCATCGAGAAGACTCGTATCAAACTCCTTTAGTCGCAACATCTTATTAGAAGAACCCGTTGCAATGATGATATTTGGAGCGGTGTATTCATCGCCAGAATGAAAAGTTCTCACCGTCTTACTATCAACAAATGTCACGTTTTCTTTGACAAATGTGATGCCCGGCATCTTTAAAAGAGCCTCAACACCATTACGGAGCGTACTGACGACCTCATCTTTCCGCGCCATGACACGGGAAAAGTCGAATTCATATTGCAAATTATTCAGGCCGAAGACCTCTGCTTCCGAGAGAGTATGCATGACGTCGGCATTCCGGGCAAGCGTCTTTGTAGGAATACACCCGCAATTCAGACACGTCCCTCCCGCATCTTTGCCATCAAAAACGATGACCTTCAATCCGTTCTTTGCCGCATACTCAGCGGCGCGGTAACCACCAGGTCCCGCGCCGATAATGATTAAATCAGTTTCCGTCATTGGCTATTTGTTTAAAGGTCAGAACGGGGTGCTTAGCGGCCAGCACATCATCTACGCGTCCTATCGGCGTGTTGTGAGGAGCTGTCTTGACAAGTTCCGGGTCATTCTTCGCCTCATCAGCTATGGCACGCATCACCCTGATAAAATCGTCAATGGTCTCTTTCGACTCACTTTCCGTCGGCTCTATCATCATTGCCTCATGGAAAAGCAGAGGGAAGTAGATAGTAGGAGCGTGGTAACCGTAGTCAAGAAGTCGTTTGGCAATATCCATCGTTGTCACTCCCGTTGACTTGTCCTTCAAGCCGTCAAATACAAATTCGTGCTTACAGGAACCATTGATGGGCAGTTCGTAAAGGTCTTTAAGAGATTCCTTGATGTAATTTGCATTCAAGGTGGAGAGAGGACCGACCATCTTGATGTTTTCCTTTCCAAGAGACAAGATATACGAATATGCCTTTAACACGACCCCAAAGTTACCGAAGAAATTACCGATGCTACCCAACGACATGGAGTCGGATGATGGTGCATACTCTACGACAAAGGCATTTGTCTTTTCATTGAAAGCAACATGCGGGGTAGGGAGGAATTGCTCTAAGCCTTCTCTTACGCCCACAGGTCCGCATCCGGGTCCGCCACCGCCATGAGGTGTTGAGAATGTCTTGTGCAGATTAATATGCATCACGTCGAATCCCATGTCACCAGGACGTGCAACGCCCAGCATCGGGTTCAGGTTAGCACCGTCATAGTACATCAATCCTCCACAATCGTGAATGAGCTTCGCGATTTCAGGAATCTGTCTTTCAAACATACCGACCGTGTTCGGGTTGGTCATCATCATTGCGGCAATGGACGTTCCATGCTCTTGTATCAACGCCTTCAGGCTTTCCACATCGACGGTACCGTCAGCCAGGCTCTTCACCTCAATGATGTGAAGGCCGCATACAGCTGCCGATGCGGGATTTGTGCCATGAGCAGAATCGGGAATAATAACATTGACACGCTCGTTGTCATTACGACTCTGATGATAGGCACGAATAACCATCAGACCAGTCAGCTCGCCATGCGCTCCGGCACAGGGATTCAACGTGAATTCACTCAATCCCGTCAGTTCTGACAAAGCTTTCTGAAGATCATAATAAATATTCAATGCCCATTGGCATGTGTCAGCCGGCTGAAGCGGATGAAGTCCGGCAAAGTCTTTTAACGAAGCAATCTCTTCATTGATGACGGGATTATACTTCATCGTGCAAGAGCCGAGGGGATAAAAGCCGTCATTAACGCCAAAGTTGTTATGACTGAGATTCGTGTAATGACGTACAACCGTCAGTTCATCACATTCGGGTAAGGCTGCATCATTCTGCCGTAGTAAGTTTTGTGGCAGATCAGATGTCGAATAGGAATAATCGGCTTTGGGTAATGAGTAGCCTTTTCGTCCTTTCCTGGATAATTCGAAAATTAAATTTCCGTATAATCTGTTATTCATTCTTTGTCCTCCCTAAATGTTTGAATGGTGTGTACAAGATCATCAATCTCCTCTTTGGTGCGCTGCTCCGTCACCGCAAACATCACGGTGCTATCGTCCACTTTAACACCAGCCATGAATCCCATTAATGCACATTCCTCTTGTAGCTGGTCGATGTCTTCATCGTAAGTCAGGCAGAACTCATTGAAGAACGGTTTGTCAAACCTCGGTTTGAAGTAGCCTGTTTTAAGCAGTTCATCATAGAGGTAATGAGCTCCGGCATACGATAGTTCTGCGGCTTCTTTCAATCCCTCTTTGCCCATGACCGACATGTAGATGGTTACATAGAGAGCCATAAGACTTTGGTTTGAACAGATGTTCGACGTTGCCTTCTGACGACGAATATGCTGTTCACGAGCTTGCAAAGTGAGGACGAACGCACGTTGTCCACGACAATCCTTCGTCATTCCGACAATACGTCCGGGCATTTTACGCATCAGCTTTTCCGTACAACACATATAACCGATGCCAGGTCCGCCGAATGTCATCGGAATTCCTAAGCTTTGTCCTTCGCCCACGGCGATATCGGCTCCCCATTCTCCGGGAGTCTTCAATATAGCCAGGTCGGCCGCAACACTATTGATGATAAAGAGAGCTTTCTTTTCATGACAAGCATCGGCAATTCCCGTGAAGTCCTCAACGATTCCATAATAATTCGGCTGTTGAGTAATGACACCGGCAACACCTCCATTGTCAAGCTGCCTCCTCATGTCATCAACATCTGTTACTCCGTCTTTTTGGGCTATGAGCTTAATATCAATGCTATGGAACTTTGCATAGGTGTTGATAACGCGCAACGTCTTGGGGTCGATTGTAGCAGACACAAGTACAACATTCGCCTTCTTAGCGGAGGCAACAGCCATCATTGCCGCCTCAGCCGTTGCCGTAGCACCGTCATACATGGAAGCATTAGAGATGTCCATTCCCGTCAGTTCAGCCATCATCGACTGATACTCAAAGATATAATGAAGTGTGCCTTGTGATATTTCAGCCTGATAGGGAGTATAGCTTGTCAGGAACTCCGACCGCTCTATAAGGTTTTGTACCACCGACGGAGCATAGTGATCATAGCATCCGGCACCGGCGAAGACCGTCAAGAGAGAATTAAACATCTTCATCTCTTCAAAGAGATTCCGAAGTTCGGTTTCACTATATGCACTTGGCAGCACATAGCCTCCCTTTAGCTTAATATCCTCCGGTACATCTTCATAAAGGTCATCAAGCGATTGCACACCAATCTTATCAAGCATTTGCCTGATGTCCTCTTCAGTATGTGGAAAATACTTATACTGCATATCTATCTATATGAGCTATTGCTGGCAAAAAGCCTGGTATGCTTCAGCATCCATCAGATTATCTAATTCGGCCTTATCTGTCAGTTCAACTTTAATAATCCAGTTCTCATACGCATCCTTATTAATCAGTTCTGGAGAATCATCCAATGAATCGTTCACCTCTACAACGGTACCACTAACAGGAGAAATCAGGTCACTTGCTGCCTTTACACTCTCAACGGCACCAAACTCTTCACCTGCTTCGACTTCATCATCCACTTCAGGCATGTCAACATAAACAACATTACCCAAGGCATTCTGGGCATAATCGGTAATACCAATGTATCCAAATTCGCCGTCAACACGTACATATTCATGCGACTCACTATAATAGAGTCCTTCAATTACTCTTGCCATAATTCTTTTGTTTTTAGTTATTATTATTATTTTATGTGTATTAATTCTTATTTCTTATAATGCTTGTCATAGAAGCGTTTTTTCACGATGACACCTTTAAATGTCTTCTTTCTGATCTGCACTTCAACTTCCGTACCCAGTTTTGAATGTTCGGTGTTCACCAGTGCCATGCAGACACTCTTTCCCGTAGAGATAGAGTTATAGCCTGTCGTGACCTCGCCGATTTCCTCGCCGTCACAAAGCACCTTATATCCATGACGAGGAATTGCCTTTCCGGCAAGTTCGATACCTATCAACTTCATCTTCGTGCCTTCGGCTTTCTGAATAGCGAGTGCTTCCTTCCCGATAAACTCTTCCTTGTCGAGTTTCACAAAAATGCCGAGTCCTGCCATAATAGGTGAAATGTCGGCAGAAAGTTCATCGCCATACAAAGGCAATCCCACTTCAAAGCGAAGCGTATCACGACAACCTAATCCGCAAGGCTTGCACCGTCCGCTCTTAATGAGCTTATCCCACATCTCACGGATGAATGATTTCATGCCATAAATCTCGAAGCCGTCTTCACCGGTATATCCCGTCCGACTTACGATAATATTCTCTGATGTGCCCTGATAACCAATGATCTCCTTGAAAGTGTAGAAGGAGAGCTCTTTACAAGGAATCTCTAACACCTCTTCAACGACACGCTCGGAATCTGGACCCTGAATCGCTAATTGTCCGTAATAATCGCATTGGTCTGCCACAAACACATCAAAATCTTTGGCGTGGCCTTCAATCCACTCGATATCCTTATCGATGTTTGCCGCATTGATGACAAGCAAGAAGCGGTCGTCAGCCTTCTTATAGACCAGGAGATCGTCAACGACACCGCCATCCTCATAGCACATCATGCCATAGAGAATCTTTCCAATAGGCATAGCCGTGACATCGTTTGTAAAGATATGATTGACGAATCGCTCCGCATCTGTTCCGGAGATAAGCACTTCTCCCATGTGCGACACATCAAACACACCACATTCATTGCGGACGGCATTATGCTCCTCAATGATTGAAGTGTACTGGATTGGCATGATAAACCCGCCAAAGGGAGACATCTGTGCCCCGAGGGCAACGTGTTCGTCGTAGAGACATGTTTTCTTGTTTTCCATGATTCTAAAATTATTATTGTTATGGTTTTATGAGCATATTAATAAAGTCCTTTGTTTCAAGATTCATGATCACATCATCAATAGGATAGGGGAGCGCCTTGGCAATAGACTCTTCGTTAAGTTCTACACCACGCAACGGTTCCAATAGTCTTTTATCAACATCACCACAGATAAAATAGTCCCCCAAGATGTCTATGTCCTTGATAATACCGTTTTTAACAACCAGTCTTATGTCAAAGTGCCCGACATCCTTGATGAACTGCTTTTTGACAATCGCATACTTGGGATTGCTTCCGTAGATAAACCTCTCTGACAAGTATTCTTGTTCTATCTCTTCAATCTTGATGACATCTTCGTCTGAAAGCGATAACGTCTCCTTGCAAAGATTCTGGCGAACGAATGATTTGAACTCTTCCAATGACATTTGAGTGTAGTCCTTCAGCAAAGCAATATGCTGGCGCACGCTTTGAACACCTTTACTGATGAGCTTGTCATTTGATGGAGTAATCGAATGAACCATATTCTGCATGTCAGTGTCATACAACATGGTTCCATGAACAATGGAATGGCCGGGAATATGGTAAAAGGCATTACCTGATACCTTTTTCCCGTCAATCATCACATCATTTCTTCCGCTGTTCTTTGCATCAATCCCCATCCGGTAAAGGACGAGAACCAGTTGATTGATGTATCTGTTGAAAGTCAGGTTGACATTCTCGTCACGGGTAATGTATGAGAACATCACATTCGACATGTCGGCATATACACATCCTCCGCCGCTTTTCCGGCGATAAACACTTATATTGTGGGCTTTACAAAATGGAATGTTGACTTCAGTTTCTATCAGCTGATTTCTCCCCACGATGACACTTGGTTGAACTTGCCACATGAAAAAGCAGTCATCAAGTGTATTTAGGGTACGTGCAACGTATTCTTCCATCGCTAAATAGAAAGATAAACGTCTGGTGTTTTTACCTGGTAATTCAATATAGACCATCAGAAAGATTTGAATCTTCTTCTCATTTTACGTGCAAATATACAAAATAAATCTATAAAGGAAAAATTACAGGCGTTTTTTGTTTGTGAAATAAATAAATATAAGTAACCGTATGTCAAAAATCGCAAATAGCCTTTGTTAATTGGTGGTAATTTGCTATTTTTGCAGTAATGTTAGATGAGCTAATAATTAAGGACTATGTATAAAAAAATAATATTACTGATATCTTTTGTATTAACATGTACAATAATGAATGCGCAAAGCTACTCGTCATTATGGAAGCAAGTTGCTGAAAACGAGGAAAAAGACTTACCACGTACCCAACAAAAGCTTTTAAGGCAAATTGTTGCAAAAGCAGAATCTGATAAGAACTATGGGCACCTGTTAAAGGCAGAGCTGAAGTGTGCCATGCTCAATTCTGTTATTTCTCCCGATTCATTATCGGTAGAGGTTGAACGGATAAAAACAAAGTTGGAATCTTTAAAGGGCATTGGCGAGTCAAAAGTGATAACCGCATCCGACAAACAGAGCAATATCGCCTTAACTGCTATATACCAGAGTGTCTTGGCAAGAATCTACCAGCAAATGGCAAACCGAAATGATGTGATAGAGGGTAGTCCGTCCGTGACCTATAAGGATTTAAGCGATAAGTATTATCAGTTATCTATGGGCGACTTGCCGGCTCTTTCTGTCATCAATGCCAAAGACTATGAGCCTTTTATCATCGAAGGAGTGGATAGTCGTATCTTTTATAATGACCTTCTTCATGTCTTAGGCTTTGAGGCGAAAGCGTATTCCCAGATGTATGAATGGTATAAGAATCATAACAACCGGCCTGCATCATGTATTTGTGCCTTGTTTAACTACAGGCAAAAATACTCCAAAGCAAATATCCATCAGTCAATCATCCATGTAGATTCGCTTATTAACGAATATCAGGATTTAAAGGAATGTGGAGAATTGGCAATTGAGCACTACAGCCTTATGGAACAGATGGGGGATGTGAGTGCCGAGGATAAGATGAACTACATCAATTACGCATTAAGCAAATGGGGAGCCTGGCCTCGGATGAACATTCTTAGAAATGCACAAAACCAGTTGACGCTCCCTTCGTTTAGTGTCTCGATAGGTTCTGGTGTCTCTTTGCCTAATATGCCAAGGAAAGTGGTTATCCGGCAGATTGTGAATGTCCAGTCATTGACGATGAATGTTACAAGGGTGAAGACCGACGGGATGTCCCGCTTGAATGTCAATGATGAAGGTGATTATGCCAAAATAAAGAAGATGTTAGTCCTTGATGACTCACGCCAAAGCATCACTCATCGGTATATAGGACAACCAGCCTATAAGGTTCAGACTGACTCGATGGAGATTGGAGGATTGCCTGTCGGTGTGTATCTCGTAGAGTTTACAACCAATCACAATTCCATAAAACCAGAACGGGCATTGCTTCATGTGAGTGACATGTATGCAATGTGGGAACACCTGCCTGACAACAAGATCCGCTTTGCCGTGGTTAGTGCGACGACCGGGCAGCCGATTAAGGGTGCAAAGATTCAGTTGCTTGACGGCATCTACCATTCTTCACCTATTAGAAATAATGGTGGTTCAGAAGAATCTGTTATGGCAGAATTAGAATGTAATGAGATAGGCGAGGCAACCTATCAATACAAGAACCGGCAGCCAAGCAAGATATATGTATATACAGATAAAGACCGTTATTGTCCGGATGCATATTTGAATGGGAACTTCACTTATTATGACAGGGACATGTCTAACGACAATCATAATCTTTATACCGACCGAAAGATATACCGTCCGGGCCAGACCGTTCATGTTGCTTTCATCGCCTTCAAGGAATTCAATCATCAGGATAGCAAAGTCAAGGCTAATGAGAAATTCTCGATAGACCTTAAAGATGCTAATCATGAGACAATAGCAACCCATGAGGTCGTAACGGATGAATATGGATCTGCTTCCACCGACTTTGTACTTCCCTTAAACAGACTAACCGGCCAGTATTCTGTATCTACTCACAGGGCTACGACTTATTTCTCCGTAGAAGAATACAAACAGCCCACCTTTCAGATTCTTTTCGATGACGTAAACGATAAGTATTCAGTTGACGATAGTGTTACCGTCAAAGGTAAGGCTATTGCCTATACCGGGTTACCGATACAGGAGGCTAAGGTTGCCGTCAAAGTTACCCGTAACCAGTCGTTATGGTGGAAGAGTTACGGAATATCGAATGACGTTATTAAGAGAGACACGATAAAGACGGATAATGATGGTTCCTTCAGCATTACGGTACCCATGAAAATACCTGAGAACGTCAACACTTCTGCTCCTTACTATTTCTCCTTTAATATAGAGGCACAAGTGACCGATGAAAGAGGAGAGAGCCATGAGGGAAGCATACGGCTTCCATTAAGTAACCGTGAAGCTGTTCTGACGATTGACTTACCTGAAAAGATTGAAGTTGACAGCTCGCTGGTTACATCTTTCTCTTACCTGAACACCGCTGGTAAAAAGATAGACCAGTTTGTCACCTATTATATAGATGACCCCCAGAAGACGGTTAAAGTAAAGACCAATCAAGATTTAGAGTTGCATTTTAAAGGCTTTACATCTGGAAAGCATACCCTTTATGCTGAGTGTGGAGACGAGAAAATCAAAAAGGAGTTCATCGTATTTAGCATACACGACCAGAAACCGATTATCGAAACTCATGACTGGTTCTATGCTTCCTCTGACAGATTCCCTAATGACGGAAAACCTGTTCATATCCAAATGGGAGCTTCCGACCTGAATCAGCATATCGTCTATTCCATCATCTGCGGTAAGAAGGTCATCGAGAGTGGAGTGGTGGATCAGAGCAATGCTTTGTATAATCGGGAGTTTGTCTATAAAGAAGAATATGGTGACGGGATTCTCTTCAATTGCGCATGGGTAAGAGAAGGAAAACTCTATTCCCATAAGGTTTCTATCCAAAGACCTGTAGCAGATAAAAAACTTCATTTGGAATGGAAGACTTTCAGAGACCATCTGACATCCGGACAATCGGAAGAATGGACGTTGTGTATAAAGGATTCTGAAGGCAAGCCGGTTTCAGCTCAGTTGATGGCTGTCTTATATGACAAGTCGTTGGATCAGCTTCGGGCAAACAAATGGTCAATTAATCCTCGTTCATGGCAGAACATCCCATATACGACTTGGAACGGAAGGTATGATGCCGATTATTCTCTATATGGTGAATTGCCCTATAAGCTCCTGAATGAGCGTCCGTTAACATTCAGCAGGTTTGATGAAACCGTCTTGGAGTTTGTTCAGCCTTTGTTGTTCAGAGGTACTACTCGTGGCGGAATGAAAAGACTTATGGTTGGAGCTATGGCAAAGAGTACGATGAATGCTTCTGTTGCCATGAGCGATAATATGGCGATGGAAGAGGTAGCGGCAATGGATGTTGCCGGAGGAAGAGAAGAGGAAAAAGCCAGTAATACGGTTGACCAGATACGCTCTAACTTTAATGAGACGGCTTTCTTCTATCCCAGCATGTATGTTGGCGAGGATGGTATTGCCAAACTGAGCTTTACTCTTCCTGAAAGTGTTACGACGTGGAAGTTCATGGGACTTGCTCACGACCAGGATATCAGATATGGTTATCTTGAAAGTGAGGTCATTGCGTCAAAGACCGTTATCGTGCAACCGAACATGCCGAGGTTCTTACGTGCAGATGATAGCAGCATTCTGCTTACTCGCGTCTCTAACACGTCCGACAAAACCGTCTCGGGAAATGTCATTATAGAATTAATCGACCCGGATAGTGAGCAGGTGTTATACAAGGACAAGCGGTCATTCACGGCTGAGTCGGGCAAGACCAATACGGTTGAGTTCAATGTCGCCGCGTCTCAGCTTCCTTCATTGACAATTTGCAGGATACAGGCAGTTGGTAACGGCTTCTCTGATGGAGAACAACATCTGCTTCCTGTCCTTTCAAATAAAGAGATGGTTACGAATACGATAGCCATAACCCAGAACAAAAAGGGCACGAAGACCATCAACTTAAAGGATTTGTTCCCACAAAATAGTGAAAAGCAGCAACTCACAATTGAGTACACAAATAATCCCGACTGGATGATGATTCAGGCTCTTCCTGCTATTTCTACTCCAATCAACAAGGATGTCCTGAGTGTAGCTGCCGCCTTCTATGCCAATAGCTTAGCTGCTAAGATTCTACACAGAGATTCTTCTATTGAAAAGGTCGTAGAGAAATGGGCGAAGGAACAGCAGGAGAACACTTCCTCAAGCGCATTGATGAATAATCAGGAGCTCAAGAGTATTCTTGTTGAAGAGACGCCCTGGCTGACAGATGCCCACAAAGAAGCCGAACAAAAGAGTCAGTTGGTGAACTACTTTGATAACAACATGCTCCAATACCGCCTCGACGAGAACATCAAGGCACTTCAGAAACTTCAGGATCCGAATGGTGCCTGGAGCTGGTGGCCTGGTATGAAGGGTAGCATTTATATGACAACAGCCGTATGTGAAATCCTTGTGCGTCTCAACGCCATGATTGGCAGTCAGACTAAGGTTTCTCCGATGCTTGACAAGGCATTTACCTACATGGGGGGAGAGATTGTTAAGGAGGTTGACGCCATGAAGAAAGCTGAGCAGAAGGACGGGAATGTAAGGCTTAGTGCGACTTTAATCAGATGGTTGTATATCTGTTCTATCGACGGGCGTGACCTCCCGAATAACGTGAAGAAGGCAAATCAATACCTCATCGAGCACTTGACAAAGAGCAATCCGTCTCTGTCTATCTATGACAAGGCCGTGTCTGCCGTCATATTGGCTAAGAACAAAAAGGCAAACTTAGCGCAGGAAATGCTTCAGAGCATTAAGGAGTATTCTGTCTCTACGGAAGAGAACGGACGCTATTTTGACACGTCCAAGGCACCTTATAGCTGGTTCGACTACAAGATTCCTACTGAGGTTGCCGCCATTGAGGCAATTCAGCTGGTTAATCCTTCGGATACCACGACCGTTAAGGAGATGCAGCTCTGGTTGTTGCAAGAAAAACGCACGCAAAGTTGGGATACGCCAAACAACTCCGTTAATGCTATCTATGCGTTCTTAAACGGACAAGAGGATGTACTTAATACTGAGAATGCCCAACCGACCGTCATTCAAATGGACAAGACCAGACTTGAAGGCTTGTCGGATACGGAGTCGCTTGGATATTTTAAAGCATCCTTGACCGACGAGATTGGCAAGACACTTTCTTTCAAGAAAGAAGATAATGGAGTGTCATGGGGAGCTGTATATGCTCAGTTCGTATTGAATAGCTCTGAGATAACGGGCTATTCATCAGGCATGAAGATTACTAAAGATATAGTATTACCAAATAAAACCGTTAGAGTAGGGGACAAGATCCGGATAAGGATTATCGTCGAGACGGAACGTGATTATGACTTTGTTCAGATTACAGATAAGCGGGCGGCATGTTTAGAACCGACAGAACAATTGAGCGGATATAGAAACGGGTATTATTATGCTCCGAAGCAGAACGTCACCAACTATTTCTTCGACCGCTTACCCAAAGGCAAGCATGTCATAGAGACGGATTATTTCGTCGACCGCTTGGGAACATTCCATACGGGTTCTTGTATGATTCAATGTGCTTATTCACCTGAATTCGTTGCACGTGCTCCCCAAATAACAATTCAAGTAAATAATTAAGTTATGAAGAATCGAATTATATTATCTTGTTTGATAGCATTATTTTTCGTTCCACAACTGCTTGCTCAGCATGTGTCCGTGAAAAACGACATGATTGATGTGGGGCAGATTAAATTCCAGAATGCTGCCAGCGCCGACTTTGAGATAAAAAATGTAAGCAACAAGGCTATCTATATAAGGGAATTACTTACCAGTTGTGGATGTGTGGTCGGTGATTATCCTCAGGAAATCATCAGGCGCGATTCTTCATTTGTGGTAAGACTCACTTACGATGCCATGCAATTAGGGCATTTTGAGAAATATGCTTCCATCTACTTTAATGATGATACAGAACCGACTATCTTAACATTAAAGGGCGTCGTTGTTGAGGAAATTGTGAATTTTGAGGGTAATTATCCCTATAAATTAGGTGAGCTTTTCGTAGATAAAGTAAACATTGAATTCGACGACGTAAGCAGGGGCGAGCGTCCTTTTGCCGAGATTCATGTGAAGAACCCGACGAGTAACACCGTGCAACCTGTTGTGATGCACCTCCCTAATTTCCTGACTGCTGACATGTCGCCGTCAAAGATTCCTTCTGGTCATGCCGGAAAGCTGACAATTACACTCAATTCGGCATTGCTTAGAGATTATGGATTGGCTCAGACATCCGTGTTCTTGGGTAAGGTGTCTGGCGAACGCGTTTCCCCGGACAAGGAAATAACGGTCTCTGCCATTCTATTACCTGACTTCAATGACCTCACTGACCTCCAGCGTCTGAATGGTCCGAGGATGAAGTTGTCCACCGAGTCGCTTGATCTTGGCTCTTTTAATGGAAAGAAAAAGGCGAAAGGCGACTTGTTTATTACAAATGTAGGACGTTCGCGCTTGACTATCAGTGCGTTACAGATGTACACCGTAGGACTTCAAGTGTCTATGGATAAGACATCGGTGGAGCCTGGAGAGACATTAAGACTGAGAGTGACGGCAAGTGCGAAAGACCTGAAATTCGCACGTTCGAAACCAAGAATCTTGATGATTACGAATGATCCAGAGAAACCAAAGGTGACAATCGACGTTAATGTAAAGAACTAAAGAATGATTCAGATAGAAATAGATAAGGATAGCGGGTTCTGCTTTGGAGTGACGACGGCCATCGAAAAGGCTGAATACGAGCTGAACAGGATGAGTGTGTTAACAAATCATAATTGTACTCTGTATTGTTTAGGAGATATTGTCCATAATGGAATGGAAGTGGAACGTCTGCATGCGCAAGGTCTCAAGACCATTAATCATGAGGAATTAAGGAAACTGCATGATGTGAAAGTGCTGTTGCGTGCGCATGGAGAACCGCCTGAGACATACGAGATTGCACAAAGGAACAACATAGAGATTATTGATGCCACGTGTCCCGTCGTACTTCAATTGCAACGAAGAATCAAAAAGCAGTTTGACAATAATCCGGATGCTCAAATTGTCATCTTCGGAAAGAATGGTCATGCGGAGGTATTAGGTCTTGTCGGACAAACAAAAAGTCATGCAATAGTCATCGAAAACTTTGATGATGTCGTCAAGCTTGATTTTAATCGCGATATTTATTTGTATTCTCAGACAACAAAAAGTCTGGATGAATTTCATCGTATCATTGAGTACATCCAGAATCATATTTCTGAAAACGCTTGCTTCAAGAGTTTTGATACGATCTGCAGGCAAGTTGCGAATCGGATGCCGAACATTTCCAGCTTTGCCGTTAAGCACGACTTAATCCTTTTTGTGAGCGGTCGTAAAAGTTCCAATGGTAAAGTCTTGTTCAATGAGTGTAAAAGCATAAACCCCAACAGCCATCAGATAGAAAGTGCACTTGAAATAGACTGGTCATGGTTTGATAATATCAATACGGTTGGTATCTGCGGAGCCACAAGCACCCCCAAATGGCTGATGGAAGAATGTCGGGATTATATTCTTAGCCATTTCGGTCAATAATCGGCATTATGATAAATAACAATAAGGAGAAGGAAACAGATGGGTACACCGGTATTATACACAGTAGTCCCCTTCTACAATGTGGAAGAAAAACAAAGGCTATTTGCAAACAATCCATTTAAAAAACCTAAACGACCCGTTTACGACTCGTAAAGAATACATTTACACTTCCTAAACATATCGTTTCCACTCTGTCAAATTATGCATATATAGAACAAGAAGACATACCGACTGACCTCGCACTAATAGTTTGAAATCAGTCGGTTTGTTAAAGTTTTGTCAATGTTTGGAAAGATGATGACTCAAAAAGTAAACTCACCCTTATTATTGGGGACTGTTCTGCTCTTCAATCGGGATGCAGCACCATCGGGAGACCTTCAACATGACAGCCATGCCAGGAACCTCCTTGAGCAGATAGTATTTCTTGCTGCTTCTCACCAGTTTTCCCGTTAATCCTTTCATCGGTCCGAATTTCACGAAGACAGGAGTTCCCTTTTTGATTTTCGCCTCAGATTCCGTCAGATACTTGCGCATCTCGATTTCCGGGTTACACATCAGCATGAACTCATCCATCTGTTTTGCAGGTATCTCATAATACTCCGGATTCTCACGGCTCTTACGGATGACCGACATCTTATAGGGTGCTTCAGTCACGATGGTACGCATTTGTTTCTCTGACATTGTCTTCTTGACAAATATCAGATTATGCACGACTGGGCGCAAGACATGACGGACATGATGCTCACGGTCTTCCACGTCTACATAGTGCATCGGAACAAAGTATTCCAGTCCCTTCTCAGAAAAGTACTCACTCACACTCTTCTGACGCAGGGTGTATAATGTAATGGCGTACCAAGGTAAACTGTCTTTTTCTGTGATTTCTTCCATGTTATCATTAATTCGGCTGCAAAATTACCGAATTTATGATAAATATCAAAAAATAATCGTAAGAAAAGAGTATTTTATCCCAGCTGACTTGCTGATAACATAAGAACTGGCCGGAAACTATTGTTCCAACCAGTTCTTAATAATCGTTTCTCCATCGGGTGTCAAGACACTCTCAGGATGGAACTGAATACCGTGTATATTATAATTACGGTGACGCAATGCCATGATCTGTCCGTCATCACTCTCTGCCGTAATCTCCAGGCAGTCAGGGAAGCCATTGCGGCTAACGACCCAGCTGTGGTATCTTCCCATTACTATTCTCCTGGGAAGCCCGTTGAATATCGGGTCAATGCCAAACTGAGTGCCCTCGGTAGCCACTCCATGATAGACGTCAGAAAGATTGGTCAGTGTTGCGCCAAACACTTCGCCTATTGCCTGATGTCCAAGGCACACACCTAAGATGGGTTTCTGACCGGCATAGCTCTTGATGACATCTAACAACAAGCCAGCTTCGGAAGGAATTCCAGGCCCCGGACTCAGGATTATCTTATCGAAGACCTTCAGTTGACTGATGGAAAACTGGTCATTCCGATAGACGGTCACATTCGCACCTAATCGCTTTACGAGATGCGACAGGTTATAGGTGAAGGAATCATAGTTGTCTATAATCACTACTTTCATAACTACATTTTCTCCGCTAAAATAATTGCCCGGTGCAATGCACCTAATTTGTTGTTCACTTCCTGAAGCTCATAGTCTTCATTACTCTTAGAGACGATTCCACCGCCAGCCTGGAACCATAGTTCCCCATTACGGCTGACAAATGTCCGAATGGTGATGGCCTGGTTAAGGTTCCCGTTCAATCCGATATAGCCAATACATCCTCCGTATGCTCCACGGTTATGAGGTTCATATTCGCTGATAAGTTGCATGGCACGCACTTTGGGAGCTCCGCTTAGAGTGCCGGCAGGGAACGTATCGATAAAAGCCTTGATGGGGTCTGCCCCTTCATCAAGTGTCCCTGACACCCTACTGACGAGATGTATTACATGAGAATAGTATTGCAGGTCTTTATAGAAGTCAACTTTCACGTCATGGCAATTACGGCTTAGGTCGTTTCTTGCAAGGTCGACCAGCATGACATGCTCGGCATTCTCCTTCGGGTCGTTGCGCAAGAAGTCTGCCCCTGCCCTATCATTCTCTATGTCACCCGTACGCCTTGTCGTTCCGGCGATAGGGTCAATATAAGCCTTCTTGCCTTCAATCCTGCAATGCGTCTCAGGTGATGAACCGAAGATACGGAAACCGCCGAAATCGAAATAGAACAGATAAGGGCTTGGATTCACGCTCCTCAATGCCCGGTACAACTTGAAATCATCGCCTTCGTATTTCTGGACGAACCGTCTTGACAATACAATCTGGAACACGTCACCACGCAGACAATGTCTGATTCCCTTGCGAATGTTCTCCTTATGCTCTTCGTCTGTCAATGTGGAAGTGAAATCCCCGACGGGACGGAATCCGTATGGCTTGATGTTCTGCTTGTTAAAGAGAATCTCCAGTCTATCCAAATTGCCGGAATCGCCAAGGGTAATCATTGTCAGCTTGTTGTTGAAATGGTCGAACACGATAATGTCCCTGTAAAGGATATAATACATGTCGGGGGCATCGTTCTCCTCCATCGTGGCATCTTTTACGGGAATGTCTTCAAAATACCTGACGGCATTAAACGACGTGTAACCGTAAAGGCCACAATAATGACTATTATCTCCGCTTACCTGAAAGTAGTCAAGGAATTCGCGTATAGCATGTTCGCAACGATAGTCTTTCGTCACAGGAGCGGTCGTTGAAGAGTTATCGGGGAAAGTGCAGATAACATTCCCGTGGCTGATGGCAATACTTGCAATGGGGTTAATCCCGATGAACGAACGGCTGTTGTTCGAGTCGTGGTAATCCGAACTCTCCATTAACGCACTTTGCGGATATAAATCCCGTAGTCGCATGTAAACACCTACCGGTGTGTACAGGTCGGCTAATATACTACGGGTAGTTGTCTTATAATTAAAAGTCGCCATATTCTCCTGCCATTTGTTTGTTATTCAAATAGGTCTGTACATCCTTATCACCCCGTCCGCTCACCGTCAACACGACAATATCATCGGGGCTGAACGATAGCTTCTTCAATACCGCAACCGCATGTGCGCTTTCGATGGCGGGGATGATGCCTTCATGGCGTGTCAGTTCATATCCGGCATAGATAGCCTCGTCATCATTAATGGCAATCACATTGGTGCGTCCCGATTCAGCAAGATGTGCATGCATAGGTCCGATACCCGGATAATCGAGTCCGGCAGAAATCGTAAACGCCTCTTTGATCTGTCCGTCAGGTGTCTGCATGACAAGTGTGCGAGAACCATGAATGATACCTTCCGTTCCGCACTTCATGGTGGCAGCAGTATAGTCGGTGTCTATGCCATGTCCTCCAGCTTCGGCAAGGATGATTTTGACACGTTCATCATCAATATAGTGGTAGATGGTACCGGCAGCATTGCTTCCTCCCCCGACACAAGCTATCAGATAGTCAGGATAGTCGCGTCCGACCTGTTCCTGTAACTGCCATTTGATCTCTTTGCTGATGATGCTCTGCATGCGGGCGACAATATCAGGGTATGGATGAGGTCCCATCGTACTGCCTACAATATAAAAAGTATCCTGAGGATGACAACACCAGTCGCGGATTGCTTCGGAACATGCATCGCTAAGCGTCATATTGCCAGTAGTGACGGGATGTACGACCGCCCCAAGCATACGCATACGTTCAACATTAGTATGCTGACGCTCCACATCCGTCTTTCCCATAAAGATCTCACATTGCATGTTCATCAAGGCACAGACAGTAGCTGTTGCCACTCCATGTTGTCCGGCACCAGTCTCGGCAATGATGCGCGTCTTCCCCATCCTCTTCGCCATGAGGATCTGTCCGATAGTGTTATTGATTTTATGTGCGCCGGTATGGTTCAGGTCTTCACGCTTTAAAAATAATCGGCAACCATATCGCTCGCTCATTCGTCTGGCATAATAGAGAGGGGACGGACGTCCTACATAATCCTTCAACAGAGAATGATATTCACGTTGAAAATCCTCACTTTCTATAATCGGCAAATAGGCATCTTGTAAATCATGAACGCACTTGTATAATATCTCAGGAACATATGCCCCGCCATATTTACCGAAAAATCCTTTGTCGTCTATTAAATAGTTTTTATTCATTGGTTTGTCTGTGTTTGTTATTCCTTCAAAGCAGCATATAACAAATCCATTGCTTTGTCAGGGTCTCGCGTTTCATTGAGCAAGGTCACAAATTTAGAGCCGATAATCGCCCCGGCCGCATTATCCTGAGCACTTTCTAAGGTCTGTTTGTTGGATATGCCAAACCCTATCATCCGGGGATTACGAAGGTTCATGCCATTGATGTGCTGGAAATAGGCAACCTTGGCATCATTGAAATTGCTTTGCACACCTGTGATGCTTGCAGAACTGACCATGTAGATAAACCCGTCGGTATGCTCATCAATGAAACGGATGCGCTCTTCACTCGTTTCCGGGGTGATCATCATGATAACACGTATGTCGTAAACGTCTGCTATCGGCTTGACCACTTCCATATAGTCACTAAAGGGAAGATCGGGAATGATACACCCCGAAACGCCTGCCTTCACACAATCCTGGAAGAACGGTTCAATGCCATGATGCATGATGACATTGAGATAGCCCATCAGGACAAGCGGAATGTGTACCTCATCCTTTATCTCCGCAAGTTGTGTGAACAATCTACGAAGTGTCATCCCATTCTTCAAGGCAACGGTTCCGGCACTTTGAATGACAGGACCGTCAGCCAAAGGGTCACTGAACGGGATGCCTACTTCGATCATATCTATACCTCTGCGCTCTAATGTCTTGATGACATCAGCCGTACCTTCTAATGTGGGACAGCCAGCGCAGAAGTATAATGATAATAGTTTACGTCCTTGCCGTTTGGCAAAGAGCTGATTAATCTTATTCATGTCTAAGCTTTTCAACAAATAGCCGTAGTTTTTCAACATCCTTCACTCCAGGCTCTGTCTCAAAACAACTGTTCACATCGACACCAGCGAACTGAGGATGCTGGAAAGACTTAATCTTGTCAACATCATCCATACCGATGCCTCCGCTCAACAAGAAGGGAACATTGCCTTTGTATGCCGAGAGTACAGACCAGTCGAACTTATCTCCGCTCCCCCCCATCGTAGGACATTTCGTGTCGAAAAGGAACAGTTCTACGCAACCTTCATATTCCTTTGTCTTTTCAATATCTTCAGCGGATGAAACGCTGATGGTCTTTATGATTTTCACACCTGTGCGAATGTCTGGTTCAAGCGTACGGCGGAGATTGTCAATCATAATGCAGCTCTCTTCACCATGCAGCTGGACATAGTCGAGCTCATAATTATAGATGCGTGTAACAATAGTCTGGGGCATGTCGTCAACAAAAACACCAACCCTCTTGATTCTATGCTGGTCGTCGACAACCTTTCCACTGTTCTTGTTCAGACGTTCCTCGCTATAATCGGGAATAATACCGGCATGAGAACTAATCATTCTAACAAATCGGGGACTGTCTTTCCAGAAGATAAAACCCATCATATCAATATCCAATTCGGAAACCTCGCGAATATTGTCGGCATCGCGCATACCACAAACCTTTATGATCATATCCTTTTAAAATTATATTATTGTATTAATTCTAATTCTTCAATAAAACTCTTTAAGGCCTTACCCGGGTCATCTGTCTTCATGAAACTCTCTCCAATGAGAAATCCATTAAAGCCTATATTCCGGAGGAGCCTGACCGTTGAAGGTGAAGAGATTCCACTTTCGCTTACTTTACATACACCATCCGGCAACTTAGCGGCAAGCATGAAACTGTTCTGGACATCCGTCACGAACGAGCCCAAATTCCTGTTGTTGATGCCATACATGTCAGGTTCCAGCTCAGCATAATCCAAATCCCACTCACTATGCATTTCCATCAACACTTCCAGACCTAATTCATGAGCCAGACGGATCAGCATCCTGCATTCATCTTTTTTCAATGCGGATGTTATCAACAATGCCGCTGATGCTCCGCAATATCTCGCTTGGAACAATTGGTATTCATCCACAATAAAGTTTTTATATAAGACAGGTATCTCCACACCTGATGTTCTGGCCTTCACGATAAATTCATCTCTGCCGCCAAAGAATTTTGTGTCGGTAAGAATGCTCACCGCAGCTGCTCCATTTTGCTGATAAGAAAGTGGGATGACATCAGCCTGTCCCTCTTCCTTTATCCAGCCTTTTGATGGTGACTTCCTCTTGAACTCTGCAATAATGCCCGTGTCAGAGCGCAATAAAGCCTCTCGCATGGAAGGCTGGGGATTGTCAAGAAGTCCCTCAACCTTCTTACTTAGTTCGCGCAAAGGTATCACAGACTTGAATCCATCCACCTCTATGCGCTTATAAGCAATTATCTCTTCAAGAATATCTTTCATCATTACAGATTTTTATTCTATGCGACTATTGGTTGAGTTCAACAAACTTCTTGAAAGTGGAAAGAGCCTTGCCGCTATCAATCGACTCGCGGGCTATCTCAATACATTCCATGATGTCCTTTTGACCCTTTTCCATCACCTGTATTCCAAATGCTGCATTTGCCAATACGATTTCCTTCTGAGCCGGTAACGCTCTGTTTTCCAACACACTATCGAAGATAGCAGCCGCTTCTTCTTCGGAAGCTCCGGCTACCAGTTCTTCTGGTTTGGCAAAATGCAGCCCAAGGTCTTTAGGAGAGAATACTTTCTCGTAATTATTTGTTGTTACCTTAAAGTCGCTTGTCAGAGATATTTCGTCATAACCATCGATGCTATTAACAATTGCATAGTCAATGCCGATTTGCTGATATACATTATTATACAGACGCATCTGGTCAAGATTAGCCACGCCGAGCAACTGGCATTTAGGACGTGAAGGATTGACAATCGGACCAAGTAAATTGAAGCATGTGGGGAATTGCAATGCCTTGCGGATAGGACCGACAAACTTCATCGCCCTTGCAAACAACTGAGCATGAAGGTAGACTATGCCGCACTCATTGATACATCTGTTGAGCTTGTCAATATCATCTGTGAACTTCACGCCATGCTGAGCTATGACATTAGACGCTCCACTGGTTGATGTGGCAGCATAATTGCCATGCTTAGCGACTTTGTATCCCGCACCGGCAATGACAAAACATGATGTCGTAGAAATATTAAATGTGTTCTTACGGTCACCTCCTGTTCCGACGACATCAATATATCGGTCGCAATCGAGGATTGCCGGCACACCTGTCTCCAATATGCCGTCTCTGAATCCCAATAATTCATCTACGGTTACACCTCGCATCTGCAATGCTGTGAGCAAAGCCGTGATCTGTTCGTTTGGGAACTCACTTTGAGTAATTCCAACGAGGATATCGCGTGTTTCTTCACGCGTCAACTCCTCGTGATTGAGTATTCTGTTCAGAATATTCTTCATTGTCATAGCTAAATCTCCTATATTAATTGTGTCTTGTTTTTTGTTTCTGTCTTCATATCATTAAAAAAGGCCTGTCGTAAGAACGGCAGACCAATATTTGATATTTAAACTATCTACATACGGCGACGTAACTCACGACTTTTTCATCTTGAGCAGCACCACCACCATGCTATAGATAAGTTTTTTCTCATTTTATTTACTATTACGGTGCAAAAGTAAAGAAAAAACTATTAATCCACAAACTTTTTGCCAATAAATTCAATATAATACCTATAAAAAAGTAAAAATGGCAACAAAAAGAGCACAAAAAAATCACATCATACAATAAAACTAATTATATGATGTGATTCAAATGAAAGATGACTAATGCCTAATTAATTGTTGACACTTCCACCTACAATGTCGAGCAACTCACTTGTAATAGCTTGTTGTCTGCTCTTGTTGTATTGCAGATTAAGTTCTCTCAACAATTCGTCTGCATTGTCCGTTGCTGTTTGCATTGCAACCATGCGAGCTGCATGCTCAGAAGCATTGCTGTCAAGGAGTGCCGTGTACAACATCAGATGAGCCAGCTTCGGAATCAGAAGACTCAAAACCGTATACATGTCAGGTTCAACAATGAAGTTATCATTGAGAGGCTTGACTTCTTCTTGATTACGTTGCGAGGCACGTTCCTTTTCTCTACGTTTAAGGTATTCCTGAGCCTCCCTCGTCACGATATTCGTAGACAAGTCGCGCTCATGGTCACGCTCTAACTCATCAGATATATCAATTGGCAGGAAAGTACTTCTGGTAAGTATTTGGGAACCGGCACTCTTGAAATGATGATAAATCAGTTCAACCTTGTCTAGTTCGCCTTCTACAAACTTCTTTCCAAGTTCCTGAGCCAATTGAATACACCCCTGAACATTCGGCTTGTCTGCAAGATCTGCAAATTCACCTCCAATAGGATAGCCTAGTTTTGCCGCTTTTTCTGCAACCTTACGACCAATGGGATATATGACAATATTCTCTTTGCCGAGACTTGCATACCCTTTCATTGCCTGTTGCATCAACTTAATTACATTAGCATTAAAACCACCGCATAATGAACTATTGGAACTATATACCACCAATGCCACACGCTTTACAGGACGTTCTTGACTGAATATCGATTGTGCTTCAACTTCTGCGGCCAGAAATGATTTCAAAATATGCTCGAGCAAATTCTCATAAGGAAGCATGTTCTCAATCATCTGCTGGGCATGATGCAGTTTAGAAGAAGCAACCATCTTCATGGCACTTGTAATCTTACGAGTGCTATTGACAGAAGCAATCCTACCTTTAATTTCTTTTAGACTTGGCATAGTGATCAGTATTATGCAAATGTTCCTGCGATATCTTGCATTATAGCTTCAATACCATTAGAAATATCATTATCAATCTTACCGCTGGCAAGTGTTTCGATGATTTCCGGATGAGCTGAACGAATCTTCTCGAGGAATGCGTCCTGACATTCGCGCACCTTATCAATAGGCACATTACGCATCAGTCCATGCACACCGCAATACAAGATTGCTATCTGCTCTCCAACTGGCATCGGGCTATATTGTGGCTGAATAAGCAACTGGTTGTTCTTTCGGCCACGATCAAGTGTCATAGCCGTCACAGCATCCATGTCACTTGAGAACTTAGAGAAGGCCTCAAGCTCACGGTACTGAGCCTGGTCAATCTTTAACGTACCTGCAACCTTCTTCATGGATTTAATCTGTGCAGAACCTCCCACACGTGAAACGGAAATACCAACATTGATGGCAGGACGGAATCCCTGATTAAACAGGTCGGACTCCAGATAGATCTGTCCATCGGTAATTGAAATCACATTGGTTGGGATATAGGCAGAAACGTCGCCTGCCTGTGTCTCAATGATAGGAAGAGCTGTAAGAGAACCTCCACCACGTACATGGCCTTTCATACACTCGGGAAGATCGTTCATCTGTTCTGCCACCTCTTGCTGCTCATTAATCTTTGCCGCACGCTCAAGAAGACGAGAATGCAAATAGAACACATCTCCAGGATAAGCCTCACGTCCGGAAGGACGACGAAGAATCAGAGATACTTCACGGTAAGCAACAGCCTGTTTCGACAAGTCATCATAGACAACGAGAGCTGCATAGCCACGATCACGGAAATACTCACCGATGGCAGCACCGGCAAACGGAGCATAATATTGCATTGCAGCAGGATCAGCGGCCGTTGCACTCACGATAATTGTATAAGGGAGTGCACCATGTTCTTTAAGATTCTGCACAAGGGCAGCAACAGTAGATGCTTTCTGTCCTATTGCCACATAAATACAATAAACGGGTTTACCAGCTTCATAGAAACTCTTTTGGTTTATGATTGTATCTACGGCAATAGCAGTCTTACCCGTCTGACGGTCACCAATAATGAGCTCACGCTGGCCGCGTCCAATAGGAATCATAGAGTCAACAGCCTTCAAACCTGTCTGAAGAGGTTCTTTCACCGGCTGACGAAAAATAACTCCTGGGGCTTTACGATCAAGCGGCATTTCAAAAGCACCTTTAAGGTCGATGTCTCCCATGCCGTCGATTGCCTGTCCCAGAGGATTAATAACGCGACCAAGCATATTGTCATTCACGCGGATAGAAGCAATACGATGGGTACGCTTCACCACCTGTCCTTCTTTGATGCCAGAGGTGGAACCTAAAAGCACACAACCGACATTGTCCTCTTCCAGGTTCATCACAATAGCCATTGTGCCATTCTCAAACTCAAGCAATTCGTTTGCCTCAGCATTGCGTAAACCATATATACGGGCAACACCATCACTTACCTGAAGGACGGTACCTACCTCATCAAATTTAGCGCTCTGGCTGATTCCTTGTAATTGCTGGAGGAGCACCTCACTGACTTCGCTTGGTTTTATTTTGTCTGACATTTTATTTACTTTTTGATTACTAAAACGTACATGACGCTTTAATTCTTTATTATTTCTTCAACTGTGTAAGAATGGTATTTAGCTTTGTCTTCACACTTGCATCCATTCTATATGTATCATATTCAAGAATGAAACCACCGATTATCTCGGGATTCACTTCGGTCTGAAACTCCACAGTGCCCAGAGTCTTATTTTCAACCATCTGCTTCATCATCCGCTCCGTTTCGGGAATAACCGCAGTAGCTGTTATAAGTTTTCCTCGTATGATGTTCTTCTGTTTCCGATAAAGTGTGACGTAAGAAGTAGCCATGAGTTGTAAGGTACTCTCCCTGTCTGCTCCCAGAACAAGTGACAGGAACCGTTTCACCAAATCAGTGACACCACCTCCGCATGCTGTTTCCAGCAAATTCAGTTTCTTGTCCTTGGACAGCATAGGGTTATCTATCGTAAAACGCAGCTCAGGAACCTGGATATAGCTCTGTGCAAGCATTAACATCTCACGGTAAACCTGTTCTTCGAGCTTTGCCTGTGTCGCACTTTTCAATAAAGCCCGGGCATAGCGAACCGATATTACACCTAAGTCCATATAGTCAACTTCTTATTGTTTTCCACTATTATTCTCAACAGTAACCTCATCAAGCAGTCTTTCAATTAAATCCATCTGCTGCTTGTCTGTTGAAAGATTCTTGCGCAACACCTTTTCTGAGATCTGAACTGACAACTCTGCCACTTGTGCTCTGATATCACGAATGGCATTTTGCTTTTCAGTTTCAATCTGTGTCTTCGCTTCTGCCAAAAGCCTTGCACCTTCATCACGTGCCTTAGCCTGGGCTTTTTCAACAATGTCATCACGTGTCTGAGCAGCTTCTTTCAAAATCAAGGTCTGCTTTTCACGTGCTTCCTGCAGAATGGATTCACCTTCTTTTTGAATATTGGCCAAACGCTCGTTAGCCTCATGTGCCTTACGAAGACTTTCATCAATGAAGTCTTTACGGCTGTTCACCATTTGTACAATAACGGGGAAGCCCCATTTCCAAAGAATGAACAGGACGATGAAGAACACGACGCACATCCAAAAGAGGAGGCCAAAATCAGGTGTTATCAATGACATAAGCTAATGAGTTTGCTTAAGTATCCGATTTTTGTAATGAACTACCTAATAGATTATACGAAGAGAGCAAGAATAGAAATCACCAATGCAAGGAATGTAGCTCCTTCGACAAGAGCTGCAGCCAGAATCATTGAAGACTGCAATCCTCCCATTTTCTCTGGTTGACGTGCCATTGCGTCCATAGCAGAACCTCCAATACGACCGATACCAATACCAGCACCGATTACTGCCAAACCACCACCTACAGTTGCACCGAGCTTTGCCAGCGCGTCTGCTGCTAATAATAATGAAATCATAATTTTAAATTTTTAAATTGTTATTGTTTAATTATTTCTTTTATACTTAATTTATGCGGCATGATGTTCTTTCACATGCGACATTGAGATAAATACTGCGCTCAACATGGTGAACACCATTGCCTGGATATAGCATACTAACACTTCAAGCAGCATCATGAAGACACTCAGGAACACACTGACTGGGGTCATTGAAATACCAAGCACCTTACCAAGTGTGCCGCCTAAGGCGAACATGATGAAGATGATGCATGAAAGTGAAATAGCGATGACGTGACCTGCCAACATGTTGGCAAAAAGTCGGATCATAAGAGCGACAGGCTTCGTGAAGATTCCAAAGAACTCGATGAACGGCATCAATGGAACCGGAACTTTCAACCACCAGGGTACATCACCCCAGAAGATTTCTTTCCAATAGGCTTTCGTGCCTGTCAGATTAACAATCAAGAACGTACAGAGGGCAAGGAAAAATGTACAGGTAATATTGCCCGTCAGATTACCGCCACCCGGAGGAAATGGGACGACACCCATCAGATTTACTATAAAGATAAAGAAAAAACAGGTTAGCAGATAGGGCGCATACTTATCGGCCTCTTTGCCAAGCGTCTGCTTTATCATATCATTATAGACCGTCATAACAAACATGTGTACAAATCCAACGAACCCTTTAGGAGCTGGATCGTCTACCTTATGCTTCTTACACCACCGTGCAGCTATCAGGATACATAGAACTAAAAGAATCGAGTCAATGAACAAGACCATTACGGTTTTTGTAATCGAAATGTCAAAACTGACAGGCTTCAGTTCATTTCCAATCCGTTCCACAATCTTACCCTTCTCATCAGCTGCTCCTTGAATGTAAAAGCCATCGGGACCTTCACGCAGCAACTCTGCATTTGGCTCATGCTCAAATTGCGAAGAGCAATAGACATGGAAGCCTGAATGTGAAGAATAAAATATCATGGGGAGAGGAATAATCAGCGGATGACCGCCAATGTCTGTGACGTGCCACTGATATGAATCCTGAATATGACCGAACAATATCTCCTTCAGATTGACGCCTCCTTCTGATTCCTTTTGCTCCAGAACCTCACCTGCCTCACTCTGACTGCTTGCAGAAGCCGTCATTGTAAAGCAGAAAAGCATCAACATTAAGAACCAGCGGTTCTTCATTTTGGGAAGAAATATTGATCTTAGATATTTCATATTTACTTAGTTGGATTATGAATTATGATTGGATAAATCCACGTTTTTACTTACTCGGATAAAGAACCAAGAATCAAATACTAACATCACGATATAACAAACAATGAAAATCACGGCAAACCACTTTATCGCTACTATTTCCCGTACAATTACGCAATAGATGAGCAATAGGATTGCAGCTGCCATAAGGCGCATTGCCGACCAAGCCAGATAAAACTTCGGCAAAGTCTCTGGTGAACGCCGGGCTATCGCTTTCCATGTCTGACCGTATGCGATGGAACAAAAAAGATTGAACAGAATAGAGATAATCAAGGAATTTATCAACTCAAACCGACCCTGAATCTGAATATACAGTAAACCTATTATTGTGAGTGTACATAGCACCCACAAACTTTGGCTTCTATATTGACGGGCTGTCTTCGTGATAATATCAGTCTTAATCCTCATTCTTTTCCTCTTCGTCTTCTGTTATCTCTTTCTCCACACAAAGTGACACTACGTTCTTTTGAACCTCAACGAAACCACCTAATATAACGAGTTGCCGTTTGCCTTCGCGAGGTATAGCATACTCAACCAATCCCTTTTCAAGGGAAGAGATAATCGGGGCATGATCATTCAATATCTCAAATGATCCAAGAGTTCCTGGAACAAGTACACTCTCAACTTCACCGTCAAACTCCACTTTCTCTGGTGAAACTATTCTTAGTCTTAACATAATAGCAAGTATATTTATGGATTAACCCTTAGCTGCTTCCATCAATCTCCTACCCTTCTCGATGGCATCGTCAATGGTTCCCACATTGAGGAATGCCTGTTCGGGCAAATCATCCACCTGACCGTCAAGGATCATATTAAAGCCTTTAATCGTGTCTTCAATACTTACCATGACACCGGCCACGCCAGTGAATTGCTCTGCAACTGAGAACGGTTGAGAGAGGAAACGCTGTACACGACGGGCGCGGTTTACAGTTAACTTATCCTCATCAGACAATTCATCCATACCAAGAATGGCAATGATGTCCTGCAACTCCTGATAACGCTGGAGAATCTGCTTCACGCGTTGAGCACAGTCATAATGTTCTTTACCTACAATCAGCGGATCAAGAATACGTGATGTACTTCCTAATGGATCAACAGCCGGGTAAATACCAAGCTCAGTAATCTTACGCGAGAGAACCGTCGTTGCATCAAGATGGGTAAATGTTGTAGCTGGAGCAGGGTCGGTAAGGTCGTCGGCCGGCACATACACGGCTTGTACTGATGTGATAGAACCTGTCTTGGTTGATGTGATTCGCTCCTGCATCGTACCCATCTCTGAGGCCAATGTTGGCTGGTATCCTACGGCTGAAGGCATACGGCCAAGCAAAGCAGAAACCTCTGAACCTGCCTGTGTGAAACGGAAGATGTTATCAATGAAGAACAAGATGTCTGCAGCTGCACCATCCTTTCCACCACTGTCACGAAATGCCTCTGCAACCGTTAGTCCGGAAAGAGCTACTGATGCACGAGCACCTGGCGGTTCGTTCATCTGACCATACACAAGAGTAGCTTGACTCTTCTTCAGTTCCTCGGGGTCTACAAGTGACAAATCCCAATTGCCTTCTTCCATGGCCTTCTGGAACTTCTCACCATAGCGTACAACACCACTCTCAATCATTTCACGAATCAGATCGTTACCCTCACGAGTACGCTCTCCTACACCTGCGAACACAGAATATCCATTGTGCCCCTTGGCGATATTGTTGATAAGCTCCATGATAAGCACTGTCTTACCTACACCGGCACCACCGAAAAGACCAATCTTACCACCCTTCATGTAGGGCTCCAAAAGGTCAATCACCTTGATACCTGTAGCAAGCATCTCCTTTCGGGTAGACAATTCTTCAAACTTCGGGGCTTCTCGGTGGATAGGATACGATCCTTTCATATCCAAGTCCTTCATACCGTCAATAGGTCGCCCGATGACATTCAGCATACGACCTTTAATCTGATCACCCGCAGGCATCGTTATTGGAGATCCTGTTGATACCACCTCAAGGCCACGTTGCAATCCGTCGGTGTTGTCCATGGCAACACAACGCACGGTGTCTTCACCGATATGTTGCTGAACCTCAATAATCAAGTCCTGACCATTGGGACGTTTCACCTTCAAAGCATCGTAAATCCTGGGGAGCACCTTTTCGGGATCTAAGCCTTTTGTATCGAAAAACACGTCGATAACAGGACCAATGATCTGCGAAATGCGTCCGTTGATTTGTGACATAAGCTATTAAATATTTAAAGTTAGTTTCTATAATTATCAATTCATAGTTATCACTAACTGTGATTATTCAGGTAGTAAACTTTGGCAAAGATACAACTTATTTCTTATTCCGCAAAACAAATAATGCAATTTATTCCGTAATAAAACATTATTTTGGAGAAAAATGCCGTTAATAATAATGATTAAAATTGTATATGTTGAGTGATTGAGTTATTGAATAATTATTTAAATGAAATGGAAATGAAGGACTTTTCTCATAGTAATTATAGTGAAGAAGAAAGAAGGGAAGAACTGATAAGGGCCATTGAGCACTCAATAGCCAGGCTCACCCTATCAGAACTGGAGGCTCTCTATTACGACATGACGACAAAGAATTATATCAATGAGATACCATAGTCCGGGATAAGGAATTCACAGACATATTGTTTCTGAAGCCTAAACGTATCGTTTACGAGGTCTAAACGTATCGTTTACGAGGTCTAAACGTATCGTTTACGAGGCGGAAATAATAACCTTTCATACGAGTAAACCTATTTCCCGAGAAACTTCATGATGCTTGTCTTCGTCTTATTCCGACCTATAGCTGACAGACGGGCGTATTTATCGAAGTCGAAAGTGTTGTAACGATTCATCGGAATGTTCACTAATATATCTGGAGGCGTGATCTTCAATGCCAGCTGAGCATTGCAATTAATCATGATAGACGTACTCCTGTTGACGAGTGTATAATAGTTTAAGTCCATGTCGTCGGGCAACATCTTATTGATGAACGACCTGACACGTGATTTCTCGTTCTGTTCTTTGATTATTTTGTTCAACTCAACTTGTCCTTTATAATCATGTCCGCTGACATTTACAGCAACAAGCAAGTCGTTCTTTTTCCGTTTCACTCTATTCAAAGGAAGTGGATTCACCAAGCCGCCATCTAAAAGAATACGGTCTTTTTCGCGAACAGGGTCAAAGAATACAGGTAAAGAGATTGAAGCGCGAATGGCTTCATAAAGACTACCGCTGGTAAAGTTCACCTCTGTCCCTGTTATGGCATCGGTAGCAACCGCACAATAATGTATCGGTAGGTCTTCAATCTTCACATCAGGAATCACCTCCATCATCTCCTTGATGATACGGTCGCCTTTCATTAGATGATTGATACTCAAGGAAAAATCCATTAACGACAGAACCTTCCTACGGTCTACCGTCTCCATCCATCGCTTGAAATCTTCAAGCCGACCAGCGGCATACATTCCGCCAATTAATGCCCCTATAGATGTCCCTGCAACGGAATGGATATGATAGCCCATCTCATTCAGCTGGTCTATGGCGCCAATATGGGCGAGTCCTCTCGCTCCTCCAGTAGAAAGGACTAAAGCAACTTCCTTTCTATCTTTCTTATTATCTTTCAGCCAATCTAACAAAGCCATTTCTAATCTGTTCTTTAGAAGTTAATAAAAACCTCCCCTATCTCCTTGACCGCCGCGATTACCGAATCCACCTCTGCCACCTTGACCGCCACGACCACCGAATCTGCCCCTGCCACGTTCAGAGTCAGGACCGCCGCGTTCATCATTAAAGCGGTTTCCACCACCTCCACCACCAAACAGGTTCAGACGATAACTGACGTGAATCATGGCATAGGAAGTGATAGCATTGACCTCACGGTCCGTCCAACCGTTTGCGTTGACCGTACGTGAGAAATTGGTCTGCTCGTGCAAGATATCATACCATTGGAGCATGACGGTAAGTTTTTTGCCGCGCAAGAAGCTATGAGACAGTTGCGCGTTCCATATCAATTCATCGGTGTTGAGTGTCTGGTCACTATATCCGCGCTTGCTGAACATGTGAATATCCGTTGACAAATTGCTCCCCCACGGAAATGTAATCCGCGTATTACCGCCATAAGAGAAGTTCCACGTCGTTAGGTTTCGGGAAGCTTGAAGACGGTTCTCCGTTCGTGCATAAGTGACATTCGCATTAAGGGAGAAGTTCAGCCATTTATTGCGGAAACTCAATGATGTAGATGGTGAAATGTTATACGAATGAGTAACATTACGGTCAGGCGTTGCATCACGGTCCAAGTTCACATAGCCGATTCGATGGTCGTATCTTCCATTGAGCGAACCACTTATATCCCACCTGTTGAGAGAATCGAGTCCTATGTTAAACGAAGCCCCTGCGTTTGCGCTCCAGTTGCCATTGATGTTCTCAGGGCGTGTTATACGGCCTCCTGTATCCTCGTTGTATGTAACCACGTTTCCAATGGAATTACTTGTGCGTTGGAAACTACCATTCGAACTAAAGCTCCAGTGACTTTGTTGTTTGGGAACCGAAAATCCCAGGCTGTCCTCAACATAAGTCGGTTTACGCATCATCTGGAAATTGACATTCATGTTGGCAGTAAAAGAGGGCTTCAATCCTGGATTACCCATCGAAATAGATAAGGGATTGGTGTCGTCATAGATGTCAAGCAACTGCGTAATGGAAGGCTGGGATGTTGAACCACGGAAAGTGACCTGAAGATTCTGTTGTTGGCTGAAACGATAGCGTAGGTTTAATGTCGGAGAAACATTCGTGACGGTTCTCACGGTATCAACAGGACGACCAAGGTACTGCTGAATAAAATGAGAGCGTTGGGGCTGAGCCGAGAAGCCGACATTCATGTTATACTTCTCACGATTGAAACGAAGTTGCACATCAATATTCTGCCCATACTCCGTACGTTCTGAAAAACGACTCAGGCGTTGGGAAAGGTAATCTTCGTATGGATTGTTGAGGAATCCGAAAAGACGCGCCCAGTCATGGTATTCCCGAAGTGACTCTGCGAATGCATCATCGCTAAAATCCGGGAAATCATAAGTTGAGGGGTCATTCTTCTGGTGACTATAATTATAGCGGTAGTTCAATTGGAGGAATATTCCTTCCGTTCCCCTGCTTCGTCTTTGCCCGCCACGATTAAACGGTCCTCTCATCAACGAATCCGCCTCCTCTGGCTTTTTCTTAAATATATAAATAGGTTCTGTATAGGTGGCTCCGACTGAAAAGCTAAAGTTGTCTGATGGGGTTGATGTGTATCGGTTGGTCTGATAGGTAGAGTCATTTCCAAACCTGTCTAACGTCTGGAAAAGCTTAACATACGAGAGGCTTGCATTACGATTCTTCCCGTCACGATAATTGATATTCGAACTGATGGCTACATTCCGTCCTTTATTGCCGAACCGACGATAAAGTTGTAATTGGGAACTAAGATTCACATTACTTCCATCACTCATAGACTTGTTTTTCCGCCCATTCACTATCAAATCCCTTCCATCCATATATTCCATGTCTGAATCATCCAATGGATCTTTAACATATTTAAAGGGGTCAGCTTTAAAAGAAGCAGATGTTGAGAAACTCCTGCTATCATTGGAAGAGAAACTTGCATTCGGACGGAATGACAGGGTTGTCATCGAGTCTATCGTCCACTGGAGATTCATGTTTGCGGTCAGGCTCTGATTCCTTGAATAGCTCTGGCTCACACTATTTGAAAAGGCTCCTCCACGTGTATTGACAAAACTTTCCGAACCTGTACGGCTCCAGTTATCGGCATCATTATGAGTCCATGTGACTCGTCCGTTCACCCTTAGGTTCTTGTTATTTTCATAACTTGCATCAAGAGCGGCTGACTTTGATGTGCGCTGACCATTCCCGTTTCCTCTTCCACGTCCGCCACGCCCTGAGAAGTTGCGGTCATTGACATTGTTCGCATTGCCCATAAAGGTGTAGCGCATTGCCCCAAACGGCTTCATGGCGGTCAGGCGTATGCCATACCGATTATCGGTTCCATAACCGACATCTGGATTCATCTGCAAGCCATTACGGGCACTTCGCTTCGTAACAAACTCCAACACGAAATCGTCATTTCCGTCATCTACGCCAGTAAGACGAGAAAGGTCGCTTTTTTCATCGTATGCCTTAATCTTATCCACGACGTAGGATGGAAGGTTCTTCATGACTGCATCGTTGTTCCCTGTCATAAAATCACGACCATCCATCTTAAACTTCTTAACATTCTTACCGTTGATGGTTATCCCTCCGTTGTCATCTATTTTTGCACCGGGCAACACTTCAACCAACGCTTCTATAACCGACCCTTCAGGGACACGAAAGGCATCTGCGTTATAAACAACGGTATCATCTTTGACTATCATCTTAGGAACATTCGCCGTAACAACTGCTTCATCCAATTGAATGGCATCTGCTTTCATGGCGATGGTTCCCAGTGGCAGAGGGCGGTTACGTTCTTTCAATAAATTACGAGAGATCGGCTCATACCCGAGACTGGATAATTTAAGGAGATAGTTGCCTGCTTTTTCCACCTTCAAGGAAAACTGGCCTTGTTCGTCTGTAAAAGTTCCGTTGACAAAGACAGTATCGCGTTTGTTCTTTTGGGTGGTTAATTGGTATAATTGAATCGTCACCTTTTCCATCGCCTCCTGGCTTGAAGAGTCTATTACACGACCATTTAGCATCTCATTCTGGGCAATGGACGGTATGACATTGAGCATAAAAGCAATTAGAACGGCAAAGTAACGAGGCACCATATCAAAGGTTTAGTTTATATTAGTTAGATGCCGAATGCCAAAGATGTTTAATAGTGCCACGGTGTTTTTTATTTCTTTAACAATATTTGTTGTGATGTGGAATAGGAGAATAAAGGAATGTAGAGGACAAATGTCTTTTATCTTAGTGGCGAAGCAACATATCGTCCTCTACCGTCCTCACTTAAAATACTTAATAATAAAATAGGTGCCAAACACTTGCAACAACAATCCTGGCCAGCCGATGGTGAAGTCAGCTATGGTAAAGGCAATGTTTCCGGTAAGAGCCAGTTCTACAAGACCGCCGATGAGTTCACTTACCAGTACGACACCAACGAGCAAGGGAATCGTTATTTTGTTGAAATACTGAGCTGTAAGCCCTGCTATGATTGCAAGTATCATCAACTTAGACGTCATCACAGATAAGACACTCAAAGCTGGCATACCGAATACCAGGTGATTCACAAATGGGGACAACACAGCAGCAAGCAGCCCTGTCTTCCAGCCGAATTTATAGGAACCTGCAAGAATAACCAAAGAAAGAGGTGCAAAGATAAAACCGCCTTGCGGGATGAGATGAAACACTTGTGGGAGTACCATGTTGCACGTAACAAATGCAAGTGCCAGCAAATAAGTTCTCACCTCATAATAATTTAATGTGTATAGTTTAATGTTAGTTTCCATATTCTTTGTAATTTATCACTTGCAAATATACTATAATATTCTAAATCCACAATCAGATTGACAAAAAATAACAATTTGTCAGAATATCACTTGCAAATAAAAAAGAATGTTGTATCTTTGCATCATACAATCATAAACTTTCTATACTCCTAAACAATCTGCAATGAAAAATCTATTGACATTATTACTCATGGTTATATCCGTCGGCGCTTATGGACAAACACGGTATAATATGCAACAACTGAAAAGGGAATCTCTTAACAGAGGGGTCGTTGCCATTAAAGATAATAATAAGGTGATCATCAGCTGGCGAACCCTATCATCTGATAAGGTTGGAGAAGAATTTAATGTTTACCGCAACGGTACGAAGATTAATAAAAAGGCGCTAAGCAAGGGTGGAACGTTTTTCATCGACGAAAGTCCTCTTTCAACTGATGCCGTCTATGAAGTCAAGGGAGGCGGTAAAGATGGTTCTTATAAATTGAATGCCAACGCTCCAGATGGATATATTCCCATTAAGATAGAAAAGCCTGAAGAGGGTGTTTCACCTGATGGCGCACGCTACAACTATCATGCTAATGATGCCAGCATTGGTGACGTGGATGGTGACGGCCAATATGAGATCTTCCTGAAATGGGAACCGTCTAATGCCAAAGACAACATGTTTGCTGGTTTCACTGGAAATGCCTACATCGACTGCTACAGGCTGGACGGTACAAGGCTCTGGCGTATTAATCTGGGCAAAAACATTCGGACGGGTGCTCACTTCACACAATTCATGGTGTATGACTTTGACGGTGACGGAAAGGCAGAGCTGATGATGAAGACGGCTGACGGAACGATTGACGGACAGGGGAACATCTTTGGAAATGCTGATGCCGACTGGCGATTTGGTATCAAGGATATTTTAGCTGACCCAGAGGCTTATCAGAGAAAACTAAAAGAAGAACGAGAAGATGCGATAAGACGTCGTAGGGAATGGGCAGAAATCGAAAAGAACCTCCCCGAGGGACTGACACAGACGGAGATTCACAACAGACGAAGGAGCTTCCTCAATGCCGAAGTGCATGGTGACAACAAGACAGGCAGAATCATGGAAGGACCTGAATACCTTACTGTATTCGATGGATTGACAGGGAAAGCCATGGCTACGGTTGACTATATTCCCGAACGTGGGAATACAAAGGACTGGGGCGATGATCATGCCAACCGTTCGGAGCGCTATCTGGCTGGCGTAGGCTATTTGGACGGCATTCATGCCAGCGGCATCTTTTGCAGAGGTTATTATACCAGGACGGTTATTGCGGCGTGGGACTGGGATGGAAAGAAGCTGACAAACCGATGGACTTTTGACACGAAGGAACCACAATGGAAAGAGTATGCCGGACAGGGAAACCATAACCTACGCATCGCGGATGTAGATGGCGACGGTTTTGATGAGATAACATACGGTTCAATGGCTGTCGATCATGACGGGACGGGATTATATAACACACACTTCGGGCATGGTGATGCCATACATCTTACCGTCTTTGACCCGACAAGCGAAGCCCTGCAGGTGTGGGATTGCCATGAGAATCGTCGTGACGGTAGTGATTTCCGTGATGCCAGAACAGGAAAAGTAATCTTTCAAATCAAGAGTAACGAAGATGTTGGGCGATGCATGGCTGCTGATATTGATCCCACAAATCCGGGAGTAGAGATGTGGAGCAGCGAGAGCGGTGGCATTCGTGACCTAAAGGGAAATGTTGTCAAACCTAAGAATGCACAACCCTCCCACTCTTTCTTACCTTGTAATTTTGGTGTTTGGTGGGACGGTGATTTGTTACGTGAGATGCTCGATCATGAGAGCGTGAGCAAATACGACTGGAATACTGGAGGTGTGAATACGGTCTGTCGTTTTGAAGGCACTCAGTTCAACAACGGGACGAAATCCAACCCGAATCTCTGTGCCGACATTATTGGCGACTGGCGTGAAGAGGTTCTCACTCGCAACAGGGAAAGTAGCGAGCTTAGGCTCTATGTGTCTGCCATTCCGACTGACTATCGGATTAACTGCCTCGAAGAAGACATCCCCTATCGGTTGAGTGTTGCTGCTCAGAATACCGCATACAACCAACCGACTCAACCCGGTTTCTACTTGGGTCCCGACAAGACCATCCATCCGTTTTTAAAAAACAAGTAAGGACTTTAAGAAACTTAAAGACCTTACCTTAAAAAAAACAATAAAGAGATGAAAAAAGCAATTATTCTAACAGCATTGGTACTAATGTCTGGTGGCATTTATGCACAGCAGGCAGTCAACGACAACAACACACCACTTCATCTGATGAAACCGGAGTATAAATATAAATATGGTGTTTCATCAGTAAACGAGGTCAAATCAACCATTGACAGGGTGTTGCATTATATTGATGAACAGACGCCCGCTCAACTTGTTGACAAAACAACGGGGAAAGAAATAACCGACCTCAATGATATCTCCCTAAACACCCAATTAAAACAAGGAGGGTTCCGCCTGACAAGTTATGAATGGGGCGTTACCTATTCTTCCGTCTTGGCTGCCTACGAGGCTACTGGGGATGCCGCTTATTTGAACTATGCCAAGAAAAGATTCCGGTTGCTGGCTGACATCGCACCAAAATTTACGGCTATTTATAAAAAGAATACCGGAATAGACGGAAACATCAGAAGGATGATTGACCCACACGCATTGGACGATTCCGGTGCCATCTGTGCTTCCATGATTAAGTATATGCTGACCGACAAGCAGCTACAACTCGACGGACTCATCCAAAACTATATCCAATACATTCTCAATAAAGAATACAGATTGGAAGACGGCACCTTTGCCCGACTTCGTCCGCATAAGAACACTGTTTGGCTTGACGACATGTTTATGGGTATTCCTGCCATAGCCTACTATGCCAGATACACGAACGACGGCAAGCTATACGATGCAGCAGCTAAACAAGTTCTGCTTTTTGCAGACAAGATGTTCCTACCTGAAAAGGGACTGTTCCGTCACGGATGGGTGGAAGAGATGGATTATCATCCCGCTTTCCATTGGGGACGTGCAAACGGATGGGCTATTCTGACTATGTGTGAGGTCTTGGATGTGTTACCGGAAAACCATCCCAGCCGGAACGCTATCCTATCGCTGTTCAAACAACATGCCATCGGTCTCTCTAAGGTACAGGATAAAGACGGCTTCTGGCACCAGTTGCTCGACCATAGTGACACTTACCTCGAATCATCCGCTACAGCCATTTATACGTATTGTCTGGCTCATGGCATCAACAAGGGATGGATTGATCCGCTCTCTTTCGGTCCTGTAGTACAACTGGCATGGCATGCTGTAGAGTCTTCTGTGAATGAAAAAGGACAAGTTGAAGGTGTGTGCGTAGGAACAGGAATGGGATTCGACCCTGCCTTCTATGCTTATCGTCCGGTACATGTCATGGCGGCTCACGGCTATGGTCCCGTCATTTGGGCAGGAGCAGAGATGATTAAAATGCTCCAGCAGCAGCATCCGAAGAGCAACGACAGCGCCATCATGTTCTACCGTCAGGAAGTGAAGACCAATCACCCCATTTTTAATTATAATGGAACGATCAGGTATTAATTCTTCACTCGTTTCCTATTATCACCTTCTATGTTCCACTTTAGGTGTCACTTCGTGTGTAGGATGACAAAAAAACGAGGGCCTTATGACAAGACTCTCGTTTTACGCTCGTGATTCCGTTGGGATTCGAACCCAAGACCCACAGCTTAGAAGGCTGTTGCTCTAATCCGACTGAGCTACGGAACCCCAAAACTGGCTGCAAAATTACTAAATAAAGTTGAGAGCGACGAATTCTTTAGGAATATTGGCTCTCAACTTTAAAACTATTTAACGGTCGGATGTTACTGGTTAACGATTTGAACGTCTTTATCGCCTGGTTTGAACACTAATCCGGTACATTTCTTAACGTCTGCCGAATAAGGTTTCAACTCCATTTTATCCCAATTAATCCTATCTGTTGACTGGGCAAGAGGGACATGAGGAATCAAACTACCGTCCCGCACCAAGATGATGCAGGGAATCTTACCAGCCTTTATCGTCTGCCATCCGCTGTTATATACGGCACCTGTCTGATAGTCAATCCATTTCCCTTCAGGCAGATAGCACGTGCGTTCGTTCCCTGTCTCCAAGAGTGGAGCTACCAACAGCTGGCTACCATACATATATTCATCCTCAATCAACCATGCACCGGGATCATCGGGGAACTCTACAAATAATGCACGAACCATAGGTAAGCCGCGGTTGGAACAGTCCTTTGCCTGTGCATAGACATACGGCATCAATTTGTATTTCATCTCAGCCGATTCACGGAACGCCTTTGTGAAATCCTTACTGATAAGCCACGGTTCTGTCGGTGGAGCGCCATGTGCACGTGTGTGACTTGACAGGAATCCGAATGGGAGCCATCTTCTATAAATGTCTTCCGGAGAGGCTGTCACGAATCCGCCCATGTCGTGACTCCAGAACGAAAAGCCGCTCAATCCAAAGCTCAAACCACCACGCAGGTCGCCAATCATTCCAGTGTTGTTGGTTGCGGCATCACCTCCCCAATGCAAGGGGTAACGTTGAGAACCAGCCCATGCTGAGCGTGCCCAGATGACTCCCGTCTCATCTCCTGCATTCCGATCAACAGCTTCCCATAATGCTTTGTTGTATCTCAAAGGATATAGATTATGCTCATACAATCCCGTCTTTCCGCTGGCATACAATCCGTTTAAAGGGGCAGCCTCACCGAAATCACACTTAATGACGCTTACGCCCTGTTTCAGCAGTCCTGTTATCTTATCCTGATACCACTTGACGGTATTGGGATTTGACAAGTCTAACACGGCATCTTCGTAAGGGAGCGAGCCGGCGGCATTGGTGATTGCCATCCCATTATCCACCAGTTCCTTGAAATACCTGTTCTTCGGTGTGAAATAGGGTAATTGCCACAGACAAGCTCTGAAGCCGTCTTTCCTCATCTGTTTAAGCATTCCCACGGGATCAGCAAAACGGTCTTTGGCGAACTTATAGTCGCATTGCCAGTCTACACCGAACCAACCCGTGTCAAAATGAATGACATCAGATGGAATCTTATTGTCCCGGAGCTTCTTAGCTACATCCAGTCCTTCCTCCTGTGAGAAATATGTAATACGACTCATCCATGTGCCGAAGGTCCATAAAGGAAGCATCGGACTTTTTCCAGTGACTTCTGTATATGCATTAAGAATCTCTTTCGGTTGTCCGAAGAAAACAAAGAAGTCCATTTGTTCATCTGCCATGAAGAGACGGTCGGCACCGATATAACTTGCCCCAAAGTCACAAGTAACAGGAGCACTGGTGTGCATGAATATACCGTAACCACGATTAGAGAAGAAGAACGGTACGGGTTTATACATCCCGTCGGTCTCAGGTCCTTGCGGATCGGTAACGAAAATCTGGACTTTCTGCCCAACCTTATTCAAAGAGGTGAACGATTCTCCACAACCGTAAATCCTTTCACCTGGTGCCAGGGAAAACACAGGATTGATGCTACGTGAATTATCGTTGCCCCTTTTGATGAAATTAAAGGGAAGCAACTTGACTTGCGTGGAGTCGTTATCTATAAGGTGTCGGGTCTGTGTAAGGATTTTCCCCTTTGTATCCTTCAGAATAAGCCTGAAGGGATACTTCTGTATCTCCAGCGTACCACAGCTGCTTTGATAGACGATGTTCCCCTGTGCCGATGTCGATACCTTCCATATCGAATTGTTATTCACAGGCATAGTCCCTTTCAACTTGCTGATAAATGCGGGTGAGAACATCAGGTCATTTGCATCGTTGTCCTTCGGCTCAACTGGTGTAGTCAGCATCGTGATGCGCAATGTACGTTCATCAATGATCATAACGCGTATTCTCAGGTTTGGATCATTGTCATACTGAGTTTCCGGGAAATCGAGCATCTGCATTCTCACGGGCCAGTAACCATTCAGATTAAAAGCCTGACGCGGGGCGAGTCTGTATCGTTTCCAGTTGACCATGCCCTCCCCTTTCTGGATATCGAATGAGGCAATGCTATCAGCGAGAAAATAAGTGTGAGACAAATCAGAAAAGTCGCCACTCATATCCTTAGGTGTGTTCATCAGATATTGTACACCTGCAGATGTCTGAATCTGTGCATTAGAAGCCAATATACTTCCTGTCACAATGGACAAGCATAGGAATGTTCTTTTCATATTCATAAAATATATGATTATCGGTTGTTAATTTGTATTGTTGCTTCTTTGAGATCATATCCCTTGGCTGTCAGACGAATGGGGCCTTTCTGTTCGCCGGACTGTATGACGACAAGACATTTGCCAAAGAATGCTTTCCGCTTATTATCCTTGAAACGCTCAAGAGAGGTCTGATTTCCATTGTCAACACCGGCAATGGTGGCAGGACCGTCAACATCAAAGAATATCTGATTTTCGGCTCTTGGACAGAGATTCCCGTCTTTATCTACCACTTCCACGGTGACGAAAGCCATGCTCCGTCCGTCAGCGACAAGCTGCTTTCTGTCAGAGGTGAGACGGATATGATGTGGAGTACCCGCCGTGTGGATCACTTTGCTACGGATTACCTCCCCGTTCTTGCGAGCGACAACCTTCACCTCACCGGGTTCAAAGTTAACGCGCCACATGACATGATACTGATGGCTGTCCGTTTTCTTGCGGACGCCCTGACTCTTATTGTTAATGAAGAGTTCCACCTCATCGGCATTGTTGTAATAACACCACATGTCGATTTCCTGCCCTGGCAGCCAGTTCCAGTGTGGGAAAAGATGCAGCACATCCGTATCAGTCCATTCGCTCTTATACATGTAATAGGCGTCTTTCTCGAAGCCGGCTAAGTCGATGATGCCAAAATAACTGCTACGGGCAGGGAAACCGTATGGAGTTGGCTCGCCGATGTAGTCCCAGCCTGTCCAGATGAATTGTCCTCCACAATAAGGCGTGTGTTTCACAACGTCCCAAGTCTCTTCGTGCGTAGAGCTCCATGGAGCGTGCATGTTGTCATAGGCACTACACATCAATGAGGGGTCGGTAAACGACCTGTCCCATCTGTCGGGTGCAATATATATCTTGTCGCTTGGCATCATATAATAGCCGCGAGTCTGCAAAGCCGAGACGCTCTCCGTCATGATGAAAGGCTTGTTCGGGAAGTTCTTGGGAACGTCCTTTATCCATTCGTGATGATAGTTGAAACCAATGATGTCAATAGCTCCGCTTTTGAACAGATGGTTATTCGGATTAGGCTCATTGCATCCTGCGGTTATCGGTCGGGTTGTATCATATTTCCGTACAATCTCCGCAAGGTGTCGGGTAAGCAGCGAGTTCACACTCAGCTCCCCTTCTTTTGCTAACGTGGCGGCATCATGTCCGGCATTAAGAATCAGATTTGCCTGTTCGAGGGTGAGCGTGTCAGCTTCAGCCGATGACCATTGTTCCAGTACCTCGTTTCCGATTGACCACATAAGGATGCTCGGATGATTGCGGTCGCGCAACACTAAATCAACTAAGTCGCGCTCATGCCACTTGTCAAAGAAACGGGCATAGTCGTTTTTCGTCTTTCGGCGACGCCACATGTCGAACGATTCATCCATCACGATAAATCCCATCGTGTCGCACATGTTTAAGAGTTCAGGTGCCGGAGGATTATGAGAGCATCGGATGGCATTGCATCCCATCTCCTTCAGCTTGACAAGCTGGCGATGAAGAGCATCCTCGTTAAGTGCTGCCCCCAAACAACCGAGGTCATGATGGTCGCAGACACCATTGATTTTCATGGATTGTCTGTTTAGGGAGAAACCATTATTCGGGTCAAAATTGAAATCGCGGAATCCTGTTGTGGTGATATACTCATCTACAATTTCTTTGTTTACGATCAGTTCTGACTTTACCTTATATATATAGGGAGTTTTGACTGACCATAGTGTCGGACGATTCACCTTCAGCTTTTGTGTCGTGCTTTTCCCGGATTTAGATGCAACGATTCTGCCATTGGCGTCAAGAATAGTATGTCGGATGACAGGCATGTCTTTGGGTGCGACCGTCTTGTTCAACGCCACTTCAATCGTGACGTCACCCTTCGCCGTAGTTACTACATGAGTTCCCCAATGAGCGACATGAAGTGCTTTGGTCTTTGTCAGCCATACGTGGCGGTAGATACCACAACCACTATACCAACGGGAATTAGGCTGGTCGCTATTATCGACCTTTACCGCCAATACGTTGTCGCCATTTTTGTTGATGTAAGGAGTCATGTCATATTCAAAAGAGCTGTATCCGTAGGGACGGAAACCTAATTCATGCCCATTAAGAAATACCGTTGAGTTCATATATACACCGTCAAATTCAATATAGTATTTG
Source organism: uncultured Prevotellaceae bacterium (assembly GCA_902762325.1). Classification (GTDB taxonomy): domain Bacteria; phylum Bacteroidota; class Bacteroidia; order Bacteroidales; family Bacteroidaceae; genus Prevotella. Next base: position 26,549 of record CACWNV010000004.1, on the reverse strand, counting down.
TCGAAGGTGTCGCCATCGGTAACAGAGAAATGCTTACGGTACCAGCCAATCCCTCCAGGAAGTGCTCCCCCACCCGCTCCCGAAGGATGGGATGCAGAGAAGTCGCCTTCAATTGCCCAGTCGTGAGGCAGGTTCAACTTTCTCCATTGTGAATCGTCGAAGTCGGTCGTTGACATTTTTACATCATTGCCAAGAGAAAAGAGCCAACTGGAATCAAAGAGTTGACGTTCCCTTGCAGATAAGTTACTGACCATTATGAACAATAATAGACAGATAATAGATTTTCTTTTCATCATCGATAGTTATTAGGTTTTAAATATAGTATTCCGCTGAATCAATCAGGCCTGCACGAAGTGCATATTTAGTAGCCTCATGGACATTGTTTACTTCCAGCTTCCTGAAAATATTCTTCCGATGAGTGTTGACGGTATGGAAACTACTGATTCTCTTTTCGGCAATCTCCTTTGTCGTCATGCCCATAGCTATGTCTTTCAGTATCTCGATTTCTGTTTTAGTCAGTCTTGTCTGTTCTTCGCTTCGCTGCTCTTGAACTAAAAGCATCTCCGTCATTCTCTGACAGATATATCGTCGCCCATGCATTACATATAGGATGGCATCTTTGATTTCCAGTAAGGACGATTCCTTGAGCAATATACTGAACTTCTGACTGCTGCCTATCAAAAGCCGGATAAAATCCAGGCTTAATTCTTCACTGAACAGCAGCCATTGTACCTCTCCGAAACGCTGGTTTAAGACTAACAACTCTGAGACATCGTTGATGTCGAACAGGGTATAGTCGAGTATAACAACACTTTTCGGTTCTTTTTTAAGACATTCAATCAGTTCCGTTTTATCCTCCGTATACTTATATTCGGCAGAATCAATCTGGCTGATGATATACATGAGTCCAGCCCTGGAAATATCCTGTCTGTCTGCTAAGAATATTTTCATGTTGGTGACTATCGTATGTTACATGGATAGTAGTTGTTCGTTTTCAACGTCACAATGGGAGAACCCCATTTCCTTTGCCTTCTCCTCATCAAAGGCATAATAGACCGATTCAGCTTCCACACAGACCTCCCCCTTTGCATTCTCAATGGTGGCGGACATAAACACCAAATGGGCTCTCCGATTCGTAATGTGTGCATGAATGGTGTACTGGGAATCATTGACTGAAAGTGGGTGCTTGTAGCGGATTTCAAGCTTAGAGGTCATCCCGGCAGTCTGTAGCTTTCGTGTTACGACCCATCCGAATGTTTCGTCAACAAGAGAAGCAACTATTCCCCCATGCATCACGCCGACCCATCCCTGATAGTGTTCTTGCGGGTGCCAAAAGGATATGACATCATCACCATCTTCAAAAAACTCCATGTGTAGTCCGATGGGATTATCGGGACAACATCCAAAGCAGTTGTATCCCTCCTTGTGGAGATATGGGTTCTTGATCTTTCTCATCTCTTATGTTTTTAGTTCGTTTAGAATGTCATTCTTATCATGATACGTATGCCGTCTTTGTTGGCTGTAGGCAGATTGGTGTAGGCCATGCGTCGTACGTATTCAACATGCAACAGCTTGAAGATGTTATGAATACCGACAATCATTTCCCAATAAGGACGTTTAGGATCCATTACGTAACAGCCGTCAGGGAATGCCATAAGAATATTGTCATTGCTGTTTGATGCAATAAACGGGTTGTTCTTGTCTGTCAGTTTTCCCCACAGGCAATTCACACCGATGTATTCACGCCATTTCAATTTCTTCAGCAATGGAATACGATTGAAAATCTTTCCGTTGAGGTCCCAGCTGAATATCAGGCTTGCATATCTGTCATTGAGGAACTCCATGTTATTAACAAGATTGAAAGTCTCGTCCTGAACGATGTATGAGAGGTTGGCGGCAGGCATGATGAGCAACGGGAAAGGTACTTTATTCCATTGCGCACCGACTCTCACATGTGCATCAATCTTACCCCATGATTTCATCCAGAAACGCTTAAACACAGATATTTCCGAAAGATTATACTTGTATTCTCCGCCAAGGAATCCCTTGAATCCCATTGTATGAGCGAAAGTAAAGACGGGAGCATCGAGGTTGATGGGCATACGACGCTGCTTGGTGTTGATATATGTACGTCCGGGAGCTATCTCAAACTCAAGATGTAATTCCGAGGTCTTAATCTTACCATTGTGTAAGCTGACTTTCCCATCATCCGGTATTACAGGTTCCGGCTCGTTTATTCCTCTGAAATACAGGCTTCCGCAAGCTTCGTTCTCTTCTCTCTTCAGCCACATCGTGGTCTTGAATCCCCATTCCTCTTCACGCTCGAATGTCAGTTGCTGTCGGTTGTAAAACATCATCTTGTTTACTTTAGCCCACTTAAATGCAGTAAATACATTATCTTTGTCCGTACGCATGAACTTATCGGAAGGCGAAGTGACATCATAGGTAGATGTGAACGTCAATGTCCGTTTGGGGAACTCACGAGGCAAATAATCCTTCTTGTTGAACGAATAAGTTAGTTCTCCTTTATAATAAGTCTTATTGGATTTCAATCCACGGGCAATATATCCGGAAGCAAAGAGGTGTTTATTAAAGTTTGCGGTGGTCTGACCGCTGACTCTCAATCGGAAACCATCAATGAAGTTCTTTGTAATCATCGTATTTACAGGTCCGATGTCAAACTTACTGGGATGGTTTGGATCGCCTGTCTCCACGAAGTTCTCAATCAATGCCTTCATCCCGAAAAGGACATACTTGAAACCTTTCAATTGCTCTATACGATGGATAAAAGCATCCATCGAAGATTCACTTTTCGTCAGTTCTACCGTACGATATTGATTCCAGAAAGCCTCATCACGCATCATAGCATCCGCTTCTCTTCTCTCTTTTGCCTTACCCTTAAAGAGTTTCTTAGGCAATTCGTCGAATGCATACTCGCTTAAACGTGTCGTTCGTATGACAATCGCTTTTGACAAGAATTTGTTCACCTTCAACTCGACAATCATGTCATCTACGGACAAAGCCCATTCTCCGTTAGGTAATTGGACATATTCTTGTTTGACTTGCAGGTTCTCAACAAAGTTCACATCACTTCTCTTGGGGAGAGTCATGTTGCAGCGTTTTACATGTAGCGTGCTATCTGTTAAGATGTACAGCTCTCCACGAAAGCCAAAGTCCTGTTGGTTGTTAGGAATGAACTGTAGGTGAAAGCACTTGTCTTTCCCGACATACACCGTATCTTCGATATAGAAGCGATAGAACGAAATGGCATCTTTTCCTATAGGACTTGTGAAAGGATATTGCAGCATTCTTATCTGATCATCATATATATCCACATCGGTAAAGATGTCTTTTAAGGCTATGTTAAGGATATCTCCTGTCTGAATGAAGTGATTGATACCTGTAGAGTTTTGTCCTTTAATAATATCCTTTTCGTCCTTAGGATCCTTACGATAGATATGTTGTATGACCGTCTCATCCACCGAGAGTGGAAGAATCAGCTTGTTGTTGTACGGGCAGCTCTCCACTTGATCAAGAAGCCATTGGCGTTTACCGATGAAACCACTATCCAAGTCTGCCGGCTGGATGTCGTTTAATGCAAGTGTTATCTTTTGGTATTTGTCAAATTGGTAGAAGTCATGGTTCTTCAAGTCAGTACGCTTCTTGGCCGCAATAACTCTTCGCATGAGTTCAACGGCAGGGTTATCCTTGCGAGAATACTTCCCTCTTTTTTGTTTAACGACGACCTCATCCAGTTGCTTCGTATCCGGTTTTAGTTTAATGTTCAGCTTGTCTGGCGTACTCTCTTTAATCATGACACGCTTTGACTCATATCCTACCGCACTAAACGTAAGATACCATCCGTTATGACGCGCAATGGAGTAATAGCCTTCAGCATTACCACTGACCGCCACATGATTCCCCTTATATGAAGCAGATGGATATAAGATTGTGTCCCCAGTTTGCGAATCTGTGATAACTCCGTGCAATTGTGCCTTCACCGTAACCGCCAAGACACAAAGAACCGACATCAATATTATTCTCAATCTCATTTAATTATTCTTCAATTAGTTGTGACAAATCAGAAATTATTAGATCTGGGACAGATTCATCATATTTAGCGTCGGTCCATCCTTCTCCTTTGAACCACACGGTATGGCAACCGGCTTTGACGGCGGGTTCAATGTCCTTATAGAAGCTATCACCGATGACTACTGTTTCCGAAGGTTGTAATCCCAGTGCATTTACTCCCAGAGTGAATATCTCGGGATTGGGCTTGCGTATGCCAACGACGGCAGACTCTATGACCTCTACAAACAAACCGTCAAAGCCAAATTCCTTCAGCACTTCATTTATATTGCCATAGAAATTGCTGACAAGAACCATCGGATAACGCTCGTGTAGCTTTTGCAATACACTTATACTATACTTCGTGATTTGCTGAACTTCGGCGTAAAGGTCATCAAGTACCGCATCATGCTTGGCATGGAATTCTTTTTCATTGGCATTCCACGCACCTGAAGTACATAAATACTCCATCTCAATGCGGATCTTAACCTCTAATGTCTTGTGAAATGTATAGCCCGACTGGATGATTGGATTCCTCCCAAGTGTACGTTCGGCATATACGTATGCTTCGCGGAATTGTTCTTCCGTGACGGGTACATGCTGACGCTGGTATGCTCTCCATAGCATCTTTCCCCAATGACACCCAGCTGTGTCAAGAGTACCGCCATAATCGAAAATCAGTCCTTTTATATTTTTAATCATCGTACAATGTGTTATCGTTTTTACTTAGTTGCATGTCTAACATCTCACTCATCGTTTCATGTTTGCGATGCATATATTTATACAGGCATTGTAGAATCGTAATCTCAAACAGGAAATATACCCAGGGGCAGTTTAACAAGCATGTGATATAGATACAAATAGCACGCGTGTTGAATGTCAGGGTGTTTGTGTGAGGCATTAATGGGCGTGAACCAGCAAGAAACTGCTGGCGTATGCTTTCTCTTTTCTCTTTCGACAAATCGGATTTCAGCCAATGAGAGAAGAAACGCTGGAATTTAGGCGTTCTTTTTTCCTGACTCTTGCAATAATTCGCATAATTGTAGAAGAAGAGTTCCCCCACAAGGTTGCCGGATGCTTTATATTGTTCGTAAATTCTCCGTTGTTGCTCGTAATTGTCCAGTTCACTCCCTTCTTTCCCCTTCAGGAAATACAAGTGAATTTGTCTGTAATAATCACTAAGTGAGGATTGTGGAGAGTGGCAAAGGAAACCAGCCAATGCTCCTAACAACCAGATCCATATTCCCCATTTAATATCTGTCAATGGGATGTTCTGGTCCATTAATCGCATACAGATGGCGAAATCGATGCAAAAGAACCAGATGTCGCCAGAAAAACCGTCAAGCATTCTGCCTATCAATGTCTTCTTACCTGTCATACGAGCCATCTGTCCATCTGTACTATCACAAAAGTTGGCAAACATCAGAAGAAGAACGCCATACAAATTGTGCCGCAGATCGGTGAAGTAAAACATATATCCGGCGACAGCACCGAGGAACATGGATAATACTGTTATCACATTCGGATGAACTCCCAGGCGGTTCCAGAGCAAGGCAAAGACAAAGCCGATGGGACGTGTGAAATAGATGTCAATCCATTCTTCTGTGTCGTTCGACTTCATCGAAGACTGGAATAATTCTTTATAATTTGCCATTTAGATTCTTTCTTTGATAAGTTGTGAAATAGCCTTTGCCGCTTCCGTCTTACAACGAGAGAAGCTCGGCCAGTCGTTAAAGTCAATAATATAAAATAAACCGTTCTTGTCAACGATCACGTCTCCACCATAGACATCGATTCCAATTAGCTTTGCCAAGCGGGTGGTTTCGTTTTTTAAGGCGTCAACATCGAAGGCATAGTGATGAGCCTTGCCATTTATCAGCTCATGCTTGAATTTCATGTGGTGGTCATCGGTGGGATAAAAGTATCGGAAGAACCCGTTACTAACCCCATAGAACTTTACAACGTCCCCGACGACATGAGCACTGATCGTGTAATCAGATATTCCTCGTTGAATAAAAAGCCTGCAGGAGTCTTGCAAAGACTCTTCATCCGGACAGAAGACAACGTCATTCTCCTCTTGTGCCGCGGCATCTCCCCTTTTCAGCCAATATCCGTTCTCCCCTTTTTGCGGAGGCTTAGGGATATTGTTGAGTGTCATGATTGTATCGAGTTTACTTCTTGTACATGAATCAACGGCATGTGCATCGTTGATGACTATCCGTCCTTCTTCCTTTAGCTTCTTCAATACTGATAAAGACTCCGGTAAACGTGCCATGGAAATATAGACATCAGCAGACAGATAGTCGGATAATTGAGATTCGTCTATTATAGGAATCTCTGAATCTATCTCCCGACAAACCAGCTCCAAGATTTCCCGGTCTCTGGAAACCGAATTAGGAGAAAACCGAGTATCCCGTTGTATTGCTATTATCCTATTATCCATTTAAAAAGTCCTCAGCTTTTTTTATATCTCCGGCATGGTCAATATCAAGAACTTTAGAAAAAGGATAAGCCTTTAATGCCAAGCCGTCACGAATTAAGCCGCGCTGGAAGTTACGCATACGACTTTCTCCACGCTGGATACATTGTTTGAGTGTTACTATTGATGGGTAAGTCAGACCATATATTCCTCCGGAGATATAGTTGCAATCCTGCTTACTATCAAAGAAACCCGTAATGTTGAGCTGTTCATCGGTTCCAACATAAAGGGGCTTCTCATCATCAATAAAGTCTGTCACTCCCATCAATCCCTGATAATGCCCGGGAAGTTGTCTGAATGCTGCAATGTATTGAGAGAACTCATCTTCACGGAAGATGGTGTCAACCGTTGTCAACACAAACGGAGAGTTTCCCAGATAGCTGCTTAGTTCATAAAAACTATGCATCGAACTGGGCGTAGTCTTAACAATATATCGTAATGGAACGTGTTTGCCGTTCAATCCATTTTGCTTTATCCCTTCCAAATGAGATGCTACCAGCGATGTGAGATTGTTGCAGATTACAAGTATCTCTTCAGCATCATTCATCATGAAAATACGAATGAGCCTGTCGATCAGTGCTTCATTCTTTATCTTAACAAGTGGTTTGGGAACATTGACACCTTCTTGAGCCAAACGAGAGCCCTCACCAGCTGCAATTATTGCAAATTTCATTATAGATACTATTAAATATTGTGCAAAGTTACATATTAATAATGATACATGAAAACTATTTTGCAGTTTTTTGTTTTCTTACGTAGATATTATGCTTTATTTTATGTGAGTTCAACAAAATCTGACCGTCTGTAGACTTGGAATTCATAAACATATCGTTTTTGAAGTCTAAATGTATCGTTTACGTCGTCTAAACGTATCGTTTACGAGGCGAAAAACAGGCATAAATCTATCTGAAAGTAAAAATTATCTCACTTTCTCTTGCATGAATCAGTTTTTTCAAGTACCTTTGTCAAATATTTGTGACAATGCGTTTATGCTTAGTCATTCATTTTTTTTGATACATCCACAAACGTATGAGTGATCAGAACTTTGCTCATGTACTTTCATCAACGGTGGAACAACTATCCGACCCAAAGTCGCTTGAAGGATTGTTTCACCAGCACAGAGACGGGAGTCCGCTTCCTTCAGGCAAGGCGCTTGAGGAGATTATTGAATTATCACGTGCCATTCTTTTTCCTGGCTACTATGGTAAATCATCCATTGACATCAAAACCATTCGTTATCATATAGGTGTAAACTTAGAACGATTGCACAAGTTGTTGTCTGATCAGATATTAGCTGGTCTGTGCTTTTGTATTACTTGTGATGAGGATTCGTTTGAAACGCTTTCTACGCTAAGGAAACAAGCAGAGATAACCGCGACTAAGTTGATAGCAAAACTACCCGATATACGAAGAGTTCTTGCTACAGATGTGCAGGCCGCATATAACGGCGACCCGGCAGCAGAGAGCTCCGCGGAAATCATATCATGCTATCCTGTTATCAAGGCTTTAACGAACTATCGCATAGCCCATGAGTTAGTGATACTTAATGTGCCGCTTATCCCTCGAATGATGACGGAAATGGCACATTCAGAAACAGGCATAGACATTCACCCGGCAGCTACAATCGGGAATTATTTCACGATAGACCACGGCTCTGGTGTAGTTATCGGTGCCACGTGTATCATTGGCAATAATGTGAAATTATACCAAGGTGTGACACTGGGTGCCAAGAGCTTCCCGTTAGATGAGAATGGTAATCCGATAAAAGGCATACCCCGCCATCCGATTATTGAGGATAATGTGGTGGTCTATGCAAATGCCACTATCTTAGGCCGTATAACAATAGGAAGCAATTGTGTCGTCGGTGCCAACGTATGGGTAACAAAGGACATGCCAGCTTATACAAGAAAATATAATAAAGAACCAATAGATAATTTTGATCAGCAATTCAATAATGGAACAGGAATTTGAACTGATTGCCAAGACCTTTATGGGATTAGAGCCAGTCTTGGCAGAGGAACTAACGAATCTTGGCGCAAATAATGTGCAGATAGGACGCCGCATGGTCTCATTCACAGGTGATAAGGAAATGATGTACCGTGCTAACTTCCAGTTGCATACTGCTATCCGCATCTTAAAACCTATTGCTCATTTCAAGGCAAATAGTGCAGATGACATGTATAATGAAGTACGTAAGATTGATTGGAGCAATTACATTGAAAAAGGAAAGACGTTTTCGGTTGACTCTGTCGTCTATTCAGAAGAATTCCGTAATTCCCGTTTCGTCACTTATAAAGTAAAGGATGCTATTGTCGACCAGTTCAGGGAGAAGACTGGTGAGAGACCTAATATTAGTGTCACGAATCCTGATATTCGCCTGAACATCCACGTGGCAGAGTTTGATGCAACGCTTTCTCTTGACTCAAGCGGTGAGAGTCTTCATCGGCGTGGCTATCGCCAGGAATCGGTCGAAGCTCCTCTGAATGAAGTGTTGGCTGCCGGTATGATTCTCATGACCGGATGGAAAGGTGATATAGACTTCTATGACCCCATGTGTGGCTCAGGAACATTACTAATTGAGGCTGCTCTTATAGCCAAGAACATGAGTCCTGGCATCTTCCGTAAGGAGTATGCTTTTGAAAGATGGCCCGACTTCGATCAGGAATTGTTTGACATGGTATATAACGATGACTCACAAGAGCGTGACTTTAATTGCCATATCTATGGTTCCGACATAGACATGAAGGCCGTTAATACAGCAAGAAGGAATGTTAAGGCAGCCGGTCTCTCTAATTTTATTACCGTGGAGCAGGCAGACTTTAAGGATTTCACCCAACCGGAAAAGCCGGCAATCATGGTGACGAATCCTCCGTATGGCGAGAGAATCTCCACGCCCAATCTGTTAGCCACATACCGCATGATCGGTGAACGCCTTAAACATGCTTTTGCGGGAAACAATGCATGGATATTAAGTTATCGTGAGGAATGTTTCGAACAGATCGGCTTGAAGCCGTCAATTAAGATACCAGTATATAATGGTAGTCTGGAATGTGAATTCCGTAAGTATTCTATGTTTACAGGAAAGATGCGTGAGTTCCGTTCGGATGGCGGTACGGTGCAAACTGAAGAAGAAAAGGAACAAATGGCAGAGAAGCACCGCTTCAAGAAAGAAAGGGAATTCAAGAAGCGACTCGAGGAACAAGAAGAGAATGAAGAGGGTGACATCCGCTCTTTCACTTTCCATTCTTTAGAGCGTCAGCGTGAAGAGGCAAAACAAAGAGAGGAAATGCGTCGAAGAAGAGAAGAACGCTTTGGAAATAGAGACAGACGTGGCGATGACAGAGGAAAGAGATTTGAACGACGCAAACAACTATTCGGTCATGATGATGAACAAGGCGAACGCGGCGGACGTAAGTTTGATCGCGGTGGCAAGAGATTTGAACGAGACGGGAGAAACTTTGACAGAGATGGAAAGAAGTTTGACAAGGGAAGACGTGATAAAAAGGATTTCAAAAAGAATAACAGGAGATTCAATCATGATGATTAATAGACTGGTACTAATTTTATCAATGCTTACTTTACTACCTCAAACAGATAATATCATCGCACAAGACAAACAGTTTACTCTTGAGGATCTCAATTTCGGTGGAAACAATTACCGGAACATGGTTCCAAAGAACAAGTATCATGTCTGGTGGGGAGATGAACTCGTCAGACTTGATGTGGAAGAGTGTTTTCTTGTCAATAAGGATAATGGAAAGGAAACATCTCTTTTCAAGTTGGAGGATGTTAACAATTGGATGAACTTATCCGAGGAAGAGTCAAAAGTCCGTTCGCTTCTCTATTTGTCTTTTCCCTATCCGGGAAAGTCAATTGTGAAGATAGACACTCAGGGAAAGCAATTCCTGCTGGACTTTAAGACTCATAAAGTAGAATGGGTAGATGATGCCTCTGGTGTCGGGAGAATGGGTGCCGATTGGAGTCCTTCCTCTAAATCCACCGCTTATGTGGGTAGTAAGGATAATCAATTATGGATATCCGACGGAAGTAATAACAAGACAAAGCAGCTGACAAAAGACGGATCACGTGAAATTGTTTATGGTCAGAGTGTTCACCGTAACGAATTTGGGATTGAAAAGGGTACTTTCTGGAGTCCCGATGGAACGCTCCTTGCCTTTTATCGGATGGATCAGAGCATGGTGACCGATTACCCGCAAGTCAATATCACGTTCTTGCCTGAAAAAGGTGCTTCTAACATTGCCACATACGAACCGGATAAATATCCGATGGCTGGAGAGACTTCTCATATAGTAACCGTCGGAGTTTACAATCAGTTGACTGACAAGACTATCTATTTGAATACTCCAAAGACCGATGGATATAAAGCGGTGACAAACGAAAGTAACAACGTCAACGAGACCTGTTATTTTACCAATATCACCTGGAGCCCTGATTCAAGAATCATCTATATGCTTGAGCTGAATCGCGACCAGAATGATTGTCGTCTTGTCAGCTATGATGCCCAAACAGGTGAGCGGTTAAAGGAACTCTATCGTGAAACGTCCACAAAGTATGTGGAACCGCTCCACCCTATTGTTTTCCTGCCCTGGAATGATTCTCAATACATCATGCAAAGCCAGAAGGATGGTTACAATCATCTTTATTTGTGTAGTGCTGACGACGGTAGAATTATCAGACAACTCACAAGTGGCCCGTGGGTGGTGATGGAATTGCTTGGATTTAACACGGCAGATAAGTCGGTTATTATCTCATCCAACGAAAAGAGTCCCATCCAGCGTAACACTTATGCGGTCAGTCTTAAAAACGGCAAGCGCACCTTGTTAGATAATGGCAAAGGCTATCATTATGCCGAATTGTCTTCAAGTGGCCAGTGGATGAAAGATTCATGGTCAGAGCCAGATGTTCCTCGGATGATAGCTGTTGTAAAAACAAAGAACAAAGCATCAAAACAGCTCTTCGAGGCGGATGATCCTTGGAAAGAATACAAAAAGCCTGAGTATTCGAGTGGCTGCATTAAGGCAGCTGACGGTGAAACGGATTTGTTCTATAGAATGGTCAAGCCTGTAGATTTTGATCCGAACAAGAAGTATCCAACGATTATCTATGTTTATGGCGGTCCTCATGCACATAACGTCGATGCACGATGGAATTATTGTTCACGTGGCTGGGAAACGTATATGGCTCAAAAAGGATATTTGATGTTCATACTCGACAACCGTGGAAGTGAGAATCGCGGACGTGATTTTGAACAGGCAACTTTCCGTCAGTTAGGGCAGATAGAGATGCAAGACCAGATTAAAGGCGTTGAATTCTTAAAGTCCCTGCCCTATGTCGATGCCAATCGTATAGGCGTTCATGGATGGAGCTTCGGCGGTTTTATGACTATATCCCTCATGACGAATTATCCTGACATCTTCAAAGTCGGCGTTGCCGGCGGTCCTGTCATAGACTGGAAATGGTACGAAGTGATGTATGGAGAGCGATATATGGATACTCCTCAGCAAAATCCGGATGGATATGCTAAGACATCCCTGCTTTCTATGGCAAAGAATTTAAAGGGTAAATTACAGATTATTTCGGGATATAACGACAATACCGTTGTACCTCAACATTGCCTTTCGTTCATATATCAGTGTAATCTGAATGGTACGCAACCTGATTTGTACATTTATCCAGGTGAAGGACATAACATGAGAGGACATCAGTCTACTCATTTACACGAACGTATAAGCCAGTACTTTGACGATTATTTGAAATAGTTTGATATGAAGAGGTATTACAGATTTCTCTTGTGCACACACATTTTATCCCTGCTATTCGTTGCAAATAGCATTTGGGCTGACAGTCATTTACATGAGTTGTTGCTGAAAATGCCTGCAATCAGTGGTGTGGAACAACTTGAAAGTGACCTTTATAAGGAGAAATATGTAATATACATATCACAGGACATTGATCCGAAGAATCCTGACACGGGTTCGTTTAAGCAACGTCTTATCCTATGCCATGTGGGATTTGACCGTCCGACCATCATGGTCACAGAAGGTTATTTTGCTGATTATGCCCTGCGAAAAGATTATCAGGATGAATTGTCAAAGCTGTTTAACGCCAATGTGATAGTTGTTGAATACCGTTATTTTGCCAAATCGGTTCCGCAACCCTGTAACTGGGATTATCTGACGGTAGAGAATTCCCTTTACGACTTACATCATGTCAATCAGCTTTTCCGTACCGTTTATCATGACAAATGGATTTCCACCGGAATTAGTAAGGGAGGACAGACGACAATGTTCTATCGTGCCTTCTTCCCGAATGACGTTGATGTATCTGTCCCTTATGTTGCTCCTCTCAACAAGGCATTGGAAGATGGGAGACACGAGCCGTTCTTAGGGAAAAAGGTCGGCACTCCATCAGAACGCAGGCATTTATTGGATTTCCAGACAGAGGTTCTTAAGCGACGAGACTCTTTGGTTCCTTTGTTTCGTGAATATTGCGATAAGAAAGAGTACACATTCCGTGTCCCTATAGGAGAGATCTTCGATTATTGCGTCTTAGAATATCCCTTTGCCATTTGGCAATGGGGAACTCCTATTGACCTGGTACCGGAAGTAACGTCGGCTGATTCTGTTCTATTAAATAGCCTTATCACGTATAGTGAACCGAACTATTTTTCAGAACAATCGGTTTTCCTGCCCTTTAATGTCCAGGCCGTCCGTGAATTGGGCTATTATGGCTATGACATTAAACCATTCCGTAAATATCTTGCCCTGAAGAAATCAAAGGATTATATGCATCGTGTGATGCTTCCTGCTGAATTCAGCCATCTAAAATTCGATAAGACACTGTATCGGAAAACCAAGAGATTCTTGAAGAAGAATGATCCGGGAATTATCTATATCTATGGTGGAATCGATCCTTGGGGAGCCTCTGGAGTTGGAGACATCAAGTTTTTAAGAAAGAAAAAGAACATCAAAGTCTATACTCTTCCGAAGGGGAGCCATCGTACACGCATTGGCTCTTTCCCAAAAGAACAGCAGGATGATATTATCCGTTCAATCACGAAATGGTTACAATAGAATATTTAATGGACATAACAAACAGATAGATATGAACATATTATTATTAGGTAGTGGTGGTCGTGAACACGCATTAGCATGGAAGATTGCTCAAAGCAGTCGGGTTGATCATTTATATGTAGCACCAGGTAATGCTGGCACAGCAGGTATTCCCCTTCCATCAGGTGGACAAAGTGAGAATATTAACATTAAGGCTGACGACTTTGAGTCTTTGAAGTCTTTTTGTCTGGAGAACAATGTGAGCATGGTGGTTGTCGGTCCTGAAGATCCCTTAGTGAAAGGTATCTATGATGAATTCAAGAATGATGACAACACCAAAAACATTGCTGTCATTGGACCTTCAAAAGCTGGTGCCGTGTTGGAAGGAAGCAAAGACTTTGCCAAAGGCTTCATGCAACGTCATCATATACCGACTGCACGCTACCAGACTTTCAACAACGATACCCTTGATGAGGCTATTGCCTTTTTAAGAAAGATGAATCCCCCATACGTATTGAAGGCTGATGGATTATGTGCAGGAAAAGGAGTTCTGATTCTTCCGACATTAGATGAAGCAGAAAAGGAATTGAAGGAGATGCTTGGCGGAATGTTCGGAACCGCTTCATCACAAGTTGTGATAGAAGAGTTCTTGAGTGGCATCGAGTGTTCTGTGTTTGTGTTGACCGATGGTAAGAACTACAAGATTCTGCCAGAAGCAAAGGACTATAAGCGTATTGGTGAAGGCGATACAGGACTGAATACAGGTGGTATGGGTTCGGTTACTCCCGTTCCTTTTGCTACGAAGGAGTGGATGGGTAAAGTTGAGGAGCGTATCATTCGTCCTACTGTTGACGGGCTGGCAGAAGAAGGGATTGACTATAAGGGGTTCATCTTCTTCGGGCTAATCAATGTCAATGGTGATCCTATGGTGATAGAATACAATTGCAGAATGGGTGACCCGGAGACAGAGAGTGTGATGTTGCGTCTGAAGAGTGACATCGTTGATCTCTTTGAAGGAGTAGCCGCAGGTAATCTTGATGAACATTCTATCGAGTTTGATGAGCGTTCAGCCGTATGCGTGATGCTTGTTAGTGGCGGATATCCGCAAGCATATAAGAAAGGCTTTCCTATAACAGGTATAGAAGATGTTAAGGGAAGTATTGTTTTCCATAGCGGAACAGCCATGAAGGATGGCAATGTCGTTACGAATGGCGGACGTGTCATTGCCGTTTCCTCTTATGGAAAGAACAAGGAAGAAGCATTGCAGAAGAGTTTTGCCGAGGCTCAGAAGATACAGTTCACAGATAAATATTTCCGTAGCGATATAGGTGCCGATCTATAATGGCGAGGAAAAGAAGACAAAATAAAATAGCAGAAAGTAGGTTAGCACTTCCGTTAGCAGCAATATACGGAGTGCTAACTTGCCTGGCTTATGGGGTAGCTGAGAAACAATTATGGATGCAGCTTGCTTGTTTATCTGCCTCTACCCTACTCATGGCTGCATTGAATAACATTAATGCACTCATCAGGGTGTATAGCCGGATGGTTTCCTGCTCATTTCTGTTTTTGTCTGTAATGGCAATCTTCCTCTTGCCTTCCATGAAAACGGCGATAGTACAACTTTGCCTGATTGGCTTTTATCTCTCAACATTCAAGTCATATCTGAACACATCTGCCACAGGCTGGATATTCTATGCCTTCTTTTCTCTTGGCATGGCAAGTGTCGTGTTTGTTCAGATACTATATTTTGTTCCTATCCTTTGGCTGCTCATCATCATTAACATCAAGTCATTCAGTCTCAGGGGATTTGTGGCTTCGATTTTAGGACTGATGATTCCATATTGGCTGATATGCGGGTATTTCCTATATACCAAAGACTATTCAACGGTCATTCGTCATTTCCGTTCTTTGGGTGAGTTTGCTCCCTTGGGAGGTTTCCAACTGCTCACCCAGCATCAGCTGATTACGTTAGCGTGGGTCATTTTCCTCTTTATAGTGGGGATGATTCATTTTATTCGTAACAGTTATTATGACAAGATACGTACACGTATGTTTTTTGAGGTGTTTATCACCATCGGCATCTGTTGTATAGTTTTTCTTGTTTTACAACCCCAGCATTATAATTGCCTGACGGGTATGTTGATCGTAAACACGGCTCCGCTGATAGGACATTTCATCGCACTTACGCAGACGAAGTTTACTAATTTCTCATTTCATTTGATATTACTTATCACTGTCCTGCTTACATTTTATAATATATGGATGCCCTCTATGATATTCTGATGCAATATGGCTACTGGGGAATGTTCTTGTCAGCATTCATCGCCGGTAGTTTCTTCCCGTTCAGTAGTGAAGCCATCATGGCTGGTCTGTCTGCTGCCGGGCTTGAAATGCAGCCATTAATAATCTATGGAACAGCAGGAAATGTCTTAGGAGGAATGTTCAACTATTGCGTAGGTAGAATGGGACGCCCAGAGTGGATAGAGAAATACCTGCATGTGAAGCAGGAGAGTCTCGATAAGGCTGAACGGTTTATGGCTGGACGGGGAGCATGGATGGGCTTCTTTGCCTTCCTTCCTATTATCGGGAGTGCCATTACAATCTTGTTAGGATTAATGCGTGCAAACGTATTGATTTCATTTGTCAGTATTACGATTGGCAAATTCCTGCGCTATTTACTATGGCTATATGGCGTGAATATGATAATTTAACATATTTATCCAATCTCTTCTCTTTTCTTTTTACTAACTTTGCAAGTTGTTATTTAGAATAATAAATATATAAGTATAATAGATGAAACAGTACAGATTAGTGGACAATGTGCTCGGATGGATTGCTTTCCTTATCGCAGCATTCGTGTATTGTTCTACCGTTGAGCCGACAGCTTCATTCTGGGATTGCCCGGAATTTATAGACACTGGTTATAAATTACAGATCGGACACCCGCCAGGTGCACCGTTTTTCATGCTTACAGCCAATCTGTTTTCCCAGTTTGCAAGTGATCCTTCACATGTTGCCATGATGGTGAACATGATGAGTGCCTTGCTTTCTGCGACAACCATTCTGTTCCTCTTCTGGTCAATCACCCATCTGACACGCAAACTGATTCTTAAAGACTGGAGTGAGCTGACCACTTCCAAGCTGATTGCCATTGAAGCAAGTGGCTTGGTCGGTGCTTTGATCTATACGTTTAGTGATACTTTCTGGTTCTCTGCCGTTGAAGGTGAAGTCTATGCCTATTCATCGGCGTTTACTGCTATTGTGTTCTGGTTGATTCTTAAATGGGAGGATCATGCTGATGAGCCTCATTCTGACAGATGGCTGGTTCTTATAGCATACATAACGGGACTCAGTATCGGCGTACACCTCTTGAACTTGCTGTGCATACCTGCCATCGTATTGGTGTATTGCTACCGGAAGTATCCGAATATAGAGACCAAGGGTTCACTCGTTGCACTGGTCATCTCTTTCTTTATCGTTGCCTGTGTGCTCTATGGCGTCGTTCCAGGCATCATCACGGTTGGAGGTTGGTTTGAGTTGTTGTTTGTAAACATCTTAGGTTGTTCCTTCAATACAGGAGTAATCATCTATATCTTCCTGCTTGTCGCAACGGTTGTATGGAGCATTTATGAGACGTATGTTGACCGGAACTTCACTCGTCAGAACATATCATTCTTATTGAGTGTTGCATTATTAGGTATTCCTTTCTATGGATACGGCTGGTCTTCCGTGGCTATAGGTGTTGTTGCCCTCATTATCCTGTGGTTTGTTCTTAACCGTAGGGTGAAGACAGAGAAGACACAAGTTCCTCTTGTCAGTGCCCGTGTCAAGAATACGATGTTGCTTTGCCTGTTGATGCTGATGATTGGTTATTCAAGCTATGCCCTGATTGTTATCCGTTCTTCTGCAAACACCCCGATGGACCAGAACTCTCCAGAGGACATCTTTACATTGGGAGGTTATCTGAGTCGTGATCAGTATGGCGACCGTCCGTTGCTCTATGGACAGGCTTATACTTCTCAGGTCAAGCTTGATGTAGATGGTAACATCTGTAAGCCTCGCATGACCGAAGGTGCTCCCATCTGGCAACGCAAGGAGAAAGCATCGAAAGACGAGAAGGATTCATACTTTATCGTAAGTCACAAGAACAGGTATGAGTACGCTCAGAACATGATCTTCCCGCGTATGTATGATGCTGCACATGCTCAGTCGTACGAAGAATGGATGGGCGGCGTTGATGGTACGGAGGTTCCCTATGACCGATGCGGAGAGAATGTCATGGTGAAGATGCCGTCGCAGATTGATAACATCCGCTTCTTCCTCTCCTATCAGTGCAACTTCATGTACTGGAGATATTTCATGTGGAACTTTGCAGGACGTCAGAATGACATTCAGGGCAATGGCGAACTGGAACATGGTAACTGGCTGACTGGTATTCCATTCCTTGATAATGCTCGTCTGGGTGACCAGAGCAAGCTTCCCGATGAGCTGAAGAATAACAAGGGACATAATGTATTCTATTGCCTGCCCTTATTGTTAGGTATCATCGGATTGTTCTGGCAGGCTTGGAGAGGTCGTCGTGGAATACGTCAGTTCTGGGTGGTGTTCTTCTTGTTCTTCATGACAGGTCTTGCCATTGTCATTTACTTGAACCAGACTCCTGTTCAGCCTCGTGAACGTGACTATGCTTATGCCGGTTCGTTCTACGCATACGCTATCTGGTGCGGTATTGGCGTGGCTGCTATCATCGACATCTTGAAGAAATATCTGAAGCTCGACGGAGTCATTATTGCTTCTGTCGTAGCCGTAATCACGTTATTGGTGCCCATCCAGATGGCTTCGCAGACTTGGGATGATCACGACCGTTCTGGCCGTTACACTTGTCGCGACTTCGGTCAGAACTATCTGATGACGCTTCAGGATGAAGGCTATCCGATTATTTTCACCAATGGTGATAATGATACATTCCCATTGTGGTACAATCAGGATGTTGAAGGTGTGCGACCCGATGCTCGAGTTTGTAACCTGAGTTATCTGCAGACCGACTGGTACATCGACCAGATGCTCCGTCCTGCCTATAAGTCTCCTTCGGTTCCAATCACCTGGCCGCGTCTTGATTTCTGCTCTGGCACGAATGAATATGTTGAGATTCAGCCACAGGCAGAGAACGAACTGCTGAAATTCTATCAGGAGCATCCTGATGAAGCAAAAGCTCAGTTCGGTGATGAGCCATTTGAACTGAAGAACATCTTGAAGTACTGGGTACGTTCAAAGGATCCCGACCAGCATTTCATCCCGACAGATACCGTTTACATGACCATTGATAAGGAGGCTGTCCGTAAGAGTGGAATGATGATGGCGAGTGACACTATTCCTGATAGGATGGTGATATCTCTTGCTGGCAAACGTGCACTTTACAAAGGTGATTTGATGATGCTTGAGATGATTTCTCAATGTAACTGGACACGTCCTATTTATGTGGCAATGACTGTTGGCGCCGAGAATTACATGAACCTTGGTGACAACTTCATTCAGGAAGGTCTGGCTAATCGTATCTCTCCGTTTACCACCAACAAGCCTGGTGTTAAGAACTTTGATACGGAAAAGACCTATAATAACATCATGAACCGATACAAGTTCGGTGGACTCTCTGCCAAGGGACTTTACATCGACGAGACGGTCATGCGTATGTGTTACACACACCGCAACCTGATGTCTAATCTTGCCATCCAGTTGATTTCTGAGCACAAGAATGACTCTGCATTAAAGGTGCTTCAGAAGATTGAAAAGGAAATCCCTGCCTATAATGTACCTCACAACTTCAGAAGCGGTAGCCTGGATATGGCACAGGCTTATGCACTCCTGGGTCAGAAGGCTAAGGCAGAGGAGATTATCAACGACTTATGGAAGACCTCCGGACAATACCTTGACTGGTATCTGACTCTTGATGGAAACAGGTTCTCACAATCTCAGAATGAATGTATTACACAGCTGTATGTGTTACAGCGTCTGATGAAGATTAGCGAGACCGTCGACAAGAAGTTAAATGAGAAGCTCTCGAATCAGCTTGCTGGATATTTCGATCGTTACACTGGTAAGGGAGGCTATCTGCCACAATAAGAAAGAATTAAGGGATGCTCATAGAACAACCTTCAAAATGGTTGCGTTGGCTTTATCCTAAGGCGATCTGGAGAATGGACATCGACGAACACTCAGTTTATCTGACGTTCGACGATGGTCCTATCCCAGAGTCGACTCCCTTTATCTTGAAGACTCTTGCCGAATATGATGTTAAGGCGACGTTCTTCATGGTCGGTGAGAATGTGGTGAAGCATCCTGAATTATATCAGATGATTGTAGATGCCGGACATCAGGTCGGCAATCATACATTCAATCATCTGGGTGCCTTTAAGCACTGGACACTTACTTATATCATCAACACCTACAAGGCAAACGAGCACATTCATTCTCATTTGTTCCGACCGCCTCACGGTGTAATGCGTGCCAGTGAGTATTACTGGCTTAACAAGGGATTCGACATTGTCATGTGGGATGTTGTCACCCGCGATTATTCCAAGTGGATGACGGCAGAAGATGTACTTGAGAATGTCAAGCGTTATACCCGTAATGGTTCCATCATTACTTTTCATGACTCTCTGAAGAGTATAGCTAAGTTGCACTTTGCTCTTCCCGAAGCGATTCGCTGGCTGAAAGAACAAGGCTACGAATTCAAGGTCTTTGGTTGATATTTATTTGTCTTGGGATATATGGACAAGAAGGAAAAGCTGAAAAACTCAAAGCTCTATCTTGTAATGCAAGATATTACAAGGTATCTCGACCGCTATTATTTAGACGGAGTAGCCGGACTTGTACCCGGTGGTGTCGGTGATGCTGTTTCCGGTGTCTTTTGTCTTGTGCATATCTACATCAGTCTGTTCAAGCTTCATTCTATCCCCCTGACCTTAGCCATTCTATGTAACACTCTCCGTGATATTTTCCTGGGCATGCTGCCTTTCTTTGTGGGTGACGTTATTGACTTCTTCCATAAAGCCAACTCAAAGAACATGGCATTGATTGAAGGCTTTGTCAATCAAGACCAGAAAATAATACAAGAAGTGAACCGGAAAGCCCTTTATTCACTTCTTGTCATTGTTGCCCTTACGATAGGAATCATCCTTATGGTAAGTGTACTGATATGGATTGCCAAGACTATTGGAACGTATCTGTTCTCTTAGTCTGCGTTTTTCGGTTCCAGCTTCGGAATCTGTATTTCCTGTCCGATAAGTACCATCCTCACGCCGGGGTTAACAGCTTCGAGGTACATTTCCATGTTAGGACCAAGATTGTCTCTGCTGATTGACTTGAGTGTCTGACCTGCTACAGCGGTAACGGTTTTTTCTATACCGACAATCTTCAAGTTGCCGCGGCGAACCCTCTCATCGTTATTAAACAGCATAATCTGCTTTGTCAGCGCATCCTTTGCTACTTGCTCATTCTTCTTACTCTTCGTCACCTCTTCAGTAAGCTGATTGATTTTACTGTCACGGTCATCCATCTTCTTATTCAGACTATTGATGCTGTATAAGCCGTATGCTAACAAAAGGACTAAGGCAACAGCCAGACCTATGATTATACTATTACTCCGGCTTAGTTTCTTAGCCAGTTCTTCAGATCTCTTTCTTTCCATTTCGTCTTCGTAATCTTCTGATTCTTCGTTTATTACATTATCTTCTTGTGTGTTGTTCTCTACGTCCACGAAGGCCGCTTGCATGGGAGCCACGGGAGGTTCCTCAACAATGGGCTCCTCTTGTGCAGGCTTCTCTACAACGGGATCCTCTACAATAGTTTCCTCTTGTGCAGGCTCTTCTACAATAGGTTCTTCTACTACAGGTTCCTCCACAATAGGTTCCTCTACTACGGACTCCTCCGTAGGTAACGCTTCCTCTTCAACCTTCTCGTCATATTTCTTGTCGATATCGGTGAAGTCCACGTCATCCTTCAGAATCACCGTCTCAAACTGAGCAAAGGGACGATTGACCAAATTCTTCATCGCCGCATCCGGAGTGAATGACACCTTGTCTCTCCCCTCTATCAGGATACGTTGACCTGTATTTACGTCTATACTCTCCCTTGAACTGACACTCGTCAGCTTAAAGGTACCCAGTCCTTTGATTTTCACCTGTTTCTGAGCATGCAATGCCCCTTTAGCAATATCAAACAACAGTGATACGAACATCTCCGCCTCCTTATGCGAGATGCCATGTTTTTCAGCCAGCAGACTGGCCAAGTCCGTAATCTTACTCATCAGCCTGTCCTCCACTCTTTAATCGTTCCTTAATTGATGAAGCAGGCTTGAAATTCAACACCAGCTTCGGCGGGACGAGCATTCTTTGTCCTGTTCCGGGATTCACGAGGATACGCTCCAGTCGCTTCTTCACGTCGAAGGTACCAAATCCCGCAATAGAAACAGGCTCGTTGACTTCAAAGCATTTCCCCATCGCATCGATGACGGTGTTCACCATCTTCTGGGTTTCATCCTGCGTGTGTCCGCTTCGTTGAGCCAGTTCTGTAATAAGTTCTTTATTATTCATATTACTTCAGCATATAAATCAAACTCTGTAGCATCGGTTATTCTCACCTGATGGAAAGAACCGATTCGCAATCTTTTCTCGTTAGCATTGACAAGCACTTCCGGGTCTACTTCCGGGGAGCAGAATTCACTACGACCGATGTAATACTCACCTTCCTTCCGGTCGATGACGACCTTCATCGTCTGGCCAATCTTGGCGGATTCGATTTCCGCACTGATTTCCTGTTGTAAAGCCATCAGCTCGCTCAGCCGTTGTTGCTTCACTTCCTCCGGAATGTCATCCTTATAGTGTATGGCACTGTATGTGCCGTCTTCTTCTGAGTAGGCGAAAGCCCCCATCCTTTCAAAGCGTGCCCAACGGGTGAATTCCATCAGTTCCTGGAAGTCTTCCTCTGTCTCCCCCGGGAAACCGACCATAAGCGTGGTGCGGAGATGTATTCCCGGTACCTCTTCCCTGATCTTGGTTATCAGCTCCATCGTCTCCTGTTTGGTGACATGGCGGTGCATGCTCTGAAGCATCTTGTCGGAAATATGCTGGAGGGCAATGTCAAGATAGTTACACACATTGTCTTTCTCCCGCATCACGTCTAAGAGTTCCATCGGGAACTGATTGGGATAGGCATAGTGCAGGCGAATCCATTCCACTCCCTTGATGTCTGCCATATCCCGTATCAGGTCTGCTATGTGACGCTTGCCGTCTATATCTACGCCATAATAGGTGAGTTCCTGTGCTATCACCTGAAACTCCTTCACTCCATCCCTGACAAGCTGCCTCACCTCATCCAGTATTTCTTCCTTGGGACGACTGACATGCTTGCCGGTGATGATGGGGATGGCGCAATAGGCACAATGGCGGTCACATCCTTCACTGATCTTCAGGTAGGCATAATGATGAGGAGTCGTAATGTGTCGCATGCCATTGCATTCGGGAATCTCCGATTTACCCAGTTCCTTGAGAAGCTCCTTGTAGTTGAATTTCCCGTAGAACTTATCCACCTGCGGAATCTCCTCCTCCAGTTCTTTCTGATAGCGTTGTGACAGACACCCCATCACGTAGAGCTTGTTCAGCCTACCCTCTTCCTTCGCCTGGGCAAACTCAAGAATCGTATTGATGCTTTCCTCCTTTGCGTCTCCGATGAAGCCGCACGTATTGATGACGGCAATCTCTCCTTGCGGGTTCTTGGCATCATGAGTACAATGGAAGCCGTTGGCCTCGAACTGCTTCATCAGCAGTTCACTGTCAACAAGGTTCTTTGAGCAACCTAACGTGATGATGTCTATCTGGTTCTTTTTCATTCGTTAAAGAGAGAGTCCACAAACTGGCGTTTGTTAAACAACTGTAAGTCCTCCATACCTTCACCAAGACCGATATACTTCACCGGTACTTTCAGCTGGTCGCTGATACCAATCACCACGCCGCCTTTAGCCGTACCGTCCAGCTTGGTGATGGCAAGGGAAGTGATTTGTGTCACCGCCGCAAATTGCTTTGCCTGTTCAAAGGCGTTCTGTCCGGTACTGCCGTCTAATACCAGCATCACCTCATCGGGTGCTTCGGGCAGCACTTTCTTCATGACATCCTTGATCTTCTTCAGCTCGTTCATCAGACCGACCTTATTGTGCAGACGACCGGCTGTGTCTATCAGAACGACATCTGCCTGGTTGGCCTTTGCCGAACAAAGCGTGTCGTAGGCAACAGAAGCGGGGTCGGAACCCATCTGCTGCTTGATGACAGGAACGCCTACACGTTCGCCCCAGATGCAGATCTGCTCGACGGCAGCGGCACGGAAGGTGTCGGCAGCTCCCAGATATACTTTCTTACCGGCTTTCTTGAACTGATATGCCAGCTTGCCGATGGTGGTGGTCTTTCCTACTCCATTCACGCCGACGATGAGAATGACGTACGGCTTATGGTCTTGGGGCAGATCCCAGTTGTCAAGGTCGTCGGTATTGTTCTCCGACAACAGCGAGGCAATCTCTTCACGAAGGATGTTGTTCAGCTCTGATGTGGAGACGTATTTGTCACGGGCTACACGCTCCTCGATGCGCTCGATGATTTTCAAGGTCGTGTCTACACCCACGTCACTGGTTATCAACACCTCTTCAAGGTTGTCGAGCACCTCGTCATCCACTTTTGACTTACCCGCTATGGCACGTGTCAATTTTGAAAAAACACTTTGCTTTGTCTTTTCAAGACCTTTGTCCAGGGTTTCTTTCTTGTTCTTGTTGAATAAACCGAATAATCCCATATTCTTGTAATTTTCTGCAAATCTACACAAAAAAAACGAAATAGCCTAATAATCAAAGATATAATCACTTTTTTGAATCACATAAATTGAAATAAATCAATTCAACAAACTTCTTTTCTACTTTTTGAAATGAGAAACACCTCGTAAATTATGTGAAACATACAAAGAGTGTTAATCGGGAATATTGTTGTAACTTTGCCGGCATAAAAGAAAAGATACGTCTATGAACAAGAAAAAAATCCTACTTACTGTATTGACAACTCTTTGTCTTCAGATAACCGCCCAAGACCTTGCGACAGGTTATAAGGATGCTGGCTATGGCAATCCTATCAGTCCTTGTGTGTTCTGTGCCGACCCTACTGCTCTCGTGTACGACGGGCGGCTCTATGTGTACGGGACAAACGACCATCAGCAGTTCATCGCAAACGGGAAAAAGGGTGAAAACAACTATGGGGCTATCAAGTCTCTCGTCATCTTCTCGACCGATGACATGGTGAACTGGACGTTTCATGGCACCATTGATGTGGCGAAGCTTTGCTCATCGTGGGGATGGCGTTTCGCGGCTTCATGGGCTCCGTCGGTGACGTGGAGGGAGACAGCTGATGGAAAGAAAGAGTTCTTCCTGTATTTTGCGAATAGCGGTGGAAGCATCGGCGTCATCACGGCTTCTTCTCCTACCGGTCCCTGGAAGTCTCCTTTTAGCAAACCGTTCATCGACGGAGACACTCCTGGCGTCAAACCGTGTAACTGGATCTTTGACCCTGGTGTGCTGATTGATGACGAAGGAACGGGATGGATTGCGTTTGGTGGCGGTGATCCTAACAGCCAGGGGACAAAGCTGATGCCGGGCAACTCACGTATCGCCAAGCTCAAAAGCAGCATGCTGGCACTTGACGGAAAGGCAGTAAGCCTCCCTGCCCCCTATCTCTTCGAGGCAAGTGAACTGAACATGATGAGCGGCAAATATGTCTATACCTA
The DNA here is from genome assembly GCA_902762325.1 of uncultured Prevotellaceae bacterium. Classification (GTDB taxonomy): domain Bacteria; phylum Bacteroidota; class Bacteroidia; order Bacteroidales; family Bacteroidaceae; genus Prevotella. Next base: position 1,115 of record CACWNV010000004.1, on the reverse strand, counting down.
TAACACGTCATGGTCTGACCGTAACGACTGGAACCAATATGCCAAGCGTGGCTCTGCCCCCGCACCGTCAACATGCAGCATGTGCTATATGGTGTCCGACAATCCTTTAGACCCCGACTCATGGCAGTATAAAGGGGAATATGTTGCCAACCCGGGCACTTTTGGCTTCGGCTATGGCAACAACCACACTCACCTGCAGAAGTTCAATGGTGAATACTACTTGTTCTATCATTCGATGGTGCTCGAACAGAAGATGAAGACCGGGGCATCGGGATTCCGTTCGATAGGTGTCAACAAGGCATCGGTGAACGAGGATAAGCAGACCATCGGTAAGGTGACAATGACGAACAGCGGTGTATCTGCCATCGCCAAGCTCAACCCCTACAAATTACAGCAGGCAGAGACCATCGCTACAGCTGGCGGCGTCAGTTATGAGCACTTCTCAAATATCAAGAAGAATACAACCGTCAGCACACTGGGGAACGATGCTTCTGAGAACCAGCAGGTCAGGATGAATGCCGGAGCATGGATCATGGTACGCAATGTTGACTTCGGAACCAATGGAGCACGCTCCTTCATGCTGCGTGCCAGAGGAACGGGCACCTTTGAAATACGTGTCAACAGCCGCAATGCTACTCCTTCGGCAACCATCGACTTCTCATCAACGGGCTATGAAGACTACACCGTAGATCTGGACATCGCAAAATTCAAGGGTGTACGCAACATCTATTTCGTCTTCACCAAATCACAGAATGCCTATTTCGATGCTTGGCAGTTCACAGAGAACCTGCCGGATGGAATCACAACTGCCGATGTACAAGACGCTCCGTCTGCACTCTACGACCTGTCTGGCAGACGTCTCTCGTCAGACAATCTGAATCGGGGAATCGTTATCGAGAAGTATAAAGACAGCCTTGGAACCCTTAGAACCCGTAAGCGTGTGAAGTCAGCAAAATAGGGATTTTCATTGGTGATTGACATCCGTTTTTAAGGTTAAATATATTGACAAAAACTTGCTCTGTGTGGTGATAAAAGGACTAAGAAATGTTAACGACGTTTGGCGCGCCAGCATAGTCCCTCCATTTGATATCTGAAGTGTACGATGCAGCAATCTT
>CACWNV010000003.1 GCA_902762325.1 uncultured Prevotellaceae bacterium | reverse complement strand
GAAGGCAATGATTATTCACAAGCACAAAAAGGTGCTTATGTAGTCGCTGGTAGTGATGAAGATTATGATGTTATCCTGTTAGCTTCAGGCTCAGAAGTTTCTACACTTGAAGCAGGAGCGAAGTTACTTCGTGAGGATGGTGTTAAGCTTCGCGTCGTTAGTGTTCCTTCAGAAGGATTATTCCGTTCACAATCTAAGGAATATCAACAGAGTGTATTACCTTCAGGGAAAAAGAAGTTTGGCTTGACTGCTGGTCTTCCTGTAACACTTGAAGGTCTTGTTGGTTCTGACGGATGTGTATGGGGATTGCAGAGCTTTGGTTTCTCCGCTCCTTATAAAGTGCTTGATGAGAAATTAGGTTATACAGGTCAAAATGTTTATGAACAGGTTAAAAAACTTTTGGCTGAATAATTAATAGTTAAATCTAATAAAGAAGTTAAAGGAGCAATCATCAAATGCTCCTTTAATTTCATTTTAAAATATGGAAGTAAAAACAATTGGTATAGCCAGTGATCACGCTGGATTTCCTTTAAAGCAATTTGTCAAGAAGTATCTTGAAGAAAAAGGGTATTCATATAAGGACTATGGTACTTATACTGAGGACTCATGCGATTATAGTGATTTTGGACATGCCTTAGCATACGGTATTGAAAAAGGTGAAGTGTTTCCAGGAATAGCAATCTGTGGTTCCGGTGAAGGAATCAATATGACACTAAATAAGCACCAATCCATTCGTGCCGGACTATGCTGGATTCCTGAAATTGCCCACCTTATCAGGCAACATAATAATGCAAATGTGTTGGTAATGCCAGGACGATTTATTTCTGAAGAAATGGCTCGTTCCATTATGGATGAGTTCTTTTCAACAGAATTTGAAGGTGGACGTCATCAAAAACGTATAGATAAGATTCCTTTGTAAACAGGTTTCCCCCTATAAGAAATAACCGGGTTATGAAAATATAGATTCATAATCCGGTTATTTCTTATAGGGAAGATATTCTGAACAAATATTAGAACACAAGGAATTTATATCCAAATGTTACAGATATATTATGAACGTGGGTATTCCCTAAGATGTCTTTAGCTAATCTGGTTTTAGCAAGTTTGTTTATTCCAAAGTTATATCTTGCATCTATTGTATACTTATTCTTAAAGACATATTCAACACCAATGGCGGCTCCGATTTCACCACGATGTAATTGATCCTTAATGTTTACACTATGATTGTTGTTCTCAGCTTTAGCATTGAACATTATTGATGCATTAACACCACCATATAATCCAATATTATTGGTAATATAATATTTAGCCAAATAGGAAGTCGTCAGAAAATCCAAACGATATTCATATGGTCCTAACGATACTTTATTCTCATCAAATCTACTACTTGGATAATAAATATTTCTGGCACCCTTATGAATCATAGAAAGCTCTATATCCATAGCAAACCCCTTCTTTATATATATTTCAGCATAAGCAGTTCCAAATGCACCAAACATTGGATCACATTTAACAGAAGTGAATTTACTTGCAGATGCGCCAATCTTTCCACCAACGACTAAATCTGACACGTCAAAATTCTGAGCCGATACATTATTGATGAAACATGAAACGAAACAAAATATAAAAATAATTTTTCTCATCACATTTATTTTTTTGCAAAGATAATTATTTTATTTGAAATAAAGAGTTTTTTCAATTGAAAACATGGAATCCGTTGAGAAAGTCTTTTGCTGACATCCTCTTTTTACCTGCCATTTGGATGTCTGTTAACTCTAACCATTCATCAGATGACGCTATATATAAATGCCCCTTTTCAATTTTTATGCTACCTGGTTCACTTGAACTACACGACATTCCTGTCTTCTTAGATTTAAAAACTTTCATCGTAATGGGTGACTTTCCTTTTATATCTAATTGGAACCATGCAGTAGGTATAGGGGATAATCCTCGAATAAAATTATATATACTTTTTGCCGGCTGATTCCAATTGATGTTACATGTTTCATTGTAAATCTTAGGTGCCACATGAAGTTTTTCGATATTGGGATGAATTAATCTATCTTGAGGGATGCTCTCCACATAACCATTACCTTCGATGATTCGTTGGATGGTTTCTACGGCGATTTGTGCACCTAAACACATCAATCCATCATAAACGTATTCTACATCAGCATCTTCAGGAATGGGAAATTCTTTCTGTAGAATAATTCTACCCGTATCAATTTCTTGATCAAGGAAAAAGGTTGTTACGCCTGTTTTGTCTTCACCATTAATAATTGCCCAGTTAATAGGAGCAGCTCCACGGTATTGAGGGAGTAATGCTGCATGTACATTGAACGTGCCAAATCGAGGCATCGCCCATACAACTTCCGGTAACATACGAAAGGCAACTACGACCTGTAAATCGGCATGGAACGACTCTAATTGTGTTAGGAATGTAGGATCTTTCATCTTTTCTGGTTGTAATACAGGTATTCCAACTGACATCGCATACTCTTTTACAGCAGAGGCACGCAATACAGATCCATGACGCCCAACGGGTTTGTCTGGTTGAGTTACAACTGCAACCACATTATAATTGTTTTCTACAAGTTCCCTTAAAGTACCAACAGCAAATTCAGGGGTACCCATAAAAATAATCCTTAAATCTTCTTTTTCCATATATAGAGTTTATTCTGCAGAAAAGTCTGCAACCATTTTTCGATACATATTATAGATTCTTGTACGAGATACAAAGCCTATTAGGTGATTATCAACATCTACAACGGGAAGAAAATAAGTGTTTGTCTTCTCGAATTTTTTCATAATATCTTCCATAGGGTCATTCACCCCAAGAACTGCGGCAACCGGTGTCATTATTTGGCGAACAGTAAAGCGATGATATAATTCTGTCCTAAACATTATATGACGAATCTTTGTAATATCTATCTCACCAAGTAAAGTCCTTGCACCATCTATAACAGGAATGAAGTTATTGTGACTTTGGCTTATTACATGAATGAGTTTACCTAGTTCCATATCCTCGTTTACAGAAATATACTCTTTTTCAATTACACTTTCCAAACTCATTAGTGTTAAAACAGAATGATCTGTATGATGGGTTATCAATTTCCCTTCTTGTGCTAACCGCATAGCATAAATACTATGTGGTTCAAAAACACTTATAGTAATTACAGAACTAACCGCAACGATGATAAGGGGAATAAAAAGCATATACCCTCCAGTAATCTCTGCAATAAGAAATATTCCAGTCAGGGGCGCATGCATTACACCTGCCATCACACCACACATTCCTAATAAAGTGAAATTCTTTTCCGGAACATATACACCAAATTGATTAATGTTCCAAATGCGAGCAAATAAAAAGCCACTAAAACCACCTACGAATAGTGAGGGTGCAAAAGTTCCGCCACAACCACCTCCTCCATTCGTTGCAGATGTGGCAAATACTTTTGAAAGTATAACGAGTGCTACATATAAGATCAGTAATTCTGCATTTCCATAGAACAAAGAATTGTTCAACAGCAGATTCCAGTCTTCTTCTGTTTTTCCGTTTAATAGTATATTCAAAGCAGAATAACCTTCACCATATAATGATGGAAACAAGAAGATTAGTAAGCTGAGCATACTACCTCCTAATAGTAATTTTGCGTATCTATGATTTTTTAAGCGTGAAAACACCCTTTCGCATGCATTCATGGTTCTAATAAAGTACAAACTAATCAGACCACAAAACACTCCTAAAAGAATACTTGCAGGGATACGGTCAACTAACCAGGCATCATCAAGATGAAAAGAAAACAATGCATCACTGCCTATGAAAATATAAGTGAAACAGGTAGCTGTAACACTTGCAGTCAATATGGGAAGTAAAGATGCCATTGATAAATCTACCATCAACACTTCCAATGTGAAAACAAGACCTGCTATTGGTGCCTTAAATATGCCGGCAATAGCTGCGGCTGCTCCGCATCCTACGAGAAGCATTAAGGTCTTATTGTCCAATTTGAACAATTGTCCTAAATTTGAACCAATAGCAGAACCCGTCAAAACGATAGGAGCCTCAGCACCCACAGATCCTCCAAAGCCAATTGTTATGGCAGATGCTATTACTGAAGACCAACAATTATGTACTTTAAGACGAGACCGTTTTGAAGAAATAGCATATAATATACGAGTAATGCCGTGTGAAATGTTATCCTTGACAATGTATTTGACAAATAAAGATGTCAGATATATACCTATTACAGGAAATACCAGATATAACCAGTTTGCTGAATTCTGTGCAAATCCATCTGTTAGTATATATTGGATTTGTTTAATGAGCCAATGGAGAAATAAAGCAGCAACAGAAGCGAATAGCCCTATAAAAAAGGCTAATATAAGAGTAAACTGTTTATCACTTATATAATTCTTTCGCCAGTTGATAAACCTGTCTATTCTGTTGTAATTATCGGTTGCTGTTACTTCAATCATATATATAATTGCACTTTATCCACGAATGATAGCAAACTCTCCGTTTTCTTTAATCCTTATAATAGAGCTAGGCTGATGCGGATTGTGTTCCTGACGACGTGTCCAACAGACATAATCGACAGCTGACAAAATTCTTTCATCAATATCACAATAATTCTGTGCAGCAGGTAAACCACTTATGTTTGCACTTGTACTAACAATTGCTTTTTGGAAACGATAACACAATTCTTTGGAAAACTCTTCCTTCGTTATTCTCATTGCCACGCTGCCATCATCACCTATCAAATTTGGTGCTAAATTTGCGGCATTATCAAAAATAATAGTGGTGGGTTTTGTTGCCAATTCCATGACATCCCATGCAACATCAGGAACATTGCGAATATAATTCTGTAATCTTGCCTCATTATCAACAAGACAAATCATAGCTTTCGAGTCATCACGATGTTTTATCTTATAAATCCTATCAACTGCATCAGCATTGGTTGCGTCACAACCAATTCCCCACACTGTGTCTGTTGGATAAAGAATCACACCGCCTTTCTTCATCACATCAATTGCATTCTTTATGTCCTCTTCTCTTTTCATATCTTGTATATAACTTTATCAATTATGAAAAACACTCGATTACTCAGCCTTTCTGCCTTATTATAATATAATTAAGGTCTCCAAGTATCGGTTTCAACATATTCAAAACTTTATAATATATTGACTGACTTGTTTTATTTGATGAAAGATTAATCATCATTGCCATCTTTTGTCCAATAATCATATTAATTAAATCATCATTTAAATGATTAACATTTGCCTTTGTTGATGACAATAATGCCTGCTCAGCAGTGGAACCACTATAAAACCACATATCATCCGTTACGCCAAAATAATATGACATCTTGCCCGTATAACAACAATATGAATTATTCCCCCAATCTTTAATATACCCACCTCTTGGACATGATTTTTTCCAATATGCTATATCATTTATCCAGTTTTTATGCTGTAACTTTGCATTTAAACTAATATTTGGAACAGAATCTCTATATGAAGGAATACTTATTATCATATTCCCATCTATGCTTTGCATTATTTTATTAAAGTCTATTATCGTATTAATTCCTACAAATAAAGACTGGAATTGTCTGTTTCCTTGTAATTGATTCAAATACTCTTGACCATTTACATTCATTAAAAGATTTATTTCATTATTCGGATTGATATACGGCAGGATTTCATTTGAAATCAGACGGTAGGATTGCATACTTTTCTTTAATGAAAGATCAAGCGACTTATTATATGAGAAAACATCTCCATTTACATCTAAGCATTCTCCTCTTGCATCCACTTCTGCAACAAATAACACTTGTGAAGGATTTGCATTATTAGGAATTCCTAACGTAAAAGGCAGAAAGAGCTTTTCAGGAAATGCTGTAGATTGGGCAATTAGTGCTATCGGCGAAGTGATGGAATCTAGTTTAGAAAAATACGCATTAGCCTTTACCCCATCACTTTCTTCGTTGGTCAAGTAACGTGACATTCTATTCTGCTGAACGCTTACTTCAGACATGCTATACGGCCCCATAATCAACAAGGCATTTTCTGTAAATGCAACCAACCATGAAGAATGTAACAAAGTGAATTTACATCCCTTGCGCTTTGTAATAGGCTGACATAATTGCTGGTTGGACAATGTATTAAACAGCTGTTCTACTTTTTCTTCATTATCTACTTTAACACAAAGTCCAAAATGCCCATCTTTGGTCTCGTAAATATATATTTTATTACTAAGATCCAGACCGGAGTTGTCTATGTTCTTTACATGTAAAAGGGCTTTCATTAACACACGGCTATTAACACCAGACATCTTTGCTGGATCAATAGAAACCAAAGCCGTACACTCTTTAGGAATAGAATTAACATAATCAGTATCAGAACAGGAAACTGATAATATGCATATTGTTGTAATTATGATTATTCGAAAATATCTTATAATATTCATAATACTATCTTAATGCTAAATGAGAAAGTGTAACAGAGAATAAGCCTGCAGTTTCTGTTCTCAACCTGCTTTTTCCTAATGTAATTGAGATAAACCCGTGTTTGAGAGCAAGATTAACTTCTGCTAAAGAAAAATCTCCTTCTGGACCAATTAGCACCGTAATACTTTCGTCGCCGGTTATTTTCTTCATTTCATCATAGAAGTCTACTCGAGGTATTTCATTATAACAATGGGCAATATATTTTTTACCGTTAAATGGCTGGGAGATAAAATCATTAAAAGAAATCATTGGTTTGATTTGAGGTAACCATGCTTTACGGCTTTGTTTGACAGCTGAAATAATGATTTTATCTAATCTATCTATACGCAATAACTTTCGTTCTGAAAACTGACAATTTAAGAAAGATATCTCATCAACTCCTATCTCTGTGATTTTTTCTACCATCCATTCTATGCGATCCATCATCTTTGTAGGAGCAATAGCTAAGTGTATGTTTCCTTTCCACTCTTTTGCTTGTGGTATTTCTTCATTTATTTCGTACCAACAATGCTTATTTCCAACCATTGATACGGTTGCTGAATAAAAACTACCATTACCATCAATCAACACGATTTTATCACCTACATTAAGACGGAGGACTTTCAATGCGTGTTTAGCTTCTTCCTCTGGCAGTTCTGACTTGTCTGAAGCATTGGGTACATAGAAATATCTCTCTTCTTTCATATAGAATTTATTTACGACGTCTTATTTCATCACGAAGATGAGATGCTAACTCATATTTTTCTTCAGCTATTGCTTTAGAAAGAGCACTGTTTAGAAGTTCCATGCTCATGGCATTTAATGGTATACTAACACCATTTGATTCTTTTTCGTACTTCACACTTTGCTTTTCCATCAACAGCTCATCTATATAAATAGGTATTTTGCTGATGTAAGACAATAGGACGGCATCACTTACTCTAATGGAAACAGTATCATAAGTCTTTGTGTTATATAATATTGCCCGATACTTTCCTTCAATAATGCCATTGATGAATATTTCTAAATTAATATCGGTCTGTGTGGTGAGAACTTCCCAAAGAGTCTCTGGTAATAAACTGTCTTTTATAGGAACATGATTAATACGTAACTGAAACTGATACACCATTTCTTTGTCACAAGGAATGATAAGTTGGCGTGTTTCTTCTTCATTAACAAGAGATAACAATCCAATCTCATCACTCCCTACAACAAATGATATGTTTTTAAATATGAGTCTTACTTTTGACATTCAAAACTACTTTTTCTCAGGATGGAACACCAATGCAAATGTTATTCCTACAATCAAAGCAAAAGAAGCAAAGATAAACCAACATGTTTTCCAGTCACCTTCTAAGTATCCTTGACTGTTCCATTCGCAAAAGTGATTCACAACCTCACCTGCAGCAAGTGTGCCAATAGTTGCACCTAGTCCATTTGTCATCAGCATAAATAATCCTTGGGCGGATGCTTTCACTTCTTGACTACACTCACGGTCAACAAACATGGCACCTGAAACATTGAAAAAGTCGAATGCGACACCATAGATGACACATGATAGAATAAATAATGTAACACCTGGCATTGCAGGATTACCTAAACCGAAGAATCCGAATCTGAAAACCCATGCAAACATTGATATTAACATCACTATCTTAATCCCATATCTTTTCAAAAAGAAGGGAATCATCAAAATGCAGCATGCTTCACTAATCTGAGAAATGGATGTAAGCAATGTCGCATTATTAGCAGCAAAGGATGTGGCAATAGCGGGATCTGTACTCCCCTTGAAGCTGGTTATAAAAGGACCTGCGTATCCATTCGTGACTTGTAATGACATGCCAAGCATTGCTGAGAAGATAAAGAACAAAGCCATATTCTTATCTTTGAATAACTTGAATGCAGTTAAGCCAAATGTCTCAGCCAAAGAAGAAGCTTGCTTTTTCTCCAATTTACATTCTGGCAAGAAGAAACAATACAAAAAGAGTACAATACTCAAAATGCCAGATACAAAGAACTGCATAAATGTATACTGAAACTTATGCGGATTCTCAGAAAAGGTGAAGAAAAATTCACCGTTATCCCAAGTTGCACAATTTACAAACCACATAGTTGCAATAAAACCTATTGTCCCTAGAGTTCGTATGGGGGGAAAGTCTTTAACAGTATCAAAACCGTTCTTCTTTAGAATTGTAAAAGCAGTTGTGTTTGCCAATGCTATAGTTGGCATATAGAATGCAACACTTAAGGTATACATGGCGATAAAGGCAGATTTATTAGGAAGTTCATTCCCGAAACCAGCAGAATACCCCATATACCAACACGCAAGCATACACATTCCTGCCAAGAAATGACATAACCCTAAGACACGTTGAGGCTGCATGTATTTATCAGCAACGATTCCCATGATTGTAGGCATGAAAATTGAAACAATTCCCTGAATTGCATAAAACCATGAGATTTGCGTTCCTAGGCCAGCTGATCCCAGATAGTTTCCCATACAGGTGAGATATGCTCCCCATACGGCAAACTCCAGGAAATTCATTACCGCTAATTGAACTTTAAGATTCATTATTGAGTATTTCTTAATTGTTTATCCATATTCAACGCAGCCCGACGGCCATCACCCATAGCTAAAATAACAGTAGCTCCACCACGGACGATGTCACCTCCAGCATACAAATTAGAGCGAGACGATTGCATTTCTTCATTCACACAAATCGTATTCTTTCTTCCTAAAGTTAGTCCTTCAATACTCTTAGGTACTAACGGATTTGGAGAAACACCTATAGCAACAATCACCTGATCAACATCAAGAGTAATAGTCTTACCTTCTACAGGAATAGGAGAACGACGTCCGCTGGCATCTGGCTCACCAAGCTCCATCACCTGAAGTACAACAGCCCTTACGGCTCCATTCTCATCTGATAGATATTCTATTGGGTTATGCAAAGTGAGGAATTTAATTCCTTCTTCTTTCGCATGTTTTACTTCTTCAAGTCGAGCAGGCATCTCAGCTTCAGAACGCCGATATACTATCGTCACATCAGCACCGAGTCTCTTTGCTGTTCGACATGAATCCATGGCTGTGTTTCCTCCGCCTACGACAACAACTTTTTTGCCAAAGTTTAAAGGAGTGTCGCTTTTAGGATTGGCCGCATCCATTAGGTTTACACGGGTAAGATATTCGTTGGAAGACATAATATTGAGGAAATTCTCTCCTGGAATATTCATGAAATTAGGAAGACCTGCACCGGAACCAACGAAGATTCCTTTAAAGCCTTGTTCCTCTAAATCCTGGACACTTATGGTCTTTCCAACGATTACATCAGTTTGGAAGTGTACCCCCATCTTCTTCAAGTTGTCTATCTCAACATCAACAATCCTATTAGGAAGACGGAATTCTGGTATACCATATTTCAGCACACCGCCAATCTCATGCAATGCTTCAAACACATAGACATCATATCCTTTTTTTATCATATCACCGGCAAAGCTCAAACCAGCTGGACCTGAACCGACAACAGCAATCTTCATACCATTGGACGGTTCAATCTCTGGCAACGAAATTTTACCGCTTTCTCTTTCAAAATCAGCAGCAAAGCGTTCCAGATAACCAATGGCAACCGGCTGGCTATTCATTTTCAGGTGAATACATTTACTTTCACACTGCTTTTCTTGAGGACAGACTCTTCCACATACAGCAGGGAGAGATGATGTGTTTTTCAACACTTTAGCAGCCGACAAGAACATACCTCTTTCTATATTCTTAATAAATGACGGTATGTTGATGTTTACAGGACATCCCTCGATGCAAGTTGGTTTTGCACAGTCGAGACATCGTTTGGCTTCAAGAACCGCCATCTCAGGAGTCAATCCAATATTAACTTCCTCTGTACGGGTTGTAGCACGGTAGATAGGATCAAGTTCTGGCATAACTACCCTTTCTATCTGCGTACGTTCTTTCGGCTTCATAGATTTCCGAATAGTCTGACGCCATTCTGCATCTCTATCTGTAAGAACGGAAATAGGATCTGTAGCATTATCTTCAATTGCTGACACCTTTGTACATCCCAAATCTTCCTGAGAATTCGAAGGAGTGTTCCAGATGTGCTCTTCAAAATGCTCCATTTCTTCTATTTCTGCCTTCTTGAATGAGCCCATACGTTTAAACATCTCATCCCAGTCCACTAATGCACCATCAAATTCCGGACCGTCAATACATACAAATTTCGTTTTGCCACCTATAGTTAAACGGCATGCTCCACACATTCCTGTACCGTCAACCATAATGGTATTCAAAGATACATCTGTAGGTATATTGTATTTTTGAGTTAATAGACAAGAGAATTTCATCATAATGGGAGGACCAATGGCAAAAGCACGGTCTATATGTCCTTCTTGAAGAATAAACTTCTCTATACCGACTGTTACTACTCCTTTTTCACCGTAACTTCCATCGTCAGTCATGATTATTACTTCATCAGAACTTTCACGAACCTTATCTTCCATAATAATAAGGTCTTTAGAACGTCCGGCCAATACTGATAAAACGCGATTCCCTGCTGCCTTCAACGCTTGAATGATAGGGAGCATCGGGGCAACACCGACACCACCACCGGCACAAATGACAGTACCAAACTTTTCAATGTGAGTAGGATTACCTAATGGTCCAACAACATCGGCTACGAAATCCCCTTCATTCAAATTGCAGAGTTTTGTTGAAGAAAGTCCTACTTTTTGTACGACAAGTGTGATTGTTCCACGATTGATATCAGCTTCTGCTATTGTCAATGGCATTCTTTCACCATGCTGATCCACACGGACAATCACGAAGTTTCCTGCTTTACGGCTTTTAGCAATAAGAGGTGCTTCCACTTCTAAAAGATAAACTTTTTCGGAAAACTGCTCTTTACGTACGATTTTATTCATATTATTCTTGTTTTTGGTTGTCAAAAATTCTTGTCGTCCAACATGTCAAACCCACAATAAGGTATCAAGCAACGTGGTACACGAATACCGTCAGGTGTCTGATTGTTTTCAATGATAGCTGCTACAATGCGGGGTAAAGCTAATGCAGAACCGTTGAGAGTATGACAAAGTTCAATCTTCTTGTCATCTGCATGACGGTAACGGCATTTTAGGCGATTTGCCTGATAACTTTCAAAATTGGAGACAGAAGATACCTCAAGCCATCTTTTTTGAGCTGCACTCCATACTTCAAAGTCGTAACAAATTGCAGAAGTAAAGCTCATGTCTCCTCCACACAATTTAAGAATATGATATGGAAGTTCAAGTTTCTTCATCAATCCTTCCACATGCTCAAGCATCTCATTTAAAGAATCATAAGAATGTTGTGGCGTGTCAATACGGACAATCTCAACTTTATCAAATTGATGTAATCGGTTGAGGCCTCTAACGTCCTTTCCATAAGAACCAGCTTCACGACGGAAACAGGCAGAATAGGCACAACGCTTAATTGGAAGATCTTTTTCCTCGAGAATCACATCACGGAAAATATTTGTGACAGGTACCTCTGCCGTCGGAATCAAATACAGATCATCTGCATTACAATGGTACATTTGTCCTTCTTTATCAGGTAATTGGCCAGTTCCATAACCAGAAGCTTGATTTACAACATAAGGGGGCTGTATTTCAAGATAGCCACTTTTGCGTGCTTCTTCCAGGAAGAATGCCTCCAATGCACGTTGTAAACGAGCCATTTTACCTATATAAACAGGGAATCCAGCACCCGTTATCTTCACACCGAGATCGAAGTCTATCAAATTAAACTTTTTACATAAATCCCAATGACATAAAGCGTCTTCGCCCAACTCAGGAGCTACTCCACCCTCTTTCACTACAACATTAGATGATGCATCTGCACCTTCGGGTACATCATCATTGGGAATATTGGGGATTTGACAAAGAAGATTTACAAGCTCTTTTTCTGCCTCGTCCATCTGTAATTGAAGATTCTTATCCTCAATCTTCAATGAAGCAACTTGCGATTTTATGTTGTCTGCTTCTGCCCGATTCCCCTGCTTCATTAATTGACCGATTTGAGCAGCCAATTGTTTAGACTGCTGTTTTACTTGATCAAGCTTCCGCTGAGCCTCACGTCTTTTTTTGTCAGTATCTATTACGTTGTTGATTGCTTGTTCAGCATCTTTAAAATGTTTTTTTTCTAAACCACGAATCACACGCTCCGTTTCTTCTGTGATAAGTTTAAGTGTAAGCATATTTATCTGAATTTATAAATTATTTCTATTCCATCATGCAAAGTTACAATTAAAAAATGAAAGAATGAAAAATTTCTTTATTTTTATAATGAAGATATTGAAGATTGGGGGTTCGTAAGAACCTATTCTTCATGAAGTTTAGGTAATGAAATGTGATATTTCATCGCCAAAAACCTGATTATACAAATCAAAGAGAATGATGTGAAGGTAGCAATGCCAACATTTACCTGCAAAATCCCTAATAACCAATAAAGGATACCACCTCCGATACTCGCCATTGCATATATCTCTTTTCGGAAGATAACAGGTTCCTTATTTAATAGTATATCACGAATGACACCACCTGCAGATCCTGTTATGCATCCCATGATGATTGCCACCCAGAACGGATATCCACAATCCAGTGTTTTTTGTAGGCCAGCAATAGTAAACAAGGCTAAACCAAGCGTGTCAAAGACAAACCAGGCATTATCAAGCTTCTTTAATGAGCGAGCTAAGGCAATAACAAATACCTGAGCCAATGCGGTGCATATTAAATAGAAAGGGTTTGTCATCCAGAAAGGGACGACACCAAGCATTACGTCACGGATTGTTCCTCCTCCGATGGCAACGGCAACACCACAAACAAAGCCTCCAAACCAGTCGAAATTCTTTGCTGCCGCATGACGTATGCCTGATATGGCAAATGCAAATGTTCCTAAGAATTCTATAATTCTTTGAACTGTCTGCACAAACTCTGTATCATCGTATAGCATAAGCTTTTATTATTATACTGCCAATTAATCATCAAATCTGTTTCCCCAACAGCGTTTAATCCAATTCACTTGTTTGTCTTCCATCACATTATGCTGAGGATGCCAAAAACGGGCACTTTTTAATTCATCGGGCAAATATTGTTGTTCTATAAAATGATCGGGATAGTCGTGACTATATTTATAGCCATCGCTATATCCTAATTGTTTCATTAATCCAGTAGGAGCATTGCGCAAATGAAGGGGCACTTGTAGGTTTCCTGTTTCTCTAACCTTACTTAATGCATTATCAATTGCTAAATAGGCAGAATTGCTCTTAGGAGAAGATGCTAAATAGACCGTTGCTTCTGCTAAAGGAATCCGACCTTCAGGCCATCCTATCTTCATGACAGCATCAAAAGCGGCATTTGCCAAAAGTAATGCATTTGGATTAGCAAGACCGATGTCTTCAGAAGCACTGATAACAAGCCGACGTGCAATAAACTGGGGATCTTCCCCTCCTTCTATCATGCGTGCCATCCAATATAATGCTGCATCTGGGTCACTTCCACGAATGCTCTTAATAAAGGCAGAAATGATATCATAATGCATTTCCCCGTCTTTGTCATAAGCTAAAGGATTTTGTTGAAGACGAGTTTCTACAAGTTGGTCAGTAATAACAATGTTGTCAGCACCTTCAGCTTCCACGACTAACTCAAGTATGTTTAATAGTTTTCGGGCATCTCCTCCACTATATCGTAATATAGCAGCATATTCTTTTAATTGGATTGATTTCTTACTTAATTCAATGTCTTTGGATATTGCCCGATTCAGCAGCTCTAACAGATCATCTTTTTCAAGAGACTTCAGCACATAAAGCTGACAACGAGATAATAAGGGACGAATTACCTCGAATGATGGATTCTCTGTGGTTGCACCAATCAAGGTTACGACTCCTCTTTCGACAGCCCCGAGCAGAGAGTCTTGCTGTGATTTATTAAACCGATGAATTTCATCAATGAAAAGAATGGGAGAAGCGGAATTGAAAAACCGGCTGCTTTTTGCACGGTCTATAACATCTCTTACGTCCTTTACACCACTGGTAACAGCACTCAAGGTATAAAAGGGAACTTTCAAGATGTTGGCAATGATTTGTGCTAATGTCGTTTTACCTACACCTGGAGGCCCCCAAAGTATAAACGAAGAAATATGACCCGTTTCAATCATTCTGCGTAAAACGGCTCCCTCTCCTAATAAATGTTTTTGCCCTACATACTCGTCTAAGGTACGTGGACGCATCCTTTCAGCTAATGGCTCGCTCATTTTTTTGACAAAGATAGTGTAAAATACAGACAAACTAAAAATTTTATGTGAAAAGTTTGCTAATTAAGTACAAACTCTTTACTTTTGCATTATCAAGAAAAACAGTAAAGAGTATTAATAACATAGAATTGTTATTATTTGGTAGAAATAACAACTGAATATATATGAAACAAGAAGGAAATAGCTTTTTAACACTAAAAACCTTGAATAAAGGTAATGTTTGGGAAGTACAAGAGAACGATATTTTCCGGATGTGGGAAGTAGCGGAAAAAGATGCAGACCTCAAAGATAACATGCGTCATTATACCGATATCATTCGTAGTGCTTTCGATCTTGAAGAAATAAAGATTGATAAACCTGAAGTGATTGATAAGTATGAGTCGCGTGGATTTAAGATTGGTAGTGTTCGCATTGATGAGAATACTAAAGTTAAATGGGCTTTAAAAAAGCATCCCATCATGCGAGTTACCGATTTAACTTACGAGAATATTCGTCACATCACTGCAGCCAAGCTCATGGAAGTAATTGATAGAAACTTTGGTGGTGGATGGGAATCACTTTCTCAGAGTATTCGTGATATTATTGAAAGTGGATTTGACATCAGTACTACTACTCTTCCTAAAGACCGGTTACATAAACCTGGAGGTATGTATGACAAAAAGGTCGCTGATGGATTTGACGTGTTGGAAATAGAAAAAGGCAGTTGGGTTGAAGCTATATTTGCCAAGGAAAAGCCTGAAATGGAAAAGCCACGGCTGAAATTTGATAACGATGATGAATATAGCAAGTATAATGATGATGAGGATGATGATGACGACGAGGATATCGAATTAGAAGATGAGAACAATTATGATGATGAAGATGAAGACGAATTTGATGAAGATAAGTTAACAGAAGAAAGTTATCGTACAACATTTGATACAGATCCAGAAGACCTGAATTTAGAAGCTGAGGATGTTGCAGACGATGAGTATTAGATGTTGAATCATATATTATTTAATGAATAAAGAATCCCGGTATACTTTGAAGTACACCGGGATTCTTTATTATATATATAAATAGGTGTTCTTAGAAGAACAGATATCTATTATCAACAACTTTAGCCTTCAGGTATAATTCATTGTTGAATCCTCCTGCATATTGCATGGCCTTCTGACGCAGTCTCTGCTCCATTGCCTTTGTGTCAAGTTTCCCAGGACGATTTGTCTTATTGTTGACTAAGAAGACATACACTCCACCATTACCCTTTACTGGCTGAGCGCTGAACTTGCCTTTAGGTGTAGCTGCAATGGCTCCACTCAGGGCTGGTTCGCTGACACTTGCTGAAGGAACAAACACAGGAGCTGCAAATGTTACTTGGTTAACATCTGTAACAGTAGCACCTTTTGCTTTTGCACCGTTAATATCCTTTACACCTTCGAGTTTTGCAATCAGCTGAGCAGCTTTCTTATCCTTAATAGCTTCAGCCTTAACCAATTCTTTAACCTGCTCGTCATTGATACTACGATTACCAATTGGATGAATCTTATCAAGCATTACGACCAGCAAGTGATTGTTGTCACCACATTCGTACATCGGTGAAATTTCACCTTCTTTTGCTTCAAAGAGCCACTTCAGTGCATCACGAGTGCTGTGAATACCAGCAAGATAATGCTGAGATGTTGTTACATCCTTCATTTCCTGCACCCTATATCCATTCTTCTGAGCATTCTTCTCAAGATCCTCGATAGTACGGTTTGCACTTACGTATGAACTGAATTTATTGTATGCAGAATTATAGGTGTCTTTTGAGAAGTCAATAGTCTTCTTAATAACAGCAGCTGTGTATTTGTTAATCATATTCTTACGATCAACAACCTGAACAATGATGTTACCCTGAGGCAGAGTAATGTTTTTCAGTTCATTTACAGACATTGTGTTCAGACTATTAATATATCCCTTCGAATCAACATCAATAGACGGAGCATTCTGGTACTGGCTGGTTACCATCCAGTTCTTCTCACCAGTCTGACCATATTTCTTTGCAATAGCTTCAAAATCAGCACCTGCTTTCAAAGCATTGTAAATAGAGTCAGCTCTCTTGTGTGCAACATCTGCTGTTTCTCCACCAACCTGGATCTGTCTGTACTGAACAGAATCAGGAAGCTGCTGCTTTGCAACAAGCTTAATCAAATTAAGGGTATTGTCCTGCTTGTTCTCATAAGGACCAAACACTCCACCTACAGACATAGAGTCAAGACGCTGTGCAACATCACTTGGGAAAGCCTCTTTTGCAACAGGAATTCCTAAATAACTTACAAGAGAAGTGCTCTTACGAACAGCATCAGACGGGTCTTCGTTTTCTGCCAACAATTTATTATATGCAGCAAAATCCTTCTGTAAAGCAGAGCGGTCAGCTTCAGAAGCATCAACCTGAATGTCTACATACTTTACATCACGGCTCTCAACATACTGCATGAAGCGTGACTTCATCTCATTGTATTTTGATTTCAGTTCGCTTTCAGAAACCTCAACCTTGCTGTCGTCAATGCTATTGTATGGGAGTGCAGCCAAAGTAACCTGACTTTCGACATTCTCATCCTCAAATGCTTGCTTTGCTGCTACAGGATTTGAAAGCAGGCAATGTGCAAGAAGACCTTGATACTTCTGAGCAAGTGTCTGCTGGCGCAGAGTCTTCTCCATGAAAGTCCAGTATCTGTAAATGGTCTCATACTGCTTTGCCATCTGAGGATTAGTGTTCTTCTTGTAATCAGCAAGGAAACGCTGAAGTGAATTCACATCGAAACGACCTGTCTGCTGATTAACAAAAGGAGTCTGAAGAAGCATAGGATTAGTACCTTCTTTGAGCATGTTCTCAAGTTCTTTGTCAGTAACCGTGAGTCCCAGTTTCTTTGCTTCAGCCTCCAAGAGCTTATTCTGGACGTATGTGTTCCATACCATGTCCTTAACTTGGTTCATCTGAGCCTCATTCAGCTGCTCCTGTCCTTGTTGCATTTTAATAACCTCTGTGTACTCATCGACGAGTTTCTGGAAATCCTGAACATTGATTTTTTCTCCAAGAACTTCACCAACCTGCTGTCTTTGATCGTTACGAGTAGATTCGCAAGAACGGAACAGCTCCTCGGCAATGAATGCAAAAAGAGCTAGTGCAATAACACTAACTAGTGCGGGTCCCCAGCTCCTGATTTTTCCAATTGCTGCCATTACTTTAAATTTTTGTTTTATTTTTATTTATTCAATATTTACTTATATCTGCTAAAAAGCGCACAAAAATACAAAAAAAACATCAAATAAAGGAATTTTCCCATTAAAAAATATCTTTTTAAGATAATTATGTACCTTTTATCCGATGTGAAACACTAAATTTTCAATTATTTAGGTGTCATTAATGTGTAATTGAACGAGTTCAATTTTGGTCATTGTATTCTTGATGATTTTAAATTCATATTTCCCTATCTTTACTATTTCATTCAATTTCGGGAAACTTTGGAATTCATGGAGGATTAATCCGCCAATCGTCATGTAGTCATCGCTCTCTGGTAAGTCAAGATTTAATTTCTCATTTACTTTGTCTATTTCCAGTCGTGCTGCCAATATATAATCACCAGATTCTGTCTTCTTCATGACATATTCTGAGTTGTCATGCTCATCTTCTATTTCTCCGAAAATCTCCTCAACAATATCTTCTAAAGAAACAATACCGCTTGTGCCCCCGAATTCATCAACGACAACACCAAGCGATTTCTTCTGCTGAAGGAAGATCTGCATCATCTTCTGGGCAGACATGGTCTCAGGGACAAATGGCATTGTCCTGATTGTATCATGCCAATCCGATGGATTCCTGAACATTTCAGATGAATGAACGTATCCGATAATGTGATCAACATCTTCTTTATATACCAATATTTTTGAGTGTCCGCTCTCGACAAACATCTGTTTCAATTCTTCTAAAGAACTGTTATTATCAACGGCATAGATTTCAGTACGTGGCACCATGCAGTCTCTGACTTTCAAGTCGGCAAAGTCAAGGGCATTCTGGAAAATCTTCACTTCATCATCAATCTCATCAACATTCTTGGCATTCTCGATACTTGACTGAACAAGATAGTCGAGGTCAACCTTTGTGAAACCTTCTTCCTCTTCTTCTTTCTGCATCTTAATGCCAAATACTCTCAGAAGTATCTTGGCAAGAAGTGTTGCAAATCTGCTTATTGGCCATAATATGATATAGCTGATGTATGCGGGTAGCGAGAAGATGGTGAGAAGTCTGTTGGAATTGCTTTTAAATAGTGTCTTGGGAAGAAACTCACCTGTAAATAACACGATTAGTGTTGACAATATGGTATCAGCAGGAACGGTAAAGCCCGGTTGCATACCCTTGAATATTGTAAAGTCAAAGAGACGTGCAATGAGTATTCCATAAACGACAAGGGCAATGTTGTTTCCGACAAGCATTGTACTTACGAAGCCGTTTGGATGGGCATAGAATACTGAAAGGATTTTCTGAGACCAGCCATTCTTTTCTTTATCCATCTCTAAAAGCATCCTGTTACTGGAAACAAAAGCGATTTCCATTCCAGAAAAGAATGCAGAGAACATCATTGCAATAATGATGCCAATTATCAATGATATGTCTATGGGATTATCCATCATGATTATTAGTGGAACATTAGATTTTTACGTTGTGGCTGTGCCTGTTGTCTCAATGGTTGTGTCTGAACAGTGTCATTAGATGGAGCCTTAGCCGGTTCGTCGTCTATCACGTCGCCCTTCTCAAAGGAACCTTTACTATTAGACACGTAGTATTTTGTCATTTGTTCGTCACTTCGGAAGTACGACCCTTGTAATGTGCGTTCTGGGGTAATCAGTTTTGAAAAGACGTGTGAATAGAACTCATGCTTATTCATGTCATAGAACAACTGTTCACTTGAATAGTCTAATCCGTCTTTGGTAAGCACCCGAACACGACCTCTTAATTCCCATAACCTTTGTTTGTCATAATGATAGGCCGTGTCACATTGTATGTAGGTCTGAACATGAAACTTCTCGTCAAACTGAGTCATAAACACTCCTTTGTCAAATATCCATCGGGAAGGATTCTTAACCTGATTAGCCTCCCATCGTTCTGCAACAATCCGATATTTAATCACACCAGAGTCGGAAATCAGTGCATTTACTCCATAGCTTGTCATTGCCGCAACTGAATCACGGTCATATATAGGCGGTGCCGTGTGCTCGACTTGATTCTCACAAGATAGGAACACAACCGAAAGCAACCAGCTTAAGCACGTGAGACAACACAATGAGCGCTTCATTCCACTTTCCATTTCATGAACCATCGTTCATTAAACGTCAGACCAATATTGATTCTGAAGGAATTCTCTGTAATAAACTGTTTTGAGTCTTGTCTGACCCATTGGGCACTGATGTTTAGCAGAGAACGGCTATTCCATGAATTCATGATTGGAATGCTCAATCCCAGACTGGCACTAATCTCCTTTGGTCCGTCAACACCATTTATCTTCAGATAAGGAGTGGCGTATGAAACACCTGCACGATAATGAATACGATTTAGGAAACGATGCCCCATCTCCTGAGGACAATACTCTCCACCAACAGTCACCTTATGACGGTCTTTGAATAGTCCCTTTTTCAGCTCGTAATCTGCGATTCCCGACGTGGTGCTATACTCAGGGAAAGACACTTTCGACCATTGCTGGAGCATATAGTCAACACCTATTTTCAACTTGTTATTATGATTAAACATAATACCTGCTCCATAAGTGTTAGGAAGTTCTAAGTCAAGCACTTCACCATTCGGATAAATCGTTGTATCCGAAACAGCCGTCTGTGTGTTGTTTGATACGACTTTGCAAGTCGGTTCTCCCCCTATCTTGTGTCCTAAGTTGTAAACCAGTCCAAGTGTAACCGCGTCTTTCTTTGAAAGCTTAGCCGTATATTGCAATCCGGCTGTCAGTTGATAGCTTCTGACATCAGCCGTATAGTATTTACCCAACGTGTTTGCTGATGTTTCACTATAGGTGTTTACAAGCGACCGATTATAGTTTCCCCAAAGATACCCGCCGTTAAATCCGACTGCAAATCCTTTGAAAGGCTGCCATCCAAGACCAAGATATACCTGTCGAAGACCACCACTTCCCTTGTATGTTACAGTAGACAAGGCTGATTTCATTTCCCCGACATAATCCTTTGTTGAATAGCTATAGCCTATATTAGAATAAGGTATAAGACCGAAGCTCATACCGAGATGCTTTGCTAATCTAAGACTTGCAACTACATATTCAAAGTTTGCATTCTTTGCATTCAGTTTCTTGTTGCCCTCTTTAAAATTGGTGATCTGTCCTGAAACACCGGCATCAAATATGAAAGTTAACGAATCTATACTTGAATAAGAAGCAGGATTGAGAGTGTTCACCTGGTTATGATCATGGAAACCATAGCCAAGTCCGTTCATACCACGGTTAAATCCCGTTGACTGTTCGGAAAGAATACCAAATCCGTACTGACTATATGGAGAATTCGTTCCACTTTGCGCATAAATAGTATAAGCAAATACTGTTGCCAAACACGCAATGATTGTTTTCTTCATTCTTGCTTTTTGATTTTTCGTGCAAAATTATCAAAATAAATCCGAAAACTCGAATAATGAATACAAATTATAACGATATTAATACTTTTTCAGACCTTTAAAACGAAATAAGACTCTTTAACAGACCTTCTTTCATGACCTGATAGTTTTTCATACAATTGGTTTATTCGGCCTAAACGTATCGTTTAGGGTGTCTAAACATATCGTTTAGCATGCGTAAACATATCGTTTAGGACGGGTAAACCTGTGCTTTTGAAAAATGAAATCTACAGGATAATTTCACTAAAGTCAAACATTAATATAACTAACTATTAATCACTGATTTATAAAAATTGCATAAATTAAAGGTTTTTTCTGCCGTTTTCCGGTCGTTTTTCGTAACTGCACATATCTATAGAGGTAAAACATGAAATTATTTTGACAGTCTTCACGCGTACTTATGTAATAACTTAGTGAAACTTTTGGATAAATGGAAAGAATTGTCTACCTTTGCACAGCAAAAAGAAAACATAAATGAACAATAAGGGCAAACAAGTCAAATTGTTGTCAATACTATTTTGCCTGTTTATGACCGCGATGAATGCTAACGGTCAAACTTTTCAAGCGGATTCATTAGAGAGCAAAATGGATTCGGTTGATATTTGTTTGCTCACATGCGGACCGGGAAATGAAGTGTATTCGTTGTATGGACACACGGCAATACGGGTTCATGATAGACTAAACAACACGGATCTTGCCGTCAACTATGGGATGTTTTCATTTGAGCAAGAGAATTTTGTCCTTCGCTTTATTTTCGGGTTAACGGATTATGAAATTGGCATTACGTCATTTGAAAGGTTTAAACAAGAATACACCTACGAAGGCAGATGGATTAAAGAACAGGTATTAAATCTAAGTGCAAAGGATAAACTGCAGATTATCAGTGCGATTGAAAACAACTATCGTCCGGAGAATCGTGTTTACAGATACAACTATTTCTATGACAATTGCACGACCCGTGCCCGCGACATCCTATTGGACAACATGAGCGAAAAGGTTATCATGCCTTCCGGGTCGGAGGATGATATAACCTACCGTGACATCATTCATCAATGGACAAGTAATCATCCGTGGACACGTTTCGGGAATGATCTGTTGCTGGGTGTGAAAGCTGATGTGAATACAACAGCTGAAGAACAGCAGTTTATCCCGCTAAACTTGTTGTATGACTTCTCTAAGGCGCAAGTCTACGGTGCTGATAACACCCACAAACCATTGGTTGAAAGTGAGCAGTGGCTTGTTAAGCCAACTCCTCAGACATTGGAAGAGTCATTCCCCATATCTCCCAAGACTACTTTTCTGATACTATTCATTATCACTGTCATATTAACAGTTCTCGAATCCAGATTACATGTCAGTTTCTGGCTATATGATTTTCTGTTGCTTTTATTGACAGGACTCAGCGGGCTTGTCCTTTTTGCAATGGTCTTTTCCCAGCACCCTACAGTCAGTCTTAATCTCCAGATATTGATTCTGAATCCCCTGAATCTGGTGTTCTTGTATCCTGTCACCAGGAAACTGATGAAAGGTCAGATTCATTACTATGTATATGTCTATACGTTGTTTCTGATATTATCATTTTTTGGAACGCTTGTACAACAATATGCAGAGGGTATATACATTTTGGCATTATCTTTGCTGTTAAGAATGTTATCAATTATTTATAATTATAAGAAAAAAGAAAGTAGATGAATCGGTATCTTGCAATAATCATTGCTGTAATGTGTGGTGCAGAGTTGCAGGCACAGACTCTTCAAGAAGCCCCAAGGCTTGTTGTTAATATTACCATTGACCAATTGCGTACCGATTATATTGATCAGTTTGCCCCGCTCTATGGGAGTGACGGTTTCCGTAAGTTATTGCAGAATGGTTGTGTCTATGATGCCGCAAGTTATCCGTTCATGCCTATTGACCGGGCATCGGCTATTGCAACGATATCTACAGGAACGTCACCCTATTACCATGGGATTGTCGGTAAATACTGGCTTGACCGTAAGACTTTAAGGCCTGTCTTCTGCGTAGATGACCCCACACATTATGTTTCTCCGCATCATCTGCAAACTTCCACTATTGGTGACGAGCTGAAAATCAGCTCTAATGGCTCAGCCATTGTATGGGGCATAGCTGCTACCAGTGAATCTGCGATATTGTCGGTCGGTCATGCGGCTAATGGAGTCATGTACATTGACAACAATAGTGGTCAATGGCGAAGTTCAACATATTATAATGCCTCTTTCCCCGAATGGCTCAAAGCCTACTCTACGTTACACCCTGTCCAGTCTCCAACAACAAGTAAGAATTCAAAGAAGTCTGGGAGGACTCTTCAATATTCTCTGTCTTACCAAAATGATGCAGTTGTTGATGCTTCTCTTTGTGCCATGAGCAATAATGCCATGGGACGGGATAAGATTACAGATCTATTGGCTGTAACGCTCTCTGCTGCCCCCTATCATTCGACAGTCACAGAGAATCATCAGGTAGAAATGGAGAGTATCTACATGAGTCTTGATAAGACATTGGCTCGTCTCATCTCTGGTATACAAGCTTATGTTGGCAATGACCAAGTCTTATTTATAGTCACATCTACGGGGTATGTTGATGATACCGTAGATGAAGACCTTACCCAGTATCGTATTCCAACGGGAACATTCTATATCAATCGTACGACCAATTTGCTGAACATGTATCTTAGTGCCATTTATGGGCAAGGACATTATGTGGAAACCAGTTTTGGCCGTCAACTATATTTCAACCATAAACTTCTGGAGCAGAAACGCATATCGTTGACAGAGATGCTTCGGCGTTCCCAGGAGTTTCTTGTTCAGAATTCAGGTGTCGGAGATGTCTATACAAGTGAGAGGTTGCTCAATGGCAATAATGACATCACCAAGCTCCGCAATGGCTTTAACCCTACGGTAAGTGGCGATATTCTTATCGACGTAACGCCTGGATGGAACCTGTTGAATGAAGAAACAAAAGAAACTTATAATAGTCGTGCCACTTTTACACCATTTCCTATTATTATATATGGGAATGATGTTAAGCCTGGCCACATCAACACTCCGGTTACAACAGACCGCATTGCTCCTACGATTGCCAAGGCAATCCGCATAAGAGCCCCGAATGCATGTTCTGCCGAGCCACTTTTTTAATATCAGTATACAACAATAGAATTATCAAAAATATAAAATATGAATTTCAACAAGTTTTTAAAGTCATTATTTGGTGACAAATCATCAAGAGATATGAGACTCATTCAGCCGATGGTTGAAATTGTCAAGAAAGCATATCCTGAAATCAAGGCATTGAGTAACGACGAACTTCGTGCTAAGACGAAAGAAATACAAAAGTATGTTCAAGATTCAGCTAAAGAACAAAAAGACAAGATAGCAGAACTGAAAGCTACTATTGAAGACACTCCGATTGATGAACGCGAAGTGATCTTCAATCAAATAGACAAGCTGGAGAAAGAAGCGCTCGAGATTTACGAGAAGGCTTTGAATGACGTAATGCCCACGGCATTCTGTATTGTGAAAGATACAGCCCGCCGTTTTGCTGAGAATGAAGAGACCATCGTTACCGCTAACGACTTTGATAGAGAACTGGCAGCCGATCCTCGTAAGGATTTCATTACCATTGACGGGGATAAAGCCATCTATCATAATCATTGGACAGCTGGAGGCAATGACCTGAAATGGGAAATGATACATTATGATGTACAGCTCTTTGGCGGTATTGCTCTGCATCAGGGTAAGATTGCAGAGATGGCTACTGGTGAGGGAAAGACCCTTGTCGCTACCCTTCCAGTGTTCCTGAATGCTTTGACAGGAAACGGTGTGCATGTTGTGACCGTGAACGATTACCTTGCAAAACGTGACTCTGAGTGGATGGGACCGCTTTATATGTTCAATGGCCTGTCTGTTGATTGTATTGACAAACACCGTCCAAACTCTCCCGAACGTCGTAAGGCATACGAGGCAGATATAACTTTTGGAACGAACAACGAATTTGGCTTCGATTATCTTCGCGACAACATGGCTATCTCCCCTGCCGACCTTGTACAGCGTTCCCATAACTATGCTATCGTCGACGAGGTTGACTCGGTCTTGATTGATGATGCTCGTACTCCTCTTATCATTTCCGGTCCAGTACCAAAGGGTGATGATCAGATGTTCGAAGAGTATCAGCCATTAGTTGAGAAGCTGGTAAATGTCCAGCGTCAGTTGGCTACACAATTTCTTGCTGAGGCAAAGCAACTTATAAGCGAAGGCCAGGCAAATAAGGACGACAAGAAACTGGAAGAAGGATTCTTAGCGCTCTATCGTTCACACAAAGCACTCCCGAAGAACAAGCCACTTATCAAGTTCTTGTCAGAAGAAGGTATCAAAGCGGGAATGCTCAAGACTGAAGAGTACTACATGCAGAATAACAACCGTGAGATGCCAAAGGCAGTTGAACCATTGTATTTCGTTGTAGACGAGAAGCTAAATTCATGTGACCTGACAGATAAAGGTACGGGATGGCTTGCCAAACAGGTAAATGATGCAGATCTTTTCGTGTTGCCTGACATTACAAGTCAACTTTCCGCATTAGAGCTTGAGAAAGACCTTTCCGAAGAGGAACGGTTAAATAAAAAAGACGATTTGCTTAATCACTATGCTATACAAAGTGAGCGAGTTCACACTCTTCAGCAGTTGCTGAAAGCATATTGCATGTTCAACAAAGATGATGAATATGTTGTTATTGACGGAGAGGTGAAAATCGTTGACGAACAAACTGGTCGTATCATGGAAGGTCGTCGTTGGAGCGACGGACTCCATCAGGCTGTAGAAGCAAAGGAGCATGTGAAGGTTGAAGCTGCCACTCAGACCTTTGCAACAATTACACTTCAGAACTACTTCCGTATGTATCACAAACTGGCAGGTATGACAGGTACGGCATCTACAGAGGCAGGTGAGTTCTGGGATATTTACAAGCTGGATGTTGTGGAAATCCCAACCAATAAGCCAGTTGCCCGAAATGACATGGATGACCGTGTGTATAAGACAGCCAGAGAGAAATATAGTGCGGTAATCGAAGAAATCAATGAAATCCGCTGTAATGGCCGCCCGACACTTGTCGGTACTACTTCCGTTGAAATATCCGAGTTGCTTTCAAAGATGCTCTCTATGCGTAAGATACCCCATCAGGTACTTAATGCAAAGCTGCACCAAAAAGAAGCAGACATTGTTGCACAGGCTGGCCAGAGCACACTTGGTAAAGTATTCATTGCTTCCGACGGGAAAGCATTCAGTGATAAGCCTTCTGCATTAAGGTATCAGGAAAAACTTATAGCTGAAGATAAGAAAGAAAAGCTTCCTTCCAATGATGCCCAGGCACTTGTTAAAGAAGAAGAACGCATGTTAGGTGCCGTCACAATCGCAACGAACATGGCTGGTCGTGGTACTGATATTAAGCTGTCGGATGCCGTTAAAGAGGCTGGCGGTCTTGCTATTATTGGTACAGAGCGTCATGAGAGCCGCCGCGTTGACCGCCAGTTACGCGGACGTGCAGGTCGTCAGGGAGACCCGGGAAGTTCTGTGTTCTATGTTTCACTTGAAGATAAGCTGATGCGTCTGTTCGCAAGTGAGAGAATTGCAAGTGTCATGGACCGCCTTGGCTTTAAAGAAGGTGAGCGTATTGAAAGTCCGATGATTTCGAAGAGCATTGAACGGGCACAGAAAAAGGTTGAAGAAAACAACTTCGGTATTCGTAAGCATTTGCTTGAGTATGATGACGTGATGAATAAACAGCGTAGTGTTATTTATGAAAAACGCCGTCATGCACTTATGGGTGAACGCATTGGAATGGATATTGCCAATACAATATGGGACAGAGTGATCAATATCATTGAGAAAAACGACTACCAAGGATGCCGTGAACAATTCCTGAAGGTATTGGCTATGGAATGTCCATTCACAGAAGAAGACTTTGTAAATAAGAAGACCTCTGATCTTGAAGAGCAGGCATTCCAGTTGTCTATGGAATCCTTCAAGCGTAAGACAGACCGAATTCAGAGTATTGCATGGCCTGTCATCAAGGATGTTCAAGAGAATCAGGGCGCAAGATATGAACGTATCATGGTGCCGATAACTGATGGAAAGCGAGTGATGAATATTCCTTGTAACCTGAAGGAAGCCTATGATACAGAATGTAAGAGTGTTGTCAAGCAATTTGAGAAATCCATTCTTCTGCATCTGATTGATGACAGCTGGAAGGAGAATTTGCGTCAGTTAGACGAACTCCGTCATAGTGTTCAGAACGCATCTTATGAGCAGAAAGACCCATTGCTTATCTTTAAGTTAGAGAGTGCTAAGTTGTGGGACGATATGATTAATGAAATGAACAATCGTATTACCTCTATTCTGATGCGTGCTCAAATCCCTGAAATCCAGCAAGAGGAAGTACGCGAGGCAGCTCCAGAACAGCGCAGCCAGCGGTATAACGAAAGAAAGGATGACTTAACAGATCCCGGACAGCGCGTAGCTGCTAATACGGACACCCGAGAGAGAGCCAGCCAGGCTCCCCGCACTCCATATATTAAAGACAAACTTCCTGGACGTAATGATCCATGCCCATGTGGAAGTGGCAAGAAGTTCAAGAATTGTCATGGTAGAGGAATCATTTAATCAGATTGAATCATGGAGATCCAAGTAAAGAATTTAAAGAAATGTTTTGGAGAAAAGACAGCTGTCGATATCCCAGAATTAAAAATAAACAGTAGTGATGTTATAGGTCTTGTCGGCAACAATGGTGCCGGCAAGACCACATTGTTCCGCTTGCTTCTTGATCTGTTGAAAGCTGATACCGGAACAGTTGAATTCTACTCTTCCTCACTTAGTACCTCTCCGCTCAATCCAACAGAAAGCGAAGAATGGAAAAACATTACAGGAGCTTATATTGATGATGGATTCCTTATTGACTTCCTGACTCCTGAAGAGTATTTTGACTTTATCGGAAAGGCTAATGGCTTAGGCAAGAATCAGATTCAAGAGTATCTGGAGACAATGTCATCGTTTATGAGTGATGAAATCATCGGACAGAAAAAGCTGATTCGGGACTTTAGTGCAGGAAACAAGCAAAAAATAGGTATAATTGGTTCAATGTTAAATCGTCCTCAACTATTAATGTTGGATGAACCATTCAACTTCCTTGATCCATCTTCTCAGAACATATTGAAGAAGATCCTGAAGAATTATTGTGAGGAAACTCATGCAACGATTCTTGTTTCCTCTCATAATCTGCAGCATACCGTTGAGGTTTCCAATAGAGTTCTTCTGATGGAACATGGATTAATTATTAAGGATATAGATAATACAAACGGTCTGGCAGAAAAAGAACTGGAAAACTATTTTAACGTATAGGAATATGATAAGGGGGAAAAGAATTTTGCTGATGGTTGTAATGTTCTTTGGAATGTTACAACTATCATTTGGGCAAAGACATGAGATAGTCAATGATCGTATATCATCATTACAGGTAACCGTTGGAGGTAATTGGATGGCCATGCCTGTAATGAGCACGTCAAATCTTTCCCCTTTATTCATAGATTTTGATGACATGACGCATGAATATCATCGTTATGTTTATCGAATTGAACATTGCGAGGCTGACTGGTCTCTTTCAGAAGAGTTGTTTACCAGTGACTACATTGAAGGCTTTAATGACGGAATCGCAATAGATAACCTTGAAGAATCACTTAATACCAACGTTTTATACACCCACTATCATTTACAGATTCCAAATGATAAATGCAGACTAAAACTGAGTGGCAATTATCGTGTTACAGTTTATGATGAAGATAACGATAATGAAATAATGTTTATAGCATATTTCATGGTTGTTGATCCGATAATCGGTGTTGCCCTTAGCGTTACAAACAATACTGATGCTGGGATTAACAGTGCCTATCAACAAGTGGGTATGGAAATCAAATATGGCTCAATTAATGTTACTGACCCAAGACAACAGATTAAAACAGTCGTAATGCAGAATGGACGTTGGGATAATGCAAGAATAAATGTAAACTCACAATACACGATGAGTAATGGGCTTAGATGGGATCATTGTCGCGATTACATCTTTCTTGCAGGAAACGAATATCGGAAATTTGAGATGCTTGATGTTACCCACACGACGATGGGAATAGAATCGTTAGACTGGGATGGACATGAGTATCATGCATATATTTTCCCTGACGAGCCCCGTCCTAATTATATCTATGATGAAGATGCAAATGGTGCGTTTTGTATTCGAAATAGCGACTATTATGAAGTAAACCGCTTATGTGAATATCTTCAGGTACATTTTCAGTTGAAAGCTCCAAAACAGAATGGTGATGTGTATTTAAATGCCGACTGGACATACGACCAGTTCTTTCCTAAATATAAAATGGAGTATAATGAAGTGAATAAGACCTATGAGGGTGTTGTACAATTAAAACAAGGTTATTACTCATATCAATATCTTCTCATGAAACCAGATGGCACGTTAATTCCAGTGCCATCAGAGGGTAGTTTCTTTCAAACAGAGAACAAATATCAGGCACTTGTTTATTTTAGAGGACAAGGAGAAAGAACCGACCGACTGCTGGGATTTACGGAAGTAAGCACAAAATAAGTACATTCCTTGTGTCGTCAGTGATACAGAACCGATTGTCCGGGCGTTCATTAACCAACCACACAATGTTCCCTGTCGTATCAGTTACAACAAGTTGTTTTGCTTTTTCATGTCGCGTCTTTTTCCTGTCTGTAAGGAAATCACTTACCAATTTACTTCCTTTCATCCCATAAGGAACAAAACGATCACCAATCGTTGCTCTGCGCAGATATAAAGGGAATTGTACTTTATCAGCATCAAGGCAAGCATAAGAGGAGTTTCGATTGACTTGAAAACTCTCATCAGCAACCTGTAGTTTTACAGAAACTCTTTCTTTTTCTGAAAAAACATATATTCCTTCCTCAGGAATTCGCATCGGTTGCCGTTCTTCAATCTTTTTATCGATAAACAATCGTGTCCTGTCAATTGTAACAACATAATTCATAGAACACCATTGATTTCCTATCTTGCTAAAATCTGAGTGATAGATTTGCTCAATTTGGGCAGATGAAAAACCGTAAGGACAGAGTATGTTGAATAAAACATATTCATTTTGAAAAGCCTTTTTGATGTCCACCTCTACCAACTCGTCAGTTTTACTGATTATTGCCTCATTACTCTTTTGAGAAATAGCCTCATCAAAGACTTTGACTGCCTCATTTATGCGTTCTGCTGTTTTTGTAATGTTCTCTGAAACAGAAGGATTTATCTCACGCATAAGAGGAAGAACCTTCAAACGAATTTTATTGCGTACAAAAGTATCTTGCATGTTAGTACTGTCAATAACATACTTTTGATGTCTCAACGCAAGATACTCTACAATCTCTTCACGGCTAACACACAATAGGGGGCGAATTATTTTGCCATTTACAGGCATAATACCTGTCAATCCATGAATCCCCGTTCCACGAATAAGATTGATAAGTAACGTCTCAACACTATCATCTCTATGATGAGCAACACATATTCCAGCCGCCCCAATATCCCTTCTTAACTGTTCAAAGTATTTATATCTGAGTTCTCTTGCTGCCATCTCTATGCTCAGATGATATAGAGAAGCATATTCGTTAGTGTCGAAGTGAACACGATGAAGATGTATATTCAATTCCTGACAAATATGCATACAAAAAGCCTCATCTCTGTCAGATTCTTCTCCACGAAGATGAAAGTTACAATGAACAGCATCAACATGAAATCCCAACTCCTTTAATACTAAAAGAAGACATACACTATCTGCTCCCCCAGATAATGCAACAATATATTGCTGACTTTCATTAAGTAATTGATGTTCAGTAATATATTTTCTTACCTTTAATACTAATTTGTCATTCAACGTACAATACTAATCCTTTTAAGTACTCACCTTCTGGATGATAAATGTTGATGGGATGATCGGCAGGCTGATGAAGCTGATGAAGAATACGAACCTTTCTATGGGCTTGAGCTGCTGCGGTAAATACCGCATTACGGAAGTGTTCCTTAGTGACCACCTGACTACAACTGAATGTAAACAGGATTCCACCCGACTTAATACACTCCATTCCCTTAACATTCAAACGGATATATCCTTTCAGTGCATTATGGAGAGCGGCACGATGCTTGGCAAATGCTGGGGGATCGAGTATTATTAAGTCATATTTGTTCTCGTTTGCATCAAGAAACTTGAACGCATCTTCACAATACGACTGATGTCGCTTGTCATTCGGATAGTTTAAATCAATATTACGATCTGTCAACTCAATTGCTTTAGCACTACTGTCAACAGAATGTACCACATTAGCTTTACCTCTCATCGCATAAACAGAAAAGCCTCCTGTGTAGCAAAACATATTTAATACGCTACGACCATGTGAATAATGTTCAAGCAAAAGACGATTCTCACGCTGATCTATAAAGAATCCTGTCTTCTGTCCCCTTAGCCAGTCAACATGAAAACGAAGACCGTTTTCAAGACAGACATCGTTGCCGTTTCCTCCATATAAATAACCGTCTTCCTGGTCTAACTCAGCTTTAAATGGGAGTGTTGTTTCACTCTTATAATAAACATTCTTAATGCGTTCACCCATCACCGCAATGAGTGCCTTACATATCTCAAAACGGCATATATGCATTCCCACGCTATGAGCCTGCATAACAGCAGTCTCCCCATAACAGTCTATGACGAGTCCTGGTAGTCCGTCACCTTCACCATGTACTAAACG
The DNA here is from genome assembly GCA_902762325.1 of uncultured Prevotellaceae bacterium. Lineage (GTDB taxonomy): Bacteria > Bacteroidota > Bacteroidia > Bacteroidales > Bacteroidaceae > Prevotella. Next base: position 131,027 of record CACWNV010000003.1, on the reverse strand, counting down.
GAAAGTATCATTTTGTGGTTGATTGGCAATACCTGTAGATAAACGCATCGTATAGGCAGAGTGAATACAAGAATACCAATAGTTCTCGTCAATAACAATATCCTCGAAAGAAAGAACTCGAACGGCAATTGAACCAATCTGATAATGTCCAATGGCAATAAACTCGTTGGAGTTAGTGAGAACACGCACGATGTCCCCTTCTTTAACACCATTGTCTATATGATTGATCGCTCCGGAAAACACCCACGGATGGTATCGCCTGAGAGACTCTTCCTTTCCTTTTTTTAAATAGATGTTATTATATTTCATATTTAATTCGCATTTGTCTGATTCTCGTCTTTATTTGTTTCTGGAACAACCACTAATTCATAATCTTTGGTTTCATTTAATCTAATGATTTCTTCATATAGCTTAATGCATGCCCATGCATCTGTAGCTGCATACAGTTTTTGTTTGTCATTCAACACACTGGCTTCCCAATTTGTCAGCCTCTGCCTTTTGCTGATTTTTTTCCCGAAAAGATTGGCATAGAGCTTCTGTAGACTTTGGTCTTCAACTCCTATTAACGCAACAATCTTTTGAATATCAATAAAGTTGCCAGGGATAAACACCTCCCGTTTTTGCAGATTCATATTATCGTCCGACCATGAAAGTCCTATCTTTGGGACGTTTTTGTCTTCTAATAATCTGATTATTGATGGAGTCATGCCTATTTGGGATAAACGAAACAGGAAACATATATCATGAGTAGCTACTTGAAGCAAGGCGACATGATGAAAATGTCCTTTCTTAAAGCATGGCCGGGTCTCTGTATCTACGCCCAAAACACTTTGTGACAAAAGATAATCGACCGCCTTCTGAGCTTCATCTTCAGACTGGACTATAACGATTTTCCCCGTGAACAATTCAACAGGGAGATTTGTTAATTTTTTCTTGTCAAATCTATTATAGATAACTTTTTTCATCTAAATCAATAATGATATGCAAAATTAGAAAAAAAGTGCGAAAATATGGAAGAATCTAAGTTTTTTCGACTATTTTTGCACTTAAAATCATAATATAGGACAAATGGCAAAGAAAAAAACTGAGCAGAAGTCAAAATCATTTGCTGATGTGCTCGGGGTAAAAAATATATTCAACAACGAGAAAGCCGATTTTGTATTAGGCTTTTTTGTGTTATGTTTGGCAGTATGTACTATTATTGCCATGATTTCATATCTTTATACTGGGCATATTGATCAGAGTATTTTAGAGGATCTAAGGCCAGGCGAATGGCTAAATACTAAGCACGACTTTGTAAACTATTGTGGTTCCATTGGCGCAATTTCTTCTTATTATCTGATTACAGAGAATTTTGGATTAGCAGCGTTCATCATCCCGGTATTTATCATATTAGTAGGACTGCGTTTGATGAGGGTTAACAGACTTAACATGTTCAAATGGTTTCTCTGTTTGGCTACATTAATGATCTGGTGTTCCGTTGCCTTTGCAAAATTCCTTCCCCCACTCTTGTCTGATATGTTTTTTAATCCTGGTGGAAATCACGGATTGTTCTGTGTTCAACAACTTGAAAACCTTATTGGCCCTCCTGGATTAACTGCCGTTTTATTAATAGTGGCATTAGTGTTTCTTACTTATATCAGTACTGAAACAATTAATGTTATCAGACGTATTCTGAATCCGTCGTATTATAAGAATTCAAAAGTGAACGTAATTGTTCCTTCTGACGAAGAACGTGACTGGGATTCATCAGAAGATACATTTGTGAAAGACAACAACACTTCTGATGTTAAAGAGGAAGAGGATGGTGACGCTGTCTCTAATTATCACAAGAAGGATGAAGAGAAGTCACCAGTTGTAGATCTCACTAATTTTGCAGGACAAATACGCACGAGTATCCATAGACAGCAATCCAACAGTAGTTCCGATAATGGAGCTATCGATCCACTTACCATTGAAGTAGCTAAGGTTGGTGAATCTGCAAAAGGGAAAAGACTGAATGATTCTACTAATGTAAATGCACCAATTAATCCACGTGAACCATTCGTTCGTTATAAGTTCCCGACACTTGACTTGTTGAAAAAGTATAATTTTGACAACAAGCCAGAAGTGGACATGGATGAAATCAAGGCAAACAACAAGCGTATTGTTGAAGTCTTGAATAGTTTCAGTGTTGATATAAAGGACATTAAAGCAACAGTTGGTCCCACTATAACGCTCTATGAGATTACTCCTGCTGAAGGTGTGCGAATCTCAAAAATCCGTAATCTGGAAGATGATATCGCTCTTAGCCTTTCTGCATTAGGTATCCGTATTATTGCGCCGATACCAGGTAAAGGGACAATCGGTATAGAAGTTCCTAATAAAAAAGCGAATATTGTTTCCATGGAGAGCATCCTTAATTCAAGAAAGTTCCAGGAAACAAAAATGGAATTGCCTATTGCACTTGGAAAGACCATCACGAATGAGGTTTACATGGCTGACCTTGCTAAGATTCCACATCTGTTAGTAGCTGGTGCAACGGGACAAGGAAAGTCTGTCGGCTTAAATGCTATTATCACGTCTTTGCTTTATAAGAAGCATCCAAATGAATTGAAATTCGTGTTAGTAGACCCTAAGAAAGTGGAATTCAGCATTTATGCGCCGATTGCCAATCATTTCATGGCGACATTGCCGGAAAATGATGATGAACCGATTATCACTGATGTCACAAAAGTTGTACGCACTCTGAATTCTCTATGCAAATTAATGGATACCCGTTATGATTTATTGAAATCAGCTGGAGCAAGGAATGTAAAGGAGTACAATGAGAAGTTTGTGAATCGTCAACTCGATTTAACCAAGGGGCATGACTATATGCCATACATTGTTGTTGTCATTGATGAGTTCGGAGACTTGATCATGACAGCCGGCAAAGAGGTTGAATTGCCTATTGCACGTATTGCACAGCTTGCTCGTGCTGTGGGTATTCACATGATTATAGCAACTCAGAGACCTACGACAAACATTATTACTGGTACCATTAAGGCTAACTTCCCAGGACGTATAGCATTCAAGGTTACTTCAATGATAGATTCACGCACCATACTTGACAAGCCTGGAGCAAATCAGTTGGTAGGTCGTGGTGACATGCTTATTATTAATGGAACAGAGCCTATTCGTGTGCAATGCGCATTCGTTGATACACCTGAGGTAGAAAGAATCAACAAGTATATTGCTGATCAACCTGGTCCTGTAGAACCATTGGAGTTGCCAGAACCAGCAATGGAGAGTGAATCCGCAGAGGTGGGACCCGGTCCTGACGTGTTGGATCCGTATTTTGAAGAAGCTGCACATGCAATAGTTATCTCTCAGCAAGGTTCCACAAGTATGATTCAACGACGTTTCTCAATTGGGTATAACCGTGCCGGTCGGCTAATGGATCAGTTGGCTAAAGCTGGAATCGTTGGACCTGCTCAAGGGAGTAAACCTCGAGATGTGCTCATCTCTGATGAGAATTCACTTAATACGCTTATTGCAAATATTAAATCAAAAAGAGGTAATTAAGGGTGTTCAGTTTAACAACATTATTATGAAAAAGATTTGTGCATTAATATTGTGTGTTTTCTTGGCTACATTAGTATCTTCAGCACAAAATGCTGTTGAAGCCAGAAAAGTCTTAGATAAGACAGCTTCCGTTATCGGAAGAAAAGGAGGTGCATGCGCCGACTTTAAGATTACGAGCAAAAAATATGGAAACACGAGTGGTTCCATAGCCATCAAGGGTAATAAATTTCATGCCAGTACCCCTCAAGCTATTGTATGGTTTGACGGAAAAACTCAGTGGACTTATCTGAAATCCACAGATGAGGTAAACATCACCAACCCCAAGGAAGAATCGTTGGCAGCAATGAATCCATACCTATTTATAAATATGTATAAGAGTGGATTTGATTTGGGCATGAAGTCTTTAGGTTCTTATTACCAGATGCATTTAGTTGCTCAAAATAAGAAAAGAAACATCCAGGAGATGTATATAAATATAAATAAGAAAACGTATGTCCCTTCTCAGGTTAAAATGCGCCAAGGGACCACATGGACGACGATAAACATCACAAACTTCAAGGGAAAGGATCAGAGCAACAAAGTCTTTGTATTTAGTGACCGTGATTTTCCCCAGACAGAGATTATAGATTTAAGATAGTTTCATTTCATCTATAACCATAGTTTAACATGAATAGGCTACAGATTATTAAAGAGCTAAGGCGACATCGGAAACTATCCGAGAAACGTTCAATTAACTTTGCACAGAACAAAGCGGCTAAGTGGTTATTGGCTATCGTCTTTGCGATGATTGTCTTCTATTTAGTTTTCTTTGCTATAATATTTGCGTTGATAGCCAACGACAGTCGCTCTTTCACTTCTGTTGAGTTTATTATGGCAATGTTGCCATTCACGTTGTTTCTTGACTTCATGATCCGCTTCATGGCTCAACAGACGCCAGCCCAACTTGTTAAGCCATATATATTGTTGCCCATATCAAAGTATAGTTGCGTAGACTCTTTTATCTTTAATTCCATGTTCAATTGGGGAAATCTGACATGGATGATTATGTTAATTCCCTACGCTTTAATGTCTGTTGTTTTCAGCGAGGGTATTTTAGTCACATTGGGGGTCTTGCTTTCATGGTATTTGTTCCTTTTAGCTAACAGCCAGTGGTACGCAATTGTCAGAACTTTGATTAATGACTCTTTGCTCTATTGGCTCATTCCCATAGGAGTATATTTAATTGTGCTCATTCCTGCTTTCATAGGTGGCATTGAAAGTATGTTCGAGTTTTACGCAAAGTTAGGCACCTTGATATCTGAAGGAAGTTTTTTGCCTTATTTGATACCTTTAGCCCTATTAATAATATGTGTAATTATTAACAGGAAGCTCCAGTATGTACATATTGAAAAAGAACTGGCTAAAACGAATGTAAAGACGCTTCATACTGTCAGTCAATTCAGTTTCTTAGAGAAATTTGGCGAAACGGGACAATATCTTAAATTGGAAATCAAGTCTATTCTCCGTAATAAGAACCCCAGAAAGAGTTTTATTTTTGCCTCGGTGATAGTCCTGTTATTAAGCCTGATCATATCGTTCTCTGACATCTATGATACTACATACATGACTAATTTCTGGTGTATATATAATTATGTGGTATTTGGAGGCATGCTACTTGTGAAAGTAATGTGCAATGAAGGCAATTATATTGATTGCCTGATGATGAGACATGAGAACATCTTGAAGCTATTACAGGCAAAGTATTATTTCTTTTGTATCATACTGATAATACCTTTTGCATTGATGTTTCCTACAATTCTTGCTGGAAAATGGTCAATATTCATGTTGATTTCCTATGCTGTTTTCACCGCCGGCTTCCAATACTTTATTTTGATGCAGATGGCTGTCTATAATAAACAGTCAGTTCCTTTAAACACAAAGCTAACGGCAAAGAATGGCATGGAGAATAATTATTTCCAGATAGTAGCCGAGTTAGTAACCTTTTTCATCCCTGTAATATTTGTATCTGTATTACAATTATTCTTCAGTGAGAATGTTTCTTATCTCATCATGTTTGTTGTGGGTGGTTTCTTTGTTATCACACATAAGATATGGTTACGCAATATCTATCAGCGAATGATGAGGAAAAAATATGTATTGTTAGAAGGTTTCAGGTCTTCACGATAACATTTATTATTACAATGAATATGAAAGTTGTTTGTATTATACCAGCAAGATTTGCATCAACACGTTTCCCCGGGAAACCCCTTGCCCTATTAGGCGGAAAGACCGTTATACAAAGGGTTTATGAACAAGTTAAGATGGTAATAGACGACGTGTATGTTGCAACTGACAATCAGCAGATATTCAATCATGTGGAAGAATTTGGCGGTAAAGTTGTAATGACCTCTCCGAACCATAGAAGTGGTACTGACAGAATAGAAGAAGCTGTAAGTATACTCAATGGTGATTGGGATGTTATCGTAAATGTCCAAGGAGATGAACCCTTTATTCACCCTTCTCAGATAGAGACTATATGCAAGAGTTTCCAGGATAAAAACACTCAGATTGCAACACTTGGTATTCCATTTACATCCGTTGATGCAATAGATAATCCAAATTCACCGAAGATAGTTGTTGACAACAATGGATTTGCCATATATTTTTCAAGGAGTGTTATTCCATTTGTCCGTGGTGTAGAAAAAAAAGAGTGGCTACAACATTATCCTTTCCTGAAACATATCGGTCTATATGCATACCGCACTGAAGTGCTGAAGGAAATAACTCAACTTCCACAATCTTCTTTAGAATTAGCAGAAAGTCTCGAACAATTACGATGGATACAAAACGGTTATCGTATCAAAGTAGGAATTACAAACATAGAAACCGTAGGAATAGACACGCCAGAAGACCTTGCTAAAGCAGAGCTGATATTGAAACATTAAGTATATTTAACTTTAAAATCACTGATAAAAGTCGCAAGTTTTAGAAAAAAAATGTAAATTTGCGGCGTTTAAAGGATATATTGTAGTTATTTTCTTGATATTCAAGAAATTAGAAGAATTAAGGTAAAAGATGAGACAATTAAAGATACAGAAAAGTATCACAAACCGATCAAGTGAAGCATTAGACAAGTACCTTGTGGAAATTGGACGTGCTCCGCTTATTTCGATAGATGAAGAAATAGAGTTAGCTCAAAAAATAAAAAAAGGAGGACCTGAAGGAGAACGTGCAAAAGACAAATTAGTAACTGCCAATCTTCGTTTTGTAGTTTCTGTTGCAAAGCAATATCAGCATCAGGGACTAACTTTAACAGACTTAATAGATGAAGGAAATATTGGTTTGATTAAAGCCGCCCAAAAGTTTGATGAAACTCGAGGATTCAAGTTCATCTCGTATGCTGTGTGGTGGATTCGTCAAAGCATCCTTCAAGCTATTGCTGAGCAGAGTCGAATTGTTCGTTTGCCACTCAATCAAGTTGGTTCCTTGAACAAAATCAATCATGAGATTAATAAGTTCGAGCAAGAGAACCAGCGTCATCCTTCTGTTTCTGAGTTATCTGATGCCACAAAGTTAGATGAGGAAAAGATAGGTCAGAGCTTGATGGCTGACGGACATCACGTTAGTATTGATGCTCCATTCCAAGATGGTGAGGATAATTGTATGCTTGATGTAATGGCATCAGGTGATGATAGTCGCACAGACCGTCAGGTTGATCATGAATCGATGGCATTAGAACTAAACTCTGTCCTGAACAAAGTGCTTAAAGAAAGGGAGATAACCATCATCCGTGAATGTTTTGGCATTGGTTGTCATGAAAAAGGTCTGGAGGAGATTGGAGATCAGTTAGGCCTTACTCGTGAACGCGTACGTCAGATTCGTGAGAAGAGTATTGCAAAACTTCGTGATAGCGGCAATGCTAAAATTCTCATGAAATACTTAGGATAAAAAGAATAAAAAATCCTGTCTATATGTATAGGCAGGATTTTTATTTGATACATCTTTATTTTTGTTTCTTCGCTTTAGCTTCTTTTTTAGCAACCTTTGCCCAGTACTTCGCACCTTTTTCTTTTAGACTGGTAGTAAAGGCAATAGCTGTTGAATCTGTTATAGCTTCTTGTTCTTTCGATGCATAAGCGTGTTCATATCGCTTTTTGTCATTCCAATGTCCACGGGTAAAGTCAGGAACCGCAACAGGAAGGTTGCCATTGTCCATGGAAAGGCTGCCTAATTCAGCAAGGCAACACCATTCTGCTAAATCATATACATCAATATCAAGCGGTAATCCGTTACGCAGACAATAAACTAAACGAGCATCCATGATGAAGTCCATTCCGCCATGTCCGCCTACTTTCTTGGCTATTTCTCCATACTTGGTAACTAATGGACTCTTAAACTTATTAACAAGCAGGTTCTTTTCTTTATCATTGAGATACTCATGTCCGCTTAGATTATCCACCTCAACACCAGCCTTATTCAAGTTTTCTGAGTTAAAGGAGTAACCTTCTACGGGATATTTATTTGCAAAACCAATAGTTCCAGTCAATTGATACATACGATTATAGGGCTGAGGAGTCATCACATTATGATGCACTTCAATGACTTTTCCCTTTTCGGTAGAAATTAATGTTGTTGTATGATCGCCATTTCTGAATTCCGTGCATGGCTCACCTGTACGTTGTTCAACAAATCGCTTGCCGTTAAATGATTTGGTATCCATGGCAACTAAGGTCTTCATCCTATCTCCACGGTGGATATTCAGAACTTGTGCAATCGGACCTAATCCATGAGTGGCATACACATCTCCACGGAATTTCTGATTGTAATCTAAACGCCAACCTAATTTGTCATTCGCGTCCTTCTTCCAATACTCACTCCAGAAGGGAGACAATTCATGACGGTATGCACCTTGTACGTATATTACTTCTCCGAACAGTCCCTTTTGAGCCATGTTAAGCGAATTGAGTTCAAAGAAGTCGTAGCAGCAATTCTCAAGCATCATTACATGAAGGCGTTTCTTTTCTGACAGGTCAATGAGTTGCCAGATCTCAGACATGTTCATGGCTGATGGTACTTCAATTGCAACATGCTTACCACTTTCAAGCGCTTCTTTTGCAACACTAAAATGGTGCAACCAGTCTGTAGCGATGTAAACGACGTCTATATCCGTCCGTTTGCAAAGCTCTTTATAACCATATTCACCGCTATAGATGTCTGCCGGCGGCATTGATGCTGCTCTAAGATAATTCTGGCACCTCTCAGCACGTTCCTTTTCATAGTCACAGAGCGCCATGATCTGAATGCCTGGAATATGCGTCCATCTTTCTACAGCACCAGGACCACGCATTCCTAAGCCGACAAATGCCACACGTACGACATCCATCTTTGGTACAGTAAGTCCCAAGGCATGTTGTTGACCTACTTCCCTTGACGGAGATGTCAGTTCTATAATCCCATTATTTATCTTATGGGGCCAATAGTTAAACTGCCCATAAGTTTGTTGATTAAACAAGAATAGTCCAATCAACACTCCAAAAAACAAAAATACTTTCTTCATATTAGTAAGCTTATATTATGTCACAAAGATAAGCATTTTTTTTAAATATACAAATTATATGAATTATATTTTCAGATGTGTCTCTACTATAAAAAAAGTGCAGCATGAGACATAATGTCCCACACCGCACAATGAACACGAGAATCCAACTTTAAAGCCGTACATTAAGTACAGCCATGGATTAAAATGCTTTCTTACTATCTCATGTCTAAAGTGTAAACTTACGCTTTACAGTTATACACGACGTAAGAGAATGGAAGCCATTCAACAAGACATTCAATCCATTTTTCAATTGCAAAGATACATATTAATTTTGAAATACAAAACAAAATATAAGAAAAAAATATCAATGTAATTGAATTTAGTACAGACAAAACATCTGATTTTGATATACCTTTTAATAATTACTATTGAAAGAGTTTAGGTTAACTCTACCTAAACGATACGTTTACGTGTTCTAAATGATACATTTACGTGTTCTAAATGATATGTTTAGCTGCCCTAAACGATATGTTTAGGGCGACCAAACCATATTCGGACTATCTGTAATGATACTTTATATACAAGAAAGTTAATTAGAGTTAATAGTGTCAATAATGTTATTTGTAAAATGAAAGAATATCAAGTATAATTAGTAATTTTGCACCCGATTTAGTCCGTACTGGCTCGAACAAGCATTGTCACAAAGACAATCGCCATGCGGAAAAACCCGTTTAAAATAAATATTAATGTACGCTATTGTAGAAATTAACGGTCAGCAGTTTAAGGTTGAACAAGGTCAGAAGCTTTTTGTTAACCGTATTAAAGATGCGGAAGCCGGCAAAACTGTTGAATTTGACAAAGTGCTGCTCGTAGATAACGAGGGTGTTGTCACAGTAGGTGCTCCAACTGTAGAAGGAGCCAAGGTTGTAGTTGAAGTGTTGAACCCACTTGTAAAAGGTGAGAAGGTAATCGTCTTCAAGATGAAGAGACGTAAGGATTACCGTAAAAAGAACGGTCATCGCCAGCAGTTCACACAGGTTGAAGTAAAACAAGTAATTGCTTAAATTAAGGAGGATTTTAGAATGGCACATAAAAAAGGTGTAGGTAGTTCTAAGAACGGTCGTGAATCAGCTTCACAACGTTTAGGCGTTAAAATCTGGGGTGGTCAGAAATGTATTGCTGGAAACATTATTGTTCGTCAGCGTGGTACAAAGCACAATCCAGGTCGCAATGTAGGTATTGGTAAAGATGATACTCTTTATGCACTTGTTGACGGAACAGTTGAGTTCCACAAAGGACGTCGCGATAAGAGTGTTGTAAATGTAATACCCGAAGCTTAACAAATAATAGTTATCTTATTCCAAACAAACAACAATAATCCCGGTTCTTTTTCAAGGACCGGGATTATTGCTTTTCAGCTATACACTCAAGTAACAATTCTACCAGACGAGGCACACCATAGTTATCGACTTCATCTTCGTTTATCCATATATAATCATGAGGAAGCTCAGGCTTCTCGTCTATATCCAAAAGGAAGAAATCAGCATGAATAATCTGATGGGTAAGAATATGCTTAACATCCTTGGATAATAGCGTCAGAGTTCCACCGAAACATGGAAGATCACCCGCTTCAATAAGGAAAGGTTCCCATAAACCATGCCAGATGTCTTTCCCCTCACGACGATGGAAAGCCACTTCCCCCTTACACCTTATATATATATAAGTAAAGTGCCTTTCCTTTATTCTGATGCTCTTACCCTTTACCGGTAATGAAGCTACACGCTTCTCATTGAACGCAACACATATTTCAATTAATGGACATGATGTACACTGAGGAGAAGTTGGAGTACATTGTATGGCTCCGAAGTCCATCATAGCCTGATTAAAATCAGAAGCATTTTCTGGTAAGAGTGTTTGTGCAAGAGACTTGAAGGTCTTCTTTCCCTGAGTACTATCAATAGGTGTATCAATACCAAAACATCTTGAAAGCACTCTATACACATTTCCATCTACTACTGCTTCTGGTAGCCCAAAGGCAATTGAGCCTATCGCAGCGGCAGTATAGTCACCAACTCCTTTTAAGGAACGGATTGTTTCAATCGTAGATGGAAATGACCCCATCTCAACAATTTGCCTTGCTGCCGTATGAAGATTTCTTGCCCGGCTGTAATATCCTAACCCCTGCCATAGACGAAGGACTTCATCTTCCGAGGCATCAGCAAGCATCTGAACCGTGGGATATTTTTGCATAAAGCGCTGCCAATAACTCATCCCCTGCTGGATACGGGTTTGCTGGAGAATAATCTCACTAAGCCAGATGGCATAAGGGTCTTTTGTTTCTCGCCAAGGCAACTGCCGTTTGTTGACAGAGAACCAACTTAATAACAGATCAGAAAAACTTCTACCGTATTTCTGCATCTGAGAAGACAACAAACTTTATCTTTTTCCCCTTCTGAATCACAGGCTTCTCCCACTTGCCGTCTAACACTAAGACCTTTGTCTTCTTCCCTACGGGGACGTCATCAACTGCCGTTTGCAAAGACATATAATTGCCTCGGCCAATGGAAGATACGACATAATCATAATGGCGGACATATTTACGAAGAGCAGGAACCTCCTTAGCGATTGCGTCAGCCATTAAATTGGCAACGACATGAGCACCATAAATATTATAATGTGTATTGTCTTTACGTCCATCAGGTATAGAAGCAATCTCGCCGGGTTTAAACCACATGTGTAGTTTCCTTGATCCTTCAATGCCCATGCTCTGTTCGAGATCATGCGTAAGTCGGTTTGCATCAACAAATGGAACATTCATTTCCTTTGCTACAGATCGAGGAGGTATTAAATATGCTCCATGAGTATCGATCAAAGTATCGCTATTCACGATTTCATCTTCATACTTTGAGTTTCGCAAGGATTCATCTTCCACCGTGTTATCTGTCTTCAACAAGAAATTACGACGTACTACGGCATTAAACAACACAGGGATTCCTCCTTTTGCCCGTGTCTCAGAGACAAATTTACGAAGATTGTCATCGAACGTAGAACCTGGATCAGTATGACGTTTAGGGTTGGGTTTCTCGTCATTGTGTCCGAACTGGATGAACACATAATCACCTTTTTTTATTTTATCAACTACTTTCTGCCAACGTCCGTCATCAATGAAGCTCTTGGATGACTGCCCGTTTACGGCATGGTTGTCTACAAGGATTCGTTCATCAAAGCAGCCTTGTAACACCATCCCCCACCCTCTTTCCGGGTTCGTTTCTGGATGAACCTTATTAGCTGCCGTTGAGTCTCCTATAATAAATATAGTAGTCTTGTTGTTAGACGATGCTGTTAGCAAAAGACATATAATACTTATAAAAAAGGCAATTCTGATTCTTTTCATCTTAAGATCTCCAATAATCTTTCAATAGATACAGATGACTGCTCACCCGTTTCCATATTTTTAAGCGAAACCATTGAGTTGTTTATCTCATCCTCCCCTGCCATGGCAACATACGGAATCTGCTTGGCATTGGCATAACTCATTTGTTTCTTAATCTTCACACTATCGGGGTAGATCTCGGAACAAACACCAATACTACGAAGTTGTGAGACTATAGGGAGACAATAACCAACTTCTTTCTCGCCAAAGTTTATAAATAATACTTTAGTTGTGGAAATAGTATCTTTGGGATAAAGGTCAAGCGTATTCAAAACATCATATATCCGATCGGCACCAAAGCTGATACCAACACCACTCAATCCAGGCATACCGAATATACCAGTCAAATTGTCATAGCGTCCTCCACCTGTAATACTTCCAATCTGCACATCTAAAGCTTTCACTTCAAATATAGCTCCTGTATAATAATTCAAGCCACGAGCCAAAGTCAAATCAAATTGAATCTCATTCTTTAGACCTACAGTTTTCAAGTTGTCTAATATAAACCGCAATTCCTCGACTCCTTTCAGGCCAATCTCAGATTCATGCAACACTTGTGATATGACATCCAGCTTCTCTTCATTATTTCCAACAAAAGATATGATAGGCTGGAGCTTTTCAATAGACTGGTCGTCAATTCCTGCGTTTCTTAATTCCAGATTCACATTATCAATACCGATCTTATCCAATTTGTCGATAGCCACGGTAATATCAACAATCTTATCAGGATGTCCGATTGTTTCAGCTATTCCTGCCAGAATCTTCCTGTTGTTGATTTTTATCTGTACGCGAATTCCAAAACGCGAAAAGACGGTGTCAACTATTTGCATTAGCTCGATTTCATTCAATAAAGAATCGGAACCGACAACATCTGCATCACATTGATAGAACTCACGATAACGTCCTTTCTGAGGACGATCTGCACGCCAGACGGGTTGTATCTGGTAACGCTTGAAAGGCAATTGCAACTCTTCACGATGCATGACGACATAACGTGCAAAAGGTACAGTCAAATCATATCTGAGTCCTTTTTCACATAGTTTTGCTGCTAAATGTAAAGAGTTACCATCGTTTAATTCCTCATTACTTACTTTATTGAGGAAGTCTCCAGAGTTTAGAATCTTGAATAGTAACTTGTCACCTTCTTCCCCATATTTTCCCATTAAGGTTTGTAAGGTCTCCATTGCTGGAGTTTCAATCTGCTGAAAGCCATATAGAGCATAAACCTCCTTAATAGTATTAAAGATATAATTACGCTTCGACATCTCCACAGGGGAAAAATCTCGGGTTCCTTTGGGTATATTCGGTTTGTTTGCCATTATTTTCGTTCAATTGTCTGTTCACGGTCGGGACCGATAGAAATAATTTTAATAGGAGTTTTCAACTGTTCCTCTAAGAAGGCGATATAGTCAGCGAAAGGTTTGGGGAATTCATCTTCCGAGGTAAACTTCGTCATGTTTGTTTTCCAACCTGGCATTTCGACATACACAGGCTCTATTCCGTCTTCAATGTTGTATGGGAAGTAATCAATGACCTTACCATTCTGCTTATAGGCAACGCAAGCTTTAATGGTCTCAAACTCATCAAGCACATCACTCTTCATCATAATCAGTTGAGTAACTCCATTAATCATGATTGAATAACGTAAGGCGACAAGATCAATCCAGCCACAACGACGTTCGCGTCCAGTTACTGCACCGTATTCATGACCGAGATCACGAATGCGTTTACCTGTTTCGTCGAATAATTCAGTTGGGAATGGTCCTGCACCAACACGTGTGCAATATGCTTTCATGATTCCATAGACTTCACCTATGCGATTCGGGCCAATCCCCAATCCTGTACATGCACCTGCACATATCGTATTAGAAGAGGTAACAAACGGATAACTGCCGAAGTCGACATCAAGCATCGTTCCTTGCGCTCCTTCACATAAGACAGACTTGCCTTCAGCAAGAAAGCCGTTTATTTCATGTTCACTGTCACAAATAGTAAACTGACGGATATACTCTACTCCTTCCAGCCACTTCTTTTCAACTTCTGTAATATCGACATCAGGATAGTTCAATGCTTTAAGCATCTCCATGTGACGTGCCTTACACTTAGCATACTTTTCTTCAAAATTCTCAAGAATATCGCCAACACGTAATCCGTTCCTACTTATTTTATCAGTATAGGTGGGACCAATACCCTTTCCCGTTGTACCGACTTTGTTCTTACCTTTCGATGCTTCTATGGCAGCATCTAAAAGACGGTGAGTCGGCATGATTAAATGAGCCTTCTTAGAAATGTGCAATCGAGATTTCAACTCATGACCACTCTTTTCCAATCCCATCGCTTCTTCCATGAAGAGGTCGGGAGCCAATACGACACCATTACCGATAATATTAACTTTCCCACCTTGGAAAATACCAGAAGGAATACTACGAAGAACATACTTCTGTCCTTCAAACTCCAATGTGTGACCTGCATTAGGACCACCCTGAAAACGAGCAATAACATCATAACGAGGAGTTAGGACATCAACGACCTTACCTTTTCCCTCGTCACCCCATTGCAGACCTAACAGAACATCAACTTTTCCTGATTTCATCTATTAATTAAGTTTTTGGGTTTTCTTTTTGTGCAACACCTTTACGCCGGGTTATCTTTGCCTGACATGTGCTACATATACCATAAATATATAAAGAAAAAGCGTCTTTGCGAAAACGCTTTAATTTCGTTTCTCGTATAGTACGAATCAAATCCGTAGAATGGAGTTCAGATACTTTGCCACAAACCGTACATATCTGGTGTATATGATTATTGTTTGCATAGCAAGCTTCATACTTGGTTCCGTCAATCAAGTGATGAGGAACAACAAGCCGAAGTTCATAAAACAATTTAATGGTGTTATATAGAGTAGCACGGCTGACTCTGAAATTATGTTCCTCTAAGTATGCACTAAGTTCTTCAATCGTAAAATGCCCACGGATACTATACACAGCATCGAGAATGGCATAGCGCTCAGGAGTTTTCCTGCACTTTTTCATTTCCAAATACCCATTCAGTATTTGTCTTACATTCTCTTTTACTTTATCTTCCATTAAAGGTGTATCTTTTGGTGCACAAAGGTACTATTTTTTTATTTAAACAGACATAATATAATTTGAAAAAAAACTAAATAATGTCTATTCGGGCTTTTGACAAGGCTTCACGTGCACTTAAATCATATTCTTTCCCTAAATCCATGAAATGTATAACACAATTCATGGCTGCATGACGAACAGAGAGATTCTCATCTTGTAATGCCAAACAAGCCTGAGATAAAAAGACACTAATGTCTTTGTCATCCGGTTTTTCTCCTTTAATAAAACACTTAGAGAGAATCTGAAATGCACATATTTGATAAAGAGCCTTATCTGATGCCAACCATCTATATGCCAATTTGGACGCAAAGGATAGATATTGGAATAAATTCAAGGCAAGCATTTCAGCAATTTCTTGAGTTTGTGTCTGGTCCATCCATGTACATGCTAATTCTTCATGCATCTGATTTGCCGGCATAATCAGAGTTGCGAGTATTTTACATTCACGAATGCTTTCCTTCCATAGTGCAACAGCCAAATCATAATCCTTCCCATATTCTTGAGCCATCGTTTTCAGATCAATGATGTTCGTTCCCCAGTTTAATTTGTAATCTAATCCTTTTGAACGCATTGACTGAGCGGTAACACCATTCATCATTAGTCTAAATGACCTCTTTATCTGGTTCAGTTTGTTATGTGTATCTTCGGACATTGTCATTATTTCTATAGATAACCGTATTCAGAACTATAGCGGAGCATCTGGTTTACATAGCTCTCTGTATAGTCAACTACAATATCTTCTATTTCTCCCTTCTCATTGCGTACAGGTGATAATACGGGATTAATGAATCCTTTATATGGAGCAATGTTCAGGTTAGAATAGCGATGAAGGATTTCCTCATGCAGTTGGGGGTCCACTGTAATTGCATATTCCTCTACAATGCTGCGGGCAGCAGTAAAGTCTCCTTCACTCTTAATACGCTGAATCTCCATGAGTAATTTGGCAAACAAGTCCCTCAGTATATTGTAGTTCTCTATTTTAACGTATGTTTTTCCATCCTTGTGGATTAATTTAACCGCCCCACATGAATGTTTATACACCCAACGTGATATTAACGCACGGTTACGCATGTGCGCTTCTTCAATCTGATTGCCAGGAGTGATGCGAGTCAACTGGGTCATTAATCCATTCATCAGATATGTATAATATTGAGCTTTGTAAGCATTCTTGTCAGGGAGTAGTCCCAATTCTAACATTTTATTATCTGCAATATAATAAAGCCCGAACAAATCGGCACGTGCTTCTTCGATAGTACTTCCATAAGATTTTAATGCATCTGGATCTACTCCTGGCAAAAGTTGTCCACTACCATGACCAAGACATTCATGCAAATCTGTGTGCAGATTATCACAAACGTCACCATATTCTTCTATTAGGCTATGAGTCTCATCATCTACAACAAATTCATCTAAGAAGCCATTTCCTTTAGCAGATTTGTTATAGGCTTCAGTGATATTTGATATGGTAATACTTTTCGATCCATATTCTGCACGAATCCAATCTGCATTTGGAAGATTGATACCTATCGCTGTTGAAGGATACTCTTCTCCACCTAACATTGCAGCACATATAACATTGGCGGAAACTCCCTTAACAACAGCCTTTCGGAACCTGTTATCTATTGGGGAATTGTCTTCAAACCACTGGGCATTACTACTGATTAACTTAGTTCGTTTGGTTGCTTCAACATCTCTATACTCAACCAAGCTCTCCCAAGTGCCTTTTATGCCTAATGGATCGCCATATACCTCTATAAAACCATTGATAAAATCTATCTGTCCGTCGACTTCACTTAACCATTTAATAGAATAATCATCAAAAATGCTTAAATCACCTGTTTTATAATATTCTATCAACGACTCTATTACTTCACGCTGAAGGGTGTTCTCGGCTACCGATAGAGATTTTTCCAACCAACGGATAATGTGTTGAATCGGTTTGTCATATAACCCATCAACCTTCCAAGTAACTTCTTTGATTTCTCCATTTTCCTTCACCAGCTTTGAGTTCAATCCAAATGAAGGCATCCTGTCACTTTTATGTTTCTTCTTTTGTGCATAGAAATCCTCTGCTTCTTGTTGTGAAAGATTCTCATAGAAATTACATGCAGAAGTTAAGACCAAGTCCTCACCGTCAGTCTTATTAACTCGTTTCTTTAATATTGAAGGATCGAATATTACCGGGAACAATTCATTGCACATATCAGATACAGTCTCTTCTTCAAACAAAGGAAGTTTAGAGACTGGTATTTTGTTAATCTCAGACAGGAGAAAATCTTCAGAGAAATGAGCTGTGAACTTCTCACATCCATAATGATGATGAATCCCGTTGGAAAACCATAGCCTTTTTAAATAGATTTCCAAAGCCAGGAAATCTTCATTCTCTCTGTTGCCACTATACTCTGTATATACACTTTCTAACAGTTTTCTGATACGTAAGTTGTATTTGCAGTTTTGATCTGTTGTGATGTCCCTACCACATAGTGCAGCTTCACTTAAATAATACACTAATAGTTTCTGGTTTTTGGAGAGCTTCTCAAAACCATTCAAACGATAACGTAATAATTGAATGTCTGCAAATCTTTCATCAGAATAACAGAAGTCTAGTTGATTCATAATTGTTATTCAGGTGTTGATAGTTTTTCCTTTAAAGATTTCCTACGTCCTCTCCTTTTTGGTTTTTCGACAGGAGCAGGATGCTGGGCAAAATGACGAATCTTATATTCTCTTGGTGTCACTCCGTTAATCTTAAAAAAGGACGCATAGAATGATTGGCGATTAGAAAATCCAACCATGTCAGATATCTCTTCCATGTTTAAATCTTGATACCGCCTATCTGTTAGAATGTCCATTGCTTCATCAATACGGTACTTGTTGACAAAAGAAGTGTAATTCATGTGAAAACGAACATTGACAACGGCAGAAATATACCGGGTATTCGTTCCTAAATCTTCTGCAAGTTTCTTTGCTGAATAGTTTTTGTCCTTATACCTTTTCTGTATCAAAACAACATCTAAAATCTTCTCTTTTAGTTCATCCATCAGCTTTGGATTCACCAACATTCTATATGCCGCTTCCTTTTCTCTTTTCTCTGTAATATTATATTTAGCCATGCGTATAAAAAATAACTGTGTACACAAAAATATCTTAACATTGCAAAAATACAAAAAACATTCGAATTATTCCACATTTTCTTTGAATTATTTTGAAAAAAAAGTACCTTTGTAAACATATCGAGAAAACATTTATATATACCTATGAATACAAAAGGCACGAATCATCAATTTTGGAGACTGAAGCTTATTGCTTCCATTTCGTTTTTGTTACTCTTTTCTGTACAATTAAAAGCTTCAAAGAACCATACAACCATCATCATCTCTCTTGATGGATTCAGATGGGACTATACGTATATATACAATACACCCATGCTGGATTTCATGGCGAATCATGGAATAGAATCCGGTCTCATCCCATCATTCCCTTCAAAAACCTTTCCTAATCATTATACATTAGTAACAGGATTATATCCTGATCATCATGGAATAGTGGCAAACAGCTTTTATAATCCATCGACTAAAACTGTTTTCTCAATAAAGAAAAAAGAAATAAAGAACAATCCGCTTTTCTATGGTGGGGAACCTTTGTGGATTACAGCGAAGAAACAAGGACTCCAGACAGCAGTCTTCTACTGGCCAGGATCAGAAGTTAAGATTCAAGGCATGTATCCTGATTTGTATTACAATTATGAAAAAAAGAAGTTACTAACATTTGAAGAAAGGATTAACGGTATTATTCAACTTCTAAGAAAGAGTCCGGCGGACAGGCCTGATCTTATCATGGCATATTTTGAACAGCCTGATGCAAACGGGCATGATTATGGACCGCATGACAAGCGTACTCAGAAAGCCGTCATACAGATGGATTCTCTTGTTCATTATCTGTATAATGGAATAGAGTTCCTGGGGTTATCCGATGAAGTGAACCTTATAGTTCTTTCAGACCATGGGATGACATGGGCAGATAAAACGCAAGCGTTAAAGTTAAAGTATCTGCTTGATGAAAGCATGATTGAGGAGATTCAGGGTTCTCTTCCTGTAAACATCTACACCAAGAAGGGGAAAGCAAGAAAAGTATTTCAGAAGTTGAAAGATATGGATCATGTTAAAGTCTGGTTGCGGGATGACATCCCCTCCTATTTACATTATGGAGAAAACCCATGTGTCGGGGATATTGTCATAATGCCCGACCAAGGTTATTACATAGAAGATGGCAAACCCTCTTCTGGAGGAACACACGGTTATGATCCGACATTGATGGACATGCATGCGTTATTCAGAGCTATCGGACCTGACATACCTCATCTTCACATTCCTCATTTCCCCAATGTTGACGTTTATCCTTTAATCTGTGAATTACTGGGAATCGAGCCGGCAAACAACGATGGGGAAATTCCATTTCAGATAATAAAAAATGATAAATAAGAAGTAATTAATTGAACTATTTATTGTGAGTTGAGAGTTTTTCTTTATCTTTGCAACATAACAATCATCGAATCAATGAAAAGTTCCTTTTTGACAAGTCTGGTACTCATGGTATGCATGGGAATGTCAGCACAAAGACAAATCTCTGATTTCAACTTTGGATGGAAGTTTCATCTGGGAGAATATCCTGTAGAACAATTACAGAATGCTTTTACAGATGATTCTGACTGGCGCGATATTGATGTCCCTCATGATTTTCAGATAGAACAACCATGGGTGGCTCCGTCAGCTGATGAAAACGCCAACAATAGCGACGGCGCTTCAAATTTCAGGAGCAGACTATCTGCCCGTGCATTCAAGGAAATGGGTTCGGGATGGTATGTGAAGAAATATGTCCCGGAGATGTCTTTAAAGAATAAAAGGACGATTATTGATTTTGAAGGCATAATGTATGTCGGCGATGTGTATTTGAATGGTGAACGCATCGGCGGAACTGATTATGGTTATTTAGGGTTTGAGATAGACCTGTCCAATAAATTAAAATATGGAGAAGAGAACATCATTGCAGTAAGGGCAAACACCAGTAATCCGCTAAATTCAAGATGGTATACAGGTGGAGGATTGTTCCGTGATGTTCATATAATTACTACAGATCCGCAACTATACTTCGCTCGTCACCCCTTGTATATTACCACATCTGAGAATAAGTTTATTAACATTCAGGCAGAGGTGACGAACTATACACGTGACAGCGAGATGTCATTGTTGGTAAGGATTAAAGATAATGAGAATACCGTCATTTACGAAAAAGCAGAGAACGTGGCTTTCAATCGTAAAAGTCGTTCTAATGAGATTAAACTTCCTGCCATTCAATTGCCAGCCCCCCATTTGTGGAGTTGTGAAGATCCATATCTGTATACAGCTGAAGTGCTGCTTACTGATAAGAACGGACAGGTTAGAGATGTCGCTTCCAGCCGTTTTGGTATCCGGACGATAGAGTTTTCTCCTGACTTTGGCTTGAGAGTAAATGGCAAAAAGGTTCTTTTGAAAGGAAATGCCAACCATCATACATTAGGAGCCTTAGGTGCTGCCGCTTATCCGCGTGCTATAGAGAAACGACTTAGACTCCTCAAGGACTTTGGTTTTAATCATATCAGGACCTCACACAATCCATATAGTACATCATTCTTAGATTTATGTGATGAATTAGGGATATTGGTAGTTGATGAGCTGTATGACAAATGGTTAGACCAATTCGCTGGAGGAAGAAAACCTTGGATGCAGCTATGGCCGTACGATTTACCTGAATGGATCAAACGTGACAGAAATCATCCGTCTGTCATCATGTGGAGTCTCGGGAATGAATTGCAGACTTATGCTAACTTACCTTTCGAGGACTGGGGAGTAACGCCCTATCGGATGATGAAGCCGGTAGTGCAACGATATGACCCGACTCGCAAGATTACCGTTGCTATGCATCCGCGTGGAAGAAGCTTGGAGACCGACTCCATTCCTGCCCCACTGGTGTTTGAGACAGACATTGCCGCCTATAATTATAGGTATATGTATTTTGATGGAGACGGTAGGAAATACCCGTGGATGATCTTCTATCAGAGTGAAGCGAATACAAGTAACATGGGGCCCAACTTCTTTGAGATGAACCAAGACAAAGTAATCGGTTTAGCATATTGGGGCCAGATAGATTATTTAGGTGAATCACAAGGATGGCCTGCAAAAGGTTGGGCACAGGGAGCATTTGACTTGTCTCTGCAACCTAAACCTATTGCATATCTGCTTCGTTCGATGTTTAGTGATGAACCAGTCGTTCATATCGGTGTGATTGATGATGACAAATCTGATGTCGTATGGAACGATGTGCAAGTCGGAACGGCAAGAATGAGCGAGAACTGGAACAGAAAGCCTGACACAAAAGCGACCATAAATGTCTATACGAATTGTGATAAGGTCGTTCTGAGACTCAATGGAAAAGTTGTGGCAGAGAAAGAGAACACGCTCAACACCAAAGGCCGCAACAAACTACGTATTGATGATATCATGTATCAGCCGGGAACATTGGAAGCTATTGGTTATAAAGACGGGAAACCAGTAGCCAGCCATAAGATTATGACGGCAGGAAAAATACAAAGACTTAACCTTGAGGCTGACAATAATAATTGGTTAGCCGACGGAAAAGACTTACAGCATATACGTGTGACTGCTGTTGACAAGAAAGGAAACAAAGTATGGTCTGCCAATCAACAACTGACATTTGAAGTAGATGGAGATGCTAAAATCGTCGGTGTGGACAATGGAGATATTACCAGTGAAGAACTGACGGTCGGTAATACCAGACGCCTGTTTAATGGTTCTGCATTAGTCATTCTAAGAGCAGGAAAGAATGCCGGTAAAGTACAATTAAAAGTATCATCCCCTGATTTAAAGACACAAATTATTAAACTAACTACAAATTAGTATATTATTCTAAATCTAATTATTAACATTAAACATTTACATTATGAAGAAAAAGTTTATTTGCGCAGTATGCGGTTATATCTATGAAGGTGAAAGTGCTCCCGAGAAGTGCCCGATCTGTAAAGCTCCTGCATCAAAATTCTCTGAGTTAAAAGACGAAGGTGAAATGACATACGCCACTGTACATAAGATTGGCGATGGCAAGCTCCCTGGTGTTGATGAAGAAATGATCAACGACTTACGTAATCACTTCAATGGTGAGTGCGGTGAAGTTGGTATGTATCTTGCAATGGCTCGTCAGGCTGACCGTGAAGGCTATCCTGAAATTGCCGAAGCATTCAAGAGATATGCATTCGAGGAAGCTGATCATGCAAGCAGATTCGCTGAGCTGCTTGGTGAGTGCGTATGGGATACAAAGACTAATTTGGAAAAACGTGCTGCCGCTGAAGCCGGTGCATGCGAAGACAAATTCCGTATTGCCAAGAATGCCAAGGCTGCCGGTTTCGATGCTATTCATGACACCGTTCACGAGATGGCTAAGGATGAAGCACGTCATGGTGCAGGCTTTGCCGGTCTTCTGAAGCGCTATTTCAAATAAGCAGAGAATGCTTTAAAGCCTATTATAAAGCTATGCTTTGACGCAATGTAAGAGCATAGCTTTATTTGTAACAACTTGTTTGCAATTTATATTAGTCTTTCTTATTACATATCATTATAAAACTATATGAGAAGAATACTTTCAGTATATTTGATGGCATTTGTGGCACTAATTGTCAATGCGCAAGATGCTATCGTCAACATTCATCCTGATGAAGGAAAATATAAAATACCCAAAGAGATTTACGGACAATTTGCTGAGCATTTAGGAACTTGTATTTATGGCGGATTATGGGTCGGTCCAAATTCCAACATTCCTAATACAGATGGTTACAGGAACGACGTGTTGCAGGCATTGAAAGATTTGAAAGTGCCTGTTCTTAGATGGCCAGGTGGGTGTTTTGCTGATGAGTATCATTGGATGGACGGAATAGGTCCTCGCGACAAACGACCCAAAATGCAGAATAACAACTGGGGAGGGACGATTGAAGACAATTCTTTTGGTACTCATGAGTTCCTGAATCTATGTGAGTTGTTGAATTGTGAGCCCTATATTAGCGGTAATGTAGGTAGCGGAACCGTCGAGGAATTAGCCAAATGGGTTGAATACATGACCAGTGATGGGGATACGCCAATGGCAAAGCTTCGTAGGCAGAACGGCCGGGACAAAGCATGGAAAGTGAAATATCTTGGTGTCGGTAATGAAAGCTGGGGATGCGGCGGAAACATGCGCCCCGAGTATTATAGTGACTTATACCGTAGATATAGTGTATATTGCCGCAATTACGATGGCAATCGCTTATATAAGATTGCCTCCGGTGCTTCTGACTATGACTATAACTGGACCGAAGTGTTGATGGATAATATCGGTCAATTAATGAATGGTGTCTCTCTCCATTATTATACCGTTTCAGGTTGGGATGGTTCAAAAGGCTCAGCATTAAACTTCGAGAACAATGATTATTATTGGACTTTGGGGAAATGTCTTGAGATAGAGGATGTAATCAAGAAGCATTCTGATATCATGGACAAGAAAGATCCTCAGAAACGCATTGGTTTGTTAGTTGATGAATGGGGAACTTGGTGGGATGAAGAACCAGGTACTATTAAGGGACACCTGTATCAGCAAAACACGATGCGTGATGCTTTCGTTGCCGCCTTGTCGTTGAATGTGTTCCATCGGCATACTGATCGCGTGCGTATGGCAAATATAGCACAGATTGTGAATGTCCTTCAGTCTATGATTCTTACAGACACCAAGGGAACAGGCCACATGGTTCTTACTCCGACTTACCATGTCTTCAATATGTACAAGGATTTCCAGAATGCGACATTTGTTCCAGTTGACATTCTATGTGAGTCAGTTAAGGTTGCACACGACTGGAAAAAGAACATTGACCCCAATAATGAAAAGACTTACCGGACCGTTCCAATGATAAGTGCGTCTGTTGCAAAGGACGAGAAGGGTGCGCTAATTATGTCTTTGTCTAATATTAGTCTTGATAAGAGTAAAGAATTGCAGATTAATCTTGCATCTTCGGCTAAAAAGAAAGTGTCTGCTCAGATTCTGACATGTAACGACATCAAAGACTATAACGATTTTGACAATCCGAATCGGGTGTCTCCTAAGAAGTTTAATGACTATCAATTGAAAAAGGATGTGCTAAAGATTACCTTGCCTTCTAAATCAATTGTAGTGCTAAAAGTCGAATAATAAAATCAGGAGAAGGAGTATACTCATAATTTGTAGCAAATGATTCTATTAACCGCAGTGCCCATTAAGAAGGCATTGCGGTTTTGTTTAGCATCACTAAAGAATATGTTTAGCACCGCTAAATGATATGTTTAGACGTGCTAAACGATACGTTTAGGCTCCTTAAACATATCGTTTAGGAAGACTAAAGAAACATGAAAAAAGGGCATGCTCAACTGAAATGAACACACCCTTTAAACTTATGATTACAAAAATTACATTATTCCGTCTTCACGAAGTTTCTTCTGCCACTTCCAGGCACTTGCCAGAACGTCTTCAACTGGTGTGTCTGCTTTCCATCCAAGCACCTTATTGGCTTTGTCAACATTACCCCACACCTTCTCAATATCTCCTTCACGACGAGGTGCATATTCCCAATTGACTTTCACGCCAGTAGCTTTCTCAAAGCCTTCAACGACCTCTAAGGTACTTAAACCTTTTCCTGTACCGATGTTGAAGTACTCAATGGGCTCTGTCTCCTGGTCAAGTACTCTTGCCATTGCTGCCACATGTGCCTTTGCAAGGTCAACTACATAGATGTAATCGCGGATACATGTTCCGTCGGGAGTGTTGTAGTCGTTTCCGAAAATCTTCAGTTGTTTGCGAATTCCAATAGCAGTTTGGGTAACAAATGGTATCAAATTCATGGGCACACCATTAGGTAATTCACCAATTAATGCAGAAGGATGGGCTCCAATAGGATTAAAGTAACGTAGGACGATGGATTTGATAGGAGCACCACTATGTATATAGTCGCTAATGATTTCTTCATTAATCTGCTTCGTGTTACCGTATGGAGAGAGAGCCTTCTGTATTGGAGCCTCTTCTGTTACAGGCAAATTCTCTTTTGTCGGTTGTCCATATACCGTACAACTGGATGAGAAAATGATTCCCTTAACATTATACTTCGGCATCAATTCAAGAAGATTGATGAGAGAGACGATATTGTTACGATAATAAAGCAATGGTTTCTCAACGCTCTCTCCGACTGCTTTAGAAGCCGCAAAGTGGATGATTCCCTCAATCTTCGGATACTTCTGGAAAATGGATTCGGTAGCATCAAAATCACGAAGGTCAATCTGCTCAAATGCCGGACGAATACCTGTGATTTTCTCAATGCCATCAAGAACCTCTATCTTTGAGTTGGAAAGATTATCGACAATCACTACTTCATAACCTGCCTGTTGGAGCTCTACGGTTGTATGAGACCCAATAAAGCCAGTTCCACCTGTAACTAAAATTGTTTGTTTCATTATTATCTGTTTAAATTAATTATTGTTTTGTCAAAAGATCTAATCGAGTCCAAAAAGGATACGTAAGCCACCGTCAACACCACTGAAGCCCATGAACGCAAGTGAAAGAAGTCCGGCGGTGACAAGAACGATAGCCATACCCCTCATGCCTTTTGGAACCTCAACCAGTTCAAGATGCTCACGTAAGCCCGCAAAGACAATTAAGGCAAGCGCAAAGCCTAATGCCGTAGAGAAGGCATAGACTACACTTTCCATCAAAGAGAAGTCTTTCTGGATAACTAAGATGGCTACACCTAATACGGCACAGTTAGTTGTTATCAGCGGAAGGAAAATTCCCAATGCCTGATACAGAGCAGGAGAAACCTTCTTCAATACGATTTCCACCATCTGAACTAACGCGGCGATAACTAAAATAAATGCCAGCGTCTGTAGATACTGAAGACCATTGGGGTTGAGCAAATAGATTTGTAAAAGGTATGTGACAATCGTTGCAAGTGTCATGACAAAAGCCACGGCTGCTCCCATGCCCATAGCGGTCTCTACTTTCTTTGAAACCCCAAGGAAAGGACATATACCTAAAAACTGCGATAAAACAATATTGTTAACGAATATCGCGGATATAAATATTAATATATATTCCATATCAGATTAAACTTAATTCTTATACATTATCCCTTTGCATTTCTCAACCTGTTGATGATTGCAACTAACAGACCAAGAGTGATAAAAGCACCTGGAGGCAATACAAATAAGAGAATATTGGTGGTTTCAGGTAATAAGATGAATCCAAACACAGAACCAGCTCCTAAGATTTCGCGGACGATACCTAACAGAGTGAGAGCCATGGTAAATCCAATACCCATTCCTATTCCATCAAAGATACTTGCTAAAGGAGAGTTCTTACATGCAAAAGCCTCAGCACGGCCAAGAATGATACAATTCACTACAATGAGCGGAATGAAGATTCCCAGACTTTTGTCAATATCTGGCGAGTAAGCTTTTATAAGTAACTGAAGAACCGTCACAAAACTTGCAATTACGACAACAAAAACGGGAATACGAACCTTGTCAGGTGTTATACTCTTAATACAGGAAATCACAAAGTTTGAACAGATCAGTACAAACATTGTTGCCAATCCCATTGACAGACCATTTGATGCCGACGTCGTTGTAGCCAGAGTCGGACACATTCCAAGGAGGAGGACAAATGTCGGATTCTCCTTGACAATTCCGTTGTTTAATACTTTTATATAATTCATATACTACCCTTCTTTTATTTGTTTGGTTGCACCGGTCTGTCCGTCAGACTCCTTGTTAGCATAAGCATTATATGCCTGATTGATTGCCTTCAGAAATGCTCGAGAAGTAATTGTCGAAGCCGTTATGGCATCAACATCACCTCCGTCTTTTGTCACGGCAAGTGGTTTCTCTGCCATACTCTTTCCTACAATATCACCTTTTTGTCCCTCCTGGAACCAAGTGTCAGCCTTTGCACCTAAGCCTGGTGTCTCTGCATGCTGGAGGAGCGTATAGCCTAAAATTTTTCCGTTAGTATCAATTCCGACTAAGACCTTGAGCTCTCCGCCAAAGCCCATCGTTGTTGTTTCAATGGCTGCTCCCAAGTCGTGTTTACGTCCATCCTGTGTCTTATGGATAATAAACACACAATCCTTGCCATCGATGGTTTGCCTTACCGTATCTTCTTCAACAACCGTGAGCTTCTCTCCACCCATGACTTGCTTTATACCATCAGCCAAAGCCTTTTCAGCTTGCTGGGAGATCGGGCCACTGGTTATATTGTTTACCCAAGCCAGAAGACCGCCCATGATCAGTGCTACACATACGAGCACCAATACCATATTTAATAATGATGATTCAAGTTTTTTCATTTTCATTACCTCCATCTTTATTTTTGAGGAATCTCCCCAAACCGTTTAGGCTTGATATAAGTGTTAATTAATGGGGTAAAGGCATTCATGATGAGAATGGCAAACGACATACCCTCAGGATAACTACCCCAATTACGTATTACTACAGTAAGTAAGCCAATTGAAACACCATAAATCAATTGTCCCTTAGCCGTCATTGGCGAGGTCACATAATCGGTTGCCATGAATATAGCACCCAGCAAAAGACCTCCACTCAATACCACCTGCACTGGATTAGCATATACAGGACTGGCGAGATGCAAAAGACCGCTAAATACAAATACCGTACAAATGATGGAAACAGGAATATGCCATGTGATGATCTTTTTCCAAAGCATATAGCACAAGCCAATAATCAGGGCTAATGCGCATATCTCACCTATTGTTCCGGCTCCAAGACCATTCGATGTGTTACCTAAAAGCATCTCAAAAGAGCTGGGAAGCTGGTCAAGGATAGACGAGTCACCTGTCTTTATCGCGGTCTTCATCAGACTAAGAGGAGTCGCACCCGTCTCCGCATCTACATAACTTGTCCACTGTCCTTCTATCGGCCAGGAGGTCATAGCAGCAGGAAAGCTCACCAGTAAGAAACAACGGCCTACTAATGCAGGGTTAAACGGATTACAACCTAATCCGCCAAATGTCATCTTACCGATACCTATTGCGACTAATGCACCTATGATTATCATCCATATCGGGAAGTTACTGGGAAGATTCATGCCAAGTAGAAGTCCCGTCACTATGGCAGATCCGTCGGTTAACGACGGTTCTCTCTTCATAATATATTTGGTTATAGCCCATTCAAAGAAGATACAGGCTAAAACACTTGCCAAACAAACAACAACAGATCCGAGGCCAAAGAACCAGAATGAAGCAAGCAAAGCAGGCAGCAATGCTATAATGACGCCATACATGTTCTTTTCCACACTATCTGTTCCATGTGCATGAGGCGATAACGAAACGATTAATTTGCCCATTTTGTATATCTTTATGTAAATGGTTATTATTTATTTCTTTGCATTACGTGAACGTATTATTCCCATCACGGCAGCTTTACCCTGTAGGATGTTGTCTAAGATCGGGCGATGAGACGGACAAGTAAACTGGCATGAACCGCAGGAAATGCAAGATACAATATCTTCTTTCTCAGCACGTTCCCACATGTGCTTCGAAGACAATGCTGCCAGCAGATACGGCTCAAGTCCCATCGGACAAGCACTTACACATTTAGCACAACGAATACACGGTTGTACCGGTTTTCTAACCGCATCTTCACCTGAAAGAATCGTAATAGAGTTTGTACCCTTACAGACTGGAACATCTGTTGACATCAATGCCTTACCCATCATCGGACCGCCGGCAAGTACCTTATTGTCTCCTTCAGGCATACCGCCACAAGCTTCTATCAATTCACGCATCGGTGTACCCATACGAACAAGGAAATTACCTGGATTTGTAATCAGCTTACCCGTAACGGTCGTATAACGCTCAAAGAGAGGCTTACGCTTCATTACAGCCTGATAGACGGCAAATGCCGTTCCCACATTCTGAACAATAGCTCCGACATTAACAGGGATTGCCGGGGGCGCGGGAACTTGTCTCTGGATAACTGCATCGACTAATTGTTTCTCTCCACCCTGTGGGTACTTTTGCGCTAAGGCAACAATCTCTATTCGGGAATCATTTGCGGTTTTTTCTGTAAAGAGCTGTATTGCTTCAGGCTTGTTCTCTTCTATTCCAACATAGCCTTTTTCCACCTTTGCTGCCTTCATCAACAGGTCAAGACCTACAAGTATTTCATCTGCATGTTCCATCATCAGACGGAAATCAGCTGTAATGTAAGGCTCACACTCGACACCATTTAATATTACGCACTCTGCTTTTGCCGTTGGAGGAGGACATAGTTTAATAAAGGTAGGAAAGCCGGCTCCACCCATACCTGTCACACCAGCAACCTTTATTCGTTCTACAATCTCTTCTGGAGTAAGTTCGGGATGGTCTGCAAGTTTCTCTAACTTGTCTGAACGATCAATGCTCTCTTCCCATTCATCTCCTTCGACATTAATGATAATTGATGGCTTACGATAGCCAGTAGCATCGATTGCTTCGTCAATCTTGAAGACTGTACCTGAGACAGAAGAGTAAATCGGTGCAGATACGAAGCCACCAGCTTCAGCAATCATCGTTCCGACTTTCACTTTATCACCTTTTTGAACAACCGGTTTTGCCGGAGCACCAATGTGTTGTGATAAAGGGAAAATAGCCTGCTTCGGTAAAGCAGCAATCTGAGTAACCTTATCTGAGGTAAGCTTATTTTCCTCAGGGTGAACTCCACCTATTCTAAATGTTTTCAATTCCATGGTTCTTATTCTGTCTTAGGTTCAACACTAACTGTACTTGCAACCTTTATAGTCTGAGATGGTGCCTCTTCTTTCAGCTTACGCTCCGGGAAGTTAACACTCTTGATTGCCCCAGTCGGGCAAACGCTTTCACATTTCCTGCAATTCTTACATTTCTTCCAATCAATATAAGCTACATTGTTGGTGACGGTAATTGCTTCAAACTTACATTCCTTTGTACACTTAGAACAGCCTATACATGCGGCACCACAGGCTTTTTTAGCAACAGCACCTTTGTCCTTGTTTACACAACCGACCCACAGACGTCTGCTCTTTGGTCCTTTCTTGCGCAACTCTATAATGTTCCGAGGACATGCCTTAACACAAGCACCGCATGAAGTACATTTATCTTCATCTACAACAGGCAGACCTGTTTTCTCATCAATGCATATCGCATCAAATTTACATGCCGCAACACAATCACCACAACCTAAACATCCATAGCCGCATCCTGTATCACCCATGCTACAAGCATTCATGGCATTACAGGTTTGCAAGCCATCATACGATACGATACGAGGACGCAATTCACAACTGCCACTGCATCGTACGACCGCAACCATTGGTTCTGCATTTGCAACAGCCATTCCAAGAAGATCAGCAACTTGTGTCATCACAGCTGACCCTCCTACCGGACAAGAGAAACCTTCGAGCGAACCACTGTCTGCTCCTTTGACCAATGCTTCGGCCATACCAGAACACCCGGGGAAGCCACAACCACCACAGTTCGCACCAGGCAAAAGCTCTGCAACCTGTCCTATCCGCGGGTCTTCTTGCACTGCAAATTTCTTGGACACAATATATAGTATCAGTGCAGATACTAATGCTATCGCTCCAAGAACAATTACTGCAATTAAAATATAATTCATATGTTTTGTTATTAAAGTGTTTGTTATTCTAATTCAAATGATATCTTCCTGCTTATGCGGCTTCTATTTAAATAGACAATATAATAATAAGGTATAAGAGCAAATAAGGCGGACAATGCTGCTATCGGTTCATTCCCAGTGAAATGATATACAACAAATATCGTAATGAGAAGAATGAGAAAAGGAACTCCAAAGGCAAGAAACACAGCTTTTCCTCCCACACTTGTGCTGGTCACGACTTCGACCTCATCCCCTATTCTCCTCGATGTATCTGTATCATTATAGACATCAATATACTTCACTTTCTTATCAGAAGCATTGCAATAATTAGCCACGGAACAATGAGAACATGCAGAAGTCTGAAGAATACGAACACGAATATGCCCATTTTCTATAAAATCAATTATTCCGCTATGCCTGATTTTATTACTCATGAAATTAGGAAATGACGAGTTTCAAATAATGCGTGATAATTATTGCATTGCAAAAATAGTATTATAATTTTAAATTAACAAATAAATACTAAATATTTTCCTCCAAAACAAGTTTTATTTCTTGTGTTCTCAAATAATTTTGGTAATTATTTTGTGTTTTTCTCAAATTGCCGTATATTTGCAATGAATAAAAACAAGTAATCATTTACAATGAAAGCAACAGAACAAACCATTAAACAGGTTGAACGCGCAATCAGGAAAATTGCACAAAAATTCCCCGCAAACGAAGACACATCCCTGCTAACTGATATTCACATCAGAGTTTTACAGGAAAGTGGCGAAATACTTGCCTTTGACGATGATGACCAGGAAATAACCCGATGTGTTGTTGAACAATGGATTGATAATAAGGATGAAGATTTCTATGATCAGATAGCTGTTATCCTTAGAAATATTTTCAAACGTGTGCATAGTGAAGTGGATAACCTTGGCATCATTAAACCGTATAGCTTTGTCTTGGAGAATGACGACAAGGAGAACGTAGCTGAATTATATATAGCAGATGATGACACCGTTATTATAGGCGGAGATCTGATGGCAGGATTAGAGAAGGACTTAGATGATTTTATAAACGACCTGTTCAACAAATAACGAAACAAGCATTTCTGAATTAGAGAACTAAGGCATCTATCCTTGATTAAAGATGTTCGATTTTTCCATAAAAATGGGAGAATTAACTTTTTTAAAGAATAGGCATCACGAGATGACCTTATCTTTAAGACGAAATGTTTAATTTTGCATGTACATTATACAACTTTGCTTTTAATTTGGGAAATGAAAAA
Source organism: uncultured Prevotellaceae bacterium (assembly GCA_902762325.1). Taxonomy (GTDB): domain Bacteria; phylum Bacteroidota; class Bacteroidia; order Bacteroidales; family Bacteroidaceae; genus Prevotella. Next base: position 98,374 of record CACWNV010000003.1, on the reverse strand, counting down.
AATATTGATAGCTCTTTTAGCGATTATTTTTGCCGCGCTCATCGGTGGTTTGATTTATCTTTATAAGAATCTGGATGAGCAGAAGCAGGAGAATCGCGAAATGCAGGAACTCGCTGAGTTAGACAAAAAAGAAATGGAGAATGAGTATCAGCAATTCGCGGCTCAGTATAGCGAAATGAAAACTCAGATTAACAATGATTCCATTATTGAGCAACTTTCTGCTGAACAAGAAAAAACCCAGCGTCTATTGGCAGAGCTTCAAAGAGTAAAGGCTAATGATGCCCGTGAAATAACTCGTCTGAAGAAAGAGCTTGCAACGGTTCGTGCCGTTTTACGAAGCTACGTTTTAGAAATTGATTCATTGAATCGTCTGAATCAGAATCTTGTTGAAGAGAACACACGAGTAAAAGCCCAGTTTCAGGAAGCAACAAATAAGATTGCCGGCTTAAACACCGAAAAGCAATCTCTTTCTGAGAAAGTTGCCATTGCCGCCCAGTTGGATGCTATCGCCATTAATATGACCGCAAAGAACAAGCGTGGAAAGAAGACTGAGGACATGAACAAATGTAAGGTTGTTCAAGTTGACTTCGCCTTGGCAAAGAATGTCACAGCGTCAAGTGGCATGAAGAATGTATATGTCAGAATCACCACTCCTACCGGTTCAGTTTTAGGTGAAGGCGGAACATTCAATTATGAGAATCGTACCCTGGAATACTCTATGAAGAAAAGTGTTGAATATGGTGGTCAGGAAACTCCGGTTTCTCTTTTCTGGAATGTTAATCAAGCGATGTCCGGCGGAACATACAGGGTCAGTATCTTTGCAGATGGACACATGATCGGTTCCAAGAGTTTTTCTTTCAAGTAAATAAAACATATATTTGATGCAACGGCTATTATCTTTATTAATTCTTTTCGGCATAGTGTCATCGTCCAATGCCCAAAATGTATTGACGATAGACAGTTGCCGGAACATGGCATTAAGAAACAACAAACAACTGAGTATTGTCAAATTCAAACAGGATGTGGCAATTAATATCCGTAAGGCTTTAAGGACAAAGTATCTTCCCAAGGTTGATGTATTAGGAGGCTATGAGCACGTAAGTAAAGAAGTGTCTCTCCTGAAGAATTCTCAAAAGGACATGCTCAGCAATCTTGGTACAAGTGTCGGTTCATTTATTGGCGGGAAAGCATCGGGAGTATTGACCGACCTTATCCAGCAAGGAATCATCACACCGCAAGTAGCAGAGAGTCTTGGAGGACTACTTAATGACTTCACCTCACCTATTGTTCAGACGGGCAATAATATCGGCCAAAGCATTCGGGATGCGTTTCGCACAGACACACGTAACATCTGGGCAGGCTCTGTCATGGTCAGACAACCGATATTTATGGGAGGAGCCATCACGGCAGCTAACCACATGGCTGATATTAATGAAAAGATAGTGGATGATGACATCGAACTGAAAAGACAAAACACCTTATTTACTATAGACCACACATATTGGACTATCGTATCACTCCGGCAAAAGCAGAAACTTGCGGAAAGCTATCTGAAACTTGTCAGGAAATTAGATGATGACATCCATAAGATGATTGGTGAGGGTGTCGCCACGGTAGCCGACGGCTTAAAAGTGGATGTGAAGGAAAACGAAGCAGAAATTCAACTCACTCAAGTAGAGAATGGATTATCATTGGCAAAGATGTTGTTGTGTCAGCTATGCGGTATTGAAATGGATGATACAATAGAACTGGCTGATGAAGGAGTGGATGAAATATCCTGCACGAACGATTTTGAATGGCAACAGAAATTCGTCGACACATCACTGCGTCCTGAGGTGCGCATGTTGGAAAAGACGGTTAGTTTAAGCAAGGAGGCAACAAATCTGATACGTGCCCCTTATCTTCCACAGGTGGCATTGACAGGAGGATATTTAGTGGCAAATCCCAACCCATTCAACGGATTTGCCAAAGAATTTACTGGTGCATGGAATGTAGGAGTTATAGTCAGAGTACCTGTATGGAACTGGTTTGAAGGGAAATACAAAGTACGTGCATCTAAAGCCATGACAAACATCGCTAAAATGGAATTGGCTGATGTTCAGGAAAAAATCAACTTACAAGTATCGCAATGTCAATATAAAGTGAAGGAGGCCAATAAGCGCCTCGCAATGACACAGAAGAACATCAGAAGCGCTGAGGAAAATCTACGTTGCGCAAATTTAGGCTTTAGTGAAGGCGTCATTGAAACGACAGATGTCATTGCTGCCCAGACCGCATGGCAATTAGCACAAAGTCAGAAGATTGATGCGGAGATTGAAATGAAGCTTGCACTAATTGAATTAAAGAAAGCATTAGGAACTTTAGAGTATTAAATAAAAACTGCAAAATATGTCAGCTAAATCACAACATAACAATATCTTACTTGCTGTAATAGGTTTTATAGCAGTAGTGGTAATAGTTGGAGTTATCGGTTTCTTCCTCTTCGACCGCACTCCAGATATGATTCAGGGAGAAGTTGAGGTATCTGAATATCGCGTGTCCAGTAAGGTGCCTGGCCGTATTTTAGAGTTACGTGTAAAAGAAGGCGATTATGTTCACGTAGGTGATACGCTCGTAATCATTGACGCTCCTGAAGTGAAGGCTAAAAGAGCTCAGGCGCAAAGTGCAGAAGATGCTGCATCTGCTATAAGTGACATGGCTAACGCCGGTGCACGTAAAGAGCAGATCAGCGGTGCTTATCAGTTATGGCAACAGGCAAAGGCTGGGTTAGAAATAGCCAAGAAATCATACGACCGTGTTCAGCGTTTATATGACGAGGGTGTCATGACCGCCCAAAAAAGAGATGAGGTCTATGCTAACTATAAAGCGTTTGAAGCTCAGGAACAAGCGGCAAAGAGTCAGTATGAAATGGCAGTCAACGGTGCCCGTCAGGAAGAGAAGCGTGCTGCCGCAGCTCAAGTGAACAGGGCCAAGGGCGCTATCAGGGAAGTAGACTCATACATTCGGGAAACGGTACAGACAGCTCAGTTTGAAGGAGAAGTCAGTTCGGTCTATCCTGTTGTCGGAGAACTGGTGGGAACAGGCTCTCCTATCATGAGTATTTCTATCATGAGCGATTTGTGGGGTACATTCAATGTGCGCGAAGACCATTTGAACGGCATGAAGGTTGGCGACACATTCACGGCTTTCTCTCCTGCTTTTAATAAAGACATCAACATGAAGGTATTCTATATCAAAGATCAGGGAGCGTATGCCGTATGGAAGGCGACGAAAGCCAGCGGACAATATGATCTGAAGACGTTTGAAGTAAAGGCTCGTCCCGTTGCCAAATTTGACGGTTTGCGTCCTGGAATGTCGTTGATAATCAAGAATAAATGATATATAAGATCTATAAGATTGCATTACGGGAATGTCGAATCTTAATGATCAATCCTGTATATCTCACTTGCATGATAGTGTTTCCTGTCATTGTGACTTTCTTTTTCACCACACTGATGAACGAAGGTCAACCGCAGGAAATGCCTGTCGGTGTTGTAGATTTAGACAAGACCTCTACAAGTCGCAATCTTATTCGTCGCCTTGATGGTTTCCAGACCAGCAATGTCGTTGCCTACTATCCGAATGTCAATGAGGCGAGAAGAGCGATTCAAAGAAATGAGATCTATGCTTTCTTGTATATCCCGAACGGCACGACGAGTTCTTTGTTTGCTTCAAGACAACCGAAAATCTCCTTATATTATAGTAATGTGTCGCTGACAGCTGGTGCACTTCTTTTCAAGGACTTGAAAACCGTAGCCCTTTTGGGGTCGGCAGGAGTAGGTCAGGCAACAATGAGAGCCAAAGGATTTACTGATGATCAGATCAAGACGTTCTTGCAACCCATCGCTCTTGACCTCCACATGATTAACAATCCTTGGGCAAATTACAACATGTATCTTAGTACCATGCTGATTCCTGGTATTCTGATGCTATTCATGTTCTTGATAACGACCTACACATTAGGTACGGAACTGAAACTAAAGAAATCGAAGAATTGGTTTGCAATGGCAGGAAACAACACCATCATTGCGCTGACCGGAAAACTTCTTCCAGAGTTTCTGGTGTTCCTATCCATCTTTTATGTGTATATGTATTATCTGTTTGGATACCTGCAATTCCCCCATCCTGGAGGCGTGTGGATGCTGATGCTATTGGGATTGTTAGCTGTCCTGTCTTCCATAGGCTTCGGTATCTTCATCTTCGGGATAGTACCGTCGCTACGTATGTCCATGAGTGTCTGTTCACTTTGGGCAATGTTGGGATTCACCACATGCGGCGCGACATTCCCTGTCTTTGCCATGAACCCTGCCATAGAGGGAATAGCACAACTCTTTCCGCTACGTCATTACAACATGATATTCCAGACATGTGTCTTCAATGGTTTCCCGTTCGTTGATGCGTGGTTCAATTTCATGGCATTAGGCATATTTGCTTGTCTGCCATTATTTGTGTTAAAGGCAATAAAGAGGGCGATGCTCACATACATTTATATACCTTGATGAAAAATGTCTGATAAAGAGAATATATTCCAAAGAATCAAGCAAGGTATCAGCGACATGTGCTATATCTGGGCAAAGGAGATGCGCACCACCTTTACGGATGAGGGTGTGTTAATCTTCTTTATCTTAGTTCCTATCCTCTATCCTCTACTCTATTCATGGGCATATAGCAGTGAACGTGTTGAAAATGTACCTGTCGCCATCATCGACATGTCACATAGCAAGACAAGCCGTGAGTTTATCCGTGAGCTCGATGCCTCTCCTGATGTAAAAGTAACATACCATTGCAATAGTATCGATGAGGCTAAAGATTTGGTCGCCAAACAGATTGTTCATGGATTCCTGTATTTCCCTCCCGATTTTGAGCAGGTCCTGTTCCGCTTCCAGCAATCCCATGTGAGTGTGTATTGTAACATGAGTTTCATGCTCACCTATAAGGCTATTTATCAATCTGCCCAGGCCGTGTCGAGCAACATGAATAAGGCAATACAGATACGGCTTTCCGGTAATTACACAAACAGAGAGGATCAAATCACCACTCAGCCGTTAGAGTTCGCCGATGTTCCGGTGTTCAATTCAACGGCAGGCTATGGAAGCTTCCTCATTCCTTGTGTCTTGATACTGATTATCCAGCAGACGTTATTACTTGGAATTGGCTTGTCGGCAGGAACGGCTCGTGAAACCAACCGATACCAGGATCTTGTTCCTGTCAGTAAACACTATAACGGTATCTTCAGGATAGTATTAGGAAAGTCTTTGTGCTACTTGATGATTTATGCCGTCATGTCTGCCTATCTGGTTATTATAGTTCCACGGATTTTCGGGTTTAACACACTACTCACAGAAGATTCCCCGTTAATTCCGTTCCTGACGCCCTATCTGTTGTCATGTATCTTCTTTGGAATGATGCTTTCATGTCTTGTCAGATACCGCGAGAACGTAATCCTTTTAGTCGTTTTCACATCTCTCCCCTTCCTCTTCCTTTCCGGCATATCGTGGCCGCAGAGCAGCATACCGGGGATGTGGCAGGGAATAGCAGCCTTGATACCTTCAACATTTGGCATAAGAGGCTTTGTGCGTATGAATTCGATGGGAGCGACGCTTGCCGACATAAAGACGGAATACCAGGCACTATGGATTCAGGTGGTCGTATATTTCTTTATGACATGTATCGTCTATCGCTTCCAGATAATCCAGGCACGAAGACATGCTAACGAAAGAATCAACATTCTAAAAGAGAAGGCAAAGCAGGCGAAGGACAAGATTTCCTTATAATAAAAAAAGAATGGTATAAAGAGAATGATATAAGCAACAAGAAGAGGGCATCATAAATGAAATGCCCTCTTCTTGTTTTATGTCCGTAAGTCTATATAGTCTTTAGATCTCCCATCCTACAGCACTTGCTCCAAGCACAGCTGCACTTGAACCTTCTAAGCCGCTGACGAGGAACTTTGCCTTGCCCTGGAATATCTTCAGCACATTCTTGTCGTATGCCTCCTTAATAGGATTCATGATGAGGTCACCGGCTTTTGTCATTCCACCGAAGAAGATGAATGCCTCAGGGGATGAGAAAGCAGCAAAGTCGGCACAGGCTTCACCGAGCATCTGACCGGTAAACTGATAGATCTCATTCGCCAGCTTGTCACCTTTTCCGGCAGCAATACTTACATCAAGACTGGTAATTTCTTCAGGCTTCAATTCACGAAGCAATGAAGGCTCTTCTGTGGTGCTCAGCAATTCACGGGCAGTACGGGCAACACCTGTAGCAGAACAATAGGTCTCAAGACAACCATAACGTCCGCATCCGCAAAGACGACCGTTTTCACGACGCATGATGACGTGACCTAACTCACCGGCAAAACCGTCACATCCATAGACTACCTGACCATTGATAACGATACCAGAACCGACACCTGTTCCCAATGTGATGACAATGAAGTTCTTCATGCCACGGGCAACACCGTAGATCATCTCACCGATGGCGGCTGCATTGGCATCATTCGTCAAGCCTACAGGGATTCCTAATCTTTCCTTGAAGAGGTCTGCCAGGGGAACAATACCGTTATGGCCCCAAGAGAGGTTTGGCGCGAACTCTATGGTTCCTTTATAATAGTTACCATTGGGCGCTCCAATACCCATTGCCTTAATCTGCTCGATACCTCCCACTTGCTCAATGATGGGCTGCAATGCCTGAACACAAGCATCGACATAGTCCTCTACTTTCTCGAAGCCCTGGGTCTTAATAGCAGTTGTTGCCTTAATCTCGCCTCTACTATCCACGATACCGAAAACAGAATTCGTACCTCCAAGATCCAAACCTATAACATAGGGTTTAATAGTTGTTTGTGTGTTCATGTTATATAATTTTTGTTTAGTGAATACTCTTTTCACGTTATTACCGCAAAGGTAAACAAAAGTTAGGATTAATAACTTTGAAAGATGGTGTTATTTCTTCATATTTAACAAAAATTTGTTTTCGTGTATAAAAAACTTTCATGACCTCCATACAAACTGAGTTCTTTTTTGTATCTTTGCACCATAATGCCATTCCTATTTCATATAGACATATTGGATCAGATGATCAAGGGTATCCTTATCGGTATTATTGCTTCGGCACCGATGGGACCAGTTGGTGTCCTCTGTGTACAGCGGACGCTCAACAAAGGGCGTTGGTATGGATTTGTCACTGGAATAGGTGCGGCTGCCAGTGATTTCATCTATGCGCTGATAACAGGATTCGGTATGAGCTTTGTCATGGAATTGGTAACTGAGCCCAAGACATTATTCGCCCTGAAGATTTTCGGCAGCATCCTGTTACTTCTGTTCGGAATCTATAGCTGGCGTTCTAATCCCACAAAGAACATGCACATCAGCGGTTACAAGAAAGGTACATTTATTCACAACGGTGTGACCGCCTTCTTTGTAACGGTATCAAATCCGTTGATCATCTTCCTCTTCATGGCGACATTTGCCCAGTTTGCCTTTGTTGTCCCTAACCATCCGATGGAGATGACGCTCGGATACTTGAGTATTATTGCAGGGGCTTTATTATGGTGGTTCGGGTTAACGTGGCTGATTGATAAGGTAAGAGAAAAGTTCGACACCAATGGAATCCTCATTATCAACAAATCTATTGGCAGCATGGTGATTGTTTTCTCTATCATCATCTTAATCGGAACAGTATTTAATCTATATACATTTAGTTATTAATGTACATTGCACAAGAATTACGCAAGAATAGCATTGCCGAATATCTGCTGTATATGTGGCAGATAGAAGACCTTATTCGTGCCTATGGATGCTCTCTGACAAATATCAGGCGCGAATATATCGGCAGATTTGATTATTCCGAAGACCAGAAAGAAGAGTTGGCAGACTGGTTTGGCAACCTGATAAAGATGATGAATGAGGAAGGGAAACGTGAGTCGGGACATTTACAGATTAACAGGATAGTCCTGCAGGACATGGCTGAACTACATGCCCAGCTGCTCAACAGCACGAAGTTCCCGTTCTACAATGCTGAATACTACAAGGTGCTTCCCTTTATCGTCGAACTGAGGAACAAGAGCCATAAGGACGTAAATGAGATAGAGACCTGTATGGAAGCCTTATATGGAATGATGCTCCTCAAGCTGCAAAAGAAGGAGATCAGTCCCAACACCAACCATGCCATGAAGGAGATAACCACCTTTATCGGTATGCTTTCCGACTATTACAAGAAGGATAAGAATGAAGGATTACAATTATATGACGAAATTTAAGAGTATATTATGAATATATTAGTTACGGGTTGTAATGGCCAATTAGGAAATGAGATTCAACTGTTGGAAAAAGACCATTCCCAGCATGTTTTTTTCAACACAGACATAGACGAGTTAGACATCACGAACCAATCGGCTATCGAAGCGTTTGTCGAAGACAACAAAATCGACGGTATCATCAATTGTGCGGCTTATACGGCGGTGGACAAGGCTGAGAGCAACAAGGAGCTCGCCACGTCTCTTAATACGATTGCCCCTGCCTATCTGGCGGCTGCCGTCAACAAGCGCGACGGATGGTTTATACAAGTCTCTACAGATTATGTCTTCGACGGTACAAAGCATACGCCATACGTTGAAGACGACACGCCATGCCCCAATAGCGTCTATGGTAGCACAAAGTTTGCCGGTGAGCTGGGTGCCGTCAAGTTCTGCGCAAAGACGATGATTATCCGGACGGCATGGCTATACAGCACATTTGGCAATAATTTTGTCAAGACGATGATGCGCCTTGGCAAAGAGAAAGAACAGTTGGGGGTCATCTTCGACCAAATCGGCACTCCTACTTATGCACACGACTTAGCCGTCGTGATCATGACTGCCATAGAAAAAGGTATCGTGCCTGGAACATATCATTTCTCCAACGAAGGCGTAATCTCCTGGTATGACTTTACTAAGGCTATTCATCGACTGGCTGGTATAACGACCTGTAAAGTGCTGCCGCTACATACTGAGGAATATCCCACCCCGGCACAACGACCGCCCTACTCTGTCTTAGACAAGACGAAAATCAAACAGGTCTATGACCTCGAGATTCCCTATTGGGAGGAGTCTCTGGCTAAATGTATCAGCCAACTTAAATAAACGCCTATTCTGGATAACATACAGATATTATGAACCAAGAAATTGAAAGAAGAAGAACATTTGCCATCATCTCACACCCTGACGCAGGAAAGACAACGCTTACGGAAAAGTTCCTGCTCTTCGGAGGACAGATTCAGGTGGCTGGTGCTGTAAAAAGCAATAAGATACGAAAGACTGCCACTTCCGACTGGATGGACATCGAGAAACAGCGTGGTATCTCTGTTTCAACATCCGTCATGGAATTCGATTACTCCCCCGATGAATCGGGTGTCGAGTATAAAGTGAACATCCTTGACACTCCCGGTCACCAGGATTTTGCTGAAGACACCTACCGCACGCTGACTGCTGTTGACTCGGCTATCATCGTTGTAGACGGTGCTAAGGGTGTTGAGACGCAAACGCGTAAACTCATGGAGGTGTGTCGCATGAGAAATACTCCTGTCATTATTTTCATCAACAAGATGGACCGTGAAGGACGCGACCCCTTCGACTTGCTGGATGAACTGGAACAGGAACTCAAGATTAGTGTGCGTCCCCTGTCATGGCCGATCAATCAAGGCGCAAAATTCAAGGGGGTTTACAACATCTATGAGAATAAGCTGGATCTGTTCAAGCCCGACAAGCAGCGTGTCACCGAGAAAGTGGAGATTGATGTCAACAGCGATGAACTGGACAAGCAGGTTGGCGAGCAAGATGCGCAACAGCTACGTGATGACCTTGAACTGATTGATGGGGTCTATCCCGACTTCGACCTCAACTCATATCGTTCCGCAGAAGTGGCACCCGTCTTTTTCGGCTCCGCATTGAACAATTTCGGAGTGCAGGAGTTGTTGAACTGCTTTGTGGAGATTGCCCCGTCACCGAAGCCGACAAAGGCAGAAGAGCGGATGGTCACACCTGATGAACCCAAATTCACCGGGTTTATATTTAAGATTACAGCAAACATCGACCCCAACCACCGTTCGTGTATCGCCTTCTGCAAGGTATGTAGTGGAAAGTTCATTCGCAATCAGCCCTATCTGCATGTGAGGTTAGGAAAGACCGTTCGCTTCTCTTCTCCCACTCAGTTCATGGCTCAACGCAAGAGTACGATTGAAGAAGCATGGCCGGGAGACATCGTCGGACTGCCCGATAACGGAATCTTCAAGATTGGCGACACCCTGACCGATGGAGAACAGCTGCATTTCAGGGGACTGCCTTCTTTCTCTCCCGAGATGTTCAAGTACATTGAGAATGACGACCCCATGAAATCAAAGCAGTTGGAAAAGGGCATCAATCAGCTGATGGACGAAGGTGTAGCGCAGTTGTTCATCAACCAGTTCAACGGCAGAAAGATCATTGGTACCGTCGGACAGCTCCAGTTTGAGGTCATCCAGTACCGCCTGGAAAATGAATACAATGCGAAATGCAGATGGGAACCTGTTCACCTCTATAAGGCTTGTTGGATTGACTCCGACGACCCGAAGGAACTGGAAGCGTTCATGAAACGCAAATACCAGTATATGGCGAAGGATCGTGAAGGAAGAGACGTCTTCCTCGCCGACTCCGGGTATGTGCTAAGCATGGCACAGCAGGATTTCGAGAAAATCAGATTCCATTTCACCAGCGAATTTTAAGACTTTATCCGGTCGTTAGAGACACTCTCTTTTAGTTCTCTAATGACCGATTCATTTAATGTAGCTAATACTTATCCATTCAACTCCTAAGTCCTCCATCATCCTTTCTCTATCATCCTTCCTCACTCGCCGTAGGCGACTACTTCCTAATTCCTCCTTCCTACTTCCTCCATCAGATATAGCACGCCGTGACCCCTAACGTGGTGGCGATTGCCGTGATGATAGAGAGGATGATTTGCAAGATCAGTTTCCAGGTTTCTTTCTTCATAGCTGTTTAAATTTAAAGATAATAATAGGATTTGACATATAGTGCACTGAAAGTGCACCGGAACACAGGCAGGGTGAGTGCACTGAAAGTGCACCGGAACACAGGCAGGGTGAGTGCGCTGAAAGTGCACCAGAATACAGGCAGGGGTGAAGTGAAACGGAACCCCTGCATAGAGTTCGCAGATGCATAAGTTCCGAAGGAACGACAGAATCTCTGTCACCCCCTTTGGGGTTCTTCCTACTCACTCATTCCTAACATACAGGGGTTTCGCTACGCTCCACCGCCTGCCTGTGGTCTCATCAGCCCTTCGGGCTTTTCACATTGGGCGAAATTAACTTGCAGGGGTTCCGCTACGCTCCACCACCTGCCTGTAATCTTAATCCTCCTCTGGGATTATGCTGTTTAGACGTGTGAAGGAGGAAGGATTTTGATGTTTGAAGTAGGACGGTTGATGGATGAAGTGGTGCGCTTCGCGCAGTTCCCATGTGAGATGTTGGAAGTACTTCCTCCTTCATAACTTCTTTACTCGCCGAAGGCGACCACTTCCACCGTCCTACTTCCTCCTTCCGCCTTCAAAAACACTTCCCACTTCAAGAATGATTCTTCATTTTTAATTTTTATTTTTCATTTTTAATTTCAAAGATTCGCTTTCAACCGGTCGATTTGTTGCCTCCAGCCTGCGCACTGCCCTCAGCTCCGTCTCTCCTGATTTCAACGACAAAGTTACGACATAAAATCCCAGACACCAAAAATCAGCCCTTCATAACCCGTAAAAATCTGTTAACAAACCGCCCTTTTCGTCTTAAAAAACCTAAACGATATGTTTGCGCCCTCCAAAGAATATTAAGGTTCAGTGCGGAATGTCACTTCGTCACTCCGTCACGCGTCACATTAAGACACCTCCACACTATCAGGAAAACTTGCACACCAAATATATTACTATAATATATAAATAATTATATATTATAGTAAAAATATAATAGTATTAAATACTTAATATTTAATTAGTTTTACTTACATTTTATAAGGACTTTACCATCATGGAATCTTTGAAACAACCTTAAAGTGACGTGTGACAAAATGACGCGTGACAATTCGACAACTCAAAAGTGTGACATGTGACATGTGACATGTCACATTAGTACCTTTCAATACTCAACGAGGATAGCATATATATAATGTTATATTAATATATAATATATTATATATTAATATAAAATATAATAGATTATAAACTATAATTTATTGCACCAAATTAATTACGATTTATAATGCAATTTTCAATATAGAAAATGTGAACCTACTAATGTGACATGTCACATGTCACATGTCACAAAGTGCTTTTGCGTACCTTCTTCTTAACCCTGGCAGAAGTTGAATGCTTCTCAAAATATACTGTCTGAAAACAAAAAAGGCTGCAACAATAACAATTGCCACAACCTTTCGGATAAATCAGATTATATAAAATGTATTATTAACAAACCTGTGATTTAATTTATCAAATAAATCTTTTTCAAACCTTTGTACGTCATCGTTACGGTTGCACGTCCTTCGACAATAGGACTGACTTTGACTTCTACAGAAGGATCGGATGCAGAACCTTTAATTATCGATGTGGGCTTCAACGGTCCATATACCTGATAGCGGATGGCGTCAGTATAGCCGTTAAGGTTAGAGCAACGGATAGGAGTATCCGGAATAATCAACTGCTGGCCATCTACCGTGATAGTTGCCTGTGGTACGACTGGTAGAGTGACAGCCTCAGAATCCTTCTTGAAACCAATTCCATGCAGGTCGAACAAACCTTGTGGACGCTGGTTCTGCTGCATTCCATTAAACCGTCCACGATTCGGTTGTGGCTGTTCAACATCCGGTCCCTCAGCGACCAGATAAATGGCATGCTTGCCTGTGAGTCCCTCAACGTCGGGAACGCTGGTACCGAATACGGCAGATGCACGTTGGTCGTTCTCAGGAACGGAGATAACACCGATTTCCTTACCCTTCCAGGGGTCGTCAAGGAGGATGTGAATCTTGAAGGCACCATGCTTGCCATGTGTCAGATTCACATATATATTGGTGTTGTCACCCTTCTTGGTTCCTTCAAATGCCTTTACGCCCTTTGTATCCTGCGCCAAACCGCCAAAGCCAAAGTACTTAAAGCCGACGATACCCCCATTCTGAATGCCTGCCAAGTCCATGGAGTTGTTCCACACATCATGGTTGTCCTGCATCCAGTTGTTGGCGTTAGGACCGTACATGAAGCAGGCAAGACCGGCGGAATAGTAGTGATAAGGAGGAAGACCGAAGATCTGGAAGCCTTCACTGGTGACCTCTGCACCCGTATAAGCATCGCCGTTGCTTGCCTTCGCCGTCCATTCGTTGCCCTTAACATAAGGGTCATAGCCGGTAATCTTCACCATGCCGCCCTTAGCAACAGGCTTCTTATCCCAAGTAATCTTCACGGGAGCCACCATTGCCTGACGGGCATTACCGAATCCACGGGGAGGACGATGATAGAACACATACCACTGCCCGTTGATTTCCTGAATAGAGCCATGGGTATTATGTGCGGCATTGGTGGTGATCAGCTTAGAGCCATCCTCGTTGAGGACGACACCACGCGAGTCAACCAGCACACCTCCAGAACGCCAGGGACCTAAAGGAGAGTCGCCAAAGGCATAGCGTAAGGCTGAATTGGTAGCACCAAGACCATACTCCTGACCACTATATCCGGAGAACACCATCACATACTTATTGCCAACCTGACGAATTGACGAAGCCTCGAAGAAATTGAAGTCAAGCGGATTCTGTCCTTTATAAAGAGCCTTATACTCGCTTCCTTCCTTGTCAAGCAACTTTCCGTCACGACTACTGGCAGGAATGAACGGATCGATAAGTTCAGTTCCTTCACGCTTCGAATACATCGTGTTCTGGTCGAGCTCACAAGCCGTGGAGTGCTGGAAGCCATAGAACACGTATGCACGGAAGCCTTTATCGAAATCGGGGTCTTTCTTATCGGTGATGTTCTCAATGAAGACAGAGGGGTCGAAATCAATAAGAGAACCGGGCAGGCAACGTCGCCCGTCTTCGGTAAGGTTTACAGGTGTAAACGGTCCGTTAGGTCTGTCGCCTTTGCATACCATTGCAATTCTCCCCCATCCGCGAGAATGGGGATAAAGATAATACGTTTTCTTCCCCGTCGCTTTGTCTTTCACTTCAACAAGGTCAGGGGCAAACATCGTATCCCATCTGCCATCAACGTAATGCGTGAAGATAGGACCTTCATCGCGCCATTGACTCAAGTCTTCTACTGGTGCCGACCACATCCTCACATCATTTCCGCAATAGGCAGAATAGGTGATGTCGTGCGACCCGATAATATAAGCACGATACTTCCCGGGGTTGTCGGGATCTTCAAAAACACGCGGCTCACCATCTGGAAGATGTTCCCATAAAGGCAGATAGGGATTCTGTGCATTTACCGAACTAAATGCAATGAGCATCAACAACTGTGTGAATAATCTTTTCATAAAACCTGGCATTTTGATTCTATTGGCAAAGATAGAAAAAAAAACGCCATCATACTTTATGAAATGTTTTGTCAACTTTATTTCATACACACATACGCGCGCATGTTACAATATCTAAAAAGAGTGATACACAAAAAGTAACGCAAGACGGGCAGACATTGCACTATTTGTGTTGAAAGCCACCAGGAAAACCACCAGGAAAACCACCGAGGGGGAATTGCAATTTCTTCTCAACCAGCGGTTGGATGCGAGGCAACCAGTCGCTATCGAAACGAGCTATATTTTTATCCAAGAATGCAAGACGGTCAGCAATCCACTTCTTGAGGATAGTGATTTCCTCTTGATAACTACTGACACGGTAAGCGGCAAACATACCCACCATATCAAATGGGAAACCTCCCCCAAACGGGAATCCACCCATCTGCTTTTGTTGTTCAGCCAACTGTTGCTTACGCTCTTCGCTCACCAGTAACTCTGGATATTTCTGGAAGTGACGGTCTTTTGCTTCAACTAAAAGTTTAACTTGACTATCGATATAGGCATTTATAGATTTAGTGCTCAACACATTCTTCCTCAACTTCAAATAGCGCACCTTTACCGCTTTGCGGAATACAGGATCTTGTAGAAGTCGTTGCCACATCGCTGGAGTTGGATTGTTGCTTGCCCCCTCGAAACACCAAGCCTCCAGATTGTTGGCGTTAGCGAAGTTGGCATTGCCATAGGCAAGGTTATAATCCCACACAGGACCTGCGAAGAGCTTACCGCCCGTTCCGTCTTCTTTCTGTTTCTCTTTGTAGAAATAGGCACTTCGCTTGTAACCATCTGCATTGAGGCTCAATTCCGTATGAATGAAATAATCCACGAACGAAGGCACGTCGATATATTGAGCATAACCTTTCGCCGGGTCGGCAAAGTATTCTGATTGTATCACCTGCTCCACCGTATCTATATAGTTCTGGATATAGGTCAGTTGTTCGGGTTGCAACTTTTTCTTCTTCGGATAGATGCACGACCATATCACCTCACTCGACATATTGCCCTCGCCAATGCCAGGCACTTTCGAAGTGAATGTAGCATCGTCCTCGTCGAATGTATCTATGCGTAACAAATAACCGCCTGTCAATTCACGTCCGCTGATGTCGCTCTTTTTCAACTTACTGATGTCTACTCTATCTTTGCCTCGTTTAATGGCTTCAGTGAGGATGTAAATGCCACGATACTCTCCATCCAACTCCAACTCGCACATCAGCGTTCGTGGTCCCCAGTGTCCCATATCACGCCACAACTGGAAGGCAAGCGGGTCGCGCAACATGGATACATCATTGTAAGGTGCCAGCAATACCCAGTCGCTATGTGCCGGCAAGCCCAGTAAACTCACATCCAACTCCTTGCCATCAGCATCGCGTGTCTCTATCGTGTATTTCTTTTGGTTGAAACTCAGAGAACTGTTTCCGCGCAACTTAATGCCGATAGGACCGTCATAACCTATAGTCTTCATGTGAGCAGCCACTTTCTGCCTTGGATTCAACGGCGTGGAAGTGGTGATACTGATGGTAGGCAAACTTTTCTGAGCGTATGCGCTCATGGTGAAAAGCATGGCATAAGCCACTACTAATAGCAGTAATAATTTATTTTTCATCCAAACGACCTTTAACTATGCTGCAAAGATAATGTTTTATCGAGAAAACTCCAATGTTGTCAGTTTGTTTTTTCATTCGAAAAGTCTAATCGCACTTTCAGATGGCGTTTTCAATATCATTACATAAACTTTGTGAAATGTTCAAATCACATTTCTCACAAAACCACAACGTCTGGAATGTTACACAAACAAAAGAGCATGATACATAACATTATTTTTATATTATATATTTTTAGTACTTTTGCAAAGAATTATTTAACAACCCATGAACAAGTATTTTTATCATCTAATCTTCGCCATTCTGTTCTTGATGAACGGAGTGAGCGTTGGGGCGCAGGAGCGAAGACCTATTGACTCAAAACACCCTTTATGGCTTGTCCATATTGACGTATGGAACAAAGCTGACCCTCAAAAAATCATCGATCTCATTCCCAATGACATCAAGCCATTTGTCTGCATGAACCTGTCATTGTCCTGTCAGTACGACACGGAAAAGAATGTCTATAAGATGCCACAGAATGCCGTCAAGACTTATAAATCATGGGCTACGGTATGTCAGGCCAACGGTATGTGGTTTACCTGCCAGCCTGCGAGCGGCGGACACACTCATATTCAAGACGATGACTTAGAGACTTTCGAGTATTTCTATAAGCGATTCCCCAATTTCCTCGGCTGGAACTATGCTGAGCAGTTCTGGGGGTTTGATGAGGCGAACGACAAAAGTTCAAGTACTCAGGCATCCCGCATCGCCTTGTTTGCCAAATTAGTTCCGATGGCACACAAGTACGGTGGCTTCCTGACCATTTCTTTCTGTGGAAACATCTGGTCTCACGCCTTGAATCCCATTGGTATGATGAAGCGGAACAAGGATTTGCTTGCTGCTTGTAAGAATTATCCCGAAGCCATTCTCTGGCTTTACAAATACACCACATCATCCTGTTTCTATAACAACGAGAGTGTTACATTCTCACCCTTCATCTCTGGTCTTGCCAAGAATTATGGAGTACGCTACGACAACTGCGGCTGGAATGGTGCTCTCGATGCAATTCTTGGAAACAATCACGGGAAGAAATATCCTACCGCTGCCGGTATCGGAACCGTCATGGAACAGACATGTGTGAACGGTGGAGCCGTTTGGGATGGTCCTGAGCTGATCTGGACGGAAGATTTCCGTAATCTCAACAACTCTACGGTTGAAGGATATACCAGACGCAACTGGGATACATTCCCAAGCTTCAGGGGTGCATGGATGGACATGTTCAGGAAGATCATCGACGGAACAATGTACATTCCTTCGCGAGAAGAAGTAGTTGGCAAGACCAAGATTATCGTCATCAATGACATCACCACTGGCAATGATGAACAGAAATATGCTGCCTGGGGCAATCTCTACGACGGCATCTACAAGCAGGATGATCCTTTCAACCGTGGAAACGGCCAGTGGATGGATAACTTCTGCTATTTCAAGAAGACGGGACGCTATGCCGCCATTCCTATTGCCATCGGCTTGTATGACGATACTGCTAAGAGTATTCCTGTCCAAGTTAAGAAGTCGGCTTATCAGTCAAGATGGTCTACCCAAACCAAGAAAGTGAATGAGTTCAACGAGCAATACCCGGAAGTCAGCCAAGGCGACCTCTATGTATCTCGTTATAAGAACCAGTTAATCACCTATACTCCGTACACTTATCTTAACAAGAAGACGACCGCTACGGCGCAGATTCCATTAAAGTACAACACATGTAAAGAGATGGAACTGACCTACGGAAAGTTAAGTAGTGGTGTCATCCGTGAATTTTCCGACCATATTAATTTCTATCTGAACAATTACCGTACGGACACAACGACGGCGGTGATAGACAAGATTGTCATCAAAGGAGCGACAGAAAGACCAGCATATACGATGAGCAAGCGTACGTTTACAATAGCTTCCGCTTCAGATGAATGGGACGAGGAGAATAGCACGTACACATTACAGGTAAGACATAATGGTCCTGTTGACATTACGCTGACATGTAGCGGAACAGATACAGAAGGAAAGACAGACATTCCAGAAGAGATTGTCGCATTGACCGACCTGCCTAAGCAACCAGCCGACTATAATGGCGAGATCATCATTGAAGCAGAAGACATGGACTTCAAGAACATCAAGAGCTGTGTCACCGATCCTTACGGTTGGTATCCTTCCGTTCGCGGACATGCAGGTAACGGTTTCATGGATATGGGTACTAATACCGCCGGTTCACTTCGTCATTATAGCAAAATCAAGCATCCAGGTGATTACAAGATTGCCGTCCGTTATACATGTACTCAGCGTGCAGGTAATCTGGTCGTGCTGGTGAATGGTACAAGATACACCGTTCCCTGCGAAAAGACAGCTGTCAACGAATGGCGCAAGGCATACTTAGAGACAACCCTTAACGAAGGCAAGAACACGCTTATCATCAACAACACAAGCGGGCTGAATATGTATATTGACAACATTACCTATATACCTGCTGGTGTTGAAGCAGAAAAGTTCAATATTACAATCCGTAATGCCGAACACGGCACAGCCGTTGCCAGCGTGAACGAAGCAGCTGAAGGAGAAAAGGTTTCAATTGAAGTCACTCCAGATGAGGGTTATGCATTAGCCGGATGGTCTGTTGTTCATGGCGACGTGATCATCGGTGAAGACAACACATTCATCATGCCCGACGACAATGTAACCTTACAACCCATCTTTACCGATTTATCAGCCACATACACCCTTGACTTCAGTAATGTGCTAAGCGGTACTATCCCCGAAGGATGGCGTGCCACTCAGGAAAACAATGAGGTTCATGAGTACCCGTCATCATTCAGTTCAGGTGCGCGTACATTTAGCGGCTTTACCGGATATCAGGGCAAAGGCTTATACTGGCGTGTGAACAATGCAGAATATGGAAGACAGGCAGCCTATCCATTAGTTCTTCAGCCGGGCGCTTACAAGCTGACATTTGCTATGGCAGCATGGAAAGAAAGTCCCAAGTATAAAGCCAGGATGTTAGATAAGAGTGGCAAGGTCATAGCAGAATCACCAGTCTATTCCGCAACGCCGAATGCAAACGGAAACACTTCTGCCAACTTGTCATCCGCTCAAGTGCAAGAATTATCGTTTACCGTTACCACACCTGGACAGTATATAATCAGCTTTGTGAACAACGGTACAGGTTTCGATGAGTTCCTCTTACTTGAGTGCCGCATTAATACCGTCATTCCAGATGGCATATTCAGCTTGGCAACAGATGATGAGGAGCAGATGCAAACACCTATTGCAATCTATAGTCCATCGGGCGTGAAGCGGGATGCTATGCAAAAAGGATTAAACATTATCGTTACGCCAAGTGGAAAAACAAAGAAAATTATTATTAAAGACTGAGAATTGTGTTTAAAAACGCTTTTCTCGCAAATTAAACCAAATAACAATGAACAGTAAAAGACAATTCTGGAAAAAGTGCCGTTACTACTCACTAGTCATCGGAACATTTATTGTCAGCGGCTGCCTTCTATCCTCCTGTACCGAATATGATTTAGACGAGAGGACACCTGAAGGATGGGGAGCAAGCATCTACAGCTGGCTCGAAGAGCAAGGCCGTCAAGGTGGAGAGAGTTTCACCAACACCGTAAGGATGATAGATGACCTGGGCTACAAAGAAGTTCTTTCAAAGACTGGTTCAAAGACCCTTTTCGTTGCAGATGATGCCGCTTATGAGCGCTTCTACCGCAACAATCCCTGGGGTGTGCGAAGCTATGAACAGCTTTCAATGTCTCAAAAGAAACTTCTGCTCTTTGGTAGTATGATTGACAACTCAATGCAGTTGAACAGTCTGTCAAGCGTTGAAGGAACACCACCACGTGAAGGTGAGTGTATGCGCCGTTTAGCATCAAGTCAGCCTTATGACTCTGTGCCGATTTTACGTCCTGATCAGATGCCGGACAATCCTTATTGGTCTCGCCACCGCAAAGCAGGAAAATCAATCGTATGCATGGAAGACTTCACCGTTGTTCCCTTGGTACATTTCATTGAAAAACAATTGACCAACCGCCGCATCACCAATGAGGATTATGATTTTATCTATAATCACACTACACAACGTCAGGCTGGTGATGCAAGTGTCAATGGTGTGAAAGTGCTGAATCCGAATATCAAGTGTTCAAATGGATTCATCCATCAGATGAGTGAAGTGGTCACTCCCCTACCAAACATGGCTGAGCTGATTGCAAGCAAGAAGAACGTTAGTCAGTTTAATAAGCTTCTGGAAAGATATTGTGCTCCCTATCCATTGGATGAAGCCGTAAAGACACAATATAATTATCTATATGGTACGAGTGTTGATACTATTTTCCAGAAGAGATTCTTCTCAAGGAAGTCACAAGACGGCAAGCCCCTTCTTGCTACGCCAGACAATGGACCTGTCAACGGATTATTAAAGTACGACCCAGAATGGAACTCATACTATTCAGGACTCAACGACCAGGATGGTAATATCGTTTTGCAACGTGACATGGGTGTCATCATGGTTCCGAGCGACAAAGCAATGACTGAGTATTGGGAAACTGGTGCAGGTCGTGTATTGAAAGACTACTATGGCACTTGGGACCGAGTTCCTGATGATGTTGTTTCCAAGCTCATTAACAACAATATGTTAGGTTCATTCGTTTCATCTGTTCCGTCTAAATTTCAGAACATCCTGAATGATGCTAATGACCCGATGGGAGTAGAGCCGGAAGCTATTGATTCTGTTTGGCTCGGATGTAACGGTGCCATCTATCTTACAAACCGTGTTTACTCACCGACAGCTTATGTAAGTGTATCCTTCCCTGCCTTAATCAATGAGACCATGAGAATCATCTACTGGGGAATCGAGCAGCTACAATATGACGTATATCTCAATTCACTTAACTCATATTATAGTTTCTTCATCCCCACCAACGATGCCCTTCTTGAATACGTCGATCCTTGTTCGTATGGAAAGAGCCAGACCCAGTTGTTCCGCTTCCACTATGATGCTACAAAGGTTAATCAGGAAGAAAGAGTATGGGCAAGCATCTGGAACTATAACAAAGAGACAGGTGAAGTCGGTGACTCTATCGGCAAAGCCAGCACCTCTCAGGTTATGAACCGTCTGAAAGACATCCTTGACACTCATATTGTCATTGGAAATGTCGAGGATGGAAAAACATTCTACAGAACAAAAGGCGGCACCGAAATCCGTGTGAATAATGTAAGTGGTGGTGCTGGTAAAATGACCGTTGAGGGTAGCTACCAGATGAATGAGTCCGGTCCTGTTACCGTAAGCTACATCTATGACCAGACAGAAGGAGGTAACGGTAAGAGCTATATCCTCCCCACTCCAATTCTGGGAACACGAATGACTGTTCGTGACGTACTGGCAAGCAAGCCGGAGTTCTCAAAGTTCCTTGAACTGATGGATGGTAGCGGTATCTTTGAAGTGATACACAACAAGCGTAACGCTTGTGGAGGTACTAACATTTCAGTGTTTAACACCTATCATTATACTATCTATGTACCAACGAATGAAAGTATTGAAGCACTTCAGAAGAGCGGAAAGCTTTCAGACTGGAGCAAGGTTGAGGCATACGAAGAAGCAGGAAATCTAACGGCTAAGACCCGTGATTCACTTCAGATCGTCAACTTCTTGAAGTATCACATTCAAGATAATGCGCTCTTTATTGGTGCAGAAGACGAAAGCGGTGATTTCGAAACTGCCGTGATTGACCCGGTCACAGAGCGATTCTATAGGATCAGAGCAAAACTTTCAGATGATGAAATAACGCTTGTTGACCATGCCGGAAACACCCGTCGCGTTGAGAAGCGGAATGGTCTGTATAATCTCGTGGCTCGTGAATTCCAGTACAACACCACCGACGCATCCTCTGCTAATGCAATTGAGACAAGTTCCTCGGCGGTAATCCACTTGATTAATCAGCCACTATTAATTGAAAAATGAGAATTGAAAATTGAGAATCATGATTAATAAAAGACTACTGAGAATAATGGCATTGGCAGTTATTACTTGTCAATTGTCAATTATCAATTCATTCGCACAACAAGCTGGCGATATCATCAGCGGAACCGTTAACGACTCATTTGGTCCGGTAATGATGGCTAATGTCGTGGAACTTGATGGAGCTAATCGTATCGTTGCGTCAACTCAGACGGATGTCAATGGTAATTTCTCGTTCAAGCTTAAGAATCCAAAAGACAAACTACGCATCTCGTTTGTCGGCTACAAGACTGTGACATTGCCATTCAACAAGACAAGTTATACCGTTGTGATGCAAGATGCGACACAAATCGGTGAAGTGACTGTCATTGCTAAGAAACGCGCACAAGGTTCAGGTCTTTCCATTCCTATGGATGAGATCTCAACGGCTCGTCAAAGTATTGACATGTCTGAATTCGAAGGACTTGCCCTGACTACTGTAGATGAAGCTTTGCAAGGCCGTATTGCCGGTCTTGACATTGTTGCCAATTCAGGTAACCTTGGATCAGGTACTTCAATGCGCTTGCGTGGTGTGTCAAGTATCAATGGTTCCAGCGAGCCGCTTATTGTTGTAGACGGCAATGTGTGGGAAACAAACACCAATGATTTTGACTTCTCATCAGCCAATGAAGAGAAATTTGCCCAGTTGCTTAATGTCAATCCTGATGATATTGAAAGTATATCAGTGCTCAAGGATGCTGCCGCTACCGCTATCTGGGGATCACAAGGATCTAACGGTGTTATTGAAATCAAGACGAAGCGTGGTACTCGTGGAAAGACTCGTGTCACTTATAGCTATCGTCTTACTGGTACCTATCAGCCGACAGGTTATAAGATGCTTAACGGAGACGAATATACAATGCTTCTGAAAGAAGAGTATTTCAACCCGTCTCTAAGTGATGCATCAAGTAATATTCAGGAGCTCAACTATAACCCAAGCTTCCCTGAATATGAGATGTACAACAACAACACCGACTGGCTTAAAGCAGTTAAACAAACGGGTTGGAGGCAGAACCATTATCTCGCACTTAGTGGTGGTGGTGAAAAAGCTCACTTCCGTATTGGTGCTGGATATGACCATGAAACTGGTTCTATCATCAAGCAGCAGCTTGACCGCTTCACCTCTCGTGTCAACCTTGACTACTTTGTCTCTGACCGCATTAAGATTGAGACAAATATAGCCTTGACATATACTCGCAATAAGAAGAATAATGGTAATCTGTTAGCTGTAGGTTATACAAGAATGCCTAACCTTTCTATCTATGAACAGGATAAGGATGGAAATGACTTGGACGACTATTACAGCATGCTACCAACGGTATCTAACCAATTGCGTGACCAGCTTAATGAGAAGAACACCGTTGCCTTGGCCCATCAGGCACGTAACTATGAGACAAGTTATAACATTGAGCCGGAATTCAAATTGCGCTATAATCTGCTCGGACTTGAGGAAGACAAGACTCGTCTTGACTATGAAGGAAAAGTGGTGTTCAATATCTTCAACAGATACGAAGATCAGTATATGCCCCTCTCTCTGAGCACACGCGGATGGAATGATACAAGTAACAAACAAAGTAACCGCACAAGTGCTAACTCATCAAAGAGTCTTGGTGTTACAACGACCCATACATTAACATTTACGCCTAGGTTCCGCAACAAGGACCACATGCTGACAATGATGTTGCGCGGACAGCTCACAAGTGGTGAATCAACATCACAAAGCACCTCTTCATGGGGTCTTCCTTCAGGAAGCATTCATAGTACTGCCGCAGAAGGTATTATTGATGGAATGAGTACAGGTAGTGGTCAATGGAGAAGTATTTATTTCACATATTCAGCCCACTATGCTTACAAAGCCCGGTATATGGCAGACTTCTCTATCCGTCGAGATGGTACCACAAAGTTTGGTAACGACCAGCGTTGGGGTAACTTCCCTGCTTTCTCTTTACGTTGGAACATCAACAAGGAACCTTGGTTCCAGAAGGCTCTGCCTTGGGTATCAATGCTTTCAATCCGTCCAGGTTGGGGTATTGTAGGAAAACAACCAGGTTCTGAGTATCTTTACTTCAGTAAATACCAGAATGGTGTGGGTTACCTTAATCAGGGAAGTATCTATCCCCAGAACATTCAGTTGAACAACTTGAAATGGGAGCAGAAGGAAACCTATAACCTCGGTACTGACTTCGGATTCTTCAACGACCGAATCACGGGTAATGTGGAATTTTATTGGCAGTTCACCTCTGACCTTTTGATGGCAAACAGAGGAATTCCTACATCTTCAGGATACACGGCATTTGCATGGCAAAACGTAGGTGACATGAAGAATATTGGTTGGGAGTTCAACCTCAATGGTAACCGTATCATCAAGGCTGGAAAGTTCAGTGCTGATTTCAACATCACATTTGCTAACAACAAAAACCAGATTACCTCAATGGAAGAGACTTGTTTAGCAAGCCTAAACAATGAGTTTGACCGCCAGAATGGTTCATATCTCACACGTGTGGAACTTAACCGCGCAATGGGTAGTATTTATGGTTTCCGTTACAAAGGTGTTTACCAGTACTCTGACTATTCTCCAGAAGAGATTCATGGTGTAAGTGGTCCCAACGCACCTGTTGCACGTGATGCAAATGGCATCGTTGTTCTTGATGAAAACAACATGACTAAGCCCATGATGTTCTGTGCAGGGAGCGTGAACTACGAATTCCGTGGCGGTGATGCCATGTATGATGATATCAACCATGACGGACAAATCAATGAGCTTGATATTGTTTATCTGGGATCTTCCTTACCTAAGTTTACTGGTGGTTTCGGATTCAAGCTGAACTTTGGCAGGTTGTCTCTCAACAATCAGTTTAACTTCCGTTATGGTAATAAGATCATTAATAGTGCTCGAATGAGAGCTGAAAACATGTATTCAAACAACAACCAGAGCCGTGCTGTTAACTGGAGATGGAGAGTTGAAGGTGACATCACCGAGATTCCAAGAGCACTCTATCAGCATGGATACAACTGGTTAGGCTCTGACCGTTTCGTTGAAGACGGATCATTCATTCGTTTGAACTACACTCAGCTGAGTTACTCACTTGACCCGAAGATTATCAAACGCTGGGGACTTACACAATTAAGTTTCTATGTGTCAGCTAACAATCTGTTTTGCCTTACCAAGTATTCTGGAGCAGACCCGGAAGTTGGTTACGGATCTTGGGGAGTTGTCACTGACGGAGCACAAACTCCTCGTGCAAAATCATTTACAGGAGGTATAACGATCCAATTCTAAACTATTAAAGAATTATGAAAACTACATATAAAATTACAAGGATACTGTCAGGAGTAGCATTTTGTGTTCTCAACTCCTCTCTCCTAACATCCTGTTCGGATTTTCTTGACATCCTGCCAATGAATGAAGTGGTGCTTGAGAATTTCTGGACTGAAAAGGGAGACGTAATAAGTGTGGTGAACAGCTGTTACGAAACACTTGAGAGTAGTGACTGTCTGACACGTATGGGTGTTTGGGGAGAATTACGTTCTGATAACATGCGATTAGGTGCTAATGTATCTAACAACATTAATGAAATATTAAAGGAAAACCTCTTACCATCAAATCCAATGTGTAATTGGTCAGTATTTTATAAAGCCATTAACCGTTGTAATACAGTATGTTATTACGCTCCCAAGGTTCAGGCTATCGATCCTAACTACAGTGAAGAAGAGATGCGTGCAAATGTAGCTGAAGCATCAGCTCTCCGTGCACTATGCTACTTTTATCTGATTCGCACTTTCCGCGATGTACCTTACACCACTCAACCCAGTATTGACGATACGCAAGAGTATATATTGCCTGCATTACCTTTCAATACCGTTTTAGACTCGCTCATAACCGATTTGGAAAAGGTGAAAGACGATGCCGTACGGCGTTATTATACAGATGACAATGCTAATGCATATCAGAACTCAAGTTTGATTACACGTGGTGCTATTTATGCAATACTTGCAGACTTGTACCTTTGGAAAGGCGACTGGGATAATTCCATTAAGTATTGCGACCTTGTGTTAGACCAGAAGCGTGAGCAATATAAGGAGATGATCGACCGTGAAGGTAATGTAAACAACATTGCATTGTTTGGCGATATACCTTTGATATTGGAAAAACCAATTGGCAGCACTGTATGCGGAAACGCATATAATGAAATATTTGGAGTCGGAAACTCGTTCGAGAGTATTTTTGAACTCTATTTCCGTACCAACCAGAGCCAGCAGAATTCATGGGTGACAAGTTATTATGGTAACAATAATAACACGATGGGTAGTTTAAGTGCTCCTGATTTCTTAGCTAAAGATGTGACACAAGGAACGAACAATATCTTCAGGAAGACTGACGGTCGTATCTATGAGTCAACAGAGTTGACAAACTCCCGTTATGCTATAACTAAATATGCACGTCGTTCGGTGAATTATAGCACTCAGAACGTGAATTCCGATAAAGATCTCAACCTGACTTCTTCGCGCAGATCTGGTGGAGATGCCAACTGGATTATCTATAGATTATCTGACATGATACTCATCAAAGCTGAAGCTCTCATTGAAAAGGGAGCAGAGAACTATGAGTCGGCATTTGCATTAATCAACGTCGTCAACAAACGTGCAAATGACGTGACAACCACTTCACGTTCTGACACCTTGAAGATGGCAGATTATATTGATTCTAAGGCTTCTATGGAAGAGCTGCTTTATGCAGAGCGTCAACGTGAGTTCATGTTTGAAGGAAAGCGTTGGTTCGATCTCGTTCGTTTGGCACGACGTGATGGCGATAACACACGTCTCATTTCTCTGACATCGAGAAAGTATATTGAGAATGTTAATGCCATCAAGATCAAGCTTGCTGATCCTAATATCATTTATTTCCCTTACGCCAAGAGTGAATTAAAGGTGAATCCGTTACTTAAGCAGAATCCAGCATTCGACACTGGAGAAGATGCTGAGTTAAACCGATAAAAATGCAAAAGATGAATTTAGAAAGAATGAATATGCATACAAAATTTTATAAAATAGTCCTTACGCTGTTTGCTGCTGTTACATTGGTAGCTTGTGTCGACAACGACGATGACATTCCCATGAACTACTATTCAGCATCAAAAGTAACTGCAGCTGGGTTCTTGGAGAAGAATCAGGACCAATTCAGCGAGTTCATCAGTATTTTGAAACGCACCCCCTATTTCTCAATGCTATCAACATACGGTGATTATACGCTATTTGCACCAGACAACAGTGCTATTGAGCGTTATCTCAAACGCATGGGATATAATAGTATTGATGCCATCACAGATGAATCATGCGATACACTTGCACGCACACATATTATTAAAAAAGGTGCGTTCTTTACAACTGACATCAGTGAGGGTGCCTTACCCGAACTTAATATGGCTGATGCCTATATAGTATTGTCAAGTGACTCTGATGTACAAAACCATAACGCTTTGGTCTATTACATCAACAAGAACGCAAGGGTAATTGAACGTGATGACTCTGTTACAAATGGTGTTGTGCATGTATTGAACAATGTCATTACATCAAGTAGTCTTCTGCTGGCTGATAAAATTGGTGAGGATTCAACTCTGACTCTTTTCTATCAGGCATTGAAGCTTACGGGTATGGCAGACTCTCTGGTTAGATATCTTGATGAAACATATACTTGCGGAGAAGACTCTGTTCATGAAGGTGTGATGGTAAGATGTACTTCAGGTTCAGCATTATACACACGTTCATTCTGGCCAGGAAAACGATACTTTAAGTATACGGCATTTGTAGAGCCTGACTCAGTATATCATTCTAAGGGCATTAATAACATTGAGGATTTGAAAGCCTATGCCAAGAAGATATACGACCAGACCTATCCCGAAGATGCCGGATTGTATGACGATGACCCCGGGAACCGTAAGAATCCGCTCAACCGTTTTGTCTCCTATCACCTGTTACCTCGCATTGGTCAGTACAATAGTTGGGTAATGTCAGGCGACCTTCGTGAGCATTGCTGGTATACATCTATCAGTGATCCTGAAGAGTTCTATGAGACGATGTGTCCTGGTACGATGATGCGCTTTGCCGGTCCTCCAGCTGGTTTATTCATCAACCGCAAAGGATTGCAGAATAGGTTTACGGTACGCGGAGTTAAGGTTTTATCACCTTCAGAGTCTGGATCAGCTGACCAAAATGCACTCAACGGTGTTTATCACTATATTGATGATATTCTTGCCTATACTACTCAAGTTCGTGATGAAGTACTAAATTGCCGTATTCGTATTGACGCTACGGTTCTAAGTCCTGACTTCATGAATTGTAACGGACGCGGACGTTATGGTGAAGACATACTTACTGGTTTCAAGAACAAGTATATCACCGACTGGAAGGTAAGTGATGAAACGTATGTAGGTGTACATAGTGATGTAGGCTACTGGAACTCATATCAGGCAAATGCCGTTTGTATCAGTGGTGTGTTTGATGTGGCATTCAAATTACTTCCAGTACCATCAGGAACTTATGAGATTCGCCTTGGTTATACGGTTGGCGACGAGCGTGGTGTTGTCCAGGTGTATCTGAATAATGAGCCTTGCGGTATTCCTGTTGACTTACGTGTTTATGGTCCCGATCCAACAATCGGATGGATTGAAGATACCGACGATGAGGAAGAAAACACGGCTAACGATAAGGCCATGCACAACCGCGGATATATGAAAGGTATGGACAGCTATCGTCCTTGGGATGCTGATAACCCATTGCGTGGCAACAACTGGAATCTGAGACGAGTACTTGCTACCAAATACTTAGATTCAGAGAAGACATATTATCTGCGTTTCCGTCAGGTACTTGACGATCCCGACCGCTATTGGTCATTCGACTATATTGAATTGTGTCCGAAGAGCATCTATGGAAGCCCGGAAGGTGAGGACACTCATTAGTATTATATAAAGGTGAAAAAAGTAAATAGTAAATAATATGAAAATATCAATAGGAATCAAGGCACTTCTTTGTTCTTGCCTTTTGCCTTTATTCATTGCATGTACCGAATGGAATGATCACTATGAGGACTTTGGCAATGTTGGAGGCGGAAGTTCTCAAACCTTGTGGGAACAATTGAAAAGCAATAATAGCCTAAGCGACTTCTGCGAGGTATTGACACAGACGAAAGTATTCCGTATGCACAAGAAGACCCCAACGAGCTATGCTGATCTGCTGAATAGTGGTCAGTCATTCACGGTGGTTGCACCTGTAAACGGTACTTTCAATAAGGATTCTCTCCTACAACTGGTGCAGACTGCTCAAGGTGACTCAGTCGTTGAACGCTTCTTTGTGTTCAACCACATATCACGCTCCCTGAATTCAATAGACAAGGAAGAAAAAAGCATGTTGTTACTTAACAAAAAGCATGTTACTATGACTGACAATGCTATTGAAGGTGTAAGAATAACAACAGCCAATCAACATGCAAAGAATGGCGTCCTTCATATTGCAGAGCGTCCTCTGCCCTATGAGCGTAGCCTCTATGAAACTTTGAGTGATATTCCTGAGTTCAGTAATATTGGCCGTATCTTACGTCAATATGAGGAGGATTATTTCGATGCAAGCCAATCAGTTTCAAGTGGTATCATTGAAGGAGTACCCATCTATGTCGATTCAGTTGTCATTGAGCGTAACCGCATGCTTCAGCAGATCGGACTAATCGATGCAGAAGATTCACTTTATTGGGTAATCGCACCAACAACAGCCGGCTGGCAGAAGGCATGGGATGAAGCTTCGCAATACTTCAAGTATGACGAGACGGTGTTAAAACGTGACTCTTTACAAACACACTGGACGACTCGTGCACTTCTCGATGATGCAATCTTTAACATTACAGACCAGCGCACATTAACTGACTCTTTAGTGTCTGTACAATACTTGCAAAACAGGAATCTGTCATCACGTAAGCCTGTTTATCATGTATTTAAGGATCCATTTGGAGCCAATGGTATCTTGCATAATGCAACCAAGGTGAATTGCAGCAATGGTATTCTGTACAAGACTGATGAATGGCCATTTACTCCTGAGCAGACCTATCTTCGTGAACTTTGGAGTGAAGGTGAGCACACCCAGCTGATCATCAATGAGAAAGAATGTTCTTATAATGTACGGCGTACAGCTGCTGACAGTATCTCCGAAGGTGGATATCTTCAGATTATTCCTGCCAAAGCTACATCAAACTGGGATCTCACCTACCGCATCAACAACACGTTGAGTGGTACTTATGACATTTGTGCAGTTATTCTGCCCAGATCAGTAATGGATGTAAATGCAGTGAACGGTAAGCCCTGTAAATTTAAAGCTACAATCACTTATGTTGATGAGACAGGAGCAGAAAAGACTTATAATTGTGAAAACACACAATTCAAGAGTAATCCCGAACAGGTAGACACCATTGTTCTTGCAGAGGCTTTCCAATTGCCTGTCTGCAACTACAATCAGAATGACATTAAAGTCAGTGTCAAAATACAGTGTTCCATCTTGGCTAGAGAAACCTCCTCATATTCCCGTGAGATGTTTCTTGACTGCATTTACTTGAAACCAAGAAGAGATTTGAAAACCGAAAATTGAAGATTATGATTAATAATAGACTATTAAGAATATTGGCATTGATAATGATTAGTTATCAATTGTCAACTATCAATTCGTTCGCACAGGAAAATGAGGAGACTAATGTCGTAACTGGTTATGTCGTTGATGCGGCGAGCAAGACACCTATGGCTGGTGTTATCGTCACGGCATACGGGGATAACAGATATTCGGCTATGACAGATAAAGACGGTCATTATGAATTGAAAGTGCCCGCTTACACACGATCGGTAACGATGCGAATTGATGGTTATAATCTTTTGCAGAAAGCAATCGATAATAACAAAGCCGACGGTCAGCTTTATCATGAGTCATTCAAGACAGATTATAATCTACACACAGATGCAGGGGTCAGTGCGCAAGCAGTTGATTTTGCAAACACCTCCGAGGTAAGCATTGATGCTCTCGTCCAACAGCAACTGGGTGGTGACATGCGGTCTGTGAATAGAAGCGGTATCCCTGGTATGGGTAATGTGATGCTTATTCAGGGTATCAATTCTCTGCATGCAAATGCTCAGCCGTTAGTTGTCATCGATGACGTTATCATGGATATGCAGTATGGTCGTGAAATGTTACACGATGGCTATTATAACAATATCCTGGCAAACTTAAACGTAAATGATATTGAGAATGTCACCGTATTGAAGAATGGTACTGCTCTCTATGGTGCTAAGGGTGCCAATGGCGTGTTGCTGATCAAGACGAAGCGTAACAAGAGCATGACCACAAAGATTGATGTGACAATCAATGGAAGATTCGAGCTAATGCCCCGTCTGCCAAAGATGATGAAAGCTGAAGACTATCGTCTGTACACCACAGAGCTTCTTTCGGATAAGACCAGCACGCTTGGTTCAATGAAGTATCTGAATAACGACCCTGGTTATTTCTACTATAACCAGTATCATAACCAAACAGACTGGACTGATTATGTGTATGACAATGCCTTCTCTCAAAACTATGGCATTAACGTACAAGGAGGTGACAATGTCGCATCTTATAACTTGTCTGTAGGTTATTCTTTGGCAAATAGTACACTCAAGAAAAACGACTACTCTCGTTTTAACATGCGCTTGAATTCAGACATCGAAGTGCTTCGCAACCTGAATGTCCGTTTTGACGCATCATATAGTGATGTTGACAGAAGTTTGCGTGATGATGGTGCCCCATTCGACCTGTTATCTGGTGTTATCACCTCACCGGCATTCCTTGCTCAAACAAAAGCTCCGTTCCTTTCACCATTTGCCTATGACAAGCACGGTAAGCTCAGCCATTATCTGGCAGAGGCTGACGATTATCTGGAAGGAATGTTCCAAGGAAGAGGCCGGTTGGCTAACCCTGTCGCTATTCTTGATCATGGAGATGGTAAGAACAGAAACTCACAAGGTAATCGTCTGATTACATTCTCCATCATGCCACAATACAAGTTGAATAAACATTTGACTCTTAGCGAGCACTTCACCTTGGGTTTGGTTAATACCAACGAAAACTATTACCTCCCGATACAAGGTGTTCCTAACTTCGTGGTAGACGGACTTGATGAAGGAACAACACTTCAGAACATCGCACAAAGCCAGGCTTCACGTCAGACCGCCATTCAGAGTGACACTCGTATTTCTTGGGAAAACCGTTATAAAGCTCATTTCATCAGCTTGAAAGGTGGATTCCGTTATATGAGTAATGATTATAATCTGACTGCCCAGCAAGGTTATAACACTGGTAATGACAAGACTCCTAACATGAGCAGCTCATTGCAATTTAAGGATACGGACGGTGCCGACGACAAGACTCGTGAGATGGTTGGATATGGTTTGGCTGAATATAACTTTGCTGAACGGTTCTACCTGAATGCCGGTCTTTCAGCACACGCTTCATCCCGCTTCGGTGATAACTCCAATGGTTTGAAACTGGGTGGTGTTATTTGGGGATTGTTCCCCAGTGTTGAAGGTGCTTGGGTCTTGACAAATGAGAAATGGCTCAATAGCATGAAGGGGATTGAATATCTTCGCATTAATGCAGGCTTCGACATTACCGGTAATGATGATCTCGACTATACAGCATCACGTAGTTATTTCGTAGCTCATCGCATGCTCAATAGTAATGCCAGCGGTCTTTCAATCGGTAATATCGGCAATACAGAGCTTCAATGGGAAACCACCAAGCGCGTAACGGCTGGATTGGAAGGAAGATTCCTTAACAACCGACTTGCCGTACGTCTCAATCTCTTTAAGAGTTGGACTTCAAACCTTCTCTCTCTTCGTCAACTCGCATGGACCAGTGGATTGAAAGAGAATTGGAGTAATGACGGTAAGCTTGAGAATGCCGGATTCGACTTGAATGTCAACCTCAAAGTTCTTAATCTGAAGGATTTCCGTTGGGAAATGGGTGCATCAGCTGGTCATTATAATAATAAGGTGACTGCTTTGCCAGACAATAACCGTTCTGTAGAGACCGACATTTATGGTGCTACCGTTCTCACTAAAGTGGGTGAACCTGTTGGAGTGTTCTACGGATGGCGTTCAAAAGGCGTATATAGTAGCGCAGATGAAGCATCGGCAGACAACCATTACATCATGAAGACTAATGGTGACCGTGCATATTTCCATGCAGGTGATATTCGTTTCGAAGATAAAGATGAAAACGGTGTCATCGATAACAACGACCGCTCTATCATCGGAAACCCAAATCCAGACATATATGGTAACATATACACGAAATTCAACTGGAAACGTGTGACACTCTCTGCTGTGTTCTGCTACTCATTGGGTAACGACATCTACAATTATCAGCGTTCACTCCTTGAAGGAGGAAGTCTGTTTATCAACCAGACGACAGCTATGAATAACAGATGGACCACCGATAAGCAGATAACAGATATTCCAAGAGTTGCATATAATGACCCGATGGGCAATAGTCGTTTCAGCGACAGATGGATTGAAGACGGCAGTTATCTTAGACTGAGTAATGTTACATTAAGCTATTATCTGCCCATTCATAGCACATACCTGCAAGGTATCACAATATGGGGCAATGCTTCTAACATCTTCACTGTCACCCGCTATCTTGGAAGTAATCCGGATTGCGCAATGGGTAGCAACATGCTATCGCAAGGCATTGATCGCGGTCTTCTCTCAGCAGGTCGTTCTTTCTCTGTCGGTGTGAACATCAACTTATAAAAGCAGAATGTCAATAAGTTAAATAGTATCAATATGAAAAATAATAAATTACTGCTTCTTGCAGCACTCGTCATACTTCTACCTTCATGCTCTGATATGTTAGAGACAGAATCAGAATATGTAGAGTTCGAGAAAGATAATACGTTAAACCACCCTACCGACTCAGTATATAGCGTATTGGGAATAATTGGGAAGATGCAGATTATCGCCGACCGTACTGTTTTGTTTGGTGAGGTACGTGGAGATCTCGTAACACCAACAGAAGCGGCATCGGCTGATCTGAAAAGGCTTGCGAACTTTGAATTCGCTGAAGACAACAAGTATAACGCGATAAGTGATTATTATGCTGTCATCAACAATTGTAACTACTATCTTGCACATGTAGACACGGCTCTACAACGTCGTGGTAGGAATCTCTTCAGGGCTGAATATGCAGCGGTTAAGTCATTCCGTGCATGGACATACCTCCAATTGGCTATGGCATACGGACAGGTTCCTTTAGTAACCGACCCCGTCATGACTGAGAAAGAGGCACGTGAGGCAATGAATCTGAACAGATCCGGAATCACTGAGATCTGCCAGTATTTCATTAACGACCTTACTCCTTATGCGGAAGTTGAGTTGCCGCGGTTCGGAGACATCAACAACTTCGACTCTCAGCAATTCTTCATTCCAATGAAAGCCCTGCTGGGCGACCTCTGTCTGTGGGCTGGAATGTATAAGGAAGCGGCAAAATGGTATCATGATTACCTGACCGACAAGCGTAATCCTATCCAAATCAACTACTCCAACAGAATTGTGTGGCCTTCTGCTACGGAATTTGTTTCTCCTGTCAACGGTTATTCTACAACGAGTAACACGCAGGAAGTCCTAAGCTTTATTCCTATGGAGGAAAGAGTCTTCGACGGAGTGGTCAGCGATCTGAGTAATATATATAACTCCACTCAGGAGAATAACAATTACTTCCAGATTACGCCTTCTCAAGCCATGTATGACATATCAGCAGCTCAAACCTACTGCCTTGAGAACAAGACGGCTACTACTACCGATACCATTTATGTTCCGAAGACAGGACTGTATAAGGAGATAATGGCAGGTGACCTGAGATTCTATTCCAATTACAACATAGTTTCAGTCTCAGGACAAGATAAGTTCTCGGAGTATGGCCCCGACAATCAGACATTCAGGAAGATTACTGCACGCTATATCCCGACATATCGCCGTACAATGGTATACTTGCGCTATGCCGAGGCTCTCAATCGTGCCGGCTACCCGCAATCTGCTTTCACTATTTTGAAGCACGGTATTTGCCAGGAGAATATCGTCAACTATGTGGATAGCTTGGAAAGGACTGCAGCTGATGAGTTGATTGCCTTTGATGCTAATGTCTTCACCAAAGAAACATCGATTGGTATTCATTCCTTCGGTTCTGGTGATTCACAAGATAATGCATACTATACCCTGCCAATGCCTCCCACACAGCTGGCAACACGGCAAGATACGATTAACTACCAGATACCACTCGTTGAAGACTATATCATCAACGAAATGGCACTTGAAGGCTCATTCGAAGGATACCGTTTCAATGACCTTATGCGCGTAGCATTAAGGCGAAACGATCCTGCTTACTTAGCTGATCCTATTTCCTTACGTAGAGGAACTAAGAATGAAGCGCTCCGTGCCCTGCTGATGGAAACCAGGAACTGGTATCTGCCTTTAAGATAACAAGCATCACAAATTATTAACTAAGAAAAAGTGATTAACTGCGATGAGTATGCGGTTAATCACTTTTCTTTTTATGACCTCAAAAGGAAATGATTGCAACATCATTCCCTGTATTGTGGGAACATGCTATTTGACTATAAACTTCTTACCGTTTAGAATGTACAAACCACTTGCTTGGGGTTTGCCTTTTAGTTTCTGACCATTCAGGTTATAATAGTCAGCCTGTCGGGATTTGACATCGGTTGCCTTATCTATGGACGTAAGTTCACCCTTCCTACGAATTGCCGCCCTGCCGATTACAAGATCAGCCCATGAAAAATCATCGGTATAGAAAGTGATGGTATAACGTCCTTTCTTCGTCACGTCGAAAGTGAAGTTTGCCGTCGTTGTTCCTGAGAAATCATTGGAAGCAGCATTGCCGATATTTGTTGTGGGTGTATAGCTTTCAGAGAAGATCTCTTCGCCCTCTGTCGATTCAATAGCAATCCTTATCTGAGCAAAAGAACTCTGATTCCAGTTAGCAAGACGATGGAACAACTGATAGTTTCCTGGATAAAGCGTCAACGAAGTCATCGTCTTTGCATCGGCAAAACGGGCATATCCTTCCTTAGGTGCGCCGGTTACATTGCGGGTATAGAGTCCGTAGTCAAAGTCGCGTTGAGCACCTGTGAAATGAAGGACTCGACTTCCAGAACTAAACCCCGAAGAATAGCCAATTCTCTGCTCCACGCCGTCATAAGTCATCCATCCGTCGGGAACGCATCCTTCCGAATCAAATGCTCCAAAGACATAGTTTCCGGTCGGCTCCAATACGGAAATAACGACTTCACTACCACCCTTTATCCCGGTGTTATCTACTGCAACAACCTTAATATGATGTTCACCCTTGCCAAGATGCTCTAAGGTATATTGATACGGAGGAGTGTCCTGAACAGATAGTAAGGCATCACCGTCGTAAAAGGAAACGCTCTCCACCTCACCGTCCGGGTCTTCTGCTGATGCCTTTACAAGGATTGGCGGTACATCTGATTCACCTCCAAGAGTAATAAACGTCAATCCGTTCTGAGGGGTATTGATATGGACTACAGGTGTAGTCATCTCCAGCGAGTATCGCTTGCAGAAATTCCATATCTCTTCACCTGTCATTACAATGTCATTCGATATCCAATGCCCTTTATTCGCGAGTTCCATCAAGACAACCTCCACTCCTTCTTCACCTGGTCCCCATGTGTGTCGGGTGATATGGCCGGCACGATATGGCTTCTCTACTTTGGCTTTGGAAGGACATCCATTTCGTTTGACCCATCCGGCAAGAATGTTTGCCACTCCGCTGAAATTGACCACGTCGTCGCTTGTTCCATGCGTGTGAATGATGGGTACAGGGCGAGCACTGGTAAAGTTACCTCCCCACATAGGATAACCGCTTATAGGGGCAAATGCGGCTATCTTATCGGCTATCTTATTCATGGCATGATAAGTAAACATACCACCCATCGAGAAACCCGACAGATAGACGCGGTTACGGTCAATGCTATACTTGTCGACCATCTCGTCTATAAGAGCAAGCATGAAGCGAATGTCACGGTCACCGGAGATGTCCCATCCCTTGTCAATACCGTTAGGAAAGACGGTGACAAACTTTGCCGTGTCGGCTATCGACTCTATCTGAAGCATTCCACGTTGATAGGCAGCATCCTGGTTCATTCCATGGCATGAAATCAGCAATGGACGGTCTGCGCCTAAGTTCTTGGGAACATAGACCTGATAGTTCCGGCGAATATTATCAACAACTATATCCACCGCCATCATCGGCATTGAAAGATACAGTCCAAATAAAAGAATAGAAAGAAACCTCTTCATAGCTAAAATAAATACGGGCAGGCATACAATGAAATATGCCTGCCCGTGAAACTAATTACAAGGAAATATTACTTCTTTAATACTTTCTCGGTCTCAATGGTACCATCGCTCATGTGCTTACGAACGATAACGACACCCTTCTTGCTATTGCTGATACGACGTCCACTCAGGTCGAAGAGTTCGATTGAACGAACATTTGCCGGACGAACGACATTACCGTCAATATCTGTGATTACCTCATCGTATGCCTTAGAATAGTCGAATCCTGTAGCAGGAGCACTCAGCAATACGCGAACATCATTGAAGAAGGTGTGAGAAGAAGGACCAGCATTTGCACCAATTGTCAGGATACCGTCTGTAACAACAACATTCTCAATAGTTGTGTTTGCAAATGGGAATGACTGACCGATACCGGGAACGTCAGCTGTCTGACCATTCTCACCCTCTGGAGTCTCAGAAGTCTTAGCGTAGATGTAGCTGTCAACCATGTTAGCCTCATCCTCGTTCATACGCTCACCGAATCCGATCTTGATAGTATAAACACCAGCTGGCAAGTCAGTAATAGTCTGCTCAACGCGGTAGCTGCTACCCCATGTCTGGAACATGCAGTCCTCAGCAATCTCATCATTACCTTGTGGCTGACCCCATCCTACACTCAGACCAGGAGTTGGATAACCCTCAGGTGTAGTCCATCCAGGAACATTCTCTTCTGTGAAGTTCATGTTGTTCTGCTGCTTGTAGACGTTCGGGTTCTTAACAAATACTGTCATGTCATAAGAATCGGTATAAGTCTCGAGAGTGTTCTCATCAACTTTCTCCTCGAAGAGAGTGTTAGATGGATTCTTCAACTGACCATACAATTCAACCTTCAGACGATTCTTGATTGCATCAGCAATTTCATCATCATCATTGAGTGTATTGTTAGCTGCAACGATCAGAGCGTCATCATCAGCTACGCCAAGGCTCTTCAGAGCAGCAATACCCAAGCGGATACGCTCAAAGAGTACTTTGTAACCTGTGTCAGAAGTTCTGGACTCACCCTCGGTGAAGAGCAGACTTGCAGTATTAACGGCTGTCTGCAATTCTTCGATAGCAGTCTTCAATTCCTGATCATCCTTCAGCTGCTTAATAACGAGTACGACAACGTCCTTCTCTTCGTCGGTTTCGGGATCGTAAACCTTCTCAGTGGTCTTTGTTGCATACTTGTCGACGAGCTGGATGAGGTAAGAATAAAGATTTGTCTTATCGAACTTCTTACCGGCATTATTGTCAACGATATCCTGAGCCTTCTGTGGCAGCGGATCGAATGTGTCGCAAAGAGTGCGGTGATCCTTCATAGCCTGAGTAGCGGCATCAAGGGCAGCAGCAGCATTACGGTATGCAGAAGGAGCGGTGTAGTTAGGAGCCTCTTCCTCATACTTCTTGATCAGCTCGTCAAGGTTGGTGTAAGCAGCACCATCGTAACGAGAGTCACTATTAGCATCGCGTGTAGACTTAGCATTCTCCAGTGCGGTGTTCAGGAGCTGAGTCTCTTCGATACCTACTACGTTAGGAATATACTTAACCTGCGGGTTAGCAAGGATGATTTCCATGTAAGCGGGATCGCCAGTCTCAGAACCAGATGAAGTCCAACGGAGAACATAGTTACCAGACTCTTCCGGAGTGAACTTGAATGAGTGCTTAGCGGCACCGTTAACGGCACCAGTGCTACCATTCACATTAGGAGTATTATCAACAACCTGTACGAATGCAACTTCGCCGGCTGGGTTCAAGATCTCGAAGCGTGTCTTGTTACCATTGTCTTTCCACATAGCTGTGGTGAAGCTGATGGTGTAACGCTTGCCACCTGTAAGAGCAAGTTCATGATCCAAAGTAGAACCGTACTCTACATAACCCTCACGGAAATAGAGTCCCTTGGTGAAGTCACCACCGGCACCGAAGTCGAACAGACGTGAACCAGAACCGTATGTGTTAGGATATTCACGAACCTCACCACCGAACACTACAAAGTATCCTTCAGGAATACCACCATTAGATGTCTGAGCGAAGTAGTCAGGCAGCAGGTCAGCAGGAACATCGTTCGGGTCGTAAGTAACCTTACCAACATTAATAGTATAGATAGTGTCACCGAAGATCTCATCGCTTAAGCGCATTTCCGGATATATGTTTGTAATATGAATGGTGTATTCATCTGATGCAAGATCACCGGCACTTGTACGAGTAAGTGTAATCTCCTCTGCAAATCCGTCAGCAGGAGCGATGTCAAGCTTCTCGTTATTCAAAGTAGCCTTCAGGGCTTCACAGTCAACAACTTTATCGAATGTAACCTTGAACTCTCTGATGCTATTAGGCAGGTTGAATGAACCATCCTCGGGATCAGCCTTAATGACGATAGGAGTAACATATACATAAGGATAACCGTCGTTCTCCTCAATCTCGAAGTTGTTAGTAGCAATACCAGAGTAGTTGGCAACATCGCCACCAGGACCTGACATATAAATCAGGTGGAATGCGGGATCTGTAGGATTGGTGAATGTAACCTCTACTACATCATCATCGTTCAAACCTTCCTCGAGGAAGACATAGAAACGACCATCATCGAAACCTTCAACTGAAGAGATAGCCTTAGGCTCACCATTCACGGTAACGGTCACGCAGTTGGTCGGGAACATCAAACGTCTCTTACCTGTAGCTTTAACCAATTCACCGATGTTGGTCTCGAAACCGAAGTCAATCAGGATGACATCATTGCTGAATTCAGATACGGTACCGTATTTGTAAACCTCGAACTTGATGTTATCAAAGAAGAAGTCGATATCGTTTGCTTTGTCCTTAGAAAGGTTGAATGCGATAGAGTGCATTGTGTTTTCGCCAGACTGCTGAGCTGTAATCTCACCCTCGACATTGTAAACCTGCCATTCTGTTGTGAAGTTCGGAGAACCGATCATCTCATAGTGAATGTAGTCACTCGGGTCACGGTGAGCCTGTGTGTCAGCAGTAGCGTTCATGCTTGCACGATAAGCGAAAGAAACGCGATACTTTGTTCCTTCGGGAAGAGTTTCAGGCAGGTTGATCCAGAACTGAGCATCCCAGTCCTGAGCAGCACCGGCAGCAGAATGAACCATAATACCACGGCTACCGTCAACACCAATACCATCGGTAATAACTGATGGGAAGGGAGCACCTGCATTCTCCTTAGAATAGAAGCAAGAAACGTCGTCACCCTCGAGGTCACCGTTGGTAATCAGGTCTGTCCAACCAACAACCTGAGCCTTACCTTCGCGCTCAAGTTCCATGCTGGTAACAGTAACATTTGCCCAGTTTGCACCTTTAATAGCATGTAAGTGAGCAAATCCCTTTTCTTTTACCATCAGTTTCAGGTCAACAACGTATGTTTCACCGTCCTGAGAGAAATATCTGGCTGACCAACCGTTTCTGGTATTGTCAATAAGGTGAGACTCAGCTTCGTTTTCATTCCACTGACCCTCGTCCATGTCACGGTTGAAAAGGAAACGGGGAGTTCCCTCTGTGCAAGTAATAATCAGTTTTGAATAGAGTGACAGGTCGGCATAGTTGATTACCTGGGAATCACCATAGGGCTGTCCCGTAGACTCGCCAATCACATAAGTACAATCTGCCGGTCCGGTCTTCTGTGCATCAGCACCCCAACCATCCCAAGCAAAGAACATGTCTGTTGTCAATGGAACACGTTCACCGGCAACAGCATTCACTGCACCCAGCATCAGAAATGCCAAGAATGCAAGAGCTTTGGTAAATCTTTTCATGTTTTACGTTTTTAGTTAATAAAAAAAATAATTAAATGGAATTAATTCTGGTGCAAAGATAAACAAGTTTCAAAAATTATTCTTTGTGTCTTGTATCATAGACTTTTTTATTTGTATTTTCTTCATTTTCTCCCTTTTCATCGGAATAATCATTATACATGATTCTTGTCTGAAATTCCTTGGATATAGTCGGGATGATTTGATGAAACC
The DNA here is from genome assembly GCA_902762325.1 of uncultured Prevotellaceae bacterium. Lineage (GTDB taxonomy): Bacteria > Bacteroidota > Bacteroidia > Bacteroidales > Bacteroidaceae > Prevotella. Next base: position 56,733 of record CACWNV010000003.1, on the reverse strand, counting down.
ATTGTTGTGTACGGTAAAAAAACAATGATTTTATCGGACAAAGTCATGTGGGCGTACTGTTCTTCGCTCTCGACTTTGTTACCAGCCACACTCCGCTAAAGACTAACATCACAGCGATGGCATGGGTAATTTTCAACACACCGACGCCAATCACCAGTGAGGCGAAGACCGAAACGATGGGCTGAACATAATTATACACCGACACGACGGTGGGACGCAGCGTGCGCTGCCCTATCATCGACAGGATATAGCAAAGGAATGTACCCACACCGACAACATATCCAACTTCCAGCCATGTCTTCACAGACAATCCGGCATCGACCGTCGCATACGCCTCGCTTAAGGTAAAGGGCAACAACATCAGCGTCGCCCATGAAAACATGTACTTGTTAATGGTGAAGACGTTATATCGCTTGATGAGCGGGTTATACAACGAGAGATAAAGAGCAAACGAGAACTGTGCAAAAAGACATAGCAGGTCGCCGCGAATGTCACCCACCTTGTCACTCACGTGTGCCGCCGATGTCAATATCAGCATCAAGGCACCCGAACAACCCATCAATACGCCAACGGCTTTCTTGCCCGTTATCGGCTCCTTCAATATCATTGCCGATAGCAGCATGGCAAAAATCGGCATGGAAGTGGTTACGATACTGGCATTGATGGGCGAAGTAAAGCTCAGTCCCATCGTATAGCAGCACTGGTTGAGTAACAGGCCAAATAGTGCAGCACCGGCAAAGCGGAACTTGTCGCGCACGGGCACTTGCTCTCTTGGGGTAAACAATGAAGCCAGCAAGAAGAGGAAACAGGCGCCTACTACCCGAAACGTAACCATAGACAATCCGCTCACGCCATGCAGCATTGCTTCTTTGCCGACGGGCGCCATCAATCCCCACCCGGCACAAGCACCGAACATACTCAGATGAGCAACTATCGACTTGTTATCTTTCATACATTTCATGAAAACCGGCCACAAAGGTACATTATTTTTTTGAAATGAATCCCCTTTTGTCACGCGTCATTTTAAGATTGTTCATTCAACTTCTGCCAGGGTTAAGGAAAATCATTCAACTTTTTATGGGGTAGTAAAAGGGAAATTCTCGGCAGTAATATGCTTTTAGCGAACGAACGAACAGTTGAACAGTTTCCGCTTTGCGTTCGCTTAAACTTTTATTATTATATATATATTAATATATATATAATAATAAATCTCTATGCACATTTTCTCACACAAAACTGTTCAACTGTTCGTTCGTTCGCTTAGAGGCTACATCAAGTCTTTTTTTTACTGAAAAGGTTGACTCGCACTACCGGGAACAGTTGACTTCTTTACTGAAAAGGTTGACGTTTTCCTAAGAAAAGTTGACTGCAAAACAAACAGCTCTTTCCATTCTGCAAACGATATGTATATGAAGCGTATAAATATTCTTTGGAGGGCGCAAACGTATCGTTTGGGGTTTTCAAAGGCGAAAGATAAGAATGACCATTTACAAGTTCAAATCGGGGAAAATCAGACCTTAATATTTGGAAATACCAATTATTTTCGCTATCTTTGCATTGTAATAATAATGCTAACCAAGAACATCATGAGAATCAGACTTTTTTTCATCATACTATCTCTCTTTCTATGTTTCACCTCCCTTGCTACTGCTGACGACCGGCAATTAGAAGGCTTCTCCTATGGTGCTGCCCTTTCGCCGGCAGGAAACGAGTGGGAATCTCCTGAACTGTTGGGATATAACAAGTTGCAGCCCAGAGCCTGGTATGTGTCTTTCTCCAATGAAGAAGATGCCCGCCATCTGCTTCCTGAATACAGCACACGCCGTCTCGACCTTAACGGAGTATGGAAGTTTCATTTTGCCAAAAGTCCGGACAAACGCCCGTCAGACTTCTACCAGCCGGCATACGACGTTTCCAACTGGGATGACATTGAAGTGCCGTCGTCGTGGAACATCGTCGGAATCCAGAAGGACGGGACTCAGAAATATGGCACTCCTATCTACGTCAACCAGCCTGTCATCTTCTGGCACCAGGTGAAGAAAGACGACTGGCGCGGAGGTGTGATGAGAGAGCCTCCACATAATTGGACGACCTACGAATACAGAAACGAAGTAGGCTCCTACCGGCGCACATTTACTCTCCCCTCGACATGGAAGAACGATGAAATCTTCATCGAGTTCGACGGAGTAGACTCTTTCTTCTACCTATGGATCAACGGTCAGTATGTAGGGTTTTCCAAGAATTCACGTGACGCGGCACGATTCGACATCACCCGTTTTGTCCGTCCGGGAGAGAACACGGTGTCCGTGGAAGTCTACCGCAATTCCGACGGCTCATTCCTCGAAGCTCAGGACATGTTCCGCTTGCCAGGCATCTACCGCTCAGTGTCGGTCTATAGCACACCGAAGGTACACATTGCAGACCTCCGTGCCATTCCACGCCTATCCGAACAGGCAGCTGGCGGCAATGCGGCTAAGAATCGCAAGGACTATACGCTCGACATCACGACTGAGATTGAGAATCTTTCCCAAAAGAGAATCAAGAACTACACCATCGAATATTCTTTGTATGAGAACAGACTCTATCAGGATGAAGGCAGCATCAAGATTTACAACCCTCAGCCTGTTTCTCCTGCCATCACCATAAACAAAAGACTATCAGCAACCCAGCAGTACCAGTTTGTCGCCAAAAACATCAAAGAATGGACGGCAGAGGAGCCCAACGTCTATATCCTGGTGGCTGCACTGAAGAACAACAAGGGGAAGACCGTCGAGGCAATATCCACACAGATAGGTTTCCGGACGGTAGAAATCAAGAACGTAGCTGCCGAGGATGATGAGTTCGGACTGGCAGGCCGCTATTTCCTGATCAACGGGAAGCCGGTCAAATTGAAGGGAGTCAACAGACATGAAACCAATCCGGCACGCGGACATGCCATCACGCATAAGCAGATGGAAGAAGAGGTGATGATGATGAAACGCGCAAACATCAACCATGTCCGCACCTCTCATTATTCCAACGACCCATATTTCTACTACCTGTGTAATAAATATGGTATCTACCTGGAAGGCGAGGCCAACGTCGAAAGTCATGAGTACTACTACGGCGAGGCGTCACTCTCCCACCCTCAGGAATGGAAAGCCGCCCATGTAGCCCGAATGATGGAACAGGCTCACGCCCGTATTAACGACCCTTGCATTGTCATCTGGAGTCTTGGAAACGAGGCCGGCCCAGGAGATAACTTCAAGGCAAGCTATCAGGCTTTGAAGGCTTTTGATACCAGCCGTCCGGTGCAATATGAGCGCAATAATGACATTGTCGACATGGGTAGTAACCAGTATCCGTCGATTGCATGGGTAAGAGATGCGGTGAAGGGTAAGATGAAGATTAAGTATCCTTTCCATATCTCAGAATATGCCCACTCGATGGGTAACGCCGTCGGCAACCTCATCGACTACTGGGATGCCATAGAATCAACGAACTATTTCTGCGGCGGTGCTATCTGGGACTGGATTGACCAGAGCATGTATAATTACACGAGTGACGGAAAGCGCTACCTTGCCTATGGTGGAGATTTCGGAGATTTCCCAAACGATAAGGAATTCGTGATGAACGGTATTCTTTTCGGCGATATGGAGCCGAAGCCACAATATGCAGAAGTAAAGAAGGTCTATCAGTATGTCGGCATCAAATGGGCAGACAGGGAAAAAAGTCTTGTCAGCATCTTCAACAAGAACTATTATTCTGACGACCTCTCCGGGTATGACTTCCACTTCCTGCTGACGGCAAACGGAGAAGTAATAGAAAAGGGAAACTTAAATGTTGGCAGCATCGCTCCCAGAAGTCAGAAGATAATTTCCATCCCCGCCCTTCAAGGCATGGCTTTCGACCCCCAGAAAGATTATTATCTGACCATTCAACTACGGCAGCACGAAGACGTGCCCTGGGCAAAAGCCGGCTATGTGCAGGCAGAAGAGCAGTTGGAAGTCAGTATGCTATCCCGGCGAATCCCTCTCAACACCACAGGTCATATTACCGTAGAGCCAAAGGCAAATAATCATTATCAGACACTGACAGGTGAAAACTTCAAGGTGCAATTCGACCTTCTGCACGGCTTTATTAATTCATTGGAATATGACGGACAAGCTGTTTTCACCGAAGGGAACGGTCCGAAGATAGATGCGTTCAGGGCTTGCGTGAACAACGACAACTGGGCGATGAGAAGCTGGTATGAGAACGGCCTCAACCGATTGGAGCACAAGACATTGTCGTATATTCTCCTGAAGAACAGGCCGAACGGCTCGGTCGTCTATTCATTCAACATTGAATCGAAGGCACCCGACCATGAGTTTAAGTTCCTGACCAATCTGGTCTACACCGTCTATCCCGATGGAAGCATCGAAATACAAAGTTCCATCACTTCCGATAAGCCGTCATTGGTTCTCCCTCGCCTGGGATTCGCCATGCAAGCAGTTACCGGACTGGATAAGTTCAGCTATTATGGCAGAGGTCCCGTCGATAATTATCCCGACAGGAAGACCGGTCAGAAGATAGGATGGTATCAGTCAACTGTTGAAAGGGAGTTCATTAATTTCCCCAAGCCTCAGGACATGGCGAATCATCAGGACAGCCGGATGTGTACCTTGACAAATAATGCAGGCAAAGGATTCCATGTCGTAGCAGAAGACAAGATGTCGGTGTCTGCCTTGCCGTGGTCGGCTCAAGAAATGGACATTGCCAAACATCCTCACGAGCTGCCCCCATCATCAGGCAACTGGCTCCACGTTGACTTTGCAATCACCGGACTGGGCGGCAACAGCTGCGGCCAGGGAGGTCCGTTGGAAAAAGACAGGGTGAAAGCATCAGCTCATGACTTTGCCTTCATGATCCGTCCTGCCAGAGGTGACGTTTCTGCATCTTCGACTCAAGGATTTGAAAAACTTGAGGGTGCCGCGCCCCTTACGATTGTAAGGAATGCCGATGGACTGGTAACCATAAGTTCCAAGAAAAAAGATGCCGTCATCTTCTATAAGACCGTGACAAAACAAGGCACATCCAAAGTCAGACAATACACCGAACCTATTAACATGCGGAATGGCGGCACAGTCATTGCCTATGAAGAGAAAGAACCTTACATCACCAACCAACAGTACTTTGAGCGGATTGAAAGCATTCCATTGCAGGTGGTGTTTGCCTCAAGCGTTGAAAGCGGAGAAGGTAATGCAGAGTATCTTGTAGACGGTAATCCCAACACCTATTGGCACACGATGTGGAGCGTCACGGTTGCCAATTATCCGCACTGGGTTGATTTCGACTGCGGATCTGTCAAGACATTAAAGGGATTCAAGTATCTTCCCCGCCAGGATAGCAGGAACGGCAACATCCGCCAGTATTCAATCCAAGTGAGTGATGATGGCAACAAATGGAGTCAGCCCGTCTGTGAAGGAGAGTTTGCCAATGATCAGAAGGAGAAAAGAGTATTGTTTGAAAAGCCGGTGTCAGCTCGTTTTGTCAGATTCAATGCACTAAGCTCGCAAGACGGACAGGATTTTGCAACAGGAGCAGAGTTCTCCATACTTGAGAAATAAAAAAAGCAGTCTTTTTAGGACTGCTTTTTGTACACCCTCAGGGACTCGAACCCTGGACCCACTGATTAAGAGTCAGTTGCTCTACCAACTGAGCTAAGGGTGCTCATTTTTGGTATTCAGAAGCACTTTTCTGAATTGCGAGTGCAAAGTTACATACTTTTTTCGTAACCGCCAAACATTTTCCGTATTTTTTTACTTGTCTTTCTTTTTTTCCTCAAAAAGAGAGATAAGAAGCTATTCATAGATGGTTGTATCGACAATTCCAGCCTCAGCCAATGCTTCCTTTCGTTCAATACAAGTTCCGCATCTGCCACATTGATGAACTCCACCACGATAACAGCTCCAAGTCTTTGAATAATCAATCCCCAGTTCTTTACCGCGACGGGCGATATCAGCCTTTGTGAGATTCGTATAGGGAGCCAGCAGATGAACATTTACAAAGGTGCCCGCCTGGGCAGTATGGTCGAAAGCCTCGACAAAATCAGGCCGGCAATCAGGATAGATAGTATGGTCACCGCCATGATTAGCCATCATGACATATTTCAAGCCATTGCTCTCAGCTATCCCGACGGCAATGGAAAGCATGATGCCATTCCTGAAAGGAACGACCGTCGACTTCATATTCTCATCGGCATAATGCCCTTCGGGTATTGCCGCATTCCCGTCGAGGAGAGAGCTCTTGAAATACTTGGGCATAAATCCTAAGGGAATGATGATGTGCCTGATGCCAAGATGCTCACAATGCCATTTGGCAAAGGGTATCTCGCGTGCATTATGATTACTTCCATAGTCGAAAGATACTGCCAGGGCAATTCTTTCTTTTTCATCATACAGAAGCGTGGTGGAATCCATTCCGCCACTGAGTATCAAAACAGAATCTTTCATTCGACACATAAATTATTATCTGGACGCAATGACTTCTATCTCTACCAACGCATTTTTAGGGAGAGCCCTTACGGCAAATGCAGAACGAGCCGGGAATGGCGAGGTAAACATCTCAGCATATACTTCATTCATTGCCTGGAAGTCGGCTATGTCGCTTAGCAAGACGGTTGTCTTGACAACATTGCAAAGGTCAAGTCCGGCTTCATTAAGGATTGCCTTCGCATTCAACAACGACTGACGGGTCTGCTCCTTTATACCCCCTTCCACAAAGCCACCTGTTGAGGGATTGATGGGAAGTTGTCCACTAACATACACGAATCCATTCGCTTCAATGGCCTGACTATAAGGTCCAATGGCAGCCGGTGCATTATTTGTAACTATTGCTTTCATGTCTGCTTAAGTTTTGTTTTTTGTTTGATTTATTGGCAAAGTTAATAAAAATCCCTGATATTTTGCAAACTCAGCCTTACATTATACTATTTAGGACGCAAAAAAAGTATAAATAATGAATTACTAATAATGATTTATGGATTAAAAATAGTAACTTTGCATTTTAGGAAACGAGTTTAGTATCTTTTTAATATAAATACATTATGACAATCAACGAATTTAATTTTGCTGGCAAAAAAGCCATCGTGCGTGTAGACTTCAACGTCCCCCTTGACGAGAATGGTAAAATCACAGACGACACCCGTATCCGTGGTGCCCTTCCTACCCTGAAGAAAGTGCTGAATGATGGCGGTGCCCTCATCATCATGAGCCACATGGGTAAGCCAAAAGGTAAAGTTAATCCAAAGTTCTCTCTCGGTCAGATCAAAGATGCAGTTGCCGAGGCTCTTGGTGCTCCCGTAGCATTTGCTCCCGACTGCGCTAAGGCTCAAGAAGCTGCTGCTGCCCTGAAGCCAGGTGAAGTGCTGTTACTTGAGAACCTCCGTTTCTATCCTGAGGAAGAAGGAAAGCCCGTCGGAGTGGAAAAGGGTACTCCTGAATATGATGAGGCAAAGAAAGCCCTCAAAGCTTCCCAGAAAGAGTTTGCAAAGACACTTGCCAGCTATGCTGATGCTTACGTGATGGATGCATTCGGCACCGCTCACCGCAAGCACGCTTCTACAGCTGTCATTGCCGACTATTTCGATGCAGATCACAAGATGCTCGGCCTGCTGATGGAGAAAGAAGTTAATGCCGTTGATAACATTCTCAGCAACATTAAGCGTCCGTTCACAGCCATCATGGGTGGTTCTAAAGTTTCCACCAAGATCGGTATCATCGAGAATCTGCTTGGTAAAGTAGACAACCTCATCCTTTGCGGAGGTATGACCTACACCTTTGCTAAAGCTCAGGGCGGAGAGATTGGTAACTCTATCGTTGAGTTAGACAAATTAGATGTAGCACTTGATGTTATCAAGAAAGCTAAAGAGAACAATGTAAACCTCGTTCTCGGAACAGACTGTATTGCTGCCGACTCTTTCTCTAACGACGCTAAGACACAGGTATGCCCGGCTAATGCTATTCCTGAAGGTTGGGAAGGACTTGACGCAGGTCCTGAGACTCGCAAGGCCTTTGCTGAAGCCATCGAGAATGCAAAGACTATTCTTTGGAACGGTCCTGCCGGTGTATTTGAGTTCGACAACTTCATCGGAGGTTCTAAGGCCATCGCAGATGCTATTGCCAAAGCTACGGCAAACGGTGCCTTCTCTCTGATTGGCGGAGGTGATTCTGTTGCTTGCATCAACAAATTCGGAATGGCTGACCAGGTAAGCTATATCTCTACCGGTGGTGGTGCTCTTCTTGAGGCCATTGAAGGTAAGGTTCTTCCGGGCGTAGCAGCTATCAAAGGAGAATAATTGACTATTCGTCTAAATAAAAAAGGTTGAACGGTAATATAATCGCTCAACCTTTTTTTATGCAGATGGGGTAACAATCAGTCTGAAATGAACAGCATCTCTGACTCTGTCAACGACTACCCCACTTATCCATTTACAAAATATAAGTAATATACAGCCGCTAAAATAGCTATCAATACAAATAGGATAATAGTCTTGATAAGGCAGCTGGCTATTTTCTTAACAACCACTACGCCAACTATAATAGCAACAAGAACTAATAAATAATACGAACTATTTGCTTCCATCACTTTTTCTATTTATTTGAAGACATGTCTGAATGATGCGGGAATCTGTGTTGAAAACTCCATCTTCTCGCGAGTTACCGGATGCCAGAAACATAGCATATACGCATGCAGGCAAAGGCGATGAATAGGGTCATCCCCATTACCGTATTTAATATCTCCACATACCGGATGCCCCATATCAGCAGAATGAACACGGATCTGATTCTTACGACCTGTTTCTAACTGATATTCCACCAATGAATGTTCTGTTGTACGATCCAAGACCCGATAATGAGTCACGGCATACTTCCCTCCATTATCTACCGGGGACGAATAGGTAATATAAGCAGCATTGTCCTTCAACCAACTTGCCACCGTTCCCTCATCGTTTTCCATCTCACCGCTCACAACGGCTACGTATCTTCTGTCATAAACGATGTCTTGCCAATTGTGTTCCAATATCTGCTCCGTTTCCATATCCTTTGCATAGATAAGAAGACCACTTGTGTCACGATCCAGACGATGTACGACATGAGCACGGCATTTCTGACCACTTTTCCTGAAGTAATCATCAAGGACACGTTTCACGTTCAACGACGAATGTCCGGCTGCCATTGACAGAATACCTACCTCCTTTTCTACGACAACCAAATAACGATCCTCGTATACTATCTTGACATACCTGCTTTTAAAAAGATTGGCCTTCTTAGACTTGCTGATACTGATACGCATTCCTTTCTTCAACGGATAATCATATTGGGTGACGGTCTTCCCCTCCACCTTGATTCCATTTCCCTGAAGCGTAGCCTTCAATTTCGAGCGACTTTGATTAATATTCTTCAATAGCCATTCCAACAAAGGCAATTCTTCATTTACTTGGTAATGAGTATACTCTGACTGGTTGTTAGCGGTAAACTTCATATATGGGCACTATATGTTTATCTTCATTAATCTAAGCAAAAAGGCAATACCGCTGAAAGGATATTGCCTTTTTTGAGCCTCTTGTCGGATTCGAACCAACGACCCCGAGATTACAAATCACGTGCTCTGGCCAACTGAGCTAAAGAGGCGGGTGGGCAAGCTACTTACATCGCGCCGCTACAACCAACTACCTTTGCTACGTTCCCGTCCTGGAGGATTCGAAGGGAGCTGGCCGTGCAAGACTTACCCGTTTTGCGGGTGCAAAGGTAACAAATAAAATCTATACTTATATCCTTCATCTGGATAAAAACCATTTTAATTTCGACATTTTAACATTTTAGGCTTGTTATTGTCTTCTTTCTACACGAAATATGACAATAGAGACCTCATTCCTCCCAATTGCTCAACTAATAAGAACTAATAATTGACAGAAAATTTCCCTATACGCAAATAAATGATTACCTTTGCAGCTGAAATCAGAAATAATCAGTTGTATATAAATGATTAAGGCACAAGATTTAGCACAAGTCAAAGCTTTTGCTCGCCAAGATGGAGTTTTGTTATCATTACTTTGGATAATTAGTTTCGCTTGCTGGTATGGCGTGATTAGACATACCGGTAACAATGCCGATATCTCAAACGTCCAGCAGATGGATACATCTTTCAGCATTCTTTCACTCCTGAGCAATCTCTTGATTATTGCTACTCCATTCTTTGTTGGCTGGAGACTTGTCAGATTTCGTGATGACGCGTTAAACGGTGCGATATCTTTCCGGAGAGGTTATGCCTACTCGGTTTACACGTTTCTGTATGCCTCTCTTATTTTTGCCGTTGTTCACTATCTCTACTTTACTTTTCTTGACGGTGGAATGTTTGTTAATCAGATGAAAATGGCAATCGGTCAGCTGCAATCGTTAGACAAGACAGCCGGTACAAACTATTCTTCTGTATTCACCGAAGAGAATTTTGATCTTCTCAAAACCATGAAGCCTATTAACTGGGCTTTCATGTTCATGCTCCAAAACATAGGAATCGGATTCCTTGCATCTTTGCCTATAGCTTTTGTCTGCAAGAGGAATCACCTAATTCGTAAACAATAAAACTTAGAATAATAATTAAACAAAATGGATATTTCTGTAGTAATACCCCTTTATAACGAAGAGGAATCTTTACCCGAACTCTATGAATGGATAGAACGGGTTATGGAAGAAAACGACTATTCTTTTGAAGTAATCTTCATCAGCGATGGCTCAACTGACAAATCATGGCCTATTATTGAAGGATTAGCTTCAAAATCCGCATACGAACATGGTGGACGTCCTACCGTCAAAGGCATTAAGTTCCGTCGCAACTATGGAAAGAGCCCTGCCCTGTTCTGCGGATTCAAAGAAGCAAAGGGTGATGTGGTCATCACCATGGATGCAGACTTGCAGGATTCTCCTGATGAGATTCCCGGATTGTATAAAATGATTATGGAAGATGGTTACGACCTCGTTTCTGGATATAAACAAAAACGATACGACCCTCTTTCAAAAACCATTCCCACAAAGCTCTTCAATGCTACCGCCCGTAAAATCAGCGGAATAAAGAATCTGCACGACTTCAATTGCGGTCTCAAGGCATACCGTAAGGAAGTGGTGAAGAACATCGAGGTATATGGAGAAATGCACCGTTATATCCCCTATTTAGCTAAAAATGCCGGCTTCGACAAGATTGGAGAAAAGGTTGTGCATCACCAAGCCCGTAAATACGGCTCTTCAAAATTCATGGGACTTAACCGTTTTGTCAATGGTTATCTCGACCTTCTGACCCTATGGTTCCTAAGCACATTCGGGAAGAAGCCGATGCATGTGTTTGGCTTTCTTGGAACAATCATGTTTCTTATCGGATTCATATCGGTTGTCGGTTTGGGAATAGACAAGATATGGTGCCTTACTCATGGTATTCAGCAACGGCTAATCACCACCTCACCATGGTTCTATATCTCGCTAACAACAATGCTTATAGGTACTCAGCTCTTCCTTGCGGGTTTCATAGGCGACCTAATCAGTCGTTCATCGCAAAACCGGAATGACTACCAAATAGATAAGACATTAAATCTATGAGATGGCACCATCAATATATGTTGATCGTAATGGGCTGCATGCTGCTGATTACAGCATGTACCAGTATTGACTGCCCTCTGAATAATCATGTCTATACATATTATCAAGTAGCAGGAGAAGAAACCCTGTTTGCCGGTCCTCTTACAATCAGCACGAACAGGTCCGACGGTAGTGATTCCATTTGCATAAACCAAGACACATACATAAGCAAATTCGGTCTTCCAATAAGCTATCAAGGGACTTTCGATACATTTTATTTTGTATATGACATTGATGAATCAATCGTTGATACAGTTGTAGTGGAGAAAACCGACCAACCGCATTTTGAGTCTATCGAGTGCAATCCGATCTTCTTCCATACTATTAAGGGTATTGAGTATACAAAAAACATGATTGATTCTATTACCATCAAAGATGCACAGGTTACTTATGATACGACAAAGGTACATTTCAACATATATTTCAAGAATAGTAATTATTAGTTCTTTGCTCATCCTTATGACAAATAATGTCTGGGGGCAGGAAAAAACTAATATTGCTATTGCGAACACAGAAGATTCTATTCCTCTGTTTCGTAATATATCTGTATCTTTTGACCTGGTGGGACTTGCCCAAATGGCATTTGGAGACTATGGACAATATGAAGGGGGACTCCGAGTCAATCTTAAAGACAAGTATTTCCCTGTAGTAGAAGTCGGATTAGGAAAAGCGAATGCAAAAGATGATGCCACCAGGCTTTCGTATAAGACACAAGCTCCTTATTTCCGCATTGGATGTGACATCAATGTGATGAAGAACAAGCACGACATCAATCGCCTTTACGGTGGACTTCGCTATGGTTTCACTTCTTACAAGTTTGATGTGTCTGCCTCCATGCTACGGGACCCCGTTTGGTGGACTACTAACGATTTCGAAGTAAACGATATATCTGCATATTACCATTGGGTTGAATTCGTGTTCGGAGTGGATGCAAAGATTTGGGGTCCTATCCGATTAGGCTGGACTGCAAGATATAAGCGTCGGCTTTTCCATAATGACGGAGATGTGGGAAACACGTGGTATGTTCCTGGTTACGGTAAGGAAGGCAACACCAGATTAGGAGGAACATTTAACGTAACCATAGAACTATAGATATTGTAGAATGCTATTACAAAAGAACAAGAATGAATAATCGAAAGAAACTCTATTGGCAAATTCCTTTCTTAGTATTTCTGATAATTGGTACGATCTTAATTATAAAGCAACAACATGATATGCCCTATCAGCATAACAAAGGCTTTATATTCGGCACCGTCTACAATATCACCTATCAAAGCGACAAGAATCTTGAAAAGGAGATTATCAGAGAACTGGACAAGGTGGACGCTTCTCTTTCGCCATTCAATGAAAAATCTATCATCTCTAAGATTAACAGAAATGAGGAAGCCGTTGTTGACAATTACTTTTACGATGTCTTCAACTTGGCAATGCAGATTTCCGAAGATACAAACGGAGCTTTTGACATAACGGTTGCTCCCATTGTGAACGCATGGGGATTCGGCTTTAAAAGCGGAAGCTCTCCAACAAACCAGTATATTGACAGCCTCAAGCAGTTTATCGGATATAAAAAAGTTAGAATAAACAAAGACAAGCATGTCGTCAAACAAGATGAACGCATAATGCTTGACTGCTCAGCCATTGCCAAAGGTTATGGAAGTGACGTGGTCGCCCGGCTCTTCAATGCAAAAGGCATAAAGAACTATATGATTGAAATAGGAGGCGAGATTGTAGCATCCGGGTTAAGCGATAAAAGACTTCCGTGGAAAATCGGAATAACGAAGCCGTCAGAAGATTCATTAGGAACAAGTAATGAACTCCAGACCATATTAAACATCACCGATTGCGCCATGGCAACAAGTGGTAATTACAGAAACTTTTATTATAAGAATGGGAAGAGATATGCCCACACTATTGATCCGCGTACAGGTTATCCCATTCAACACAACATACTATCCGCCACGGTGATAGCAAAGAGCTGCGCCCAGGCAGATGCCTATGCTACTTCATTCATGGTTCTTGGACTTGAAGAAGCTAAGAAAATCCTTGAGAGACATCCTCAACTCTTAGCCTATCTTATTTACACGAACAAGGACAACGAATACGAAGTATGGCATTCTCCTGCCTTGAAAATAGACGAATAAGATAAAAAGAGTATGGAATCCAGCATATATGAACGGTTACAGCTTCTCCCGTTATTTCTCGGCATGAGCAAATCTGATTTGGCTCAGGCGGTGGGACAAGCAAAATTTGGATTCCATCAATTCGCACCAGAGGATATAATCATCAGGGAGAATGCGCCATGTAACCAGCTATTATTATTGCAGAAGGGGACTATAAAGACTTATACCGATGCAAATGATCATGGATTTACCGTCATAGAGCATCTTCATGCTCCAGCCATTCTCCAGCCTGAGTACCTTTTCGGTTTGCACCAGTACCACACCAAAACCTTTATAGCCAAAGACACTTGCCACATCATTTCTCTTGGAAAGAACGACGTTGCCAGACTATCTGAAGATTTCCCTATTTTCAGGATTAATCTTCTCAATATCATTTCAACACTAAGTCAGAAGATGCACCGACTTATATGGAATTTGCCAACATCTGGCTTAGAGGATCATATTATTAACTTTTTTGTCTCACATTGTTCATACCCGGCAGGGAATAAAACCTTCAAAATAAAAATGACACGCCTGGCAAATGAGGTTAATGATAGTCGTTTAGATGTTTCACGAGCATTAAACAAGCTACAAGACCTTCAACTAATCAAGTTGTATCGGGGGCAAATAGAGATTCCTGCTATTGAAAATCTCATTGGCTACAGAGATAAAAAATAAATCTATTAATAGAATCAGAAAAAGTTGAATTATTTTTGGTATTTAAAAAAAATAGTATAACTTTGCATTCGCAAATGCCGATATGGCTCAGTTGGTAGAGCAACGCATTCGTAATGCGTAGGTCCCCGGTTCGAGTCCGGGTATCGGCTCCATATAATCAAATGTCTTGTTTGCGGTAATAGCTCAGTTGGCAGAGCGTTGGCTTCCCAAGCCGAAGGTCGCGGGTTCGAGCCCCGTTTACCGCTCTATGCCTCTTTTTTTATGATGGATTACACAAAGGTCAGCACATAATCAGGAGAAAAACGATATGTAACCATCACTTCAGCATCATCCTTCAAGTTATCAACCCATAGTTCATTTTCTTTGATATGGTGTATTCGCATATCAAAAAAATGTAGATCAGACTCAGAAAAATACTTGTAGATTGTTTCTTTCGCACTCCAATGAAGTAAAAGGCTTTCTAAAGTAGATGCATCTTCGTCAGTACGAACAAACCGATCAGCAATTTTACACACTCGTGGTGAAATGTGTTCTATATCAATTGCCACATTCTTATCTTTGGAAAGAATGACGGCCGCATAGCCTTTCGTGTGACTTATGCTTATATTCCAACCGTTTACAAATGGCTTGCCCGCTTCATTATGACTGATTCGTAAGTTCGTATCACCTGTCATCATAAAGAGCAATGAATAAACAGTCAGCTTTTCTAACTTACGGGCATCACTACGATAGGAACTTACTTCAGATGAAAGTGAAGGATAACGGTTTAATAGTTCATCAACAGACTCTTCAATATGCCACAATCCCAGTTGAGCACCCGAAGCTATTGTTTCAATTGAGATGAGAGGCATCTTTCTTTACTTCATGAATTACTACTTTAATGCTGCTGATTCGTCTTCCTTCCATACCCATAATCTCAAAGGTATAGTTCTTATATTCAAACTTCTCATGCATACTGGGGAAATCGCCTTTCAACTCTAAGAGAAGACCAGCCAACGACTCTGCATCGCCCTCAACATCTGCAAATTCATCGTCGGGCACATTTATTATTCTACAAAAGTCGCTCATCAGCGTTTTACCTTCAAAGACAAAAGTATTATAATTCAGTTTAGAATATGTCTTTTCTTCTTCATCGAATTCATCATTAATCTCACCGACAATTTCTTCCAGGATGTCTTCAAGCGTAACCAATCCACTTGTTCCCCCAAACTCATCAACCACAATGGCTATGTGTACCTTACTCTCCTGAAACTCTCTTAACAGGTCATCAATCTTCTTGGTCTCCGGAACAAAGTAAGGAGGACGGATTAAGCTCTGCCATCTAAAATTAGCCGGTTTGGATAAATGAGGAAGCAAATCCTTTATATAGAGGACTCCACGGATATTATCTGTGTTATCCTGGTATACAGGGATTCGGCTATAATTATTCTCAACGATACATTTCAGCACATCGCTATAACTGCTATTGATGTCTAAGTCTACAATATCTTGCCGACTCGTCATTATCTCCTTTGCCGTCTCATCACCAAAGCGAATGATTCCCTGCAACATGCTCTCCTCTTCCTTGATTTCTTCTTTATCGGTAAGTTCCAAGGCTTGCTCTAAGTCGTCAACACTAAGCACATGATTCTCCTGTTGAACAACTTTTGAAGCTAACACACCGCTCTTCAAGAGAATTGATGACAACGGCCAGAACAATTTCCTGAGAAATAAAATGCCATTGACGACACGGCGGCAAAATTGCAAAGGCTTTTGCCGGCTATACACCTTTGGCATGATTTCACCAAAAAGCAACAAAAGGAAAGTAAGTAGAATGGTTATGCATAGGAACTCTATCCACTCTGCCTTGAATTGGACCAAAGAGGCAAAGATGTAATTACAGAGCATAATGATTGTCACATTGACAAAATTATTGGAAATCAATATCGTTGCCAACGTACGTTCACTATCATCACGAAGGAATTTTATTTTTTCATCTTCCGGCTGCTTACATTCGTCTATCTCTGCCAGATCTGTTGGCGAAAGACTAAAGAAGGCTATCTCAGAACCGCTTGCAAATCCCGACAAGACAAGCAGGACAATCGCAATGACTATGGCTATGAGAACCCCAGAAGTAATTGGATGAAAAACTACTTGATCTGCAATCTGAGGTATCGTTAAGAACTGCATCATGACATTAAAAAGCTTCTTGAGATGCGTCTGACTTGTTAGTATTCAACTTCGGAGTCAGCATTTCCATGTTCTCAACTAATATTTCCGCAACAAACCGCCTTTGTCCACGCTGATCATCATAAAAACGATAACGGATACGACCTTCAACATATAACTTATCGCCTTTATGTACATAACGCTCTACAATCTTCGCTAACTTCTTATAGAACACCAGATTATGCCAGTCGGTATGTTCCGGAACCTTAGTACCATTCGTAAGGGTGTATCCTTGTTCTGTCGTAGCTAAAGACACTTGGGCAACCGCCTGATCAGCTTCATAATATCTGACATCAGGATCTTTACCGACATTACCAATAAGCATCACCTTATTCATGGAACTATGACTGAAGAATTAATCGTTTGAAAATCTTACTTCCACATCCCAAGATATTTGAAATGGAAGTTCTTACCCTTAGCAGACGGGAACTGAGAACGACCATCAACTCTTGAACGAAGATGTTCTACGATGCGATTGTAACAATCCTGACCGGAATTCGCCTTACACTGAGCAACGAAATGAGTATCGCGGTATTCGTGCTTGCCCGTAGCAGGAATCATCACCACACGCTTAAAATCCAAAGCTCCCTCATACCAACCCGGACGCATCTCTGTAAGACGTGTTACCACGCTTGCGGTCAGATCACGACGTTCATTTACATTCGGAGTGGCAACGGGACGCAATGCTTTCTTCTGCTTAAAATCAAGCATGGTCTCCGCGAGAGTCTTGATAATTATGAAATATACCCTCTGACGTACTTTATAACGCTTTGGATAAAAGACATCACTTTCAGCATATTCACGGATGTCTGCCTCTAACTCTTCGTCCAAAGCAATTTCAGGAATTGAGCGTAAAAACTCAATTGCATCATCAACATTATTTACTAATGTTTCCTTATCAAAATATCTTAAATATAAATTCATTGGATGGGTATGTTTCTCTAAAAAGAGCGGAAAACGGGACTCGGACCCGCGACCCCAACCTTGGCAAGGTTGTGCTCTACCAACTGAGCTATTTCCGCAAAAAAGTGAAGAGGAGGAGACTCGAACTCCCACGTCGCAATTGACACTACCCCCTCAAAGTAGCGCGTCTACCAATTCCGCCACCTCTCCAATAAGTAAAACATTCCGAATAAAATGTGCCCAGAACAGGACTCGAACCTGCACGCCTCGCGGCACACGCACCTGAAACGTGCGCGTCTACCAATTCCGCCACCTGGGCTTAACGAAGCTCCCCGCTTCGACTTGGATTTATTCAGAATGTTGAGCGGAAAACGGGACTCGGACCCGCGACCCCAACCTTGGCAAGGTTGTGCTCTACCAACTGAGCTATTTCCGCATAGATTCCTTTTAACAATAGTTTAAGGAGCATTTCTCTAAATGCGGTGCAAAGTTAACCTATTTTTTATTACCATGCAAATTTTCTACAAACTTTTTTCTAAAAAAAAGATTAATCCATCCTGTTTTTATAGTCTTCATAACTATATTCCCTTAAGATTTCGAGTTCTCCATCAGTATGTGCCAGTGCTAATGAAGGGTGACCGATGCCATTAAACATGCAAGTTTTGACCGTTGTATAATGCAGCATGTCCTCAAAAATAATGTTTTCTCCAACCTGAATCTCATGGTCGAATGCCCACATTCCCATGAAATCTCCGCTCAGACAACTATTCCCTCCTATTCTATACATATACCTTGAAGATGTTGAAGGAATAACATCGCCGCCCTCTTCTATTGCTTCTGCCCCACGAATGGCTGGCATATACGGCATCTCAAGACAATCGGGCATGTGACAAGTAAAGCTGACATTCACAATGGCGGTACGGATTCCTTTATTCTCCACCACATCCACCACTTGCGACACCAATGGTCCGCATTGCCAGCCAAAAGCACTTCCGGGCTCCAATATCACCTTCAGCCATGGATACCTGTCATGAAATCCTTTTAATATATTAATAAGGTGGTTGACGTCATAGTCGTCTCTCGTCATCAAATGGCCTCCTCCGAAGTTTATCCATTTCAACTGAGGGAACCATCTTGAAAAGTGCTGCTCTATGTGTACAAGTGTACGCTCGAAGACATCAGCACCACTTTCACAATGACAATGAATATGAAACCCTTCTATCTCTCGTGGGAGCGTTTCAGGAAGATCATCGGATGTCACACCAAATCGCGTTCCTGGTGCACAAGGATTGTATAACAGGGTTCCCACCTCCGAGTATTCAGGGTTCACTCTTATTCCTAAACTAACCGTAGGATTTACTTGTCGCGCCACATCAGCATACCGGTCATATTGAGAAAGGGAATTGAACGTGAGATGACTTGACATCTGAGAAATCTCCTTTATCTCGTAATCTGTATAGGCAGGCGAATAGGTATGGGCTTTCTCACCAAATTCCTTATATGCCAAATAAGCCTCATACAAAGAACTGGCGGTTGTCGAATGAATATACTCGCGGAATATGGGGAAAGTCTTCCATAAAGCATAGGCTTTGAATGCCAGAATAATTTCCACGTCTGCTTTTACCGCTACGCTCTGAATTAATTGCAGGTTGTCACGCAGACGTCTTTCTTCCAAGATATACATTGGACGGTTGATGTTCGAGAAAGTCTTCAAATCTGTTTTCATTATACTCCTTATATTATAATATACAAAATTAAACATCTTTTCTGTCACGGGCAAATTAGCATGAAAAATATATTGATTTTTAACCATTAAAGG
Source organism: uncultured Prevotellaceae bacterium (assembly GCA_902762325.1). Taxonomy (GTDB): domain Bacteria; phylum Bacteroidota; class Bacteroidia; order Bacteroidales; family Bacteroidaceae; genus Prevotella. Next base: position 37,318 of record CACWNV010000003.1, on the reverse strand, counting down.
AGGAATGCTATTTTTGACGTCTTTCGTAAATTGTTGACCGACAGCTCGTTACACGAATGTCTATCTTTTAACGGGCGGTTTACAAAATTCAGATATGCGAAAGAATAGGTTTGCTCGTTCCAAATGATAGGTTTAGGCATGCTAAATGATATGTTTAGCCACCCTAAACATATCGTTTATGCCGGGTAAACATAAAAGAACAGGACAAAAGCAATAACGGACACCCAATCTATAATTATAATCGACAGAACTGATAAAAAAGTTCATAAATAATCAGAAAACAACAATAATGTGCCAACTAAGTCAACTATTCAAAATAAAAAAGATTTTTATTGACTTTATAATTGCATGTTTGAGGGAAATTTCATACATTTGCAGATGAAAATCATTAGTGACAATGAAGCTCGTAATACTGAGTAAATCCACATTTTTTGTGGAAGAAGATAAAATACTCACTTCGCTTTTCGACGAGGGAATGGATGATTTGCATCTATTCAAGCCCGGTTCTTCCCCCATGTACAGTGAGAGGCTTTTAACTCTGATACCAAGCGTTTGTCACCGCCGTATTACTGTTCATGAGCATTTTTATCTGAAGAATGAGTATGGCTTGGCAGGTATTCACATCGACAACCCTGAAGATAGTGTACCAGAAGGGTATCATGGAAGTTTCACTCGTTCGTGTACCTCTATCGATCAGTTGAAAGAGTTCAAGAAAAAATCCAAATATGTTTTCCTGAAGAACATCTTCGACTGCATAGAATTTAAGGAAGAAAAATCCACATTCTCCCTGCAACAGCTTGAAAAAGCAGCCTCAGACGGGCTGATAGACAAGCGTGTATATGCGTTAGGGGGCATGAGCTTAGAGAATATCAGAATTGCCAAGCAACTGGGATTTGGCGGTGTGGTGATATGTGGTGATCTTTGGAACCGTTTCGACATACATCGTGAAACGGACTTTAAAGACCTCATACAACATTTCGAAAAGCTACAAAAAGCGGTGGGATAGAATAAAACATAGCATAAATATTACAACATAAAGCAACCATGAGTGAAAACAACTCTTTTTTAGTGTTTTCAGGAACAAACACTAAGTATTTAGCAGAAAGAATCTGTGCTAATCTTGGCTGCCCTCTTGGAAAATTAGTAATCACAAAGTTCTCTGACGGTGAGTTTTCTGTTTCCTACGAGGAGTCAATCCGTGGACGTGATGTGTTTCTTGTTCAGAGCACATTCCCTAATGCAGACAATTTGATGGAATTATTGTTGATGATTGATGCGGCAAAGCGAGCTTCTGCACGCAACATCATTGCAGTAATGCCTTATTTTGGCTGGGCACGACAAGACCGCAAAGACAAGCCAAGAGTAAGCATCGGGGCTAAGTTGGTAGCTGATTTGTTGAGTGTTGCCGGTGTAAATCGCATCATCACGATGGACTTACATGCAGATCAGATTCAAGGATTTTTCGATGTACCCGTCGACCACCTGTATGCTTCTGGAGTAATACTACCCTATCTGCAGAGCCTCCATCTTGAGGATATGGTGATTGCCTCACCTGATGTAGGCGGCTCAAAACGTGCCAACACGTACGCTAAGTATTTAGGTGTACCCCTTGTTCTTTGCAACAAGACACGTGCTCGTGCTAATGTGGTGGAGAGCATGCAGATTATCGGTGATGTGAATGGAAAGAATGTGGTGGTCGTAGACGACATGGTTGATACGGCTGGTACGATAACAAAAGCGGCTGATGTCATGAAGGCTGCCGGTGCTAAGAGTGTACGTGCCTGTGCTTCTCATTGTGTGATGAGCGGACCAGCGAGCGATCGCGTGCAGGAATCAGCTCTTGAAGAGATTGTGTTTACTGACTCTATCCCCTATACCAATAGAAGTTCTAAGGTAAAGCAGTTATCTGTCGCCGGGATATTCGCCGAGACTATCCGCCGTGTAGTCAACAACGAGAGTATTAGTTCACAATATTTGGTATAACACGACACAACCGTTTTACAATGAAACACGTCTTTGCCGTAGGGTTAGTGATTTTCCCTTTATTATTCATCGGCTGCCAGTCAAAGAAGTTTAGGGTGACGGGCACGACTGAGGGGATAAAGAACAATGACACGCTATTTGTCTCTACAGACATGATAGAAGGTACTCCATCAGATACCCTCATAGTCAAAGACGGTGGATTCATTTATGAAGGGGAAACAGATTCCACACGGTTGTGCATGATCTATTGTAAGAACAGACCTGATATTAATATTCCCTTTTTCATAGAACCAGGCAATATTAATATCCACATGAAAGCGGATGTCGGTAAGTCAAGGGTAAGCGGCACATTAATCAATGATGAATGGCAGTTACTTACCGACACCGTTAACATGTATGGCAAACAAATCAACAACATTGTCACTCAAGCTTTCGATAATGGTTCGTCATCGGAGCAGCAAGATGCCGCGATGGTTGAAATAAAGAAGCTTGAAAAACAATTGAATAAGAGTATCATTCGTACCGCTGAACGTAATATCCAAAACGAACTCGGGTACTTCATCATCAATTATTACGACGATGAGGTCATCAGTAATGAAGAAAGGCTGATGTTAATAAAGAAACTCCCGGAAGTCATGCGGAACCGTCCACGTATCAAGCAAATGGAATCTGTCCTTCTCGAGCGTTCAAACATGAAGCTACCCGACTTCTCCATGCAGGACCTTGAGGGTAATAGCGTTTCTGTCCTATCGGAAATCAGTAAGCATAAAATTACCATCATAGACTTTTGGGCAACCTGGTGTGCACCTTGCATGCAAGAAATGCCGAAGCTAAAGGATACATTCACGCGTCTGAAAGACAAAGGATTAGGCATCATAGGCATATCCCTTGATACAAATGCAAAAGCCTGGAGAAACACTATTACTAAACTACAACTCGACTGGACACATCTTTCTGAGCTAAACGGATGGGAGAACTCAGCGGTGAAAATGTTCAACATCAATGCCATCCCCTTTACCCTCGTCGTTGATAACAATGGAAAGGTCTTACAAGCCGGGCTAAGAGGTGAAGAATTGTCTGAGTTTGTTCAACAAAGACTTGATGAATAACTGGTAGGAAAAAACACCTACAGTCGAATAAATACACGTTTAGTACACCCATACAAAACAAAAGCACCCTGCAAGTCTACAACTTACAAGGTGCTTTTTTGTAGTGGATAGGGGAATCGAACCCCTATGCCAAGATTGAGAATCTTGTATCCTAACCATTAGATGAATCCACCATATCTGGTTAATACCTATTGAGGCATTTTGACATTTCCAGTGCGGAAGCTGGGGGATTCGAACCCCCGGTACGGTAACCCGCACGGCAGTTTAGCAAACTGCTGGTTTCAGCCACTCACCCAAACTTCCTTACCGGTTGGTTCTGAATTTACCAGAGCATTTTGTGTCAAATGCGGTGCAAAGGTAATGTTTTTGACTGAAACCTCAAAATAAATGCCTGACATTTTCCACCAAGATAACATTTGTTAACTATTGTCTCATGTCAGCATCTACGAAGCAAAGCGGAAGCAAATCTTTTATGGTGTTGATTATATAAACTCCATTTGTTCCATAGAGCAAGATGCGAACCGGATGCTGATACCGGTCTTCTATTTCAAGAATGACTTGCCGACAGGCACCGCAAGGCGATACTGGAACGGCTACAACACCATGTTCATTCTTTGCGGCTATTGCCAATGATGTAATAGGTTGTTCCGGGTATTGCGACTGGGCTGCAAAAATAGCGGCTCTCTCCGCACACAATCCCGAAGGGAAAGCGGCGTTCTCTTGATTGGCACCAATTATTATCTGCCCGTCAGCCAGGCGAATGGCTGCTCCTACATTGAAATTACTATACTTAGCATACGAATTGCCTGTTGCCTTAATAGCAGCATCAACCAACACCTTGTCTTCATTCAACAGTTCATCATAGCTACAGAACTGTATATTGAATTCCATCTTAATATTTTTCATGACAATATTTCGGTTTTGGTAAAGTCAATTATTTTTAATTCGTTCAAATGATCCGATGTCAGGTTTTTCATCCCTGATGATTCCGTTACGATCCAAGGGAAGAGAAGTCAGAGGATTACCGCGGTCGATGGCAGGACTGATGGTGTCAAGACGGAAATCATACCGCAGGCTATCAGTATCAATTCTCATGAAATGCTTCTGACCATAATGCAAAGTGTCTTTTATATCTTCGAATAAAACATTAACGAAGCACAAGCTATCTTCTGTAGTAATCTTTGGAGTTCGGATGATGCAATCGGAGAAATAATAATTAAAGGAAGTCAAGCTGTCTCCTCCCTCTCCCATCATTTCATCATCGGCATAACCCGTAATCAAACTATTCTGACATTTTAAAATCTCAAGAGCATACTGACGTGCACTGAAACGAAGAGCAACGCCACGATTGGCATCAAAAGGATAGAACTGGGCTAACGTACAATTATTAACTGAAGCTAAACCGCCGTTAACGTATAGACAATCATTTAAAGTGTTGGTAATCTGAGAATTCTCAATTAACACCTGACTATTCGTTGCCATAACGCCATACCCCTGACAGTTATGTACCGTAGAGGATAATAAGGAAAGGGACAGACGGTTCACATCGCATGAGTCAACAATAATGCCGTCAAAAGTGCTATGGATATCAGTATATATTAACTCATTATCATAAGAAGAGCCATAGAAATGGATTCCCTGCCATTGACCGGTAACATAGTCATACGGCAGATAATCAAACATATGGTCAATACGGTCGCCACGTAACACAACATTATTCTCTGCTGTACCTTCACATATCAATCTGCCATAGACATCTATACCGGCATCATTGTGAAAATACAGCGTTGTCCCCTCTTTAATGGTAAGGGTAGCCATGGTATCAACTTTTATCCCACCGTAGATAACAATCGGCTTCTCACCTGAAATCACAGAGTCTTTTTTGATATGAACATTATGCAGAAGACGTGCATCCCATGACCAGGCATTTAGATTCACTCGCTGGGTAATGCCACTTTCCAAAGTAAACAGAAGATTGTCTTCCAAATACTTTGCCGCCTCTTTATAATTATAGGGTGAGGTCAACTCAACAAAGACACGAATGCTATCTTTGTTTCTGATTTCAACGCCTCCCATCTGATACCCCACTGATGCACCAAGATACGTACCGTCAACATTCACCCGGAACCCCGTCTGATTACCGTGCTCCAGTCTTATATTCGTACATCGGAGACCATCGCCCGACTTGTTATAAACCCAAAACGACTTTGCGGGAGTAGGAACATTACTAAATACGGTATCAAGTTTAATCGTATCCTCAGAGAAAACAAGGCGGTGCTGGGAAGATGTAGTGAACGAATCATCGTCACTACATGAGCTGACAAGCCCGACGGATAATAACAATATGATCAGAAGATATTTCGCATTCATTTGTTATCTAAACGGATAGTCTTACGAAATTATTGTTTATCAACTCCTATATTAAGCTAAGCAGACGCTGATAGTCAAGTCCAACATAATCAGAGAGTATCACATCAGAAAACTCACGGATGGCTTCAGGAGAATTGGTTGTAGCCAATCCGACCACGGTCATACCCGATGCCTTCACGGATTTTAAGCCATTAAAGCTATCTTCAAATCCAAAGCATTCATTGGGCGAAAGGCCAAACTTAGCAGCACCAATCAAATAGCACTCTGGATCGGGCTTGCTCTTTGTGAAGTCTTCCGACGTAAGGACGAGATCAAACAAGTCCTTGAATTCCTGATGGGAACGATAGACATTTTCCATCTTTGGCTTGTTACTGCTGGTTACAACAGCTGTACGCACGCCATTGCGGCGCAAGTCTTCTATAAAAGACGGAAATCCGGCAATATACTCAAATTTCATCTGTCCTTCAAATTCATCAAGCCCAGCAGTGATTCTTTCTTGTTCCTCCTTCATTCCAGGAAAGAACTTGTCATAAATCTGCACCAATGTCTGACCTTTGATTACGTTCTCAAGTCCGGGTCTTTCAGGAAAGTAATGCCGCATCTGTTCTCCCCAGAAGACAGAGTATTGGGGTTCCGTATCAAACACGACACCATCGAGGTCGAACAAAGCAGCTTTAAAAGTTCGTATGTTCATCTTTATAGTTTTTCTATGATTGCCAATCCTTTATCTGTACAGAAGCCTCGCATGAAGAGTACTATTATGTTCCGGAAGATATGTTGCAATTCAAATTCACGATATAACTGGTTTTCCATCACATAAAGAATACTGGCATTACCAATTCGCGACACGATATTGTAATCCACATCAGCACGAAAATAACCTTCCTCAACACCACGTAAAAAGAACGACTGGGATTTCCGCTCTTTATCAGCATGTCTTTCCTGAAGGTAGCTCATCACTTTCGGATAACGCTTTAGTTCAGCATAGAAGAGCGGGTTCGTCTTGGCAAGATCCTCCATTTGCAGATGATACACTTCCATGATGATATCCATCACATTATGATGAGGGTCGTTACTGAACTTTTCAACGCATTCCGTTTTATACTTTTCATTACGGCAGACACCTTCAAGGAGCAGATGTTCCTTGTCGGCATAAATCTCATACATCGTACGCTTGGAAATCGACAGTAAATTCGCAATATCATCCATCTTCACAGAACGGATTCCTTTCTGCTTGAACTCTTTCATTGCCACCGTCAGAATCTTGTCTTTCAGTTCCTGACGGTAACACGTAGGATTATTTGTTTTCCGCATTTCCTTATTATTTTCGACAAAGGTACACATTTTATCTGAAAAACCGAAACACAGAAATAGTTTTTTATCTTGTGCGATTATTTGCTGCCTGGGAATCTTGAGTTCAAATAACTGATGAATTTTTCGTGATATGCATCTGTAACCTTTATAATCTCATCTCCGATGTACACACATTCGTTACGGTCGACGCTTTTGATTTTATCCAAAGCCACAATATATGAACGGCTGATGCGCATAAAAAGTGTGGACGGAAGCATATCCTCAACCGACTTCATCGTCAGATGTGTAATCAGAGGCCTTTTCTCGTCAGAAAGGTAAAACATGACATAATCCTTCATGCCGCATACATAGATAATCTTCGACAACGCCACTTGCCTGAATTCACCATCAACACGCAAGAAGACCGTTTCCTGCTTGCCGTGGGGCTCTTTCTGAGTATTCTGAATATTCAGATTATTCTGATTATTCTGATTATTCAGCTTATGCCCAAACCACTGACGGGCTTTCTCTACGGCAGAAATAAACTTGTTATAGCGAATGGGTTTCAGCAGGAAGTCAAGGGCGCTGACCTCATAGCTCTCATAGGCATATTCCTTGAAGGCGGTTGTGAATATTATCTTTGTCTCAGCTGGAACCACGTGTGCCAGTTCCATACCGCTCATGTCTGGCATCTGTATGTCAAGGAAAAGCAGGTCAGGCTTCAGTTCCTTTATGACGTTAATGGCTTCGACAGAGTCGGTAAATGAACCTACCAGTTGAAGGTCGGGAGTCTTATTCACAAACGATTCAAGGAGTCTGACTGCCAGAGGCTCATCGTCGACGATAATACAAGTAAGTGGCATCACTAAACGCTTTATATTGTTACAAATGGATGGTTATGCATACGTTATAGATGTCGTCCGTAAGCGACTGCTTCCAATCATACCTGTTATGATAGATTAAGTCCAGACGACGTCGGGTGTTCTCTATACCGATGCCCGAGCCGCTACGGTCTGCATCATTCTTTGGATAATTCGTGTTGCTGCATTCGAAGACCAGGTCTTCACCATTCAGCTGAAGACGAATATCTATCGAAGACGGACGGCTGCTGCTAACACCATGCTTGAAGGAATTCTCGATAAGTGAGACAAAGAGTAGCGGTGGTATTTCGATTTTCTGCTGCACATCAAAGGCTGTCGTAACGATTGTCTTGTCATTACAACGAAGCTTCATCAGATTGATATAGTTGTGCATGAACTCCAGTTCCCCTTGAATGGGCACCATCTTCTTGTTGGTCTCATACATGGCATAACGCAACAGATCGCTGAGCTGGGCGATGGCATCCTGGGCAGCATCTGCATCTATCTGCGTCAGACTTGAAATGTTATTCAAGGTGTTAAAGAGGAAATGGGGGTTTATCTGGTTTTTCAGCCACGCCAGCTCTGCCTCAACATGCTTGGCCTTCTCGTCTTTCAGCTGCTGCTTAATCTTACGTGTGCGGATGATGTGACGCACGCCGATGGCGATAGATGCCATGATGGCACAGAACAACAGGAACATGAGAAAGCCGGAGAAGATGCCAATCCACATCTCTGTTGTCATGGGTGGCCTGTTGGGAATGTTATCTCTTTGAAGCCAAAGCTGGAAAAACTGAAAGTTCAATCCGAGTATCAGCACCAGGTTGCTCAACACAAACGCCCAGTATCTACGACGAAAGAACAGGTACGGACCGAGCAGGTAGAAGTTGACGAAGTAGACGACAAGAGGAGCGCGGAACATTCCCCACCCTACGAAAAACGACGTCTTCGTCGCCGACAGGTCTTGCGTGGTGAACAATGTGGCGAGTGGCATTGCGAACAACACAACTGTCCACACTGCCACTTGAGCCATAAAAAGCCACAGGTCTTTCTTTTCTATCTTCAACATACGCCAACAAAGTTAGAAAGATTTTCAGTAACCTCCAAATTATTGTCCTACATTTCCCACGTTGTTGAGCATCTCGCCCTGTGATTGTTGTTCGATATAGTCGTTCTGGACACGACTGACATGCTGCTTTGCCTTCTGCTTAGTGTTTCCGAAGGTGTAGCTGACGCTGACATTAAAGCCGCTCATCGGCACCTTGATTGTCTGATGGCTGAGGAAATTCTTTCCCTGGCTATACGTTTCCATCTTAAGATTGCCGCCGTCAGAGAGTCCTAACATTCCCTGAATGCTCACGCTGAGCTTGTCATTGAAGAACGATTTGGACAGATTTGCCGTGAGAATGTTAAAACCGCTGCTCCATCCCTGCAAGGTATAGCTCTTTGTGGAAGTAATCAGATACGCGCCAAGCTTCAAGTCCCAAGGCATTGTCTGCTGGAGTCCTGCCATCATATTTCCCTGCCAGCCGCTATTCTTCAGGTCTAACACACTACTGCGCATGTCGTTGTAGTTCAGTCCTCCGTTGAGCATGATACGAGTCTTGGGAGCTAACAGCCAGTTGGCATAGACATTCACGCCCGTCTGATGACGCTTCACGATATTGCCGTAGGTCGTATTCAGCAATGTTCCGTCAAAGAAGCTGTACTGTTCAATGGCATTATCCGTGAAATTATGATGCACATTGACATTAAGCATCAACTTGGTAGAGTACAAGTTATACACAAGTGAGATGTTATGCGACTTCTCAACGTCCAGGTCGGTATTACCATAGGATAGTGAATTCGGGTCGGCACGGTTCACGTAGGGATTCAGATAGCTGATACCCGGTCGGGAGATACGCATGTTATAGGTCAGGCCGATGTTACTTGTCGGTGCCAGAGTATAGGAAAGGCTTGCACTTGGCACTAAGCTTCCGTAGTTTGTCGAGAAATTCTGACCTTGCCCCAGACGATATTCTACGTTCTGCCATGTCTGCTCATAGCGAAGACCGGCCTTTGCGCCCAGCTTGTCCCATTGTCCCGTATACTCACTATAGCCGGCAAGGATGGTGTTCTTATAAAGGTAATCCATGCTTGAGCGCTCGTCATAGACATCGGCAAGATAGTACTTGGCATCTGAGTCGGCACGGCGCATCATCAGCTTACTTCCAAGGCTTAGCTTATTGTTCTGACCGAGAGGAGTGGTGAAGTCTGCCTGTATCGTGTGGTCTGTCGTATGTTCTTTGTTGACCGAATTACGATTGGTCAGGTCTATCACAGCCATCTCTGTATTTGAGAAACGGTTGTTCTGTTCCATTTTCGATGGACTATAGTCCAACTGATAGGTCAGGACAAACGACTTCGTGCGTTCTTTGTTGAAAAAGCGCTGATAGTCAACATTACCGCTGAACGAGGTCTTCTTGTTGCGCATCTTCATATCGTTCACATAGTTGAAGCCGTTACCATAAAGACCACCCGTCTGACTTGTTGTGGTATGTCCGTCATTTTTCATATTGAAGCTGGTCAGGGAGAATGTCGCATTCACACTACTCATGTCATCCAACTCATATCCCAGACTGACATTTCCCATCGTGAAGGGAATCTTCACCTTCGTTGCGGCTGAGGTAAGAATACTTCCGTCGCCGTTCTTCTGCTCCATCTCCACATCTGTCGTACCCGGTGTCGAATAGTTTTCCATCAAGTTTCCACTATAGGAGAACTTCCCCTGCTGGCCACTGACAAATGCGCCGCCTCCAATACTTCTGTTACCGGCTGAGACACGAATCGTACCGTTGTAGCCATTCATCGACTCCATCGCCTTTGTATCCATCCTATTCATCACGATGTTCAACACTCCGCTGGCTCCTTCTGCATCATAGCGGGCGCCGGGATTCGTCACGACTTCTATATTCTTCACAGCTGAAGCGGGCATACTCTTGAATATCAGCGACGGATTGCTTGAGAACATCACGTTAGGTTTCCCGTCAACATACACCTTGAAAGATGATGAACCGTTCACAGAGATGTTATCCTGACCGTCAACGGTGACCATCGGCACTTTGCGGAGCATGTCGAGCACCGTACTGGACTTTGCATCCTCGTCTTCTGCCACACTATAACTCATCTTGTCCACTTCCATCTTGACCAGCGGCTTCTGCGCTACGATGGCAACATCAGAGAGTTCGTTGACATTCTCCTTAATATATATAGTATCCAGATTGAGCGTCCCATTGCCCGACAGCTCTATACTCTTGCTCAAATCTTCTTTGCCAACGCTGCTGAAGATGATGTTGAACTTACCCTTACCGTTCACCTCACGCGAAAAGTTTCCGTCTTTATCAGTCAGGAACATGGAAACAGGGCGCGTCGTCTCTCCCTGCTTGAATATTCTGACCGTAGCAAACGGCTCGCCTTCGCCAAGATTCTTGTCCATCAAGACACCTTTCACAACCGTCTTCTGTGCCATAGCAACCGAGAAAACCATCGTCATGACCAATACTAATAAGAATTTAACCTTTTTCATATCTGTTATTTATTTTGTTTTATTTTCTGATGCAAAGATATGACAAGAGCCGCTAATCTTCAACAAACTTTCGACGAACCCGTGGAAATCTTTAGACGAAATAAATCAAATGTGTCGTATTTAACAAATATTATACCGAAAATGATGCAACATTTCCCGTTTTTAGTGTTTATATAATATATTTTTAAAACTGAAATCATGCTAAGAAACAAGTTCTTTACAATGATGATCTGCTGTCTGACAGCAATGTTCATCACTTCATGTCTGGGAAACGACGACGACAACAACAAACAGATTACGCCAGCAGAGGCGAAGGCTTGCATGCAGACCATGCGAGGGGTCTATACGGGCAAGTTGTATTATCTGCACACCAACGATACCAATCAGGTGACCTCGACCGACTCTCTTAATGCCGGATGGATTGTCAACGACAGCCTGGTCATCATCAACAACTATCCGACAAAAGCACTGGCTGAGCACGTTACGAACGCAAGCATGAAAGCCGCTCTCCTCAATGCGGTACAACAACCGCTAATCTGTGAAGTGGGAATCACCAACACCTCGCCCATCGAGTTCCTCGTCAATCCGAGGCCTATGAAATTCAAGTTGAACTACGACGGCGAAGACCACGAGATAGCGATTGTCTATTATGTGAATTCGATAAGGTCGTTCGGCATTTACAACCGCGACAGGGACATTCTGGAGATAATGGTCTGCATCGGAGGCATCTATGTCGATGATAAACTGGTGTATAATCTGTCCTCCGGGGTGAACAATCTGTTCAGCTCTTCCAGTCACACCAAATAGCCTGGGGCGGAAGCAGCCGCGCCATCCCTCGCGCCTTAAAGCCGCAAATGGCTCGTTTGCGAGTGGTAAAGAATACATTTACGCCCCGTAAACATATTGTTTGCGACACATAAACATATTGTTTGCGAGGCGTAAATGTATTGTTTGCGTCCTACAAAAGCTACAACTCCACACTGCCACTTTGCCATTATGGAGGTTGAACGGTGCTGCCAGCAATAAGGAACGGTGCGAATAGCGGTAAGAAAAAAAGAATAAGGCTGATTCCATCATGGGTTTCAGCCTTATTGATAACTATCATGAAAAAATTATTCTACAGGAATTGTAATCTCACAACCCTCTAAAAGCGGAGAAGTAAACCGTAGAACGGCATTGCCTTTTGCTCCGTTCGTCTTGATGTAGGCAAGCAGACGACCCTGATACACTCTCTGGTTATTATCCCTATAGTTCGTCATGTCCTGCACATTGCCGCTCTCCATGCCAAGCAGTCGGATGTTGTTAGATGTCGTACAATAAACATTATTGTCGGCAAGTCTTACAAGCTGGCCGTTCTCGTCGGTCACTTCAATCAACAGATGGGCTACATCCCCGTCGGCATTCAGTTTCTCTTTATCGCTTGTTACTTTCAGTGCGTACGGTCTGCCGGATGTCCTTATCGCGTATTGGGCGACAACAGTTCCCTCTTTAGAATACGATTCTGCTCTGAGTTCACCATCTTTATAGTCAATATCCCAATAGATAGTCCCAGTCTTTTCGTCCCTGCTTTTCATTTCACCGACTTCCACATTATTCAGGAACAGACGCGCCTTCTCTGCATTGGTATAACATACAACCCTTATCTTCTGCCCTTCCCTATAATTCCACAAATCCGGGGCATCAGTAGAGACTCTGTTACCTCTTCTCGAAAAACCGCCAATCGGATAGGTTCCGATATAACAGACCGGCTTTTCGCTCCATAAAGAGGCGCGGAACCATCCACGAGGCTTAATATTGCCTGCTAAATCCAACAGGCCGGCAGTGCTTCCCCTAGACGGCCATGCCCCGCTCTCTCCTAAATAATCGATACCTGTCCACAGGAACTGCCCGAATATAAAGTCATTGTCACTGACAGCACGCCACGCATCAATATCATGCCTGTTCTCCGACCCGTAGATAACGCGTTTCGGGTATTTCTCATGGTCAGACTTATAGCGGTCTTCAGTATAATTATATCCCACCACGTCGAGTGCTTCGGGATAGCCCGTCTCGTTGCTCATTACAACCCCCGCCAACGCTCCAGTCACAGGGCGGCTTCTATCTGCCTCCCTGACAACAGAAGCAAGTCTTCTGGCAATCACACCCAGCCGCATGGCATCTGGTTGAGAGGGCTTGTAGCCGCCGTACATCGGCTGACTGATGCTTGAGCCGTCTAAGACAGGATGCGAATAGGGGTCGTTAGGATAGTCAACCTCATTGCCAATGCTCCATAGGAATATGGACGGATGGTTTCTGTCGCGCCTTACCATGTCTCGCACATCATTATCAATCCATTCCTCAAAGAAATCATAGGAGCCGTCATAGCCTGGCTCTCCTCTGTTCCATCCCTTTATCCATTTCCTCTTGGCGTGCTCCCATTCATCTGAAGCCTCATCCATGACAAGGAATCCCATCTCGTCACATAAATCATAGAGGTCGGGCGACTGGGGATTATGACTCATCCGGATGGCATTGACACCAATTTCCTTCAGGCGCTCCAACCGTCTCTTCCACACCTCTTTGGGTACGACCGAGCCTAACACACCTGCATCATGATGGAGACAGACCCCCTTTACCTTCATCCACTTATTATTCAAAGCAAACCCCTTATTGGGGTCAAAGGTAAGTGTGCGTAAGCCGGCTTTCGTCTCACACCTGTCTATTTCATTCCCGTTCTGCAATAGTCTTGTCTGAATGGTATAAAGATAGGGTGAATGAATATCCCATAGCTGAGGATTGGAGATGTTCATCACGGCAGAATAGGCAGACTCCTTACCTAAGTCTTTCCGGGCTTTGGCAACCACTCTCTTGTTGGCATCAAGGATATCAATCTGAACGGTAAGTTTCTGGTTGTTATTATCCTTTTTGCAGACATCCCCGGCAACTTCCACCTTTGCCGTACTACGGGAGCTTTTAATCAAACGGTAGGTGTTCCCCCATTGAGACAAATGCGTTTCATTTGACTTTATCATCCACACGTCTCGATAGATACCGCTACCCGTGTACCATCTTGAATCAGCATACCGGCTATGGTCGACACGAACGGCAATAACATTGTCGCCCGTCTTGTTCAGATAGGGTGTCATTTCATACATGAATGAAACATATCCGTTGGGACGCTTTCCTAAAAGATGCCCGTTAAGATAGACCTCAGACCTGTTGTATATCCCCTCAAAATATATAAAGAACAGAGATTCTGATGCAGATTCCGGAAGAACAAAATGTTTCCGATACCAGGCAATACCACCGGGCAGGTATCCTGTTGCTGATGCCAATGAAGGGGACAATGTGCCTTCAACAGAATAGTCGTGTGGCAGGGAAAGTCTACGCCATCTGCTATCGTCAATGTCAGGCTTATAATACTCTTCCTTGTCATCCAGCACGAAAAGCCAGTCTTCATTAAACAAAGAAGACTCTCCAAATGACACTTGAGCCAAGGCAGACGACCAGCAGCAAGAGGCAAGGACAAGCACAAATAGATATTTCCTCATAGTTTAGTTTTTATTAAATGAGGATGTACTATGTTGCTATAGTACACCCTCATACAAGTTAATACTTACTTCAAGACAAATTTGATGGTCTTTACACTACCGTCGCTCATGATAGTCTTAATAATATTCAGACCCGGCTGCAATGATTTCAGCTGACGACCGTCTGCCGAATAATACTCAATCTTAGAAACCGTCACATTACCGGAAACACCCTTCACGTTAGTGGGAATGTCCTCGCTTTCATAGAACAGCTGGAAATTATCAAGTTTAAACCAACCGGCACCACTTACAGGTCTTTCCGTTCCGTCTTTGCCAACTTTATTCGTTCTGAATCCGATATAGGCAACACCGTCTTCACCTACGCCAAAGCGTACAATCATGGGATGTAGCAGATCTGTGTTCCGGTCACCACTCTCGCAGGTATATCCTGCATAGGTAAGCTTCTTCAGGTCATAGTCGCCTGATTCGTCGAATGCCTTTGCAGCCTTTGCATCTTCGGGAAGGTTAATGGCATGAGCATCTTCCGAGCCGAACATCTGGATATAGTCATTACCAAAGATTCGTTGTGTCGTGATATTATCTCCAGCCCAGTTATTCTGAACCATGACATTAGCAGTCAGCACGTAGGTTCCGGCAGGCATACCAGATAAAGTCTGGGATAACTCAACATCAGGCATATACTCTGTCCATATACCCCACAGGTGAGTACCTTCTACATACTGATGAGTAATGACATTACCCTCTTCATCAACGACCTCGATTGGATCTCCATTGTTGATGCCGCACCAGTTTTGCACACCAGCTGCGGTAATCTCCGACTGACTTGTCACAAGATTTCCGTTCAGATAAAGATTCCATCCGTATGGAGGATTGACGACACCACCAGTCTCAGAATTTCCTTGAGCAGAAAGGTCCTCAAAGCCGGGGTTCTTCAAGAGGTCTGTCACATAGATACCAACAGCCACGCCGGATAGTTTCAGTGCATCGAAACCGTCATTCAACTTCTGTATCATTTCCTCAATTTCTGCTTCATTGGCAATATGGTCATAATACATATTCTCGGCTTCCAAGACAATATCACCATATTCATCAACACCTGCGTAGTGTGTGTATTCATACAGGTTCTCTGATGCAATCCTGAGTGCTTCTTCTAACTTCTTATATGCATTCACCGAAGACTCAATCTTTGGACAAGCATCACGTAGTTTCAGGAATGCGTTAATAATTTCATCCTGAGAATTAGCTGTTGTCACCTTGGTTGTCTCCAAAAGGGCGATGGCATCATCATATACTGACTGCTGCATGTATTGATCCAACAGCTCTGAGAGGACATCAGCAAAATGATCATAGATTCTCAAGGCATCATCGGGATTATACTCTTCCTTGATGATACGGAAGTTGTCAATCTTAAACCAGCCGTCTCCTCCTGCACCATTTGATGTAGTACGGTTGGCAGCCTTAATATCATTATTGGTGCGGAAGCCAAATTTCAAAGTGCCATCATAGACAAATGCCTGGACACTCATCTCTTGTAGTTCTGTATCCGTCACAGGTTCTGAAAGTCCTTCAAAATCATATACGTCTGATTTGTCTAAGCGGCTAAGGTCGTATTCGTAGCTACTTCCGAAATACTTCGTATTCAAGTTGCCGAATATACGCTGAGTTGTACGTCTTGAACCGTTACCATTAGCTCCAACCATTACGGCGGCAAAGACGGTATATGTACCATTTTCAAGACCAGTCAGCGTCTGAGATAATTCTATCTCCGGCATTCCGGAGTTCCATATACCATAGATATAGTTACCTTCTTTTGCTCCAGTGCCGTCTCCATTAATACCAGCCCATGCATTCAGGCCAGCTGCATTCTCTTCAGATATGCTGGTCACTTGCTTGCCATTGACAAGTAATGTCCACCCAGAAGGAGGAGCAGCCACACCTGAAGTAGTATTGCCATCTTGTGAAGACAAATCCTCGAAGCTCATGTTCTTGCCCAGACGAGTCAAGTCACCCTGTCCGATGGTATGGATTGTCTCTGCATCAGCCAAAGCCTGCAGAGCTGCCAACAACTGAGCAGCATCATTCACGTTGTTGAATACAGAAGTTGCCGTTTCGATAGCGACTTTAAGGGCATCGTCTTCTTCCTGGAACAACAATTCTTCTGCTGAAAGAATCTCCCGATATAAAGAGAACTTGGCATTAATGATTGCCAAAGCAGCTTCGGCATCCTCTTCTGTCAGAGTCTCAGAATTGTAAACAGGTAAGACCGTGTCAATGGCACCCTGGAACCCTTTTGAGAAATTCTCATTCGTCAGATAGTTATCCTCAATGTCTTTGATGGAAGCATATAATAATATCCTGTTCTTTAATGCCGGAATGTCTGAACGGGAAACGAAAGCCCAATTCTCAGACGAATGGTCATTTGGAATAAACTCACCATTTTCATCCGTCAAACGGTAGGTCTCACCATCATCTCCCATCTCTGTCTGTACGCCACCATAAAAATCAGGATAGTAAGAATTGGTGGGTTCAGAAATGATCAGGAACTGGCCACCTCCATTCAGATGCAGGTATCTGTTCGTCACATTATAGTTGGGATTCCCATCGAGAGCCTTAATCCGATAGAATCCGCTGACGTCTCCCTCTTCTAATGAAAAATAGGCAGGCTCATCAAGCTTAGCGTTCAGGTTATCAGTACCGGCAGGAATACCAATATACATTTCATTTCCATTGCTTTCAGTAATAGAAAAGCACCAGTTGCCGTCCACACCCTTATGAGCGGTAAAAGCGTGACTTTCACAATTCGACTGATCATAAGGAAGCAGATAATATGCTCCATCCCATGAAGTTCTCGTAAAGAAAATGTCTGGTTTGACATAACTTACCAAGATGTACTCATTTCCATCAACAGGATATTCTCCTATTTTAGGGAAATCAATAGCCAACACATTAGAAGCCGAAGCTAATAATACGATGGTTAACAATAAATGCTTAAAGTAATTCTTAGTCATAGAGAGTTGATTTTTAGTTAATAATTATTTGGTTAAGAATAAGGTTTTTTAAATACTCGCTTTACATTTTGAGTTGTCATACTCGCAATCGTTTCTTCTGACACGCCGTAACAATCAGCTAATTTCTTCAGTACATATACGACAAAAGAACTTTCATTGCGTTTCCCTCGTAGCGGTACGGGTGCCATATAAGGACTATCTGTTTCTAATACAATCCTGCTTAGTGGAACTACAGAGGGCAATACATCAGGAAGATGACTTTTCTTAAATGTCAGTACTCCTCCTATTCCAAGGACAAATCCCTCAAACTGTAATAATTCCGCTGCTTCCTTTTCATTACCGGTGAAACAATGAAACACTCCGCCCGGCAACTGCTTCTCATACTTTTTTAATATGTGCACCAGTTCGTTTTGTGCTTTCCTGCAATGAATCATAAGGGGAAGTCTTGTTTCAACCGACCATTCCACTTGTTGCTCAAATGCTTTAAGCTGTTCTGACTCATATTCTCTCGACCAATAAAAGTCAAGCCCCACTTCGCCAATTGCAATAACGGGTCGGCCTATATCATTATCTTGTAAACACTGGTGCATCTTTGACAGAACCGACTCATAATCAGCCTTCACCTCCTCTGGATGTAATCCTATCATGGGGAATACATAATCAGGATATTCATTGCAAATCTTTTTGATACCATCTATTGAGTTCAAATCAATTGACGGCAAGAAAATCCCTCCTATACCAGCCTGTTTAGCCCTGCTGATAACAAGATCGAGATCATCCTTGAATTCCTCTCCATCTAAATGAGCATGAGTATCAATAAAGATGTGGTTCATGTCTGCGATAATAATATACTATTCCATATTTACGGCATTCAGCATAACGAGTTTCCGGAGGCTCATTCTCGAAATGCTTTTCTATCTGATTCCACAAATCCAATAGAAGTTCATCTATCTCAGGGCGAATCTTATCTAAGCTCTCCTGAACGACC
The DNA here is from genome assembly GCA_902762325.1 of uncultured Prevotellaceae bacterium. Lineage (GTDB taxonomy): Bacteria > Bacteroidota > Bacteroidia > Bacteroidales > Bacteroidaceae > Prevotella. Next base: position 18,615 of record CACWNV010000003.1, on the reverse strand, counting down.
AGAGTCCTGTCCTGGAGCTTTTTTTGTTGTGCCAAAATATCCTTAAAGACATCCAAATGTGTCATTACCATCCCGATTGTCGGGTTAGTAATGGGACGGCCACCTCTTTTTATCCGCTCCTTCTCTCCTATTATTATTTTTTCTCCCCAAGAAACCAACCGATCTATTGACTTAATATTGGGAACAGCTGTTGTCTCAGTACCCATCTGATACAATTCAAGAGTCTCCCGAGGAATCTCCCCCCTCTCAACAGCCATTAAAAGCACTTGGATAAAATGACTGATATAAATGCTTGCATTACGTTGAAGCTTCTCTATTTTAGGGGTAACGCGCATCTGCGCCTGTTGCCTTGCCTTGTATTGCTCACACATCATCAGCAGACGCTCGTATGCCGGTTGTGCACGGTTGAGTGTCTGATAATCAATAAAGCGAACACCAGTCGTATATAGGCTACTACATTCGAGTAGTGTCTTCAGGGCTTTGAGACGGGCTGCATCTGTTTTTGGTAATCTTCTGTATGGCATTTCTATAATTCTCTTTTCATCATTTCTGCTGCATATTTCCTTAATTCAGTCTTACGATTGTCGTCAACATGAATTTCGTCCAGATACTTTTCACTCTCTTCAAAATAAGAAGCAATCTTCTGCTGAGCCAGTTTGTTGATACCAATCTCGTTGTACAATCTGGTTACTTGCTTAACCTTTTCTTCCGCATCAAAACTGGTTAGCGTAATCCATCGTGTCAATTCTTCATACTGCTTTTCATTGGCTCTGTTACAGGCATTAATAAGCATATATGTCTTTTTGTTGGAAATGATATCACCACCGATTGCCTTACCAAAAACATTTGTGTCTCCATATACATCCAGATAATCATCTTGTAACTGGAAAGCCAATCCTATTTTTTCCCCGAACTTATAGATGTTCTCAGCATCTTCATTTGAAGCATCAGCCAAGATTGCACCAATCTTCATGGAACATGCAAGGAGGACACTCGTCTTAAGCCGAATCATTTCCAGGTATTCTTCTTCTGTCACATCCGTACGATTCTCAAAATCCATGTCATATTGCTGGCCTTCACCTATCTCTAAGGCGGTTTCTGTAAACAAGTCTATAATGCTCTGTAGCTTTTCCGGCGGGCATTGGGCAATGCGCTGATAAGCAAGAACCAACATGGAATCACCTGAAAGAATAGCCGTATTAGCATCCCACTTTTTATGAACCGTCTCGTGACCACGACGCAAATCGGCATTATCCATCAAGTCGTCATGCAACAATGTATAGTTGTGGTATGTCTCTATTGCACATGCAATCGGGAGAATGCTCTCAGGGTCGTCTTTAAATAAGTTATATGCTAACATCATTAAAATTGGCCTAATGCGCTTACCACCTAATGACAACACATACTTTATGGGTTCATATAAAGATTTAGGCTCACGCACATATTGCATCTGCGATAAGTATTTGTTTACACTGTTAAGAAGTTCCTCTGATGTATACATAATGTTATATTATTTTGATTTTTAGTCTTGATTATAATTTGAAGACAATCGGAACGGCAAACATTGTCCGACAAGGCTGGTCGTTTTGAATGCCAGGTTTCCATCGCGGCATCATTCTTATGACACGCATGGCCTCCCTATCAAGCACCGGATCAACTGATGATGCAATCTTTGCATCGGCAATGCTCCCGTCTGTGTTGACGATAAACGACACGACGACTTTTCCTTGAATGCCTTGTTGTCTTGCTACTTCCGGGTATCTCAAATTCTTTGTTAACCATTTCATATATTCCACCATCCCTCCTGGAAACTCCGGCAATTGACTCACAATGCGGAATCTTAACGGGGCATTATCTGATGCTGTCGTAGAAGGAAGAATCTGTGGTTCAGGCTTCTCTGTTTCTTCCTGAGAAAAGGCATCTAAAGTACCAGTCTCTTGAACTACCTCAGCATTCTCAATCGTTGTTTCCTCATCAACAATCTTAATTCTTTCCGAGGATGCCTGCTTCTGCGGAATAATTGCAATCTCGTTAATATCGTCTTTTTCTAACGTAGATACCATTTCCAGATCTTGAGCAAGTTCATCAATGATATTTTCATCATAAGTCAGACTTTCAGGAACATGATTAAATTCTAAAGCAACAAACAACAAAGACAGGACAAAAACAAGACCTAACAAGAAGCTTGTCTTTTTTTCGTCTTCTAAGTTTACCTGCTTATTCTTCTTCTGTTCCATAACTGCAATATACAACCGCAAAAATGATATAACCTTAAAATCTATAAAAGATAATGCAAAAATAATGCAGATATTTGAAAAAAGGTGTATCTTTGTCGAGAAATTTGGTTATTTAAATGAAAAAAATAGTTTTAAGCTTCTTCTTAGCACTTTTAGCGACATCTATTCAAGCGCAAGATGGACGGACGGTATACAATTTCCTGCGTCTTCCTGTGAGTGCTCACGGAGCTGCTTTGGGAGGTAACAACATTTCGCTTGTTGAAGACGACGAATCCATGATATTCCATAACCCCTCCCTCCTGTCTAATGTAAGTGACAAGACGATTTTGATTAATTATATGAATTACATGGCAGGAGTCAATACAGCCAGTGCTGCTTTCAACAAGGTAATTAAGGAACGTGCATCTGTTGCGTTTTCCGGCCAGTATATTAATTATGGTTCTATGAAAGAAATGAATGCAGATAACATTCAAAATGGTGAGTTCTCTGCAAAAGACATTTCTATTGCCGGATATTTTTCATATCTTCTGACAGACAGAATCACGGGTGGTGTAGCTGCCAAGTTTATCACTTCTTATATCGGTGAGTACAATTCATTGGCTATGGGAGTAGATCTGGGATTGAATTATTATCATCATGAGAGCGAATTGTCTATTTCTTTAGTGGCAAAAAACTTGGGAGGACAAGTTAAATCATACGATGATAATTTTGAAAGAATGCCCATGGACCTACAAGTGGGAATCAGCAAACGCTTAGTACATACTCCATTGCGCTTTTCAGCAACGCTTACAGATTTGACGCATTGGAATTATAAGTTTATACAACACCTCTCTGCTGGTGCCGAATTAATATTATCTCCGCAGATTTGGATTGGAGCCGGTTATAACTTTAGAAGAGCGAAAGAGATGTCTATTGAGAACTCCGATCATGAAAAGAGTTCCAATTGGGCGGGATTTTCTTTAGGTGCAGGTCTGTCACTTAATAATTTCAAGTTGAATTTTGCTTATGGTAAATACCATGTTTCCAGTTCATCGATTTTAATCAACATTGCTTATACATTATAATTATGAAAAAAATAACAATTGCAATAGACGGCTTTTCCTCATGCGGAAAAAGCACGATGGCTAAGGATTTGGCAAAAGAATTAGGGTATATATACGTAGATACGGGTGCTATGTATCGTTCTGTCACATTATTCGCCCTAAGAAATGGATTGATAAACGAAGAGGGAATCAATACTGAGAAACTGGCCGAAAAAATGAATGACATCCACATCACATTTGTATTCAATCCAGAGACTGGCCGGCCAGACACCTATCTTAATGGCGAATTAGTTGAAAAAGAAATACGTTCGATTGAGGTTTCTAACCAAGTAAGTCCTATTGCTGCCATTCCGTTTGTTCGTGAAGCAATGGTCGAACAGCAGAAGAAGATGGGAGAAAACAAAGGAGTTGTTATGGATGGGCGCGACATAGGCACGGTGGTATTTCCTAACGCAGAATTGAAAATCTTTGTCACGGCGAGTGCAGAAGTGCGTGCACAACGACGCTATGATGAACTGAAGGCAAAAGGAATGGAGGCTGACTTCGATGATATTCTTAAAAACGTACAGGAACGCGACTACTTGGATAGTCATCGCGAGATCTCTCCATTACGAAAAGCTGATGATGCAATAGAACTTGATAACAGCTTCATGACTATTGATGAACAAAACGAATGGCTATTATCACGTTACAAGGAAGTAATGAATAAATAAATCGTGGTATTATCTAAAAAATGCGGTCTTCAACTTATCATCTCTCATCGTTGAAGACCGCATCATTTTATCTGTTTCCTTAGAAAGGAAGATCGTCTGTACTCTCACTTTCCATTGGTTGTGGAGGGAAAGGAGCCTGGGGTGCCGGTGCTTCTGAAGGTGATGGTTCAAAAGCACTTGCTGCAGGTGCGGGTTGAACTCCAGCTGCTCCTATTGAAGCAGGATCAACAAGACGAACATCAAATGCACGGATATTATTAAACCATCGTCCGTTATATTCGTGTGCATCAATATCGAAAGAAACAAGTACCTCCTGTCCTACTTGGATATTAAAGCGCTGTAAACGATCTGCACCAAAGACCGAGAAAACCATTTTACGAGGATATGCTTCATGAGTTTCCACTACAAAATCCTGTGATTTCCATTCTCCACGTGCTGACACACCACTTCTTTCAGGAAGTGCCAAAATAATTTTACCTTGTAATTCCATTGTATTTATTATAATAATATGTAATAGTTGCTTATTTTGTTGTTTTCGTTGGCGAAATTAATAAAATAGTTCTAAAAACAGAAACTTTTCACTATATTTTTTTGTACGACACAATGCTTTTTTGTATTTTTGTGCCTATAATTAAGAAACAATAAATATAATACTAACATGAGATTTACTTTATCTAGTACTTCGCTCAGCAATCGCCTTCAGACGTTAGCGAGAGTGATTAACAGCAAGAACTCACTGCCTATCCTTGACAGTTTCCTTTTTGAAGTCAGGAACAATCAACTTAATATCACAGCAAGTGACAGCGAGAATGTGATGAAATCATACGTACTACTTGACGAGTGTGATGGCGAAGGACAGTTTGCTGTTCCTAATCGTACCATTTTAGATGCGGTAAAGGAGCTGCCGGAACAACCATTGACCTTTGAAGTAGACACAGAGCATTTTACGGTTAGAATTCTTTATCAGAATGGCTTATATAACTTTACTGCTCAGAATGCAGATGAGTATCCTCATACTCAGTCCATTCCTGATGGGGCAACAGTAATTACCGTTGATGGAGCTGTACTCAATGATAATATAACCCGTTCCATTTTTGCCACGGCTCAAGATGAGCTTCGCCCCGTAATGAATGGTATCTATTTTGACCTTACTTCTGAGAGTCTTTCTATAGTTGCCAGCGACGGACATAAGTTGGTTCGTAACAAGAACTTCACGGTCAAAAGCGAATCGCCAGCTTCATTCATTCTTCCTAAGAAGCCTGCAACATTGCTGAAGAATGTTTTAGGAAAAGAAAGCGGAGATGTTGTGATTAAGTTCGATAACAGAAGTGCGGAGATCAGTTTCTCAGAAGGTGTTCTTTCTTGTAGGTTGATTGAAGGACGTTATCCAAATTATAATTCTGTCATTCCTCAGAACAATCCCAACCAACTGACCATTGACAGGAAGCTATTAGTTGGCGCCTTACGCCGAGTACTTCCTTTTGCAAGTGAAAGTAGCCAGTTAGTAAGATTCCATCTTGAGACAGGGAAATTGGTTCTTTCTTCCGAAGATATTGATTTCGCAACAAGTGCCAAGGAAGAAATCACATGCGATTATTCCGGACAGAACATGAATATCGGCTTCAAGGGAAGTTCTCTTTCTGAAATACTGACAAACCTTGATAGTACGGAAGTGGTGATTCAATTAGCCGATCCCAGTCGTGCTGGCATTATCGTTCCAGCTGAGCAGCCTGAGAATGAAGACGTTCTCATGTTGATTATGCCGATGCTGCTCAACGATTAAAAACTATTTGTTATGAAATTAAATCTCACAAAGCCTCTTGTGGTCTTCGATTTGGAGACCACGGGGCTTGACCTTGTTAATGATAGAATTATCCAATTGTCCTATATTAAAGTCTTTCCTGATGGAAAAGAAGAACGGGGCAATATTTTAATAAATCCCGAAAGACCTATCCCTTCACTCATTTCTCAGCTCACTGGCATTACAGATGATGATGTGAAAGATAAGCCTACTTTTAAAGCTATAGCTCATGAATTAAACAACAAATTCAAGGGGTGTGATTTTGCAGGGTTTAATTCCAATCATTTTGATATTCCATTGTTAGCAGAAGAGTTTATCCGGGCTGGCATTGACTTTGACTTTTCTCATTGTCGATTGATTGACGTTCAAACCATTTTCCATAAAATGGAAAGACGTAATCTGGCTGCTGCATATAAGTTCTATTGTGGCAGAAAGATGGAAGAGGATTTCGAAGCACATAGGGCGGATCAAGATACAGAGGCAACATATAGAGTCTTACAAGGTGAACTTGACATGTACAATCCCGAAACGCAGCCAGAGAAGGAAAAGCATCTGCCTAATGACATGGATGTTCTTGCTGAATTCTCAAAGGTTAACAACAACGTGGATTTTGCCGGTAGGATTGTTTGGAAAGAGATGACGGACAAAGACGGAAACGTGCTGGTTGATTCCGATGGAAAAGTAAGGAAGCAAGAGGTCTTTAATTTTGGCAAATACAAAGGCCAGAGTGTTACCGATGTCCTTCATCGGGATCCAGGTTACTACAGTTGGATGTTAGGTGGGGATTTTACAAACGATACAAAGCAGGTTCTCACCCGGATTCGTTTACGGGAACTCATTAAAAAGTAATTCACACAATGAAGAGAATTATATACATTCTGTTATTAGCATTGGCTCCTTCTTTACATGTTTATTGTCAAGAGTTGCAGGCAAAGGTTACGATCAATCATAATCAGATTCAAGGAACTGATGTCAGTGTCTTCGACAATTTACAACAGACGCTCGAACAATTTATCAACGACCGCCAATGGACTAATCTGCAGTTTCAGAAAAACGAACGCATCGTTTGCAATTTCAATATCACCGTAACCAAATATGATGCGTCTTCTAATACGTTTACATGTTCTGCAATGATACAAGCTAATCGTCCTGTATATAATTCTGCTTATACTTCTACTTTATATAATAATAAAGATGCCAGCTTCTATTTCCAGTTTGCACAGTTCGATCAATTAAACTTTAACGATGAAAATGTAGACAATCAGCTGACAGCATTAATAGCATATTATGCCTATCTGATAATCGGATTGGACCTTGATTCCTTTTCCCCGATGGGAGGCGAAGATGTACTCCAGCGATGCATGAATCTCGTTAATAATGCCCAGAATCTTGATTTCCCCGGATGGAAGTCTTTTGAAGATGACAGAAACCGCTTTGCAATTATCAATGACTATTTAGATGGCGGTATGCAACCCTTCCGGCAGTTACAATATGAGTATTATCGCAATGGTTTAGACGAGATGGCTAATAATGTCGAACGAGGAAGGACGAACATTTCTACTGCTATTGAGACAAACCTGAAGAAATGTCATGAAGACAAGCCAATGAGCATGCTTCCTCAGATTTGGACAGATTTCAAGCGTGATGAACTTGCTAACATTTACCAGGGTAAGGGAACACAGAAAGAAAAGCAAACTGTCTATGACATTCTTTTCTCTATTAATGCAAGTCAGAATTCTGCCTGGGAAAAAATTAAGCAATAATGTTAAAACAGCTCTATATAAAGAATTATGCTCTCATTGATGAGCTGGATATTCAGTTCCATAAAGGATTTACTGTCATTACCGGAGAGACTGGTGCGGGAAAGAGTATTATCTTAGGAGCCATCAGTCTTTTGTTGGGTCAAAGGGCAAATAATGTTTCTATCCGAAACAAAGATAAGAAATGTATCATTGAAGCACATTTCAATATCAGCCAATACCATATTGAACAGTTTTTTAATGACAATGACCTTGACTATGATGCAGAAGAGACCATTTTACGCCGGGAGATTGGTATAAATGGTAAGAGCCGCGCCTTTATTAATGATGTACCTGTCAGCGTAACGCTTATCCGTGAACTTGGTGACAGATTGATTGATATTCATAGCCAGCATCAGAACCTGTTGCTGAACAAACAAGACTTTCAATTAGGTGTTGTGGACATCATCGGAAACGACAAGGATTTATTAACTGAATACCAACAAAAATACAAGGCTTTAAAAGATGCAGAAGAAGAACTCATTTCATTAGAGAGTGAGATTGCCGCTAATAAAGAAAACGAAGAGTTTTTGAGGTTTCAGTTTAACAAATTGTCTGATGCCAATCTTCAGCCCGATGAACAGGAATTGTTAGAACAGGAATCTGAGACCATGAGCCATACGGAGGAGATTAAGAGCGCGTTATATGAAACCTCCAGCGCCATGAATGGTGATGACACGGGAGCTCTTGAACTGATAAGAACTTCATTGCAGAAAATAGAGAGCATTACAAGTGTGTATCCTGCCATCAACAGTTTGTCTTCCCGTCTTGAAAGTTGCTATATTGAGTTAAAGGATATTGTTGAAGAGATTGACTCAAATCTTGAGAATGTTGAGTTTAACCCGCTTCGATTAGAAGAGATCAATAACAGGTTAGACTTGATCTATACACTTCAAAAACAATTTCATGTAGCAACAAATGAAGAACTAATCAACATAAAAGACGGGATAGAACAACAACTATCACACATTGACTATGGAGAGGAAGAGATTTCCCGCCAAAAAGAAAAAGTTAAGCAAGTAAAGGATGACTGCCTGAGTTTAGCCGCACAACTTACAGCTGCTCGCAAAGAAGCTGCAAAGAAGATAGAGACAGCAATGACCGATCATCTCGTTCCATTAGGTATGCCTAATGTTCGGTTTAAGGTGCTTTTACAAACAAAGGATCTTTCGGCAAACGGGGTCGATGTTGTATCATTCATGTTTTCAGCAAATAAAAACGAAGAGCTTCATCCAGTAAGTCAAACAGCATCTGGCGGTGAAATTGCACGTGTAATGCTGTCCTTAAAAGCGATGATAAGCGGGGCTGTCAATCTCCCGACTATCATATTTGATGAAATAGACACTGGTGTAAGTGGACGTGTTGCCGAACAGATGGCACAGATTATGGCTGAAATGGGAGAACATGAACGTCAGGTGATTAGTATTACTCATCTTCCCCAAATTGCTGCCAAGGGAACTTTCCATTATAAAGTCGTAAAAGAAGAAACGTCAAAAGGTACGACCAGTCAGATGTTCAAATTGAATCAGAGAGAACGCGTGCAAGAAATAGCCCAAATGTTAAGCGGAAGCGATGTTTCTCTTGCGGCATTAGACAATGCAAAGGCATTATTAAAAATTGAATAGCAATTATATATTATAAATAGGTATATGAACAAAAAAAATATTTATCTTTTAATTTTCTGTTTGTTATTGTCAGTTCTGACAACTCTTGCCCAACCTTCACAGGTACAGGATGTTGGGAAATCGGTCTTTTCTCTGACCACATTTAAGGCCGACGGTTCCATTCTCGCCTCTTCACACGGTTTCTTTATCAATGAAAACGGGGAAGCTGTTAGTGACTGGACGCCTTTTGTCAATGCGGCAAAAGCAGTAATCGTCGATGCAAATGGTCAGAAGATGGATGTAGTGGCCATGATAGGTGTCAACGAACTGTATGACATTTGTAAGTTTCGAGTGAACTGTAAACCTGAAGTGGCACCATTGGCAACATCTCCGGCAACAGCAAATGAAAAAGTATGGCTTGTTAATTATTCTGTCAAAAAGGCAAAATGCAAGCAATATTCTGTTAAGAGTGTTGAGACATTCATGGAGAAATATAATTACTATATCTTCTCCGACAAGATTCAGGAGAATGCACAGGGCTGTCCAATGGTAAATGGGAAAGGTCAGGTCATCGGTATCTTGCAGATTGCAAAAACGAAAGATGAATTCCATGCTACTGATGCTGCTTTCACCAACACATTTGTTATCAACGGACTGACTATCAACACACCGGCATTACGCCAGACCTCTATTCCTGTTGCCTTACCGGAAAAAGAAGATGAAGCACTTCTTACTTTGATGATGGCAAGCAATAAAGGTGACTCTGTATTATACACAAGATATATTGAAGATTTTATCAGGCAGTTCCCCAGATCAGCAGAAGGCTATATGGCACGCGCACAGAATGCGGTACGTAGCCTGCAATTTGACACAGCTGATAAAGACATGTTATTGGCTATTGATAATGCAGAGAAGAAAGACGCTGCTCATTCGAACTATTCACGTCTGATTTTTGAGAAAGAAGTGTATTATCCTAATGCCGAGTATCCGAACTGGAACTTCCAGAAATCATTAGATGAGGCCAAGAAAGCCTATGAGATCAATCCCCTTCCTATTTATTTGCACCAACAGGCGCAGATAATCTATACAATGGGAGATTACCAGACAGCTTATGATATGTTCATGGGACTTACCAAAACTGACCTTAGAAATGGTGAGCTGTTTTATGAAGCGGCACAATGTAAGAGTCATCTCCAGGCTTCAAATGATGAGTTAATCGTCTTATTGGATAGTGCTATCAATGTCAGCGAAGAAGTAAACACGAACAATGCTGCACCTTATTACCTGGCACGTGGAAGGATTTATGACACAACTGGAGAGTACAGGAAAGCGGTAGTAGATTATAATAAGTATGATACGCTCATGTATGGACGTGGAAGTCATGAGTTCTATTATCTGAAGTTTAAGTGTGAATCAAAGATTCGTCAGTATAAGCAGGCATTGAACGATATTGCTCATGCTATCGTTTTGAATCAGAAAGAACCCACTTATTATGCCGAAATGGCTTCTTTACAACTAAAAGTGAACCAATTGGAAGATGCTATTACCACATCAGACATGTGCATCAAAATTGATTCATCCTATTCTGACCCCTATATAATAAAAGGTATAGCATTAGCAGAATTGAAAAGGAATGAAGAAGCAGCTACGGCTTTAAAGAAAGCAAAGGAACTTGGAGACGATCGTGCAGACGAACTCCTCAAGAAATATAAGTTAGAATAATAAATGGCAACAAAAAAAGGATGTATTCAAATACATCCTTTTTTATTTTGACTAAAAAAATTATTTCTTGAAGAAATCCTGAACAGCCTCGTTGGGAACCATCTGCTCATCAAAGATGTAAGCACCTGTCTTAGGGCTCTTCACCATCTTAATAACTTTTGTATATGCACGTCCATCCTTAGAACCTTCATGGAGGGTTGCAACGGTTTTCTTTGCCATATCTTACACTATTAAATTAATTACTTGATTTCCTTATGAACCGTCATTCTCTTCAGGATAGGATTGTATTTCTTCAATTCCATACGCTCTGGAGTGTTCTTACGATTCTTAGTTGTTACATAACGGCTTGTTCCGGGCAGACCGCTGTTCTTCATCTCAGTGCATTCAAGAATGACCTGGATTCTATTTCCTTTAGCTTTCTTTGATGCCATACAATTATTCTCCTATTACTTTAATGTCTTTCCAATTGATATAGCCATTGGCAACAGCCTTCTTCAATGCTGCATCAAGACCAATTTTATTAATGAGACGAAGACCAGCTGCACTGATCTTAAGACTAATCCAGCACTGCTCTTCTACATAATAGAACTTCTTGCTAAACAGGTTAACATCAAAGGTTCTCTTTGTACGGTGCTTTGAGTGAGACACATTATTTCCTACCTGTGCCCTTTTCCCCGTAATCTGACAAATTTTCGACATTGCTATCTAAATTTTTTGTTTTCTTTTTAATACTTATTCCAAACAGGGTGCAAAATTACAATTATTTCCCGAATACGCAAAATATTTCTTAAAAGAATACGTATAATTAAGGATTTTTTTAATTTTCAGCACTAACTTCTTCTATATTAAGCTCTTTCAAGTACATCAAAAACAGTTTTAGGGCTTTATTGGTCGCTACAGCCAGGTTGACATCACGACCCTCATCTCCAGTAAGAAGATAAGTCCGGACATCTTCTTTGCTACCATATCCAATCCATATCGTCCCGACGGGAATGGCTGCCGTTCCCCCACCTGGTCCGGCGATGCCAGTTACAGAAATAGCATAGTCTACTCCAAGAGTCTCACAGGCACCTTTCACCATCTGAATAGCGACCTCCTCACAAACTGCTGTCTTCTCTTCCAACACCTGATGGTCAACAGAAAGAAGACGCTCCTTGATTTCATTGGTATATGAAATGATACCTCCCTTGAAATAATTAGATGCGCCAGGGGAAGCGATAATTGCCTCGGCAATTCTTCCACCCGTACAACTCTCAGCAGTCCCTAAGGTTTTCCCGTTATCATAGAGATACTGCTGTATTTCCTTGCTAAGTATTTTGTTTTCTAAAACCATATCTGACTCTCCATTATTTATTTAAACGTAACTTTTGAAAAGGCGGGTTTATCTATCGCACAGAAATCTTTGTCAAGATATTTATAATAGCCTGTAATGCCTATCATAGCTGCATTATCGGTTGTATAGCTGAATTTGGGGATATAGATCGTCCATCCGTATTTCCTGGCATGCTCATGAAACGCATTCCGCAAGCCATTATTTGCAGAAACTCCTCCCGCAAGGGCTACATGCTTAATGCCTGTTTCCTTGACTGCCAGTCGTAGCTTTTTCATCAAAATACGAACAATCGTGTATTCAAGACTTGCAGCCAGATCTTCTTTATGTTTCTCTATAAAATCAGGATCTTCTTTTATCCAATCCCGCAAATTATATAAAAAGGATGTCTTCAAACCACTGAAACTATAGTCCAGTCTCTTAATCTGCGGCTCAGAGAACTTATATGCCAACGGATTACCCTGCCGGGCAAGTCTGTCAATAATCGGTCCACCCGGATAACCTAACCCCATCACTTTTGAACATTTGTCTATTGCCTCTCCTGCAGCATCATCTATGGTCTGGCCGATCACTTCCATGTCGTTATAAGCGCGGACTAAAACAATCTGAGAATTACCTCCACTAACCAAAAGGCATAAGAAAGGAAAAGGAGGAGCTGACTGGTCATCATCACTCTCCTTGATGAAATGAGCCATGACATGCCCTTGCAGATGATTTACATCTATGAGGGGGATTCTTAACGAACAGGCTAATCCCTTCGCAAAACTGACACCTACCAACAACGAGCCCATCAATCCCGGACCTCTGGTAAAAGCGATTGCCGTCAAGTCATCCTTAGTGATTCCGGCACGTTTAATGGCCTGGTCAACAACGGGGACGACATTCTGCTGATGTGCACGAGATGCAAGCTCCGGCACTACTCCACCGTAGGCTTCATGAACAGCCTGGGAGGCCGTCACATTGCTCAATAGCACACCATTGCGAAGGACAGCAGCCGACGTGTCATCACAGCTACTTTCTATACCTAATATATATATATCCTGCTTATTTTCCATAAAGTATCAATAAGATAGAATCTCCACTCCATGTTCGGTCATAACAAAAGTATGCTCCCATTGAGCACTTGGCATTTCATCGCCAGAGATAACCTCCCATCCGAATGGATCGTCAGCATCTATAAACACCTCCCATGTGCCCATGTTAATCATGGGTTCAATGGTAAACACCATTCCGGGAACAATAAGCATGCCTGTGCCTTTCTTTCCGTAATGAACGACTTCCGGATCTTCATGGAAGTCAAGCCCTACCCCATGTCCGCAAAGGTCACGAACCACTCCATAATGATACTTATGGGCATGCTTCTGTATGGCATTACCTATATCGCCGACAAAGCAATAAGGCTTGGCAGCTTCAGCTCCAATCTCCAGACACTCTTTAGCTACTCTGACGAGTTGTTCCTTCTCAGGTGTTGTCTTGCCTATAATGAACATGCGAGAAGCATCCGCATAATAGCCGTCAAGGATCGTGGTGAAATCAACATTGATAATGTCTCCTTCCTCCAAAACGTCCGTCTCCTTAGGAATACCATGACAGACAACTTCATTGATACTCGTGCAAACACTTTTGGGAAATCCTTCATAGTTCAGACAGGCAGGAATTGCTCCATGGGCATTACAATAATCCATGCAGATACGGTCAATCTCCAATGTGTTCATACCCGCATGGATATGAGCGGCAACTTCATCCAACACACCGGTATTGACAACTCCTGCCCTACGAATACCTTCAATCTGTTCAGCAGTCTTGATAAGGTCTCGCGATGGTACCTGTTTCCCTCGTCCTTCCCAGTACATCACTTGTTTGTCAAGCTCTGTGATGGGCTGATTGGGCAGCAGGTGCCATTTTCTTTTCTTCTTAAAAACCATTTTTGTTGTTATATGCTTAACTGTCTACCGACCTCATTTACGGCCACAAAGGTACAAAAACTTATTCAATTTAACGAGCCTTACACGAATAAAACAGAATCCGATAGTGCTTTTTATTATCATTCAGCAACCTCATCTTTTCTCTTTTTTGAGTCTCAATATGCGACGGACACTTTGGTCTAAGCGCTTCTTGCTGATTTTGCCCGTCTCTACAGCCTTTACCACAGCTTCAAAGGCTTCGATGAAGTTCTGTGGACCAAGAACGATATCGGCACCTGCCAATATACAGCCCACAGCAGCCTCGGCACTGGTGTACTGCTGCGTGATAGCCCCCATCTCCATAGCGTCTGTTATGATGATGTTCTTATACCCCATCACACCTCGCAACTTATCCTGTAAGATGAGTGATGACATTGTGGCGGGTATTTCCGTTCCTGTCACATTGGGAGTACCGATATGGGCAGTCATTATCATCTGGCATCCCCAATCAATGCCTGCCTTGAAGGTTATCATCTCACAATTCATCATCTCATCCCAAGTCTTCAGACTCTGAGCATAGCCATAGTGTGTATCTGTCGTGGTATCACCATGACCAGGGAAATGCTTGATGCAACCCGTAATGCCAGCATCCTTCAAACCTTGTAAGTAGTTAGTGACCATAGGGGCAGCCACGGCGGGATCATCGCTAAAGGCTCGTTTGCCTATGACAATGTTCTCGGGATTGGTATTTACATCAGCAACAGGGGCAAAGTCGATGTCAAAGCCGTACCTCTTTAGATAGGAACCGATAGTGCGACCGCAGTAGTATGCATTGGCAGGGTCGCCCGTCTGACCGATGGCATCCATCGATTCAAACTTCTCCACATCAAAATTAGGATTGTTTCCGATACGTGCCACACGACCGCCCTCCTCGTCAACACAGAGCAAGGGCATGCCTTTAAGAGCACGAATTTGTGGTATGAAGGTCGCCAGTTGCGCCTCATCCCCAATATTGTGGGCGTAGAGGATGATTCCACCCACTGGATATTTCTCATTTACGGCCCGCATCGTGGCGTTCACGGCCTGTAGCTTAATATTAGCAAGGTCTGCCGTAGTGACGTCTATACCGCCAGTGTGGCCATAATGGATTGTTGTATCTAACACTTCGGGGCGCACATAGAACAACTGACCTACCTTTTCACGCAGCGTCATCTTTTGTAATTGTGCCTCTACCTCATCGACGGGCGTTTGTTCCACATCGTCATCGTCGTATCTACACGAAGTAATCAGTAAACCGTTTGTAAGGATGACGGCTAACATCCATAATAATTTCCGTTTCATTTTTATTTGTTAAACAATTCATCGAGTAATGTATAGAATGAGGGGTCCTCGCCCACGATGTATTTTACGACCTTGCCGTCGGGACCGATAATGATTTTGGTGGGAAAGCCTGTGATGCCATAGTCGTCCAGGAGCGTGGATTCCCTTGGACAATAGACATGCAGCCAAGGCAGTCCATGCTTCTTGACGGCATCTTTCCACTTTTCTTCTGTATCGTTGCAGTCTATGCCGAGAATCTCGAACTTGCCTCGATACTTGGCATAGTATTCCTTCATCTGCGGGAAGCCCTTGATACACCAGACACACCATGAGCCCCAGAAGTCGAGGATGACATACTTGCCGCGCAACGAAGTCAGTGCGAGAGGCTTGCCTTCCAAGTCGTTAAGGGTAAACATGGGAGCCTCGATTCCTGCAACTTGCTTCTTCTGTGCTTCCTTCTCTTTTGCCTCATCCTTTAAACGGTCTTCAGCATCCTCCACCCAACTGTCGTAGAGCGGTCTCATACGGCCATTACGGACAGACGCATCGAAAAGCTTAAAGGTCTCCTTCATCTTGTCGAGGCCATCAATTTTCTTGAGCAGAAACATGGCAGCTTCCTGTGTGGGATGTGCCTTTATATAATCTATTATAGCTTGCTGGTAGCGCTGGAAACTGGGTTTAAAGACCTCATCATTGAACTTATCGAGTTCCTCTTTACTGAAGGTGTTACTTTCTAACATCTCATTGAATTTGTCAGCATTGCCGAGCTGCTCTTTTTCCGCATTCTCGTTAAAGAGATCCACCTGATGATAGTCAGCATAGAAGCCAGTACCGTCCACGTCGTAGCGGGTTTTATCAGTAGCCCACACGCGCATCGACTCACCGCCTACAAGAGGTACGGAATAAAAACGTGCATTATCCATGTCGCCACGCAGCAGCTTTGGCTGCACAAGAAGACCTTGGCAGATCGTATCCACCTGCAGTTCGAACTCAAACTTACCGTTCTTGCCGATAAAGGTCAGCTCTTCATGACCAGTACGATATACCACGACCGTGTCTCCAAAGTCAACCAAGTCGAGCTTAACCTTCAAAGTATTACCATCGTTTGCAGCACATCCGCACAATAAGGCGATGGTTGCAAGCATCATGCCCAATATCTTATTCTTCATATTATTAATACCTTTAATCCGCATATTATTAAGTCTTTAAGTTTATGTTGAATCGCTTTGAGCTTGCAAAGGTAACACATTATTTGAATAGAACAAAAATAAACGAGAACAATATTGTTCCATCATGGCTTGTGTGTCTCATTATGGGAACAATTAC
Source organism: uncultured Prevotellaceae bacterium (assembly GCA_902762325.1). Lineage (GTDB taxonomy): Bacteria > Bacteroidota > Bacteroidia > Bacteroidales > Bacteroidaceae > Prevotella. Next base: position 1,816 of record CACWNV010000003.1, on the reverse strand, counting down.
CCCACTGACCATCAGCAATACTGCTAAAAATCAGTGGGGTTATTCGTTTCGTTGTCTATCTTGAACAGATAAAATAGAGATACTATTCCGGCTTATTATTCAAAAGTTCAAGGTTGTCTTCAATTTCAATGTTCTTGAATTTACCAAAATACTTATCATTAGCATAGTCACTTCGAGTTCCAGGGAGGACAAACAATGTGCATTGGTCAAAAATACTATCATCAAAAATACTCCCATAATAACTGATATTGTTATGAGGGTCCTTACATAGCATGTGTATTTTTTTCAATGATTTGCATGCATCAAAGGCAAATGAATCAATACCAAAACAATTAGGCAAAATTATTTCCTCCAAGGACTCACAGCATTCAAACGCCCTTTGCTCTATGTCGATTATATTCCTCAAATCAGCATATCTAAGATTTTTACATCCATAAAAACAACTATCTGAAACCTTTGTCATACAAGGTGGAATTTCTATACTTTGCAAATTTCTGCATTCACAGAAAGCCATTTCATCGATGAAGCGTACCGAGTGAGGAATGTTTATTTGCACAAGGTTTTCGCATCCACAAAAAGCTCCTTTCTCTATGATTTCAAGGTTACTACCTAAAATTACTACTTTTGTTAATTCTTCACATCCACTAAAAGCATGAGAACTAATTATCTTTATTTTAGGTGGAATAACGACAGACTTTAACCTTCGGCATCTATCGAAGCAATTAGTTCCTATCGAAGTCACGGAAAACGGAATGTCGACGCTTTCTAATTTGTGACATCCAAGGAATGCTCTGTCGGAAATTCCTAATACACCATTCGGTATATTAACAGTTTTACATCTGTCGTCGGGACATTCGAGTAGGATTCCGTTGTCGATATTCAAAATAGCAATTTGGTCACACATAAAGTTAAATGACTATTCCTGGGATTATTTTGTAATAATTATTTAAGCAATACATACTTTTTCCATGTAGCAATCAAGAAATTCTGGTGTTACACCATGCAATCCTCTATGGCAACAAAGATAATATAAAGTCAAGGTGTTAACAAATCTCTCTTATCTACATTGAGTAACTTCGCTATTTTATCTAAAGTATTCAAATCAGGTTGAATGGAATTTTGACACCACTTGCTTACAGTACTTGGAGTTTTACCAAGTTCATCAGCAAGCCACTTACCAGTTTTGTTCTTTTCAACCAAAACGAGTTTAATCCGATTGAGATTAGCCATACTATTGCAATTTATTATAATTTGGTGCAAAGGTATCAAAATTCCATGAAATTAACGACTAATATCAAAAGAAAGTTGCTAACTTCAGTATTATTTCTCGGGAAATTGGCTTAAATGCCAAATAAAGCACTCACTTTTCAATAACTATACTCCATCGTCATCAGCAAAAGAGCTAGCACAGATGATTTCTACCTGATAACATTTCACTACTTTTTCAGAGCAATCTCCAAATGACAAAATCGGAAAATTGCCGTTGTTTTCCTCGTTAAGATTTGTTAAGCAGATGTTTTCATTTTGGGGTTTTTGAAATTTTTGTTCCCAATTTGTTCCTTTTGCCGTTTCTGTCTTTTCAATATATCTGTGTATCAATCACTTATGAGCAATCAGCAGGTTTTCAAGAAGAACATTATGATTCGTCTGAGAAAGCAAAGAACCAGCAGCAGGAGGTTTGCACTATTATGAAAGAAGCAAAGAAATAATTGCATTATATTGCTGTCCGATAAAAATCGGAATTGATATGTATTCGTTTGGAACCGCCTTTAAACAGGCAAATTTAACTCTCATCTCAAAAAGTAACCCCTCCTAC
>CACWNV010000002.1 GCA_902762325.1 uncultured Prevotellaceae bacterium | reverse complement strand
TCTACATTGCCCTCACTGACAACACCTTTATCATAGACCTTCTGCCAAGTCCCGACAAGGTTGTTGGCATCGAAATCTTCATCATCGTTGCTGCAAGAGACGAGGGAGAAAGCAGCAAGTGTCGCTAAGGCGAGTCTCCAGATTTTCATTGTTGTCATTTCTGTTATGTTTTATACGTTAATGTTCTGTCTATATAAACGCGAGTCGTCGGAAATCTTGCATCGCTAGGCATTAAACTTACTAATCGCAGAGCATAAAGATGGCGCGAGCCTGATTCCGCATCCATTTCAGAGGCATCGCCAAACGCCGTTTTCCCAGATACAGTCTCAGCCCGCGCCTAAACGCGAGCATCAACCTTTTTCTTCTCGGGAAATATTTTGGCGAAATTTCTGAAATAAGAATCAAAAAGTCAACGCTTCCTTATGTCGTTTCTATGTTTTGTCCTATCTGCTCATGTTATTTTAACAAGTTCCTATTGTCGTCGTTCTCCAGCACACTCATCTGATTGATGGCAATCTGATTGAGCCGCACAAGGCGGTCGCCCTGTGGCACTCCCTCATCAATGAGAACGGCATTGATGTTCTCCTTCACGCCATTGCTTGGCCGTCTGTCCGAACATGGCAACATTGAGCACATCCGCTTCTTCCGCATAGATGATGCTGGCCTGTGCAGCCGTCACCTCTTCAGGAATTAGGTTCTGCTTGATGGCATCCGTATGAATGCGATAGTTGATTTTTGATAGTTCACGCTTCGCCGTCCATCCAAGTTGCTTTTGCTCCTCGTCTTTCAGCCTTTGGAACTCACGTATCAGATATACCTTGAACTCTGGGCTTATCCACATGGCAAACTCAAAGGCAATGTCTTTGTGGGCGTATGTGCCGCCATAACGTCCAGCCTTCGAGATGATTCCTATGGCATTGGTTTTCTCCGTCCACTCTTTGGCACTGAGACGGAAACGGTTCAGCCCTGCCTGAGATTTAATTATGTCGAATTCGGCACAATTAAAATTCGGATTCATCAACCGTTCCCATATTCCAAGGAACTCAATGGTATTGCGGTTGCGCAGCCAGTTAGAGAAGAAGAATTCACCATCTTTCGCCTTCAACATGTCTGTCAGGCTGATGTAGTCATCTTCGTTCTGCTTAATGACCGTTATCTGCGTGTTCTGTACAAATATCTTTGCCATATTGTCTGCTGCATTACAAACTTTACAATGCAAAGTTACAGCTTTTCCACCAATTACAGATAACTTGCATATTAAATAAGGTGAAGAAGGCGTTTTTTACCTCATTTTGGCATCAAAACGTCACTTACATCTTTCTTTTCCCTTCCTTTTATAGAAATCAAAATCAATCCCACTTGTAATGTTCTCCTGTTGTTGGGCATTACGAATGCCTGGCTTCTTATTGTCGGATTGCGCATTCAGCGTAATGGGAATTTGTAAAGGAATATTCGAATTTTGACCCCAAAAAATGGGGGGTGCTGATCACGAAAGGGTTACTCTGTCGAAAAAACGGCGATTTTTGTGGTTTTTGGTAAAGTGTTGACTGACAGACGGTTACGTAGATATTGATTTGTAATCGGATGGTTTACAAAATACGAATTTGCGAGAGGTAAGGTTTCGCTGCGCGAAAGCTTATGTTTCGTCGTGTGAAAGGTGATGTTTGAGGCGATGAAACATGACCTTTGGTGCGGTCAAAGCTTAGCTTTCGCGGTGTGAAAGCTAAGCGATGGGAAAATGAAGAATGATGAATGAAGAGTGAAGAATCGACTTTTACAGTTTTTAACTTCTCTTTCGTCACTTTTCCCTGACAAGTTTTTGTCGGTTTTTTTCACAATACATGGTGATAATACATCTCAGATAGGAACAGTTAGCAAATGTTCTGTCCGTATGTTTCCTTTTGCGTGTGCGTCAGCCGTTTCTCTAATTCTTCATTGTTTTCATTTTGAATGCGATTGCAAGTTCTATCATGTTTTACTTGTTTAAGCGCTGAAAGCCTGTAAACCTTGCATCGTCAGACGTTAAGAGTTCTTTAAGAATGACGGGCAGCGTCGGCACTAAGGTCGACGACTGCCCATCAAAACGAGAGAGATTTATAATTGTTTCAATATCCCATGCGCGAGGTGTCCACGGCCTTCTTCTGCTTCTCTTTGAAGTTGCCGATGCGGGCGATGGCGGTAAGGGTATAGTTCGTATAAGGCATCCAGACTCGCATGGAGTAGTCCTGGTTGGCTATTGAGGAGTGTGTGGTGGCATGTCCGTTCAGGATGTTTTCGCCCTTTGCCACAAGACTCCATTTCCCGTTCTTGGAGGTGTAGCGGAGCGTGGCATTAATCCGCAGTAGCGGGTCAATGTCATAGAGACCTTGAATGGACTTTGTCTGGAAAAATGGATTGAGAATGAACTGGATGTTGTACCTCTGCGATAGCTTGACTACGGCCGTGCCACCCAGTATGCCCGAAAGACAAGTGCGGTCGATAGGCAAGTCGAAGAAATCAGTCTTGTCGTGGCGGTAGAGGGCGGTGGCCATGACATTTCCATTGAGCCAACTGCCCATGCGGAACTGCGCCGAGGCTTGCAGACCGAAATAGTTGGAGTAGTCGAAGTTAGTCTCCTTCATCACCACTGCCATACGGTCAGAGGGCTGATAGGCCATCTGCACGAAGTAGTCGGGTTCAAGCATGACGAAGGCGGTAAAGGTATATTTGTGGTTTAGTTGCCACATCAGGTTAATGTCGTATTTCGACATAGGCTTCAGGTCGGGATTGCCCCAAATCTCGCTGTAGGCCGAGGCATAGTAGATGCTGCTCATGGTGCTCCAATAACTGGGATAGATGGCCTCGCTGCTGAACGAGAGGTTGAGCATGTTCTTTTCGTTGATATTCCACATGGCATTAAACTGTGGGTAGATGCGCCATTCGTTCCACTTGGTTGCATGGTATTGTTCGGCTGTCAGTGAGGCATCAAGATTAAGAGACTCGCCTATTTGCTTGCTGAAACCTGCGTAAGCGTTCAATATGCGTTCGTTGTAATCTACGTATGATGTTGCATCAGTTATCGGTTGGCGTTGTTCGTCAAGTGTGGTCTGATAGCTGTTATTGTTAGTGAACTGTGCTTTTGCACCGTACGTCAGTTCCCAGTCATGAGGAAGCGGATGTGTCTGGTCGGCAGTGAAAAGCCATTTGCCTACTTTCTGACGACTATCGACATAGAGATTACGTGTCTGGTCGTACATCGTGCCATCAAGATTCTGAGTCCTTGGTTGCTGATAGTTTGTATAAGAAGCCGTTAACTGCAATCCAAATGGGGTGGTGTAGCTGGCATCAACGTTGTGTAGATAGTCATGTTGACGTGATTTCTGTACAGATTGTGCCGTACCTGTGGTGGTATTGGTAGAGCGAGTGCTGTTCCACTGACCCGTATATGCAAGGCTCAAACGGTGATTGTCGGCGATAGCATAGTCCATCCCAATGCGATATTCGTGGTCGATACCGTCGCTGCGGTTGGAGGTTTTGTCACTGTAAGCCGCACGCTGCTCTCCAAGTGGATGGTTCGCCTCATGCTCCACCTGACCATAGCCAGTACCGTTGGTGTAAGTGTAAGAAAGGTCCATGCTCAGTTTTCCGTGGTTGTAGATGACGCTGGGTCCCCAGTATCCTGTGCCATATTTGTGTTGTCGCCAACCCCACATCATTTGTCCCGATACTTGGTTGGTTCCTGTAAAGTCCTTTGTCACGATGTTGATTGCCATGCCCCGTACGTGATATTTCGCAGGAGCCGACGGCATCACCTCTGCTTTTGCAAGCATAGCGGCAGGCATTTGTTTGAGTCGTTCCACCATCTTGTCGGCACTTAGCGTCGTGGGTTTACCATTGATGATAAGTGTCACGGCTTGCCCAGAGAACATGATGTTGCCATTCATCTCACTCACACCAGGAATACCGGTCAGTGCATCGTAGGCATTGTCGGCAGGATATACTTGCAGGAGCATAGGCATGTTATATACGAGGTGTCCGTTTTCGGTGCTCGAAACGATGCGCTCGCCCATTACCTGTACGCCATTCAATTTGATGGTCTCATGCTTGAGCGTGATACGACCTACATTTCTTGTGTCGAGAATGGCATACCCAGTCTTGTAGCCTACGTATGAGATACGTGCAAGTACAGGTATCTGTTCACAAGGAATCACGAAGTAGCCGCTCTCGTTCGACACACCGCCAGTAATCAGTGTGGAGTCCTGTGGTGAGAGTAGGGCGATGTTGGCGTATGCGATGGGTTGTCCTTGTTCATCGATAACGGTTCCCTTGTAACGTGAAGCGGCTTTTTGTGGACACTCCACAACAATCTCCCTATCCTCAACGGTCATGCGGATAGGATAGAAACCTATCATCTGTCGGATGGCATCGGGCACGGATTTGCGTCGAATGGAGGTAGTGATGCGGAAGTCTTCCAAATCGTTGTAGAGGAAACTAATGTTATAGTCCTCGGTTTGCTCGTTCAGCTGGCGCAAAGCTTCGCTAAGTGTCACATTGTTATATTCATGCGTAATCTTCTGCGCCTGAACTTTTGTAAGGGCAAGACAGCAAGCAAGAATAAAAAGAAATCGTCTCATGGTTTACTCTACTACTATCTTGTCCGAATTCAGTTCCACACTCACACTCTCAAAGAGATTGAGACGGTGCAATGTGACATCAAGTCCCTCGTCAGGTTTCCATACGAAATAGAAACGGAATTGGCGAGCATTGTCATTCTGGAACTCCACCTCTTTATTATAATATGAAGCTATCTGGGAAAGCATCTTTTCTAATGCAACATTGTCGAAAACAATGGGAGCCTCACCCCCAGCCCCTCTCCGAGTGGAGAGGGGAGTAGTATCCTTCCTCGCCGTGTCCGCAACCTGAGTGTATTCGCTCCCCTCGCCTTTTGGAGAAGGGCCGGGGGTGAGGCTCCAGATGGCAGCTATGGCAATGCCCGAAACCAGGAGCACACCGATGAAGGAGGCCGCTATCTTTTGAAATGAAGAATGAAGAGTGAAGAATGAAGAATGGGACTTGGTTTTATCTTCGTCAAGGGCATCCAATAACTCGGCATGTTTGGCTGCAAACTTCTCCCATTCGGCATCCACGTCCGGGGTGTCGTTTTTAAGCGCGTCATGCTTGAAAGCACGCTTAGCAAAGCCAAGCTGCTGCACAAGTTGGCGCATCTCGTCGTCAGCGAGCATCTGCTGCATCTGTTCGTCGGTCAGTTGCTCGGGGTTGGTTTGTAATTCCAGAAGCCACTCTATACGCTGTTGCATTTCATGCGACTTTTTCCTTGCCTCGGCATAGTCCATACGAGTATGGCCTCTGCTCTCGTCTTCATGAAAACGTTCTTCGGTCATCATATTGCTATTGAGTTTGAATTGAAATACTTTCTTATTTTCTCCACAGACTGCTTCAGGTGGGTGTGGACGGTCTGGCGGCTGACGTTCAGCACTTCGGCTACCTCCTGGCAAGTCATTTCCTGCAGATAGCGCAGACGGAATATCTTTAGGCTCATTGGCGGAAGGCTGTTCTGCAAGTAACGCATCATTTCCTCCATCTGCATTTGTTCCTCTGCTGTGTCTTTGCTTTCAAGTGTTTCGCTGTCCTCCATGAGCAAGCGGGCAAATCGTTCTTGCACCTGCTTGTGCTGCAACACATTCAGGCAGCGGTGGCGCACACTCGCCAACAGAAACGCTTGTGCGTTGTCTGCCCTCACGATGGCGCTGCCCCTGAGCAGACTGGCGAACACCTCGCTTACCACATCCTTACTCTCCGCCTCATCGAAGAGTAACGAGAGTGCCAGATGATACATCTGCGCGTAGTGTGTCTTGAACAGACTTTCAACTTCTTTTCGTGTCATACACTTATAATACAGTTCAGACAAAGAAAATGTAAAGCGGAAATGCAATTATTTTCAATTCAAACTCAATTTTTATGTTTTTGGAGGTATCTGATGTTTAAATGTATCGTTTACGTTGTCTAAGTGTATCGTTTATGAAATGCAAATGGCATATTTGCGAATGCCGTCTTAGCCACTTATGAAAGATATGAAGGATAGAATAGTAACTCTGACTCTTGCAATCGTCTTGCGTCGAACTCACGTTAAGTTAGAATATATGCCAATAAAAAAACTTCAGTCTATCTGTTTAGGCTGAAGTTTTTTATTCCTATTTCCGGTTTGTCATTAACAAGCTATTATCCGATTAACTGAGGCAGGAAGCTTGAGATAATCAGGACGATAATGCCAATGACAAGCACAGTAATCGTTTTCTTTGAACAGCCTTTCCATTCTTTGAGAATGATGCCCCATACATTTGAGAACACAACATTCAATGCCATCAGAATACAGAAGGAAAGAGTATCCATTGTACCGCCGGCCTCGAAGAAGCTGCGTCCGAGAGACAGACCGAAGAACTGACTGTACCACAATGCACCAGCTAACAGACAGAACAGAGCATTGTTTCCCCAGACCTTCGTCTTCTTGTAGTCGCCCCATGTTCCGTTCTTCTGATTCTGATAGAAACAGTAAACGGCATTGGTCAGGAATCCTCCAAAAGTAACGAGGAAGGTTGCAGGAAGTGTCCTGAACATCGGGTCGGTGAGTTCACCGAAATTGATTCCCTTACCAAATTCTAATCCGACGTTGAAGCATCCACTCATGAAACCTGCCAATAGTGCGATTGCCAGTCCTTTGGGGAAGTTGAAATCCTTCACAGCAGCTTTCTTCTCTTCTTCAGATAGAGAAGATGCTTTCATTGAGCCTGCAACACCGATAATGGCAATACCGATAAGGGTTACGATGACACCGATGATAACGGCAGCGGTGAGCGACTCCAGCGGCTTCAGCTCTGGAAAGAAGATGTTTAATAAGACCGGTCCCATGATAGTACCCAGACCAGCACAGGTTCCCAATGCAATTGACTGGCCAAGTGCCACACCAAGATAACGCATGGAAAGACCGAAGGTCAGTCCGCCGACACCCCAGAGCACACCGAAAAGGATAGTCATCCAGATGTTAAAAGAATTCCCTGCCGTGAACAACTCGAAGAGTGAATGACCGGCAGGAACAGCCAGTAGTGCGCCTAAGAACGGCAGCACGAGCCATGCGAAGACACCTTGGATAATCCAGTAGGATTCCCATGACCAGTCTTTAATCTTGTTGATGGGGACATAACAACTGGACTGGCAGAAGGCGCCGATGGCAATGATGATTAATCCTAATACAATTTCCATAATAAAAAAAGAGGTGAGAGGAGAGAAGTCTTTCACTTCTTACCTCTCACGGCTAAAATAATTAACGCTTAGATGTTACATCCTTTTCGTATTGCTGGATGCAGGCAATAAACTCTTCGCCAACGGGTACATTGTTCTTCAGGTTGAAGTAGTCATATACTGCACCGAATGGCATGGACTTAGCCTCTTCCATCAGAGCAAGACGCTCAAAGTACTGGCCGTTGTCCTCATACTCGCGGAGCTTAGCCTTCGGTTCGAGCAGAGCCTGAAGAATGCACTTCTGGGTAGCACGAGAACCGATAATGTAAGCACCGATGCGGTTGATGCTGGCATCGAAGTAGTCGAGACCGACATGAGCACGGTCGAGGGCATCACTACGAACAAGCTCCTTGAAGAGGTCGAGTGTCTGGTCGTTCATGATGGTTACGTGATCAGAATCCCAGCGAACAGGACGTGAAACGTGAAGCATCAGCTCTGGCACGTACATCAAGAGTGTAGAAACGAAGTCGCTGACATTCTCCGTGGGCTCGTAGTGACCGGTGTCGAGGGTGTAGATGCATTTGCGTGTGGCACAGTAGGCGGTGTAGAAATCGTGGCTGCCTACGGTGTAGCTCTCCAGACCGATACCGAAAAGCTTGGCCTCGAAGCAGTTCTTCACGCCGTCGAGCTTCTCCTCCATGATTTCGTCGAGGGCTGCGGCCAGAATCTCACGATACTTCTTCCTCTGTACGGGTATGTCTTTCATACCGTCGTGCACCCAGATGTTCATGATACAGGGATCGTTCTGTGCCTTACCCATCGCGTCGGCGATACGGCGGCAACGCTTGGTGTGCTCAATCCAGAAGTCACGGATGCTCTTGTCGGGATTGGAGAGTGAGAGGTCACCGCTCTTCGGGTGAGAGAATGATGTGCTGTTGAAGTCGAGCTTCATGTTGTTTTCCTTTGCCCAGTCAATCCAGCTCTGGAAATGCTTAACTTCTACCTGGTCGCGATCAACGAACTGACCACCGAAGTCACCGTATATCTCATGAAGGTTCAGACGATGGTTACCGGCAAGCAGAGTCTTTACAAACTCAATGTCCTGACGCACCTCGTCGATGGTGCGTGCGCGGCCGGGGTAGTTTCCGGTGGTCTGGATGCCGCCGGAGAGAGCCTCGTTGCGCTCGAAGCCGACCACGTCGTCGGTCTGCCAGCAGTGCAGTGAGAGCTGCTGTTTCTGAAGAAGGTCAAGAACTGCGTCGGTGTCAACGCCAATAGCTGCGTAGCGTTCTTTTGCCACGGCATAAGCTTTTTCAATTAAATCAGCTTTCATGTTTTATTTTTTTAGGATATTATTATGTAAATGTTAGGTTTCTGAATTACTTAGCAGCCGACAATCTTCAGGTACTTCTCATAGGCAGCATCCCAGAGTTCCTTGTCAGCAGGCATGAATTTCTTAAGTTCGATGGAATTGGCAATGATGGCACGCATCTCCCAGATGTCTTTTACTTCACCACATGCTTTTGCCTGCAGCATGATATTGCCGATTGCCGTACCTTCTTGCGGACCTGCCAGTACTTCCACGCCGAGTGAGTTGGCAGTAAACTGGTTGAGGTATTGATTCAACGAACCGCCGCCGATAATATGAAGTACGTTCAGCGGGAAAGAGGCAAATTCTCTTAGCCAAGTGAATATCTGGCGATAGCGCAATGCAAGAGAGTCGAAGATACAACGGCAGATTTCTGCAGGTGTCTCAGGTACCGGCTGACTGGTTTTCTTACAATACGACTGAATGGCCTCAATCATGGATGACGGATTAGCAAATGCAGCATCATCAGGATTAATCAGACTACGGAAGGCCTCTACTTTCATGGCAGAGCCTTGCAGTTCCGGATGACTCAGCTTGCGTACTTCTTCCGGCCATTCTTTTCGGCAACGCTCATAAAGCCACATACCACAGATGTTCTTTAGGAAGCGTGTCGTCCCTTCTATGCCGCCTTCATTCGTGAAGTTCAGTTCATAGCTCCTGTCGCTAATAACCGCATCTTTTATCTCAATGCCCATCAGACTCCATGTGCCACTCGACAGATAAGCGAACTGCTCGTTCTTTGCGGGTACGGCAGCTACGGCAGAACCTGTATCGTGCCCAGCCACTGCTATGACGGGAATGGCTCCCAGTCCTGTCATGCGCTGTACCTCGTCGGTCAATACGCCAATAACTGTACCCGGATTCACCATCTTTCCAAACTTTGAGCGGGTGAGTCCAAGACTTTGCAATAGCCGTTCGTCCAACTGTTTGGTACGAGGATCCAGTAACTGGGAAGTAGAGGCGATGGTGTATTCGCATACCTCATTTCCTGTAAGCATCCAGCTAAGAGCATCTGGAACGAAGAGAATCTTCTGAGCATTCTTGAAAGCACTGTTCCCCTCGCGTTTCATGGCATATAGTTGGAAGATAGAGTTGAAGTTCAGGAATTGGATACCTGTCACATCATACACTTCCTTTTTCGAAATGACATGCTTCAGATAGTCGTCCATCGCATCAAACGTGATGGGATCACGGTAGGCACGCGGGTTACGGAGGATGGCACCGTCGTCGCCAATGCAAACAAAGTCAACGCCCCATGTGTCGATACCGATAGAGGAAATCTCAATGTCGCGTTGGGCGGCTTTCTTTAGTCCTTTGATGATTTCAAAATAGAGGGCATAGATGTCCCAGTAGAAGTGTCCACCCTGCTCAATGAGGTTGTTGTCAAAACGAGTAAGTTCTTCCAAATCAAATTTGCCATCGGTCAAAGTACCGATGATCGTTCTTCCACTTGTTGCTCCCAGGTCAACAGCAAAGAAATATTTTTTGTTGTTCATGTTAGGTTTTAATAGATTTTCTGTTGCAAAGTTAGGTATATTGCGGTGTTCTTGGCACTATTATTTGATTTTTCTCCCTAAAGTTTTGATTTTTTTAATTTGAACCGTAAATGTAAGATGATAACTCAGAAAACTTTCGTATCTTTGTCGCAACAAAATTAATATCTAACCAAATGTCAACATTAACATTATTCATTGTAATTGTATTTGTTATTGGCTATCTGTGCATTGCACTTGAGAGCCTGACAAAAGTCAACAAAGCAGCCATAGCACTGCTTATGTGTGTGTTCTGCTGGACTCTGTTGATGATGGGACCAGAATCCTATTATCCGGGAATAGCCGCCGATGGTATCCTGGGGCATATTGCTGAGGTGATTGAACATCATCTGGGTGATGCTGCCGGTACTCTTTTCTTCCTGATGGGAGCGATGACCATTGTTGAAATTGTCGACTCAAACGGCGGTTTCAACTTCGTGCGTGATGTGATGAAGACACGTTCTAAGCGGAAGCTGATGTGGCGTGTTGCCTTCATGACATTCTTCCTGTCTGCTATCCTCGACAACCTGACGACTTCTATCGTAATGATTATGGTGCTTCGCAAATTGGTACAGGCAAGGGAAGAACGCCTGATCTATGCGGCATTGATCATCATTTCTGCCAACTCGGGAGGTGCCTTCTCCCCAATTGGAGACGTGACAACCATCATGTTGTGGATAAAGGGCGTAATCACGACACAGGGTGTCATAACGGAAATCTTCATTCCGTCGCTTGTCTCAATGGTCATTCCGGCATTTATCTTACAGTATTCACTCAAGGGAAAGTTCGAGAAATCCCAGAATCTGCCCAAGTCAGAAGTCAGTCAGTTTACGAAGAAGCAGCGCAATGTTATCTTCTGGCTGGGTGTTGGCGGTCTTGTGTTTGTACCTATTTTCAAGACAATCACCCATCTGCCTCCGTTCATGGGTATCCTGTTAGTTTTGGGTCTTCTCTGGACGGTGACAGAGATCTTCCATCACAACACTTCTGAAGACGATACGATGGCTAAGCGTGTGAGTGACTTGCTTTCAAAGATTGACCTGGCGACCATCATGTTCTTCCTCGGTATCCTGATGGCTGTTGCCGTATTACAGGAAGTTGGTGTGTTGACTGCACTTGGTGAAGGACTCAACACGGCATTCTCAGGCAATTACTACCTCATCAATGGTATCATCGGAGTCTTGTCTTCAATTGTCGATAATGTTCCTCTCGTGGCTGGATGTATGGGCATGTATCCTGTTGCTGCCGAGGGTGCAATGGCCGTTGACGGTATCTTCTGGCAATTACTTGCTTACTGTGCCGGTGTAGGAGGTTCAATGCTCATCATCGGAAGTGCTGCCGGTGTCGTCGTAATGGGACTGGAGAAGATCACCTTCGGCTGGTACATGAAGCGTATCACATGGATTGCCTTTGTCGGTTATCTGGCTGGTATCATCAGCTACTGGTTGCTCGATAGTTTTATATTCTAATAGAACCGAGAATATAACCAATATTTTAAACTATTGTAACGTGGAATAATCTAAACACGTTACAATAGTTTTTTTAGTTGGATATTGATTATGCCACTCCTCCGTATCTTTGACTCACATACTGATACACGGCATCGCGGTAATAGTTGATGCTTTCATTAGAATAACTCTCAGGAAGCTCCTTCCATAGTAAATCGCGGATGGTAATGATAATGGCTGCTTTGGTTTCTTGTTTGTCAAATGGGTGATCCATTGTCTCTAATTGCGCCTTGATAATCTCTAAAAGTTCTTTGGCTACTGACTTCAGTTTCTTGATGTCATCTTTTGAAAGGTCTTCTTTCATCAGAACATCATACATCGAAAGTTGTTCGTCGTTCTCAAAGCCTTCGCGCACGTAGCGTTTTTCTTCTTCTGTCAGTTCGTGGGAGAGTTTCGTCAGTTCCTCGAATGTTTTCTCAATGGTCACACGATTTTGTTCTTTGTTATAATCGTGAATGATTTCTTGATACTTCTCATAGAAATTGATACGAGATGGATTTACAGACAACATCTGCGCTATGCGCTCTTGCAATAGTTCTTGAATGTCTTTCATCACCAGATTCTTTTCCCTGCTCTTGGCAAACTCACGACGAAGCAGTTCAAAGTCTATTCCGCTAATGTCAAACTTGCGTGAATCGGATACCATCGCAGCATCAACCTCCACATGCTCATTTACTATCCTATTGATTTCCACGCTAAGGTCTGTGATATCAGCATGTTTACGCTTTTTCAGCAACTCTTTGTAAATAGCTTCTATGGCATCTTTCTGCTGCTTCATCTCAGGAGTAATGTCCTCGCGGTCAAGGTATTTCCAAAGTTTCAACAAAGTGGTTGCATACGTACAATACGACTTTCTGATTTCAGCTGTTTCGCACATCGCATTGGCAGCAGTTTTTAACAACGATAGTTTCTCGAAACTTTCAGCTTGGATTAAATCATCCAAATCAAAACCGTGTTCTTTCAGAAAAGTCGTTGCAGCAACAATCGTTTCCAAGACATGTTTGATGAGCTCCTTTTTATCAATCGTTGGGTCGTTTCCACCTTCTCCCCCTTTAGGATTAGCCGTATAGTCTGCTAATGCTTGGCGCAATGCTTTCACGATGCCAATGTAATCGACAATCAAGCCGTTAGTCTTTCCTTCTGACACACGATTGGCACGGGCGATAGTCTGCATCAACGTGTGTGCTTTCATGGGTTTGTCGATGTAGAGACACGAGAGGGTCTTCACATCGAAACCAGTCAACCACATGGCACAGACAAATACGATACGTAAGTGCGAATCATCAGCCTTGAACGCCTTGTCCAACTCCTCCTTTTCCATTCGCTCACGATGAGGTTTGATGTCAAGTCCCCACTTTTGGAATATCTGTATCTCGTTTTGTTCTTGCGAGACAACAACAGCCATATCTGTCTCTTTCATCCATTCCAGTTTTCGTGTCAGTTCCTGTGCCTCTTGTTGAGAAGTACTATTGGCTATGGTTTGTTCCAATGTCTTGATTTCGCGCTGCCAATAATCCTGCACATAATTATACATACGCACACACGTCACCTTATTATAACATACAAACATCGCCTTTCCTGAAGTCCATAAGTCACTATAGTGTTGCACGAAATCCTTTGCAATCAAGTGCAATCGTTTGGCTGCCGTTAACAGATGAACCTCTTTTGAGAATTCTCTTTCCAACTTAGCCAATTGTGAGGCATCCAGTTCACTCGCTTGTTCCAGTGCCGATGCTATTTCTTGATTGATGACAGGATTCTTCAAGTCTTTCAACTTCTCGCCTCGGTTCTCATAATAAAGTGGAACGGTTGCCTTATCCTCAACGGCACGTTTGAAATCGTAGATACTCACATAGCCACCAAATGTACGGGCGGTGATATTGTCATTGGACAGCAATGGTGTTCCCGTAAACCCGATACGATGGGCTGTAGGAAGCAGGTGCATCAGATTATCGGCAAAGATTCCATTCTGCGTACGATGTGCCTCATCGCTCATCACGATAATATCATGGTCGGGATAGATAGGTTCGGCCTTAGAATCGTTGAATTTCTGAATGAGCGAGAAGATGAATGATGGATTGCCTTTCAATTTTGTCTTTAAGTCTTCGCTACTGCTGGCAATAAACTTTTTTGCCTTCACATTACCCAATAGACCGCAGTTTTCGAAGGTGTCGCTGATTTGCTTGTTCAGTTCGTCGCGGTCGGTCAATACCAAGAATGTAGGCGAACCTTCGAACTTGCGCCGAATCTTCTGGGAGAGGAATAGCATGGAATAACTCTTGCCCGAACCTTGCGTATGCCAGAAGACACCCAACTTTCCATCTAATAACTGGCGGTTACTATATTTTTCCGCCGCTTGATTCACACCCAAGTATTGATGATTACGAGCAAGAATCTTTGCTGTCCGTCCACCACTATGGTCGTAGAGTATGAAGTTTTCCAACAAGTCCAAAAAGTTCTCTTTCTTACAGATGCCTCGTAACATCGTTGGCAATTCTATATTGCCAGCATCTTCTTCCTTCAGTCGTTTCCATTCATGGAAGAACTCCCACTTAGAGTCGATGGTTCCCACTCGTGCCTCCAAGCCATTGCTAAACATGATGAAGGCATTGTGATAGAACAATTGCGGAATGGTATCGAGATAGTCACGATAGTTCTTGTTGAAGGCATCCACCACTTCCACGTCGTGGTTCTTCAATTCCATAAACAGCAAAGGCAGACCATTCACGAAGCCCACGATGTCAGCACGACGATGATAGAGCGCACCATACACCCACATCTCTCGGACACAAAGGAAGTCGTTCTTATCTGGCGATGTAAAGTCGATGACTTTAGCACGAACTTCTTCCGTCTCGCCATTTGGATTCACACGAGTCACGGGAATGCCATCCTTGATGTACTGATACTTCTGCTCGTTGATTTGCATCAGCGTTTGCGAACTGATATGCTCTGTCATACGCTCCACAGCCTCGCCCAACTGCTTATCCGTCAGCCAAGGATTCAACGTCTTTAATGCCTTGCGGAAGCGTTCTGTTAGCAATACCTCATGATAAGAGTTACGCCCCAACGTTCCATTCACGCCGAGCACCTCCTTATCAAAGGCATACACGCTCGTCCAACCCAGTTCCTTCTCCAGCAACTCGGCTGCACTCCGTTGTATCAGTTGGTCTTCGCTATAGTCCTTTGCCATATCGTTATAAATTTACTTTCCAATAACCCGTCTTATTGCTTCCCACACGAACAATTAGTCCTAAGGATTTTAGTTGTGCAATATGCTTGTATATCTGTCGTTCCTTCAAGTTTATCTGCTCGCAAATGGAGTTGACTGTTACTTTAGGATTATTGCGAATGATGTCAAATACATCCCATACAGGCTGAGATACTTCAGGGAATTTATCCTGCACTTTATCCTGTATTTTATCCTGCACTTCCGCGTCATCATCGTCATAATTAGCCATTGCATCAAGCAGACAGCGCAACATATATTCCACGAACAGCGTGCTTTCACCCGCTTGATCACATTTCTGAATAACATGGTAATACTCCTGCTGATGTTCCTTTACGATGGTTTCTACAGGCAGCCATGCAAAGATACCTTTCCAACGGCTGAGCAACATCGTTTGCCAATAGCGCCCCATACGACCATTGCCATCAATAAAGGGATGAATAAACTCAAACTCATAGTGAAAAACGCACGAATAGATAAGTGGATGCGTCTTACATGTCTTAACCCATTGGAAGAGGTCACCCATCAGTTCTGGCACGCGCTCAGGTGGTGGAGCCATGTGCAGACAGTTGCCATTACCATCGAATACGCCTACACCATCATAGCGATAATGTCCTGCGTTGCGTACCAGATCTTTCATCATGAGTCCATGAGCCTTCAACAAATCCTTTTCCTTGAATGCGTCCAACTGAGTCATCAGGTGATAGGCTTCAACAGCGTTCTTCACCTCTTGTATCTCGTCAGGCGCACCTAACACATGCTTACCATCTATAATATCAGTCACCTGCTTCAGCGATAGCGTGTTATTCTCTATGGCCAGCGACGAGTGAATGGTCTTTATCTGGCTTTTCTTGCGAAGCATGGGTGAAGGAATATCTTCTCCCAATCTTGCATTGAGAATGCCCACCTGCTCTGATATATCTGATACCAGATGCAGCATCTTCTCTGTTATTGTAAATGGTGGTATATACATATTTCTTGTTCTATTTTTATCGTTACGTTATACTGCTATCTCGCCACTCATCAGTTTCGGAAGCAAGCGGTCGCGAGCTTCGGTTAGGAGGCGGATTTGCTCAGTTATCACTCTTATCCTTCCAAAATAGTGTTTCGCTATTCCTGACCATTCTTGTATCAGTCCTAAAGAAGGCATTAGGATTTTTTTATCAGAAAGCCTACCTTGACTAATTTTTGGCTGAGCTGCTCCTGTTACGACATCAGCAATTGGCATTTCTTTAAACATCGAGTACAAAAATTCCGTACTTATGCCATCTTTGCCCCTTAAAACGTGAGCATGATTGTTTACCCAAAACTTACCCCATACGTATTGCAAAACAGGGAAATTATCTGGCGTTATAACGGTACCGTCTTCGCCAAGCAACAAATAAATGCCATCAAACAAGTAACTATCAACATAATCCATTAACGCTGCTGCCCCATAGTATGGATAGATTTTTTCCATATTCATTCTTTGCATAGAAGATAGGGGCTTTCTTTGTTTATCGTAATAGACAACAACATCACCGATTTTCTTCTTCTCCCACCCCTCAGGCACACCATCGACAATCTTGGTGTTTTCGTGGTCGGGGAAGTGGAGGTCAACGAACCATTCCTTATAGAGTCGCTGTGCTGCTTCCTCCAACAACTTTATCTGCTTCTGATAGTTCTCTATCAAAGAGTCGTAGCGGGAAAGAATGGTGGCAATTCTTTTTTGTGTTTCAATATCAGGCACATTGACTTCACAATTACCTAACCTTGATTGACTGAGATTTTGTATGTTTGCTCCGACAGCGGTTCCTGTCATTGACTTTTTAAAATGTCTTGTTCTAAACATATAATTGAAAAAAGCAGGCTCAAATAACTTCTTGTCTTTAAAACGTAGTTTTATGCAGAATCCAGAATATGTTACAGGAATATGTCTATCAATCATCATGCACCTACCCACCAACTCTTTATTGCCATTGGAACGAACAAATACAATATCTCCTTTTTCCAAATAATCTCCACTTTTTACGACTTTGGAATCAACCTCTTGAAGTGAATCATAATCTGGATGTATTCTATTCTTAAAGTCGGACACACCAATCAATTTCACCCCCCGAGTATAGGCAGACTTATCAAAGTTTATACCATTACTCAAAGATGAAATCTCACTAAGTTTATAGCATTTCCACTCGCTCATTCTTCATCCTCCTTTCGTCCATTTTCCCATTTAGCTTTTGCAACTTCAAGGGACTTTTGTATCTGTTGTACGAGGACATCGCGCGGAGGCAGTTCTGTCATATACTGAGCCACCTTTATTCCCGATTTATCGAGTTGGAGAAGTTCAATCTGTTCCTCACTACCTTCAGTACAAAGTAAAAGACCAAGTGGAGTTTCTTCCCCTGGCTCCATTTCATTCTGCTCAAGCCAACGTAAATACAGCTCCATCTGACCTTTGTATTGAGCTTTGAAACGACCGAGTTTCAAATCAATGGCAATTAGGCGATGTAGTTTGCGGTGGTAGAATAGCAGGTCAAGATAGAAATCCTCTCCATCAATAATCATACGCTTTTGACGCTCAACAAAGCAGAACCCATTTCCAAGTTCAAGAATGAACTGTTCCAGATGTGCTACAAGACTGTCTTCCAAGTCCTTCTCGCTATACAAGCCTTTTAATCCAGTAAATTCAAGGAAATAAGGGCTTTTGAATACTACTTCAGGAGAAACAACTTTATTATCTCTAACATTGGCAAGTTCCTGTTTTACAACTTCCTCAGGCTTTGACGACAATGCAGTACGCTCGTAAAGCATTCCATCAATCTTTGATTGAAGTGTACGTTTACTCCACCTCTCGTTTGCTGCCATTGTAAGATAAAACTCTCGTTGAAGTGGGTCTTTCAGTGTCATAATAGTCAGGAAATGAGTCCAAGACAATTTTGACACCAGCGGTGACACTATTTGCCAATCAGGGAATTCTTGCGCAAATTGTACCATTCTCCTAATTGTTCTCTCCTCAAAGCCCTTACTACCATACCATGCTTGTAATTGTCGTGACACTGTTGCGATAATTTGTTTTCCGTATGTAGCTCGTTCATTTCCAAGCACGTCGCGGTTAATTCGCTCGCCAATATGCCAGTACATCATGGTAAGCTCATAGTTGGCTGTAGATGCCACATGGATTCGCGCTTCGTCAATGATTTGGCGGAGGTCATTCATCATTTTTCCAACTACTGTACCCATTGCTGAAATATCGGTTGACACTATTGGTTTTATCTCTTTTGCCATGATTTACTTCGTGTTAAGAGTTTCCCATTCCTTCATTATCTCGCTCATTAGCACGTTGGCTTCTTTGTTGAGTGAGGCGAGTTCTGTATGGATTTCGTTCATACGCTCATGGAAGTCAACGCCATCGTCCTCGACTTCAGCAACACCCACGTATGCACCGGGAGTAAGGCTGTAGTTCTTCTCACTGATTTCATCGATGGTTGCAATTTTGCAAAGACCAAGCACATCCTGATATTCGCCTTCAAGACCGAACTTCGAAGTGAGCCAAATGGCTTCGTTTACCATATCCTTGGCTTCAAGAGTAACAGCAAGTTCCGCCTCATTGGAGGCAATGACAGCCTTCAGTTCATCCTTCTCCTTTTTCCCTTTTGTCTTTTTGAGGGCATCTTGTTGGTCTTTGATATACGTTTTGTACATCGCCTCCTCGGAGCTGAGTACACCGAGGGCTTTCTCGAAAGTCATGTCACGATCTTGCCAAGAATAAGAGTCATGTCTCTCGGCATGTTCGCTAAGTGCATTCCAATACTCATTGATAAGCGACTTATACTTGTTCTGTTCTCCACGATACAGATGGACAATAGCTTGCAAATTTTTCAATTGCCATTCTGACCATTCATTAAGAGTACGGTCAACAACGGTATAATAGTTGCGGGCATCAATGAAAAGTACACGATTCTTATTCTCTAAACGCTTTGCCTTATCAAAGAACCACAGCGAGCAAGGGAGCGAGAGGGTGTAGAAGAAGTTGTTGCCCACACTCACCATAACATCCACATCACCCGTTCGAACCAGTTTCTCACGAATGTCGCGGTCTTTGTTGGCACTATCGGTAGCCGAACTTGCCATGACGAAGCCTGCACGACCGTGGTCATTCAGATAAGCATAGAAGTAACTAATCCAAAGATAGTTAGCATTGCCTATCTCCTTGGTCTTCTGATTCACGCCAGGCAAGCCAAAGGGCAGACGATCTGCGGCAGAAGCCGACTCTGCTTTCACCTTATCTACATTAAACGGAGGATTAGCCATCACATAATCACACTTTCCTGCCAAGTTGTGGGCATCATGATAGAAGGTATTGGCTTCATCACCAGACACGATCCGTCCATTCAAGCCATGTACCGCCATGTTCATCAAACAGAGTTGGGCATTATATTCCACTTTCTCCTGTCCGTAGAAGGTCATATTAGTGTTGGCGTTGTAGCCTGAAGCATTCACGAAGTCACCCGTTTGCACAAACATACCACCACTACCACAGGCTGGGTCCAACATCACGCCTTGCTTGGGTTCCAATACATTGACAAGCATCTTCACCAAAGATTTTGGCGTAAAGAAAACACCATCGTCACTGGCTACAGCCTTGGCAAACTTGGATAGGAAATATTCGTAAATGCGTCCGATAATATCGCCACCTACTTCATCAATGGTCTTGTTATTGAAGATACGAAGCAATTCTCGCAACAGGTCATCGGCAAACATCGTGTAGGTTTTAGGAAGTACACCCGTCAATTGTTCACTTTGGTCTTCCACCACTTGCATGGCATTGTTTACAGCCTCACCCAAAGAATTTATATCCTGTCCGTCTTTCGTCTTCAAACCAGCAGAAACAATGTTGTCGGGTAGATTCACGAGGAAATCGAACTGTGCTTCACGAGGAAGATACAATGCACTCTTGGCAGCAAAGTCGTTTGGCTCTACGGGCATCACACGTCCGCCTCGGCTTGGGCGGTTTTCCAATATCTCTGCCTCCACCATTTTGTATCGGCTATAGGCATAGCGCAGGAACAATAGTGCAAGCACGGGCATACAATACTGGCTGCTCGTAAGTTTGCTACCTTGTCTTAATAGGTCTGCCGATTCCCAAAGTTCGGCTTCAAGTTTTCGTATATTAATCATTTATAGACTGAATCCTTTATCTCGTTTCTGAACGGAAGTCGCTGGGCTTTATGCCAGTCTTGATTTTGAATTTTGAAGAGAAGTAGTCGGGACTCTCAAAGTTTAGCCTGTAGGCTATTTCCTTGATGCTCATGTTGGTGGTTGAAAGCATCTCTTTAGCCCTTTGTAGTCGCAATTCCTGCTGGTACATCGAAGGGGCTACTCCGGTATATTCCTTGAATAGTTTCCGGAAATTCGAATAGCTGATTCCCAACTCCTGGGCGACTTGTTGGATGGTCAGATTGCTCTCCAGAGCCTCACGGATACGCAGACGGGCACGATTGATCATGTCAACTCTGTTCTGGTCTTTATTCAGCAGATTGTTGCGCTCCAGTGAATACATCAAGCCGATGAGATGGTTGGCGATGCCTGCCAATGTCTGTTGTGCGTATGCCGCCTCTTCCTTTGCCTTTGCGAAAGCCTCTTCGTAGAGGTGGACAATCTCACTACTAAAGCCGACAGAATAGACGGGCTTAGTAGGTGAGAGGAACCCGGCACGTACACGGTCGTCCATGTTTTTCCCCTTGAACCCCAGCCAGTAGCTTTTCCATCCCTTAGTAGGGAGGGGGTGATAGGTGTGCCATTCGCCGGGGAACAACAGGAACAGGTCTCCCTGCTTGATTCGCGTAGGCTTCTGGTTGGTTGATTCAAAGATGCCTTCTCCTTCTGTCAGATATAAAAGTTGGTATTCATTGAGTATGCGTCCTTTCTGCAGGTCAAAATAATAGCCGTCAGCATGCCCTTTTGTGGGATAAGAGTCTCCAGGCATAATCTCCTCATAGCCGATGGTGCTGATTGTCAGTCCCCATTGTCCATCCCGTTCGTTGGCTATCAGATATTTGCTTGTTTGCATGTTTATTGATGGATAAATTTAATCTTAAAACCTATAATCTATCATTTGATAATGATAACGCAAAGATAAGAAATTTATCCGGAAAAAGGAAAAGTGTAAGAATATATTTTAAAGATAAACGCTCAGTTTCCGGAAGTCGGAAACCAAGCGTTTGCGTAAGAGTAGTTGTACATTGGATGTAGTAAAACAATTATAGCGGATATTCATCGAAGGCGAATAATACGGTGGAGAGATAACGCTCTCCGGTGTCGGGGAGCAATGCGACAATCTTTTTCCCTGCATTCTCCGGACGGCTGGCAATTTGCAAGGCACCGAATACGGCTGCACCGGATGAGATACCAACGAGCAGACCTTCTGTACGAGCCAGCTCCCTACCTGTGCGGATGGCATCATCGTTCTCGATGTCAAGCACCTCGTCAATGAGTTCGGAACTGTAAGTCTTAGGAACGAAGCCGGCACCGATACCTTGAATCTTATGCGGACCGCTTTGTCCACCGTTCAGGACGGGAGACGACGCGGGCTCAACGGCAATGACTTTGATATTCGGATTCTTCTCCTTCAGGGCTTTGGCTACTCCCGAGACGGTTCCTCCGGTTCCCACACCAGCCACGAAGATGTCGATTTCCCCGTCCGTGTCGTTCCATATCTCCTGACCAGTCGTCAGATAATGCTTTTCGGGATTTGCCGGGTTCTCGAATTGCTGCAGGATGATGCTGCCAGGAATGCTATCGCGTAGTTCTTCGGCGGCACGGATAGCGCCAGGCATACCGTCTTTTCCTGATGTAAGTCTAACCTCGGCACCATACGCCTTCACCAGATTGCGGCGTTCAATACTCATGGTCTCCGGCATGGTGAGGATGAGGTGATAGCCCTTTACGGCACTGACCAGAGCCAGTCCGACACCGGTGTTGCCACTGGTCGGTTCGATGATGGTTGCTCCTGGTTTCAGAATCCCTTTCTTTTCCGCATCTTCAATCATCGCAAGTGCGATACGGTCTTTTACGCTTCCGCCTGGATTGAAGAACTCTACTTTAGCGATGAGCGGGGTAGAGAGTCCCTTGTTTTCCGAAAACTTGTTAAGTTCGAGTAATGGAGTGTTTCCAATCAGCTCCGTCAGTTTTTTTGTAATTTTTTGCTTAGCCATAATACTTAAATGTTTAATGTTGATTTCTGTTTGCAAAGGTACGGTGAAAAAAACTACCGTCAAATAGCACGTTTAAGGCATTTTGCCTACCACGATTGTGGTATTTGAATGAAAAAGCCGTGCAAACGGTATCAGAGAGCCCATATTTTAAAGGTTTTTTAATCTCCACAAATAATTCATCGTGTCAGTTTGCAAATATAAAAGAATTTATTAAATTTGCAGTCAGAACCAACAATTCAGTATCATGCAAAAGTACGCGGAATACATAGAACAGATTGAGATTGAAAGTCTTTGGAGTGGCATGCATCATATCATTTGGAATTTAGACCGTCGTGTGAACATACTGAGCGGAGTGAATGGTGTAGGCAAGAGTACTATATTAAATAAGGTGGTAAGAGGTCTGAGTGCTGGTGGGGAGTTCCCTTCTCACATGCTCAAAGGCGTACACCTTCGCGTGTTTCCCGAAGATGCAAAGTGGATACGCTACGATCTGATTCGTTCGTTGGACAGTCCGGTTCTGGATTTGGGAACCATGGCTCATGTTGATTCTCGTATTGTCTCTGCCCTCGACTTCCAGTTGTATCATCTCCAGCGCAAGTATCTCGACTATCAGGTCAATGTCGGCAACAGGATTATCGCCATCTTGCAGAGCGGCGAGCCGGATGCTGCCCAGAAAGCACAGGAGTTGAGTGTCCCGAAGCGCAGGTTCCAGGATATTGTTGATAACTTGTTTGCCAGTACGGGGAAAACGATTCTCAGGGCTGAGAACGAGGTCGCCTTTATGCAGAACAACGAAACGCTTGCCCCTTATCAGTTGTCGAGCGGAGAAAAACAGATTCTTGCCATTCTCCTTACCGTCCTTGTCCAGGACCAGCAGCCTTATGTGCTCTTCATGGACGAGCCGGAAGTGTCATTGCACATCGAATGGCAGAAGCAGCTCATCGACCTTATTGTAGAACTGAATCCCAATGTGCAGATCATCCTCACCACCCATTCGCCGGCACTTATCATGAAGGGATGGATTGATCATGTCACAGAGGTTAGCGATATTATTGCGGGATGAGTCAGAGACTGAAGGATAATCTTAATTCATATTACTTTGAAGCTGCCAACAAGCTGACTTCAAAGAATGCCCGGCGTAGGATAGCTGCCTATGTGGAGAGCTATGATGACATTTTCTTCTGGCGCTCTGTCCTGACGCGGTTTGAAGACGAAACCCGTTATTTTGAGGTGTTGCTGCCCACCCGTATGAATCGGCTTGACAGAGGAAAGAAAGCCGCCATGATGCGGCTGCTTTCTGAAAGTGTCGGGACGGACATGATTGCATGTGTAGATGCCGACTATGATTATCTTGAACAGGGTAGTACGGCGGTGTCTAAGGAGATACTCGGCAATCCCTATATCCTTCACACATACGCCTATGCCATTGAGAACCTGCAATGCTATGCCCCTTCTTTGCACAATGTTTGTGTTGCCGTCACGCTCAACGACCATAGCATCTTTGACTTTGAAGAATATCTCAAACAATATTCTCTGGCTATCTTCCCGTTGTTCGTCTGGAGTATCATGTATTATCGTTCGCCCAATTATAAGGACTTCACCATCGTCGACTTCAATAGAATTGTCGAGACGGGTAATTTCTCCGTGGCTAATGCCGCAGCCATTATCAAGCGTGTACGGCACAAGGTGGGGACGAAGATAAGACAACTGCAATTGGAGAATCCCGATGCCAAAGAGCGTTATCTTGCCGTTAAGGAAGAGATTAAGCAGTTGGGAGTGTCACCTGAGAACACCTATTTATATATTCAGGGGCATCATCTTTTTGATAAGGTGGTGGTGCCGATGTTGAAAAAGGTATGCGATGAGCTGAGACGCGAGCGTGAACGTGAGATAACCGAGCAGAGTGTTCATAGCGTCCAGCGCCGTAATGAACTCTCATGCTACAATAAGAGCATTGAAAGCATCGAAAGTGTCTTGAAGAAGAATATCGGATATACCAGTTCTGAGCCGTTCCAGCACATCCTGAGAGATGTGGAGCAATTGCTTAATAAGGCCCAGAAAAAGGAAATGCCATAGTAACAAGTTGTCCGTTACTATGGCATTTCTGTATCGGTATCTTAGAATGTTTCTAAGAATTTAATGTTTCCTTCGACTGATATGGTCTTCGTCGTTGCAGGGATAAGGATGGTTTCTCCTGCCTTCAGACCGAACGTGTTGCCTTCGTTATCCGTGATTTCCGCATGTCCTTCCATTCCGATGAGGATGACAAAGGAGTCGAGTTCTGAGTAGTCGATGAGCATCCGTTCATCCAGATCGTAGAGGGATGTGTTGAAATAGGGACTTTGTACGAGTTGTACGCCCTGATTCTTTTGAGGAACGTAATGTGTCCGGTAGTCTTTTTCCACATGATAGTTGATGCTCTCTGCCGCAAGCTTCGTGTGTAGTTCGCGGTAGTTGCCGTTTTTGTCTCGACGCTTGTAGTCGTATATGCGATAGGTGACATCACTCGTCTCTTGTATCTCTACCAGAAAGCAGCCTGTTCCGATGGAGTGAATGCGTCCTGCCGGGAGGAAGAAGACATCGCCTTCATTGACGGTGTATTGTGCCAGTGCATCACAGATGGTGTCGTTTTCTACCATCTGCTCGTACTCTTCCGGCGTGATCTGCTTTTTCAGACCACTGAATAGTTTGGCACCGGCATCGGATTTCATCATATACCACATCTCGGTTTTCCCACGTTTTTTGTCTTGCTTATGGGCAATCTCATCGGTGGGATGAACCTGGATAGACAAGTCTTGGTGTGCGTCGATGAACTTGATGAGCAGGGGGAACTCGTCGCCGAAGAGCTGATAGCATTCTTTTCCTACGAGCTTGTCTTTCAGTTCGCTGACCAACGCATTCAGTGTCTTACCGGCAAATGCACCCTCACTCACGATGGTTTCATTGCCTGCCACACCACTGATTTCCCAACTCTCTCCGACATTCGGGAGTTGTTCGTCCAATTGTTTGAAGGCGATAATCTTATCGCCTCCCCACAATGTTTGTTTTAATAGTGGTTTAAATTTGAATGGTTTCATTTGTTTGCGCTTTTCTTATTAGTTATATTATGTTGTTTTTATGTCTTTGTCATTTGATGACTGGTTAGTTCTCTTTCCAGTAGGAACGGGTAAAGAGGACAAGTACCGTGAATATCTCAAGACGTCCCATCAGCATCAGGATTGACAACATCCATTTTACCAGGTCTGGAAGGATTCCCCACGACATTGTCGGACCGATTTCCAATCCGAGCGTCGGACCTACATTACTTGCACAACTGAGGGAAATGGTGATGGAATTCGTGCTGTCAACACCTGCGAGAATCATAATGAAATAGGTGAAGAGACACAAGAGCATGTAGGCGGCAAGGAACGCAAGCAGCGTCACCTGGGAGGAGTAGGGGATGGTGTTGTCGTTCACCTTTACCGGAAGCACGGCTCTGGGATGGAGAATACGGCGTACCTCGTTTCTCAGAATGGTGAGAAGCATCACGGTTCTGATGCACTTGAAGCCTCCGCTTGTCGAACCGGAACAGGCACCGAGGAACATACAGATACTCAATATGACCCATGTCGTATGGTGCCATTGGGCAGCATCATCGTTGAAGATTCCCGTTGTGGTAATGAATGAAGTAACCTGGAAGAGGCTCACCCGGATAGCATCCGACAGCTGATAGTCGTTGTAGCGAATCAGGAAATACATGATTGCCACCGAGGCTATCAACACGATAATGATGTAAAACTTGAACTCAGAATTCTTGATGAACTGTTTGAATCGTCCTTTGAAGAGGGTCGTGTAGAGCAGGGTGAAGCTTGTACCTGAGAGGAACATAAACACGATGGCGGTGTAGTCGATGTATGGGTTATGGAAATAGCCCGTACTGGCATTATGGGTGGAGAAGCCGCCCGTAGCCGTTGTTGTCATGGCATAGTTGAAGCTGTCGAAGAGATCCATCCCCGCCTGATAATAGCAGATGCAACAGGCAACCGTAAGAAACAGGTAAATGCTCCAGATCCATTTGGCGGTCGTACTTAGTCGGGGGTGCATCTTGGCACGGATGGGACCTGTCGCCTCCGCCGAGAAGACCTTCACGTTTCCTCCCACAAGCGAAGGGATAATGGCAATCGTAAAGAACACGATTCCCAGACCGCCGATCCATTGTGTCATCGTCCTCCAGAACAAGATGCCGTGCGGAAGACTCTCCACATCGTCAAGGATGCTGCATCCGGTCGTGGTGAAACCTGAGATGGTCTCGAAGTAGGCATCGGTGAAGTTGGTGATGTAACCGCTGATGATAAACGGGAACGAACCGAATAGGCTGAAGATAATCCATGTGAGTGTGACAAGCAGATAAGCCTCTCTTCGTCCCAGCGAGTTATCCGAATTCCTTCCAAGATATTTGAAGACGATACCTCCAAGTATTGTCAGGATGACGGAGATGATGAAGGCGATGGAGTCGTCTTCGTCCATGAATAAAGCCATGGTCATGCACCATGTCATCATCGCTGCCTCAATGAAAAGCAGCGTCCCGAGGATATTGGAAATAATCTTATAGTTCAGCATCAGCGGAAATATTTTTCAATCTTCGACATATTGATGTCATAGCAGAACACCACGACCGAGTCGCCTGCTTCTATCTGTGTACCACCGCTTACGAGGTGTCCCTCACCGTTCCTGACAAGTCCTCCGATGGTGGCTCCCTTGGGCAGTCCTAATTCGAACACTTTCTTCTTGGTGACTTTCGAGCCGGGTTGTGCCGTGAACTCTGCCACATCGGCATTGGCGGACATCAGGAACCTGATGTTATTGACGTCGGCATCCAGCATCATCTGATAGATGTAGCTTGCCGCCAGTGCCTTCTTGTTGATGATGGTACCGATGTCAAGACTTTCCGCCATACTGGCATAGTCGAAGTTCTCTACCATGGCAACGGTCTTTCTCACGCCCATCCGCTTGGCGGTAAGGCAAGCCAGGATGTTGGTCTCGGCGTTTCCCGTCAGGGCAACGAATGCCTGTGTGTTCTTGATGCCTTCTTCTATCAGCACGCTGACATCCCTACCGTCGGCATGGATGACCATCACGCGGTCGGTGTCGATAAGCTCGTTGAGTTTGTCGCATCGGGCTTCGTTCGCCTCAAAGATCTTGACGTTCATGTACTCGGGCATCATACAGGTGGCACGTACTGCCGTGGCACCGCCTCCCATGATCATCACATTCTTGACATCCACATAATGCTCTTTCCCTACAATCTTGCGGATATAGGGGATATACGGGCGTGTCGTCATGAAGTAGGCAATGTCATGCAACATCAGGACATCGTCTCCACGGGGGATGATGGTCTCGTTGACGCGCTTGATGGCAACGATGTGGTAGGGTGACTCGGGCTTGCAGAGTTCCTTCAACGGATTGTTCAGAATCTCACAACCTTCCCGAAGCTTTATGCCGAGCATCACGAGCGCACCGTCGTGCACGTCCCAGCGTTGTCTCACCCACGACATCTTCAGTCCGTTGGCAATGTCACGCGCCGCCAGATTCTCCGGATAGATGAGCGAGGTGATTCCCACACGGTCGAATATCTGTTTGAATCGCGGGTTGATATATTCGCTGTTGTCAATCTTTGCAACGGTTCGTTTGGCACCTAACGACTTGGCGAGCATGCACGCATTCATGTTCAGGTTTTCATCCGGGGTGACGGCGATGAAAAGGTCTGCGCTGCTGACACCTGCATCCGTCAGCGTCTTGATGCGGGAGACAGATGCCTGAATGGTCATCAGGTCGTAGTCGCTGCCGATGTTGGAAAGACGGTTCTCGTCAGAGTCGATAAGAATCGTGTCGTGGTTGTTTCTCGACAGAAGCCGGGCGAGATGGGTTCCGATGGCGTATGCTCCTACTATGATGATTTTCATAATGAATGATAAATAAATAGCATTAATTGTTGATCTCAGACAACGTCTTCCTGATGTTCCCGGCATCCAGTCCGACGATGTGCTGGAGTTCGGCAACTGTTCCGTGTTCCACAAACTCGTCGGGCAGTCCCAGACGGACGACGTGCGGATGGTAGTCGTGGTCGCTCATCCATTCGAGGACGGCACTGCCCATGCCTCCGTTTCTCACTCCGTCTTCCACCGTGATGATATGCTTGAAGTTTTGTCCCAGCTCGTGTAGCAATGTTTCGTCGAGAGGCTTCAGGAAGCGCAGGTCGTAATGGGCGGCTTCCGTGTCACGGACGGCTTCTGCCACGTTGTTGCCGACAGGTCCGATGCTCAGCACCGCCGTCCCCTTTCCTTCCTTCAGCTTCCGTCCCTTGCCTATGGGAATCTCCTCAAACGGCTGTTCCCACACGGGCTTGTCCTCGGGTGATGCCAGCGGGAATTCACCGCGGCCTCGCGGATAGCGGATGATGAAGGTTCCCTTGTCTGGCAACTGAGCGGTGTACATCAGATTCACCAGTTCTCGCTCGTTCAATGGAGAGCAGATGGTCAGGTTGGGGATGCACCGCAAGGCGGCAAGGTCGAAGGCACCGTGATGCGTCGCCCCGTCTTCACCGACCAGTCCGGCACGGTCGAGACAGAGCACCACAGGGAGGTTGAGCACAGCCACGTCGTGGATGATGTTGTCGTAGGCTCGCTGGGCAAACGCACTATAGATGTTGCAGAAGGGCTGCAGTCCTTCTTTTGCCATGCCGCCTGAGAACGTGACGGCATGTCCCTCGGCGATGCCCACGTCAAACGTACGCTTGGGCAGCTCCTTCATCATGATGTTCATCGAAC
Source organism: uncultured Prevotellaceae bacterium (assembly GCA_902762325.1). GTDB lineage: Bacteria > Bacteroidota > Bacteroidia > Bacteroidales > Bacteroidaceae > Prevotella. Next base: position 67,965 of record CACWNV010000002.1, on the reverse strand, counting down.
AGCCCGAAGGCATGGCGGGAGTGACACCCACAATCCTGGGGTTCTCCTTTGCCAGCCGTAGGAGCGTATGACCGAACACGTCCTGATACTTGGGAGGGAGCGTCTCATCATTGGAGCATATCCGCTCGCCGGTCTCCGCATCAAACTTGCCCGGAGCATGCCAGATGGTTGCCGACTCCTCGGCGGGCTTGTAGCCCTTTCCCTTGGTGGTATGCAGATGCAGCAGCTTCGGACCTCTCATGTTCTTCAGCTGATTGAGGATGCGGACAAGCTCTTCGACGTTGTGCCCGTCGAAGGGACCGAAGTAGCGGATGTTCATGCCCTCGAAGATGTTCTGCTGGTGACTGAGCGCCGACTTGATGGCGTTGTTCAGGCGGATGAGTCCTTTCCGGCGGTCTTCACTCATCAGACCACGCGCATGGAGCCATTGCGATGCCTTGAAACGTATCTTATTATAGGTGGCGTTGGTGTCTAAGTTCAGCAGATACTTCTCCATGCCTCCCACGGCACGGTCTATCGACATGTCGTTGTCGTTCAACACGATGAGCAGGTCATTGGGAGTGCTCGACACGTTGTTCAGTCCCTCGAAGGCAAGACCGCCGCTCATGGCTCCGTCGCCGATGATGGCAACGACATGACGGTCTCTGTTTGCCACCGCCATTCCTAATGCGGCAGAGATGGAGTTCGAGGCATGACCGCAGGTGAACGTGTCGTATTCGCTCTCAAGAGGCGTGGGGAAGGGGCGCAGACCATGCAGCTTACGGTTCGTGCAGAACGTCTCGCGCCGGCCGGTGAGAATCTTATGGCCGTATGCCTGATGACCTACGTCCCAGACAAGGAGGTCGTTAGGGGTGTCATAGACATAGTGAAGGGCAACGGTCAGCTCGGTCACTCCCAGCGACGAGGCGAGGTGACCGGGGTTTACCGACAGCTCTTCTACAATGTCTTCACGCAGTTCCCTGCAGACCTCCGGCAGCTGTCCGATACTCAGACGACGCAGGTCGGAGGGGTATTTTATTTGGTTCAGAAGATTGAATTTCTCTTTATCCATGCAGTTCCTGTTACGAATAACTTTGCAAAGATAATGTTATTTGGTTGAACTACAAAATAATTGTCGCTTTTTCGGTCTGACACCAACCATCAAATATCGTTGTTTTTGTCTAATTCTTCTTAATACTTGCCGCCACCATTCTGTATTTTTCTTTTAACTCCTTACCTTTGCATGATAAACGAGAAGAAAGATGAAGATATTTAAAACGATTCTGATACTCTCTTTGTTCTGTCTCCCCGTGATGGCGCAGACGCACCGGAGCATCGTGGTAGTGGATATGGACACCTATCAGATCATCCCTGACGTGTCTGTAAAAGTTGATAACCGCATGATCGTCTTCACGGATAAGCAGGGCAGGGTGGACATCGGAGAGCCTTTCGATAGCGTGATGTTCAGCCATGTGCGCTACGGAAAGGAGAAGCTGCTGGCAAAGGAGGTGACCGACACAATGTATCTGTTGCCCAACGAACATCTGCTTCCCGAGGTGATCGTCTCAGAGCTCGACCCGCGAGTGGCGGCGATGATAGAGGGATGGGTGAGCAACGCCGCCAGCGAAGGGGCAATGCTGGCACCGAAGGGTGTTGCCAGCTTCGACTTCTCCAGCCTGCTTGACAAGCGGCGCCGCAGGGATAAGAAACACCTGAAGAGAGCCCGGAAAATCCTTGAGGAATGGGACGAGAAACAGACACCTGCCACGGAAACTAACAAGTAACAACGATAAATGATGATTCACATGAAACAGAAAACACTCTTAATGGGCATCCTGCTGACCGTCAGCGGCATGGCGGCTGCCCAGAACGACGGGGGCATCTCCGCACAGATGCTTCAGCAACTCGAGAAGGCTCATGCGGCAACACCCCAGCAGAAGGCTCTGTTCAATGCGATTGCTGCGAACCCTATCGACGACCTCACGAAGAACTTCGCCAACCAGGGCGCTTTCGACACCTCTTTCAGCGTGGAGACTCCCAAGCAGTCCATCCACGACCAGAAGTCGTCTGGACGCTGCTGGATGTTCTCAGGACTGAACGTGCTACGCGCCAACTTTGCCAAACGGCACAACGACACTCTTGCCGTGGAGTTCTCACACGACTACCTGTTCTTCTATGACCAGCTGGAGAAAGCCAACCTGATGCTGCAGGGCTCCATCGACAATGCCAAGAAGCCCATCGACGACATCCGCGTGCAGTTCTTCTTCAAGAACCCCATCAACGACGGCGGTACGTTCTGCGGCGTCTCCGACCTGGCAGAGAAGTACGGACTCGTCCCCATGCGTGTCGTACCAGAAACCTACTCGGCAGAGAACACCAGCAGGATGGCACGGCTCGTCGCCTCCAAGCTCCGCGAGTTCGCACTCGAACTGAGACAGATGGTGGCAGACAAGAAGAAACCGGCTGACATCAAGAAGAGAAAGACGGAGATGCTCTCCACGGTCTATGACATGCTCTGCCTCACGTTAGGCGAACCGGTGAAGGAGTTCACGTATGCACATGTCGACAAGAACGGGAAGCAGAAGGGCGAGCCTCGCAAGTACACCCCCAAGGAGTTCTATCAGGAGACGGTGGGAGCACCCCTGAAAGGCACGTTCATCATGGTGATGAACGACCCGCGCCGCCCCTATTACAAGACCTTTGAGGTGGAATACGACCGCCATACCTACGACGGCACCAACTGGAAGTACCTGAATCTGCCGATGGAGGACATCGCCCAGTTGGCAATCGCCTCGTTGAAGGACGGACGCAAGCTATACAGCAGCTACGACGTAGGGAAGCAGTTCGACCGCAAGCGCGGCTATCTCGACACCGAGAACTACGACTATGGCTCACTCTTCGGGACATCCTTCAACATGGACAAGGCTCAGCGCATCGCCACCTTCGATAGCGGCAGCACCCATGCCATGACACTTACGGCGGTCGACTTAGACGCGAACGGCAAGCCGAAGAAATGGAAAGTGGAGAACTCATGGGGACCGTCGTACGGTCAGAGCGGTTGTCTCATCATGACCGACCGCTGGTTCAACGAATACATGTTCCGTCTCGTCGTCGACAAGCAATACGTATCGCCCGAGACATTGAAGCAGTACGACCAGAAACCAATCATGGTGATGCCCGAAGATCCCCTCTTTGCCGGAGATTCATTGTAAAGAAATAACCCCGAAAGTATTTGTTTACCTTCGGGGTTAAATCTATTGTAGGGGAATACACCTAAAACATCATTAAAACCACCTTGTTGTTTAATGAAACATTTTAGGACTTTGCCCCATGAGCATCTACACGTTTTCTTTTCTGTTTTCGATTTCCACGATGGTTCGTTCAACCACTTCTTGTAACTGGTAGGTTGCCACACCCAAAGGCTTCTGTATATCTTGCAGCGACCATTCTACGATGGTTTTATCTGTGGATTTACAAATAAGCAAACCTACAGAGGGATTATCAGTTTCACCTCGCAATAGCTTGTCTGCAGCTGTGACATAGAAGTTGAGCTTGCCGGCATACTCAGGGATAAATTTAACCGCTTTTAGTTCTACAACAATATATCTATGCTGAGGTATATGGTAGAATACCAAATCGGGAAAGAAAGTTTGACCTCCGGGCATCTGTAATTCCATTTGACGCCCCACGTATGAAAAACCTTTGCCAAGTTCTAGAAGAAATTGAGTGATGTTATTGGCCAAAGCATTCTCCAAATCCTTTTCTTTATTTATCTCCTTGATCGTTATGAAACTCAAATCGTATTCCTTCTTCAATAATTCCTTAGCCGATTCAATCTGAGATGCTGGCAATGTTTTATCGAAATTGCTAATTGCTGAGCCTTGTGTCTCAAAGAAGTGAGAATCCACTTGATGTTCCAAAAATGAACGGCTCCATCCTTCGGTAGAAACTTTATTTACATAAAAAATAGCTTCGCCAAGAGATTTGCATCTTGAGAATATTTGTATATGATGTCCCCATGGAACCACCCCAAATTCCTCTGGCATTTCTAATTGGCCAACAACTTGTTGGCTTTTTCTAAAAATACTGATTTGATCACAAATTTGGTGGCTTATTTCTGTTGAACCCAATTGGCCAACAAGTTGTTGGCTTTTTGTAAATTGTTCAAAATAAAACGAATACCACTGCTTCATATATTTTACATTGGTATGAGAGAAACCTGTTGCATCAGGGAATGCATGTCGCATATCAAGAGCAAACTGCTTAACAACTCCTGCTCCCCAACTCTCTTCGGCACGCAAGACTACTAAATCCCTGCCAACACTCCAATAAAAATCAAGCATTGAAGTGTTCACGCGAATCGAAGCTTTTATCTGACTATGTCGGAAACGTGCTTTTACATCCGATAGCCATTCAACATATTCTCTGTTGGTAGTCATGCCGTCACGATATACAAACGATGGAGTTTCTATTCGTATTTCTATGTTTTTGTTCTCTTCCATTATTGAGAATTAATTATTTCTTAGAGTTGAGCCTTTAGTTCTTTAATCTTATTTCGATACTTAATAGTCCGTTCTGCTAATTTTCTAGATACAGTTTCAAATTGTTTCTTTAAATCTTCATTTTCACGTTCTGATCTCATCAGTTTCAAAATGAGGACTTGTTTTTCTTCATCCAAATCCTTCCTTACTAACAATTGTTTTAAGTCTTGTTTTAGTTTACTATTCTCTTCTTGAGTTTTTTTATAGCTTAAATACAGAAACTTGTAAACAGCTTCTATTGGTAAATCTGCTATTTTTTTATCTTCTATCTTTGACAACATACTTATCAGTTCTGTAGTAGTTTCCAAATATTCTCGATTCTTTGTTCCAAGAATATTTGGATATTGAGGATTGTTTATGACCTCTTCAATTATATATTTGGCTTCAACAATCAAATTTGTTGCTTCCTCTAATTTATCTTCTACTCTAATCATATATTTCTATTTTAAACTGACATCTGAAACATTACTAAAGAGTCAGCATATTTATCCCACAATATGTGATGCAAAAGAGGCTGATATTATAAACTTAGGGAAAAAGAGGCGTATTTGAGCCAAAGTTATTTTGCTGATTTTAAAGTCATAGATTGTATTAAAAGTCCAATAAATATAATCTATATCTCTTATCAAGACATAATACAAGGGTAGTCCAATATATTTCCCATACTGGAATTCTGAATTAATATCGGCAAAATAATATGTTTCATTTATTTCATTCATCCACCTCTAAAATTTTATAGACATCTGTTGATGGTAATAATACATACGTAATATTACCTGTCACTTCATTCATGTATGAGCAAAGACAAAGGAAATCACGACAGATGCATTGAATATGCCCCCTTGATAATTCCCAATCAAAGTCCATGCCAAGATAAGCGTATTGCCCATGTTCTTGCTCTTCAAATCTATTCATAAAGCCTTTCAATGCCTTTGTCTTTTGTTTATTAATAAGTGCATTAAGTAAATCTCCATATATAGACTGAGTTTTTCCTTGTACCCCACGTAGACAGTATTCTGGGATGTCATCGAAAACGGATATAAAATCCAATCCTGACCTTAAGGGATATGAATTCCCTTTTGCACATTTTACTGCCTTGTATATAAGAAATAGTTTATCTGAATGCTCGTATTTTAGCAGTAATGGTGTAAAAACAAATGGCATGTTTATGATTGCATCCATTTCACGGAAAGAGTATGGCAAAAACCCTATAAGTGTCAGATCTCGCCGTATCCATGGGGAATAGACAAGGCCTTCTGCTTTTATTTGTTTTTTTATGGTATCTGCAGAATTGTTAAAAGCGTTCAGTTGTCCAGATATGCTTAGCGTTTCACGTTGTAAAATCATAGTCTGTTTATTTTTAGATTAAATTGATAATTATTTTTAGTTTACCATCTATAGGCTAAAATACTATACTCCCTAGTTGCTTCTGGATATTCTCAGATCTGATAGAAGTCGTATTCTCTTTCTTTGCCATACTTTTTTAAGTCAAATGCAAATTTACATCTTTTTTCCAAGATTATCACAACGTGATGATAAAATATTTAGGAATATGTCAACGATGTCAGGAAGATTGTCAACTTATTCAGTAAAACGACTGTCAACCACATCAGGAAAAAGATAAAAAACTGTCAACCAAAATCAGGAAAAGACAGAATGAAGTAATCGCCTTCGGCGAGTGTGAAGTCAGAAGTGTGAAGTGTTAGCCATTGAACATTCACCATTGACCTTGGAAAATTGAACATCAACGGTCAACGGTCAATGGTCAATAATTCCTCCTTCACACTTCAAAGGAAATCCTTCTTCCTCAGTATCAATCTGTTAGGTGATTTCCGTTAATACCCTGGATTTTGTTTCAGATTCCGGTTCAGGTCGAGGGCTCTTTTGGGGATGGGGAATACGGTGGTGAATCTTGTTTCCTCGTCCCAGATGGGTGTCCGCTGGTCGTATGCCCTGTGGAACAGGTCGTAGCGGATGAGATCCTGGCGCCGCCATCCTTCCCACATCAGTTCACGCAGCCTTTCGTCGAGGATGAAGGAGAGGATTTCTTCTTGTGTGGCAGACTTGTCGATGGCTTTGGCGTGTGACCGGAAGCACACGACACTCAGGTACTGGTAGCCGTCGTCGCCGTTACGGTAGTTTGCCTCTGCCTTCATGAGGAGGGCGTCAGCGTAGCGGAACAGGACTATGTCGTTTGCCTGTAGCCTTCCGTCTGTATAGGAGGTGCGGTCGACTTCGTATTTCGCCATGCGTGCCCCTGCCGTCTTCTCGTATTTGCTCCCCGTAAGGTCGAGCTTCACTTCCAGGGGATAATAGACCAATGGTGTCCCGTTGTCGAGCAGCACATTGGCGTTGTTCACGCGGATGGTGTCGCTATAGAAGTTCAGGGCATAGCGCGGATCTACCTTGTCGGTGCCATATCCGAACTTCCTCACCGTGGAGACGGTGGCACAGGCTCCGTTCTCCCCACCTACACCCAGTGCTGATGCGTGGTTGTAGTGGAACGAGCGGAACTTGTTGCAGAAGTAGTTCTGGTATTGCAGCTTGTCCATGGGGATGACGAAGATGTTCTCGCTGGAGTTCTCGTTGTTCACCGAGAAGTTCTCCTCATAGTTCGTTGACAGCCAGTAGTCATCCTGCCGGATGAGGTCAACCCAGGCGGCACACGCTTCCCAGGCGTTCATCTTCTTTCCGTGTACCTCGAAGAACAGGCTCTTCCCGTCGGGACGTTTCCCGTCCGTCCAGTCGTCGTCGGCATAGACCTCTGCATTCAGCATGAGCTTCGCAAGGAGGAAGTAGGCGACGGAACGAGTGATGCGCCCATAGTAGTCACCTTTCTTGTTGCTATGCACGTCGGCAAGGTCGGGCTCTATCTCCTGCAGTTCTTTGACGATGAACTTGAACGTGTTGCTTCGTGAGCTCTGCTTCACCTCGTTGATGGGCTGTTCGTTGCTCACCACCAGCGGGATGTTTCCGAACATGTCTATCAGATAGAAATAGTAGAGGGCTCGGATGCCGCGCACTTCTGCCCGGCAGGCACGATACTGCTGTTCGGTGAGCAGATGCTTATATTTATCCAAATACGCTAACGAGTTGTTACTCAGCACGACAACCTTAAAGAGGTATTTCCACGTGTTGTACAGTTCCTCGTCGTCGTCGGTCCACTCATGCTGATAGAGGTTCTGCCAGTACTCTCCGTCGTACCAGTCGCCTCCGCGTGTGGGAATGATTGCCTCGTCCGTGGTGAAGGTGTTATAGTCGTAGACACCCCGATAGGTGCCTTGCAGTCCCTGAGAGTCCTCATGACCCCCGATATAGTTGTAGAGCGTTGCCACGCTGTTGATATACAGGTTGACGGCATTGTCGTAGGCATCCTCTTCCGAAAGCAGTCCCTTGGGCGTTTCGTTCAGGCATCCCGTGAGCAGGAGAGATGCCCCGATAACACATGAAGTGATGAGATGTGATTTCATGTTGTCGAGTTTAAGTTAGAATGAAATGTTCAGTCCGATGCTATAGGAGCGGTAGGCAGGATACGACCGTTTGTCGTCTATTCCCAGGGTGCTGGACACCACATAGCTGTTTATCATCGGGGTGATACCACTATAGGACGTGATGGTTCCCAGGTTGTTCACCGAGCAGGACACGCGCAGGGAGTTGATGAACTTCGAGCGCAGGGGTACATTCCATGCGATGGTCAGATAGTCGAAGTTCAGGTAGTCGCCACGCTCCAGCCAGTAGTCGGTGGCGGTCTGGTCCTTGATGTTCCGTTCCGGTGCGCCCTGCATCACGTTATAGTCGGGGAAGCTGGTCATGTTCATATAGGTGAGCGACGTGCCGTTGTAGATCTTATGGCCGAAGGCGCCGTTCATCTGGAGCGAGATGTCGAAGTTCTTGTAGCGGAAGGCGATGTTCGAGCCGAGTGTCATCTTCGGCATAGCCTGTCCTGCTACATAGCGGTCGGCACCGTCCTCGATGTTGACGACACCGTTGTGGTTCAGGTCTTCAATCTCATAGTAACAGGCGCCCGAATTGTCTTGTCTGACACCCTTGCAATGCGGCAGGTAGAACACGCCAAGTGGCTGACCGACAATCTGATAGACGATTTTGTTATCACCTCCGTGGAACCCTGCGCCGTTGAGTCCGCCGATGGGCGTGATGCTGTTGGCAGACATATACGTCCCGTTGAAGTCGCCGCTCAGCGAAAGCAGCTTGTTGCGCTGCCATGAGAGGTTGACGTTGATGTTCAGTTCCATGTCTTTCTGATAGACAGGTGTCACGCCCAGTCCCAGCTCGAATCCGGTGTTTCTCATCGAACCGATATTCGCCAGCATCTTGTCGTAGGCGTAGGGCGGTACGGGCACATCATAGAGATAGAGCATGTCCGTCGTCTTCGAGTAATAGTATTCAGCCGTCAAGACCACTCTGTTCTTCCATATACCCACATCCGCACCGATGTTGAAGGTGGAACGAGTCTCCCATTTCAGGTCGGGGTTGTCGTTCCGGATGATGCCCATCGTGACGGTCGGCGTGCCGTTGATGCTGAAGATGCCTATCTGCTGCATCCTCTGTAGAGAGTAGTAGGACGACACACCTCCCAGGTTACCCGTGGTGCCGTATCCGCTACGCAGCTTGAGAGTGGTCATCGGAAGGCTTGGGAACTGCTTGAGGATGTTCCATTCAGCCGAGACGGAGGGGAAGAATCCCCATGTGTTGTTGTCGCCCACCATGGACGAGCCGTCGGCACGGGTGGTGAACGTCAGCTTATAGGTGTCGAGCAGGGTGTAGGAGATGCTTGCCATGGCAGATGCCAGCTTCGGGTCTTCGTAGTTGGAGCCCGTCCCGCCAAAGGGGATGGTGCTTGCCGCTCCGAGGTTGTCGTACCCCACGGCATTGGTCGTGAATCCCTTCACCTCCGTCCAGAATCCCGTCAGCCTGCTCTTCTGGTATTCTCCCAAGAGGCTCGCCTCAAGATGATGGATGTTCCATGTGTTCTTATACGTGAGAATGATGTTCCCCAGCAGATCTTCCTTCTTGTGTTCGCCACGGTAGGCACGTCCCTGCGCCCAAGTCCATGTGGGGCAGAACTGGGCATCTTCGGTGGAGCTATAGGAGTAAGAGCCGAACACCTTTAGCAACAGGCTCTCTATTCCTTTCTGTGTCTTCTCGGAAGAGGGGAACAATGAGGTGAGGTCAAATGTGAGTCGGGCATGGGTGTTGAAGTGCATGTTCTGCTCGTCGTTCTTCATGTTCATCACCGCATCGGGCGCTGTGATCTGTGAAGCCGTAGAGTTCTTCTTCCATGTCCCCAGGGCATCCTCGTCGTAGGGGAACGTCGGGTTCTGCGTAGCCGCCGAATAGAACAGCTTCTGCACATCAAAGAGGTTGTTGGACTTCTGAGAGGAGCCGAACACGCCCAGCTCGAAGGTCATTAAATCGTTGAAAGCCTTCTGCGTGATGTCCAGTTTAGCCACATAGTTGGTATGCTTGTTGTTCCGGATGATGGTGTTGTAGTCCATTATCGCCACCGATGCGCGGTAGTTCGACTGGTCGGAGCCGCCGCTGAACGCCACATGATGGTTCTGCACCAGTCCTGTCCTCGTGATGGCAGAGAGGAAGTCGGTGTCGTAGCCTTTGTCATTATACGCTAAGCCGAGGTTCTGTGCCGTAGTGATATAATCCGCACGGTTGAGCATGTGCAGGTTCTTATACACCGACTCGAAGCCGAAGATGCCGCTATAGTTGATATGGAACTTCCCGCCCTTTCCTTTCTTCGTCGTCACTTCGATGACACCCGAAGCGCCGCGTGAGCCGTACTGAGCCGTCTCGGCAGCGTTCTTGAGGATGGTGAAGCTCTCGATGTCGGCAGGGTAGATGCTTGAAAGCGTCGCAAGGTCGCACGATACGCCGTCGATGATCACCAGCGGGTCGTTTCCGCCGGTGAGTGATGTCGTACCACGCACGCGCACACTGGAAAGCATCGCCATCCTGTCAGCACCCGTCGACGACACATTCACACCCGCCGCCTGACCGCTGAGCGCGTCAAGGGAGGTTGTCACCAGACCTTTATTCATGCGCTCTTCGCCCACACGGTCGGCAGACCCCATCTGGATTCGCTCCTGGATGCTGTCGTTGAGGATGTACTGGAACACTTTGTTCTGGGCATACGCCGTTGACAGAGAGAGCGATGTGACGAGGCAGGTGATGATTCGTAGTGTTTTCATGATATTATCCTTTTTATCACACCAGGTGTCGGATTAACTCTTCGCGGTCGCCTGAGAGCATGTCGATGACGGGAATCTCAATCATCGTATAGCACCCCGGCTGCTGGCGCATGGAAGCACGTGCCACGTTGACGAGCACCTGTCCCGTGAGAGCAGGGTTGTTGATGGACATGTTGAACTCGAGGCGCTGGTTCTGTGTCTTTCCGCTCACACCTTTTCTTACGAGGTTCACACCGTGTCCCATGTCGCGTACGTCGTCGACCGACTCAACGGCGAAGACATGTGTCTCGTCGGAAGCAAAGTAGGGGTCGGCCTTGATGGCAGCCGTCACCTCCTCGAGCTTTGCCCCGTCTTCCAGTTCTACATACACCATGCGGCGGTGGATTCCCTCTCCCAGAGGAATGGTCATCGACAGGGCATTCCTGACGCCCTCCTTGGAGCGCACGCAGACGCTGTGTCCCATCGACATGCCTGGTCCGAAGTTGGTGTAAGACAGACCCTTCGGTGCAAGGCTCTGCATGAGCGAGCGCACGATGCTGTCCGATCCCGGGTCCCATCCGGCGGCGATGACGCTCACCGTGTTTGTCTCCTTGTTGATGGCGTCGAGCGCACGACGGTAGTCGACGATGCCAGTATGTATGTCGAATGAGTCGACGGTGTTGATGCCTAACGGCAGGATCTGTCGTGCATATTCCTCGCACGAGCGGGTGGGTGTAGCCAGAATAGCCACATCTACATCTTTCAACTCACGGATGTCGCTTACCACTTCATACTCTGCTAACTCGGCAGGCTTGTCAGCTGCTCCCTTGCGGCGCACGATGCCCGCAATCTCCATGTCAGATGCTGTTTCCAATGCCTCTACTGCATACCGTCCGATGTTGCCGTAACCCACGACGGCTACTCTGATTTTTTTCATGTCTTTATGTGTTGTTTGTTACAAATATTCGTTTTTGCATTGCAAAAATACAATGAATCTCTGAATTCTCTGTTATATTGTCATGAATTTAACACTTTAAAACATACTATTACTGATGGGACGAAATCGCCGATGAAAGGCTTTTCTGCCGCCATTGAGCCTGGAAAATGCCCTTCAAGGATGCGTTATCGGACAGAAATCTTTTCCGTTGATGCAATAATTATGATGAAAGTTGCGTTTATAGGGTTGTATATATACAAAACGACTTGAGAAATGATAGAATATATCAAGGGCGAACTGACTGAGCTGACCCCTACACTGGCTGTCGTGGAAGCGGCAGGGGTGGGATATGCACTGAATATTTCGCTCAACACATTTAGCGGCATTCAGGGAAAGAAAGACGTGAAGCTGTTTGTTCACGAGGCACTTGTTACGGGTGGCCGTGACGACTCCTTCACCCTCTATGGCTTCTCGACGAGACAAGAGCGTGCCCTCTACCAGCTGCTGATCACCGTGAGCGGTGTCGGCGCAAATACGGCACGTATGATCTTGTCGGCATCGTCGCCGGCTGAACTCTGCAACACCATTGCCAACGGTGACGAGCGGATGTTGAAGAGCGTGAAAGGTATCGGACTGAAGACCGCCCAGCGCATCATCGTCGACCTGCGGGATAAAATTGCAACGCTCGGCATCGAGGGAGGCGCAGAAGGAAAACGTAACGACGACCGGCAAGGTGTAAGCGGAGAGGAAGCCCTACAGACATCCATCGTCAGAGACGAAGCCATACAGGCATTGCTGATGCTGGGATTCTCGCCCGCACCTTCGGCAAAAGTGGTGAATGCCATTCTGAAAGATCAGCCGTCACTTCCCGTCGAACAGGTGGTGAAGCTGGCATTGAAAATGATAAAGTAGATTATGAGGCACAAGATACGGGGATTATTGTTACTGATTGTGGCTTTGTCGGCATTTAGTCTTGTCGGCAACGCCCAGGAAGTCGTTCCCCGTGGTGTCACGCCTCGTAATACTAATGCGCGGAATACAAATTCTCCTAATACTCCTAAGGAGAATGACGACAACAAGCCGAAGGTGAACAGTCAGGCAGAGATTGACGACGACGAGGAGATTCCCGACTCGCTCCTGCATCCCCGCTGGAAGATACAACGCACCGTGCCCATCACCGTCGATGACCTCGACCAGAACGCGGCAGACCTCTCACGACCGGAAAACCTGAAGCAGCAGGTGGAGTACAACGACACGCTCGACAGCTATGTCTTCGGTAACAAGATGGGCAACACTTGGCTCAACGCACCTATTATGATGTCTCCGCAAGAGTATCTGGACTGGAGTACACGTCAGGGGATGCGCAAGTTCTTCCGCTCGAAGAACAATGAGATCTATCAGGCAAAGGGAAAAGAGAAGTTCGACTTCACGGATATGCACTTCGACTTGGGACCAGCCGAAAAGATATTCGGTCCGGGTGGTGTGCGCATCAAGACGCAGGGAACGGCAGAACTGAAGTTCGGTGCGACAATCAAGAACATTGAGAACCCGTCGCTGCCTGTCCGCAACCGTAAGACCACGACGATGGACTTCGACGAGAAGATCAACCTGAATGTCAACGGTAAGGTGGGAGACAAGGTGAACATGAACCTGAACTACAACACCGATGCCACGTTTGACATGGATGCGCAGAACCTGAAGTTGAAGTTCGACGGCAAGGAAGATGAAATCATCAAGCTTGTGGAAGCCGGAAACGTCTCCTTCCCCAGCAATTCCTCATTGGTAAAGGGAGCGTCGGCATTGTTCGGTCTGAGAACAGACTTGCAATTCGGTAAACTAAAACTTCAGCTGGTAGCCTCTCAGAAGAAGTCGAACACGCATAGTGTCTCTTCCAAGGGCGGAGCGCACTTCACACCTTTCGAGATTGATGTTGCCAACTATGAGGAAAACCGCCACTTCTTCCTGTCTCAGTTCTTCCGTGACAGATACGATGCGGCCATGAAGACACTCCCCAACGTCACAACGGGAATCGAAATCAAACGACTGGAAGTGTGGGTGACCAACAAGACGGAGACGGTCGAGAACACAAGAAACATCATTGCCCTCACCGACTTAGGCGAAAACACCAAGATCTCCAATCCCATCTGGGGAAGCAATGGAATCCCCAACCCTTCAAACGGTTCGAACACCGAATACGCCTCGATGGTCAACCAGTATGCCGAAGCACGAAACATCGACCAGACATCGACGATACTCGACGGCATCAGCATGTTTGCCGGAGGTGTGGACTACGAGAAGCTGGAGAGTGCCCGTCTTCTGAAGTCCTCGGAATACACGCTGAACTCGGGACTGGGATATATCAGTCTGAAGACTTCCCTCCAGACCGACCAGGTGCTGGCGGTGGCATTCCAGTACACCTATCGCGGTCAGACCTATCAGGTGGGCGAGTTTGCAAGTGATGTCACCGATACCAGTCAGGCACTTTTCGTCAAGGCACTGAAGAATACATCAAACAATCCCGCACAAGGAAACTGGGATCTGATGATGAAGAACGTCTATTATCTTGCCTCTTCGGTACAGAAAGAGAAGTTCAGACTTGACGTGAAGTTCCAGAGCGACACTACGGGTGTCTATCTCACTTACATCCCCGAACCTGAGGTGAAGAGCCTTCCGTTGTTGAGAGTGCTGGGTGCCGACCGTCTTGACAACAATAAGAAGCCACATCCTAATGGCTATTTCGATTTTGTGGAAGGTTATACCATTGTCAACGGACGCGTCTTCTTCCCGGCGGCAGAACCGTTCGGTGAATACCTTTATAAATATCTGACGAGTAAGGGCGTGTCGGAGTCAAAGGCAGCCGGCTATGCCTTCACCGAACTATACGACTCGACGAAAACCATTGCCAAGCAGATAGCGGAGAAGGACAAGTATATATTAGTAGGACAGTTCCGTGGATCGGCGGCGAATGTGATACCGTTGGGCGGCTATAACATCCCGCAAGGGTCCGTGGTGGTGACGGCAGGTGGCGTGCGGCTCACCGAAGGGTCGGACTATACCGTTGACTATAGTGCCGGTGAGGTGACGATTATCAATCAGAGTCTCATCGATTCTGAAGTGCCGATCTCGGCATCTTCGGAGAGCAATACCGACTACGGTCAGGAGCGCAAGACAATGTTTGGCGTGAACTGGGAGTATGACTTTTCCAAGAACTTCCAGATGAGCGGTACGTTGCAACATCTCAGCGAGCAGGCTCTTACGACCAAGGTGTCAATGGGAAATGAACCGCTGAACAACACCATGTGGGGTCTGAACCTCAACTGGAAGAAAGAAAGCCAGTGGCTTACCAATCTATTTGACAAGCTTCCATTGCTCCACCTCACACAACCTTCCCAGATCTCGTTCACCGGAGAATTCGCACAACTCATAGCGGGGCAAAGTCATGGAACGCAAGATAACGCCTCGTATCTTGATGACTTTGAGAACACCAAGAATGAGATTGATGTGTCAGGTCCTACGTCGTGGGTGATATCGAGTGTGCCTTCCATGTTCCCCGAATATAATGACAAGGAGACCCTGAAGGGCGGTTTCAACCGTAGCCGTCTGGCATGGTACACCATCGACCCGCTCTTTACCCGTCGTAGTTCATCACTTACACCGGGACATATCAAGAGCGACCTCAACCAGCTCTCTAACTATTTCGTCCGTGAGGTATATGTAAACGAACTATATCCCTATCGTGACCAGAGTTCCTATAACGGTGCAACCAACACGTTGCCTGTGCTGAACCTGGCTTATTATCCAGACGAACGAGGACCTTACAACTTCAATCCCGACCTCAATGCACAAGGACGCTTTGACAATCCCGGCAGCAAGTGGGGAGGTATGATGCGCAAGCTGGAGACCAGCGACTTCGAGGCAGCCAATATCGAGTACATCGAGTTCTGGCTGATGGATCCGTTTGTCTATTCCCGTGAGAAAGGCACCGCCAGCCAGTATGGAGGCGACCTCTACATCAATCTGGGTGAGGTGAGTGAGGATGTGCTCCACGATGGAAAGAAGTTCTATGAGAGTGGTCTGCCCGTCGATGGAAGCAATCGGTTTACCTTCACGCAATGGGGAAAGATTCCCACACAGACGGCGGTGAAGTATGCTTTTGTAACCGGGAACGGCTCCCGTGCAAAACAAGACTTAGGACTCAACGGACTGAGCGATGAGGAAGAGCGTACTTTCGATTCTTACCAGCAGTTCCTGACATCTATCCAGGGGAAGGTCTCTCCAGCTGTCTTCGATAGTATCATGAACGACCCTGCCAACGATAACTATCATTATTTCCGCGGTTCGGATTACGACCAGATGGAGGCAGACATCATTCGACGTTATAAGTTTATCAACAATCCGCAAGGCAACTCTCCGGATACCGACACGCGGAGTGAAAGCTATGACACTTCCTATAAGACACTTCCTGATGTCGAAGATATCAACCAGGATTTCACCTTGAATGAATACGAAAGGTATTATCAGTATCATGTGTCCATTCGTCCCGAAGACTTGGAAGTGGGGCAGAACTTTATCGTTGACAAGCGTGAGACAGAGCCGAAGCTGAGAAACGGCTCGATAGGTCATGTGGCATGGTATCAGTTCCGCATACCTATTCATGACTTTGAAAGGAAGTTCGGTACGATTAGCGACTTCAGTTCCATCCGTTTCATGCGAATGTTCCTTACAGGGTTCGAGCTTCCTATTGTTTTGAGGTTCGGTTCTCTCGACCTTGTGCGTGGTGAATGGCGTATTTACGAACAGAACCTCGACAACTCAGCCCGGACGGGTAAGATGACCGCCAGTGCCGTGAATATCGAAGAGAATGTCGATAAGACTCCTGTCAACTATGTGCTTCCTCCAGGCATACGACGTGCCCAGGATCCTACTCAGCCACAACTTGTGGAGAGTAATGAGCAGGCACTTGCCCTGACCGTTACAAACTTGAGTACGAAGGAGTCGAAAGCCGTTTACAAGAATACTACCATCGACATGCGGCAATACAAACGCTTGCAGATGTTCGTGCATGCCAACGCCCTGGAACTGAACACCACGAATCTTGAAGACCATCAGCTGGCGGTGTTCATACGTCTCGGTAGTGACTATAAGAGCAACTATTATGAATATGAAATCCCATTGACGCTGACACCTCCCGGACACTATGACATGTATTCCCTGCAGGGATGCCGTTCGGTGTGGCCAGAAGAGAACATGCTTGACATTCCGCTGGACCTCTTCACACAGGTAAAGAGAGACAGGAACATTGCAAAGGCTCAGGGGCAGGCTTCTTATAACCTTGTCTATACCGCTTACGACGAGAACCGTCCCAACAATAAGATCAGTGTGATGGGAAACCCGTCGCTTGGCGAGGTGAAGACGATGATTGTCGGTGTCCGTAACTTGAGTGGTGAGATGAAGAGCGGTGAAGTGTGGATCAATGAGCTTCGCCTGAAGGAATATAATAATGAGGGTGGATGGGCTGCCCAAGGTAACTTCAACCTGCAACTCTCAGACTTGGGTGTGTTGAATGTCCAGGGACGTTATATAAGCGAAGGATTCGGAGGTCTTGAGGAAGGAGTCGCGCAACGGTCGAACGAAGATTTGAAATCTTACACCATCACGACGAATGTTGAACTCGGCAAGTTCTTCCCCGACAAGGCGAAGGTGAGTGCGCCGCTCTATTACACGGTGTCGAAGAATGAGAACCGCCCGAAGTACAATCCTCTGGATACCGATATGCGTCTGAAGGAAGCCTTGAACTCGATGGAGAATGCTCATGAGCGCGATTCGCTTGAGAACATTGCCGTCACGAAGACGACAAACACAAACTTCTCTTTGTCGAATGTGAGGGTGGGAATACAGAACAAACGGCATCCTACTCCCATCGATCCTGCCAACTTCTCGTTCACGTATAGCCATTCGCATTCAAAGGTTACGGGTGAGACGACGGTCTATGAAAAAGAAGACAACTGGCGTGGTGCGATGAACTATAGCTGGACACCAGTGTTCAAACCGCTTGAGCCGTTCAAGAAGCTGAAGAGTAAGTCGAAGTGGCTGGAGATACTGAAGCGTTTCGGACTGAACTGGCTGCCCCAGAACGTGGGATTCAACACGGAGATAAACCGAATCTATAAAGAGTTGCAACAACGTGACATGGAGGATTTAGCCGGGTCAAAGCTTCCGCTTATCTTCAATGAGGAATTCGTGTGGAACCGTGAGTTCCAATTGCGTTGGGACCTGACAAAGAATCTCCACATGACATTCAATAGTGCCACACACTCGGAGATAGAGGAGCCTTATACGCCTGTCAACAAAGACCTCTATCCAGACCGCTATGAGGCATGGAAAGATTCGGTATGGTCGAGCATCCGTCACTTCGGTGTTCCTCTGGATTATAACCAGTCTTTCCAAACGTCTTATCAGCTGCCTTTGAACTTGCTGCCAATCTTCGACTGGCTGAATGCCGACGCGGCTTATGAATCCACGTATCACTGGGTGAGAGGTACAGATCTTGATGATGGTACTTCGCTCGGTAATGATATTGTGAGCAACCGTACCATAAGGCTCAACGGTACGTTTAACATGGAAAAGCTCTACAATCATATTCCTTTCCTGAAGAAGACGAATGAGCGGTTTAATAAGGAGAAGTCTCAGAGCCAGCTGAACCGAGAGAAATTACAAAAGGAACAGAACAAGGTAAAGGCAGCGGCTGACAAGAACAAGACCGCCGATGGTAAGACGAACGATAAGGCTAACGATAAGGCAAAGAATGCGTTGCCGAAGAATTCAAAGAGCTTCGAGAAGGAAATCACGCTGATGCCTGACACGACACTTGAACTGAGTCATGGAAAGAAGACGAAGCGCTTCGTGCTTACGGCGAAGACTGAAAACGGGAAGCCGTATACGTTGAAATATAAGAAGGTGGACGAGAACAAGATAAAGATCTTCAGTAAGGTTGATTCGGCAATGAAAGTGAAGGTTACCATCACTCCTAAGGATCCATTGGATGAGAAGGGATGGTATAAGGCGGCACAAGTACTTGCTCGTCTGGCAATGTCGGTGCGCAGCATCAGTTTCTCCTATAGGAACCAGTACTCCATGAGTCTTCCGGGATTCATGCCAACTGTCGGTAAGGCATTCGGACAAACACGAAGTGCCGATGCCTTGTCTCCTGGACTCGACTTCGCCTTTGGCTTTATGGGCGACTCGTATGTCGATAAGGCGAAGGACAAGGGATGGCTGCATCTGAGCGACTCCGTGGCAGCTGCTGGTACGAACAATACCGATGACTTGCAGTTGCGTGTGACATTGGAGCCGGTGAAGAACCTGAAGATTGACTTGAACGCATCTCGTACGAAGACCACTGCAAAGAGTGTGCAGTTCATGTATAAGGGAAATCCCACGACGCTCAACGGTACGTTTACCATGACGACGATGTCGCTGAAGAGTGCCTTTGACGGCATCGGTGATGCCTCTTCCGGATACCAGAGCAAGTCGTTTACGAAGTTCTGCAACTCGATAGAAGGGTTCCGCGGCAGAGTGGAGGCACAATACAAGGATGCCGTCTATCCCAATGGTACGACACTGGCAGGGAAACCGTTTGATCCGGCTAACGGACAAGTGAACAGCTACAGCTCCGATGTACTGATTCCGGCGTTCCTCGCTGCCTATACGAGCAATGGCGGAAGCTCACTCAACATCTTCCCCGCACTCTCACAACTGCTCCCCAACTGGACACTTCGCTATAGCGGACTCGGAAAGTTGCCGTGGTTCCGTGATGTGTTCAAGAGCGTGAACATCAATCACTCTTACAAGAGTATCTACTCAGTGGGAGCTTTCAACAGCTACAGCAATTATGTGGAATACATGGACGGACTGGGATTTGTTGCCGATGCGATGACGGGGAATCCTGTTCCAAGTTCGATGTACAACGTGTCAACGGTAAGCATCAACGAGGCGTTCTCGCCCCTCTTAGGTGTCGATGTGACATTACAGAACAACCTCACTTGTAAACTTGAATACCGTACCACACGTGTGCTCACGCTGAGCATGACGAGCATACAGGTGAATGAGGCAATCAGTAAAGACTGGGTAATCGGTGCGGGATACAAGATTAACAACTTCAGCTTCTTCGCTTCAAGAAACCATCGTGCCGTGAAGGGCTCAAAGAAAGGGAACAACGAAGACCAGCAACAACAGAACAATCGTAACTCCAGTAGGGGAAAGACGACTGTCAATCACGATCTGAATCTGCGATTAGACCTCAGTCTGCGTAAACAGGCGTCGATAACACGCGACATTGCAACCGTGACAAGTTCAGCCACCAGTGGTAATACCGCGTTCAAGCTGTCGTTCTCTGCCGAGTACACCCTCTCGAAACTGATGTCTATGAGCTTCTACTTTAACAGACAGACGAACACGCCGTTGCTGGCAAGCAACAGCTATCCGACAACAACACAGGACTTCGGACTAAGCATTAAGATGTCACTCACCCGATAACCGTTTCTCCGATGATTGTCTTCTTAATGATTGGCGAAGTGTAGGCGTAGGGGATGTAGTCTAATGAAGGGATACGGTCGGTAAGGATGAGATTCGCTCTCTTACCGACGGCGATGCTCCCCAGTTCCCTGCCTAATCCCATTGCATGTGCCGCATTGATTGTTACGGCATTCAGAGCCTCCGCAGGACATAGCCGCATCTTGATACAAGCCAGCGACATGGCAAACTTCATGTCGCCTGAAGGCGTGGAACCAGGGTTATAGTCACTGGCAATCGCAACGGCAAGTCCGGCATTGATAAGCTTACGGGCAGGAGCATACGGCATGTTCAGGAAGAAAGATGTACCCGGCAGCACGGTTGGTACCGTTATGGTACGGGCTTGAGCTAACAGGGCAATCTCCTCATCCGTGACACTTTCCAGATGATCTATCGAAAGGGCGTGATGTCTGACACCTACAGCCACACCTCCCGTGGCAGCCAGTTCAGAAGCATGAATCTTCGGTCTCATCCCGTATTTACTTCCAGCTTCCAGTATGCGGTCTGTTTCTTCGGGTGTGAAGAAGCCGCGGTCGCAAAAGACATCAATGAAATCTGCCAATCCTTCTTTTGCCACATTTGGAATCATATCGTTGATGACATAGTCAACGTATTCGGCTTGTCTACCTGTAAAAGCGCGTCCTACGGCGTGGGCACCGAGGAAGGTGCTGACTACTTTTATCGGCATTTCTTCCTTGATTCGCCTGATGACATGAAGCATCTTTATTTCATCTGCTGTGTTCAGGCCATATCCGCTTTTTATCTCTACTGCTCCTGTTCCTTTCCTGATAATCTCTTTGACACGGTTACTGGCTTGCAGGTATAGTGCCTCTTCAGATAACTGGTGCAGACGGTCGGCAGAGTTCAAGATGCCTCCGCCACGGGCTGCTATCTCCGAATAGGAGAGTCCATTGATCTTATCTACAAATTCCTTTTCCCTGCTGTCTGCATAGACAAGATGTGTATGACTGTCACAGAAGGCAGGAAGAACGAATCCTTCTTCTGCATCAATCACTTTGTCTGAGGACTGCGGAGCCTTTTCCGCAGTCCCATATTCTTTTATCATCCCATCTTCAGCGATGAGCCATGCTTGATGCAGACATGTAACCTCCGACATTTCATCACCATATTTACAGCAGGTGTCCGGCGAAGTGATGCCTGCCAGGGTGCCAATGTTCCGGATGAAGAGTCTTTCTTTCATATTCAGCGGATTAGAATTCGAAGTCAAGAGTCTTGAGGAATTCAATGGATTTGGCGATATATGGATACATCACCTCGTCATTGTCTATGAAGGGAACCACTTTACGGTATGACTCGAAGATTTGTTCTATCTTCGGCGACGACTTCAACGGACGACGGAATTCTAAGGCTTGAGCCGCATTCATCAGTTCGATGGCAAGTACTCGTTCCGTGTTTTGGATGACCCGATAGAGCTTTGTCCCGGCATTTGCCCCCATACTTACATGATCTTCCTGTCCTTGCGATGTCGGAATGGAGTCAGCCGATGCCGGCATGCAGAGCGTCTTGTTCTGGCTGACGATGCTGGCAGCGGTGTATTGGGGAATCATGAATCCGCTGTTCACCCCTGGCTTAGCCACCAGGAAACTGGGGAGTCCTCGTGTACCGCTGACCAGTTTGTAGGTCCTGCGTTCAGAAATGTTACTTAGTTCACACATGGCAATCGCCAGAAAGTCCATCGGCATGGCAATCGGCTCACCATGGAAGTTGCCGGCAGAGATAATCAGATCCTCGTCGGGACAAACTGTCGGATTATCGGTCGTAGCATTGATTTCAATGTCTATGACCGATTTTACGTATGATAGGGTATCCTTCACCGCCCCATGAACTTGCGGAATACATCTGAAGGAGTAGGGGTCTTGTACATTCACCTTCGGCTGGTCAATCAGTTCACTTCCTTTCAGCAAATCGAGGATGTGCGAAGCCGTTGCTATCTGTCCCTTATGAGGACGCACAAGGTGTACGGCGAGGTTGAACGGGTCTTTTCTTCCGTCAAAAGCCTCCAGTGACATCGTTGCGATAATGTCAGCCTGTAGGGACAAACGCTTTGCCTGGATGAGTGACCATACGGCAAAAGCACTCATGTTCTGTGTGCCGTTAAGCAGTGCCAGTCCTTCCTTTGAACCAAGACGGATAGGTTCCCAACCCATCATCTTGTTGATTTCGGAACCCGACATCCGATTTCCTCTATACTCAACTTCGCCCAGTCCGACTAAGGGAAGACAGAGGTGGGCAAGCGGCACAAGGTCACCCGAAGCACCCACCGACCCCTGCATATAGACAATGGGGTAGATGTCGTTGTTGAAGAAGTCAATCAGACGTTCCACCGTGTCCAGCTTACATCCGCTATAACCATAGCTGAGCGATTGTATCTTCAGCAGAATCATAATCTTCACAATGTCATTGGGCACGCGGTCTCCCGTTCCGCAGGCATGCGACATCATCAGGTTAATCTGTAGTTGTGCCAGCTGGTCTTCGTTAATGGAAATCTTACAAAGCGAACCGAAGCCAGTGGTGACTCCGTAGATAGGCTTGTCTGATTCGGCTATTTTCCTGTCGAGATATTCGCGGCAATGGATAATGCGCTTCCGTGTTTCTTCACTAAGTGTCAGCTGATAGCCGTTTAGAATGATTTCCTCTATTTTGTCTTGGGTCAGATGCCCTGCACTTATCTGATGAATCATAGTGTTACCTTATTTATTATATCGTCGTTGACAAGGTTGGGAAGGGTCACTTTGAGGTTGGGCGTACGCTCCATCTCGCGTCGGATGGCATCCATGCTTCCTTTGTTCCGTGCCCAGGAACGACGTGCGATTCCATTGTTCACATCCCAGAAAAGCATTTCGCGGATACGGTTACTTGCTTTTTCAGTACCGTCGATGACCATTCCGAATCCGCCATTGATGACTTCTCCCCATCCGACACCGCCTCCGTTGTGGATGCTTACCCATGTTGCTCCTCGGAAAGCATCACCGATAACATTCTGGATGGCCATGTCGGCGCAGAACTGTGAACCGTCGTAGATGTTTGATGTCTCGCGGAAAGGAGAGTCTGTGCCAGAGACGTCATGATGGTCGCGGCCAAGTACGACGGGGGCAGACAGTTCTCCCTTGCGGATGGCCTCGTTGAAGGCAAGAGCAATCTTTGTGCGACCTTCTGCATCGGCATAGAGGATACGTGCCTGTGAACCGACGACCAGATGGTTCTTGCCCGCTTCACGGATCCAATGAAGATTATCCTCCAGCTGTCCGCGGATGTCATCGGTCACATGATGGCTCATCTCCTCCAGCACTTCAGCGGCAAGCCGGTCAGTCGTTGCCAGGTCTTTCGGGTCACCCGACGTGCAAACCCATCGGAACGGTCCGAAGCCGTAGTCGAAGAACAGCGGTCCCATGATGTCCTGAACGTAGGAGGGGTATCTGAACTTTCCGTCTTCCTTGAGAATGTTGGCACCGGCTCTGCTGGCCTGCAACAGGAAGGCGTTGCCATAGTCGAAGAAGTACATGCCCTTTGCAGCCAGTTGGTTGATAGCGGCAACCTGACGGCGAAGTGAAGCCTCTACTTTCTCCTTGAAAAGGGCAGGGTTCTCCGCCATCATCTGCTTGCTTTCCTCTAAGGTGAGTCCGACGGGATAATAGCCGCCAGCCCAAGGATTGTGGAGTGAAGTCTGGTCGCTGCCCAGATCCACATGAATGTCTTCTTTGACGAGTCTCTCCCAAAGGTCGACGACATTACCCACATACGCCATGGAGACGATACGTTTGTCTGCGATGGCATTGCGGAGGGCTGGAATCAGTTCGTCCAAGTCGAAATGCAGTTCGTCAACCCATCCCTGGTCATAGCGTTTCTGTGCTGCCAGCGGATTAATCTCTGCCGTCACACTGATGACCCCTGCGATGTTGCCGGCTTTCGGCTGTGCACCACTCATGCCGCCAAGTCCTGCCGTCACAAACAGCACGGGACTGCTTTTCACTTTCCTTGCCGCATTGAGCACCGTAATCGTTGTCCCATGAACAATGCCCTGAGGACCGATGTACATGTACGAGCCAGCGGTCATCTGACCGTATTGGCTCACTCCGAGGGCATTCATGCGTTCCCAGTCGTCAGGCTTGGAGTAGTTGGGGATGACCATTCCGTTCGTGACGATGACGCGCGGTGCATCTTTATGACTGGGGAAGAGTCCGAGCGGATGCCCGCTATACATCACGAGGGTCTGTTCATCGGTCATCTCACTCAGATACTTCATCACGAGTCTGTATTGTGCCCAGTTCTGGAAGATGGCACCGTTGCCGCCATAGATGATCAGTTCGTGGGGGTGTTGCGCAACTTTCGGGTCGAGATTGTTCTGTATCATGAGCATGATGGCAGCCGCCTGCCTGCTTTTCGCAGGATATTCGTCAATGGGACGCGCTTTCATTTCATACTGGGGACGATAGCGGTACATATAGATACGACCGTATTTCTGCAGCTCTTCCGCGAACTCAGGGGCGAGAGCTTCGTGCAGATGTTGTGGGAAATAGCGAAGGGCATTGCGCAATGCCAGTCTTTTCTCTTCTGGTGTGAGGATGTCCTTACGTCTTGGAGCGTGGTTGATGCTGTTGTCGTAAGGTTGAAGTGCTGGCAGCTGATCGGGGATGCCAGCACTTATTTCTTCTTGGAATGTCAGGTGATTCATGGTATTCAATGTTTTGTTTTATTCTTAACTTTGTATTTTCCTTTCTGCTATCTGGATGATTTCCTGTTCCTGCTCAACGGCTTTCTTGACGATGTCGTCTGCCTCTGCCGTCAGCAGGCGTGCCTTCTCTTGGTCTTTTAGCGACGCCGCATTGATCTTCACGTTCAGGCATGCTCCTATTACCGCTGCCCGTATGGCGAGTGCTCCCACTGCCGCATCGCTGACACTTGCCGGGTTGCCTTCTTCAGCCATCGCCTTGCAGAGGGGTAATGCGGAACACGCTTTCTTCATTGTCTGGAGGGGTACTTGGGCGGCATATAGCGTGGCGGCTTGGATGGCATCATCTCTGAGTGCCTTTTCCTTCTCGTTTCCCTTTGGCATGGAGAATGCCTTCATCAGCGTGTTGAAGGCTGCCGTGTCTTCGTCTACCAGTTGCAGCAGGTCAGTCATGATGGCCTGTCCCTCAGCAGCCTTGTCGGAGAATGTCTTCCACTTGTCGTCCCATCCCCGTTTGTGTGAGGACAGGTTCGCCACCATCGTTGCCAGCGCAGCACCGAGTGCTCCCATGTAGGCTGACACAGAGCCGCCGCCAGGAGCAGCACTTTCGCGTGAGGTCTCTTCGGCAAAGCCTTTCACGGTGAGAGCGGTGAGCCTGTTGGCTTCTTTCTCCTCCAGCAGATAT
This sequence comes from uncultured Prevotellaceae bacterium, assembly GCA_902762325.1. Taxonomy (GTDB): domain Bacteria; phylum Bacteroidota; class Bacteroidia; order Bacteroidales; family Bacteroidaceae; genus Prevotella. Next base: position 42,362 of record CACWNV010000002.1, on the reverse strand, counting down.
TCGATGACCTTCTCATGTGGGTTGAAGGGCCGCAGGTCGTCGAGTCCCATCGACTTGATGGCAATCTTTATGATGTCGTCTTCGGGGATGCCCGTCGAGCGTTGCTGCTTCTCAAGGAAATACTTGCCGGCGTCAATCAGCGTCTGCTTAGGAACGAGTCCGACGATTTCCGTGCCAGTGACGCGCACACCGCGCAAGGCAGCACAGCGGCACACCTCGTCGAATGCCACATGCAGGGGTGTGACCTTCAGGTTGGTCATATTCATTGATACTTGTGCTATGCCGTATTCGTCGATATACCAGCCGATGGCCTTTGTACACTTCAGCGTACCTGGTATCATCTTCTTGTTGCCGTTCTCGTCGGTCAGAATCTTACCCGTGAGCTTGCCGCCTTCCCGCATGGGACGTCCTTTCTCCCTTACATCGAATGCGATGGCGTTTGCCCGCCGGGTGCTCGTTGTGTTGAGGTTGAAGTTGACGGCGATGAGGAAGTCACGTGCCCCCACGACGGTACAGCCCGTGCGTGCAATCCGCTCGTCGAAAGCGCGTGCTCCCATGTCGGGAGCCTTGTCGGGGTTGGCAAGCTTTTCAGGCAGTCCCTCATATTCGCCGGCACGACACACGGCAAGGTTGCGATGTTTCTCTTTCAGTGCAGCAGCCTCATAGCAGTAGCATGGTATCAGCAGTTCGTCGGCGATGCGGCGTGCCAGTCCGCGTGCCAGTTCGGCACACTCCTCTAGCGTGATGCCTGCCACGGGGATGAGCGGCAGCACATCGGTAGCTCCCATTCGCGGATGTGCTCCGTGATGGTTGCGCATGTCAATCAGTTCTCCTGCTTTTTTCACGGCATCGAAGGCAGCATCGCAGATAGCCTCTGGCGTACCTACAAATGTCACCACCGTCCTGTTGGTAGCTTCTCCGGGATCTACGTCCAGCAGCTTCACGCCTTTGTGCTTCTCAATGCTGTCGGTGATCTGCTTGATGATTTCCATATCGCGCCCCTCACTGAAGTTGGGCACACATTCCACAAGTCTTAAACTATTGTTCATATCTTTGTTGTTTGAATGTTGAGTTATAGGTTGGAAATAGTCGCCTGCCGGCATTACTTCTGGTCGTACGCATGCACGGGATAGTCGATGGTGTAATGCAGTCCCCTGCACTCTTTCCGTTCTATCGCCCATCGGGTGATCAGATAGGCGGTGTTGATCATGTTACGCAGTTCGCAGATGTCCTTGCTTGCCTTCACCCGTTTGAAGAGGTTTTCTGTCTCCTCATAGAGCATGTCGAGTCGGTCCCAGGCGCGTTTCAGTCGCAGGTCGGAGCGTACGATGCCGACATAGTTCGACATGATTTCGCCCACCTCCTTCACGGATTGTGTGATGAGCACCTTCTCCTCGTTGGTCATTGTTCCCTCATCGTTCCACTCAGGCACCTTTGTGTTGTAGTCGTACAAGTCCAGATGTTCCAACGAGTGCTTTGCTGCAGCATCAGCATAGACGACAGCCTCGATCAGAGAGTTGGAAGCAAGTCTGTTGCCGCCATGCAGTCCTGTGCACGAACATTCTCCGATGGCATACAGCCGGTCGATGCTCGAACAGCCGTTGAGGTCCACTTTGATTCCTCCGCACATATAGTGGGCTGCCGGACGAACAGGAATATAGTCGGTGGTGATGTCAATGCCGATAGACAAGCACTTCTGATAGATGTTTGGGAAGTGCTTCCGAGTCTCTTCCGCATTCTTGTGTGTCACGTCAAGACAGACGTGGTCGAGTCCGTGAATCTTCATCTCCTTGTCGATGGCACGCGCTACGATGTCACGGGGTGCCAGTGAGAGCCGCTCGTCATACTTCTCCATGAATGTTTGTCCATCGGGCAGTTTCAGGATACCTCCATAGCCTCTCATCGCTTCGGTGATGAGATAGGCAGGGTGAGTCTCTCCCGGCAGATAGAGGGCAGTGGGGTGGAACTGTACAAATTCCATGTCGGCAACGGTGCCTTTGGCACGATAGACCATTGCCTCTCCGTCACCTGTGGCGATGACCGGGTTGGTCGTCGTCTGATAGACCGCACCGCAGCCGCCGGTACACATGACGGTGACCTTCGACAGATACGTGTCCACCTTCTCATTCTCCGGGTTCAGGACGTATGCACCATAACAATGTATATAAGGTGTGCGGCGTGTCACACGTGCACCGAGATGGTGCTGGGTGATGATCTCCACGGCAAAATGATTCTCTTTGACTTCAATGTCGGGACAGGCCTTGACGGCAGCCATCAGCCCGCGCTGAATCTCTGCGCCCGTGTCGTCGGCATGGTGGAGGATTCTGAACTCCGAGTGTCCTCCTTCGCGGTGCAGGTCGAACTCGCCATTCTCCTTCGTGTCGAAATTGACACCCCATTGTACCAGCTCCCTGATTTGGGCAGGGGCATTCTTGACGACTTGCTCGACAGCAGCAGGGTCGCTGATGAAATCACCGGCAATCATGGTGTCGTTGATGTGTTTCTCGAAGTTGTCCACTTCCAGGTTCGTGACACTTGCCACGCCGCCCTGCGCAAAGGAGGTGTTAGCCTCGTCAAGACTTGTCTTGCAGATGATACATACCTTTCCCTTTTTGGCACGGGCAACCTTCAAGGCATAGCTCATCCCGGCTACACCAGCTCCGATGACCAGAAAATCATATTTGTATATCATGACGTTTGTATTTAGATGTTTGGGTTTACTGTAGTTCGTACATTCCGATTCCAATGCAAAAGTACAAATATTTTTGTATATGCAGAAAATATTCTGTAATTTTGCAGTAAATTAATCAGAGTCTTATGAAACATAATAAACAAACAGACTTTTTTTCTTGTCGTTTAGTCCTTCTGACAGTCCTGTCTTTCGTGTTGCTCCTCTCAATTCCCCATGCCGTACATGCTCAGGAGGATTCCGTCTTTGTCAGCTACGAAGACTATTCTTCTTCCTGGAATCGTTCGATAAAGAGCTCGCTTGACAATCTTCTTCAGGGGAATCTTTTCCAGACATCTCAGGTAGGAATCATGGTCTGGGACTTGGATGCCGACTCTGCCATCTATCGCTATAATGAACGTCAGCTGATGCGTCCTGCTTCCACGATGAAGGTGATTACTGCCGTCACCGCTCTCGACCAGTTAGGCGGCTCCTATGAATACCGTACCAATCTCAGTTACAAAGGGGTCGTTGAGAATGGTGTCCTGTTAGGAGATGTCTATTGTGTCGGCGGCTTCGACCCTCTCTTCGGTGCAGAGGATATGGCAGCCTTTGTCGGTTCGCTTCGTGCCTTGGGCGTGGACACCATCCGTGGCAACATCTATGCCGATAAGAGCATGAAGGAAGGCACGACGTTGGGAGAAGGCTGGTGCTGGGATGACGATAACCCTGTGCTGTCGCCCTTGCTCTTCGAAGGAAAAGACATGTTCATGGAGCAGTTCCTCAACCAGTTGCAGAGTGCCGGCATCTATGTCGATGCCTTCTTAGGCAATGCCCGTGAACCCGTCGATGCCCAGCGCATCTGTACTCGTCGTCGATCCCTCGATCAGGTGTTGCTGATCATGATGAAAGAGAGTGACAATCTCTTGGCAGAATCGGTGTTCTATCATATTGCTGCCAGTTCAGGAAACCGCCCTGCCACCACAAAGGACGGACGGTCTGTCGTGAAGAGACTGATCAACAGGTTAGGGCTAGATCCAGCCAACTATAAGATAGCCGACGGTTCAGGACTGTCGTTGTATAATTATGTGACCCCCGAGCTTGAAGTGGCGATGCTGCGTTATGCCTCACGGAAAGATGAAATTAATGTCCATCTGCGTCCTACCTTGCCCGTCGCCTCTGTTGACGGTACGCTGAAGCAGCGGATGGGAGGGGGCAGTACCCGCGGAAATGTGTGTGCCAAGACAGGCACCGTGACGGGTATCAGTTCTCTGGCGGGTTATTGTACGGCAGGGAATGGTCACCGGCTGTGTTTCTCCATCATCAACCAAGGCATCATCACGACGAAGGTGGGACGTGATTTCCAGGATAAGGTCTGTACAATCCTATGCGATACGAAATGAGTGGGAGTGATATCCTATCATATATATAAAAAGGAGAGAACCGTCAGCCGGCTCTCTCCTTTGTTTTGTAGAAAATTGAGATTTAGTTTGTTAGAAGTTCACACCGAAGTTAGCAAAGAATGCATTGGAACGGCCAGAAACACCTTCGTGCTTGCATACATCCGTAATACCAATCTGGTAGCCAATTTCCAGATACAGCTTGTTGTACTCTGCACCGACACCCAGCTTGACACCCATGTTGGCACGTCTCAGAGCATTCCATTTCTTCTCATCGAAAGCACCCCAATTATTGCCTTCTACCTTGTATTTTCCGCTTATAGCATAGGAGAAGTAAGGACCTAAGAACGGAAGGACGGCAATGTCGTCAGTTGCTTTGAGACCGTACTTGACAATCACAGGGATCTCAATATTGTTATAGCTGACAACGTTCTTGCCTTTCTTGGCACCACGCTCTGTGTAGTAGAAACCACTCTCAATGAATACAGGCACTGTGTTCGAGGCACGCAGACCGATGACACCACCCAGAGTCATACCTGTACGAGCACCTAAGTCAATTACGGTTATGTCTTTGGAAAGTGTTGCAGATGTTATACCAAATCGTGCACCAAAGTACAAGTTCTCCTCACTAAGAGAGAAACCGCCGCTGCTGTACTGCGCAAATGAAGGAGCAGCAAGCAAGATGGCTACAATAGCTGTCAAAAACTTTTTCATACTCTTTTCTTTTTTAATTATTAATTCTATGTAAATATGCTGCAAAGTAACATTTTTTTTTCTGATTTTGCAAAGTTTTTGAATAGAAAACTACTTTTTAACCCTTATTTTTTTGAAATAAGACAATTATTGTTGCATTCTGCTTGTTTTGCCGTCCTATCTCAATAAAAAACAGTATATTTGCAGGAGTGATATAAATACTGAAGATTATGAAGATAGGTGACAAAGCTCCTGAGATTCTCGGGAAAGATGAAAACGGCCGTGAGATCCGGCTGAGTGATTATAAAGGGAAGAAATTAGTGTTGTACTTCTATCCTAAAGACTCTACAAGCGGTTGCACAGCCCAGGCATGCAACTTGCGCGACAATTATTCTGAGTTGAGGAAACAGGGGTACGAGATAGTCGGGGTGAGCGTGCAGGATGAGAAGTCCCATCAGAAATTCATCGAGAAGAACCAGCTTCCTTTCCCGCTTATTGCCGACACCGAGAAGGTGTTGAGCACCACTTTCGGGGTATGGGGTGAGAAGTCGATGTATGGCCGTAAGTATATGGGCACGTTCCGTACCACCTTTATTATTAATGAGGACGGAATCGTCGAACGCATTATCCTGCCGAAGCAGATCAAGACCAAGGATCACGCTGCACAGATTCTGGCAGAGTAGGGTGTTTCCATTCCAGCTTTATAATCGGATTACTGAACAATTGGTAATCCGATTATAAGGCATTGATTATTATTTACAATGTTCTGAAATGAAAAAGATATGTGATTTCATCGCCCGCTGGATGGGCGTGTTGGTCTTGCTTACGGCTGTAGTGTCGCTGGCGTTCCCTGATGTGCTGCTTCCTGTAGGTATGTGGGTCATCAATCCCCTGCTGGGGCTGATCATGTTTGGCATGGGCCTGACATTGAAACCACACGACTTCCGCATCGTGTTGCAACGGCCGAAGGACATATTGGTGGGATGCCTGGCGCAGTTTACCGTGATGCCTCTTGTAGCATGGGGCTTGGCAAAGGCTTTCTCCTTGCCCGACGAACTGGCTCTTGGTGTCATACTGGTGGGGTGTTGCCCGGGAGGCACGGCCTCGAATGTCATCACATTTCTTGCCCGAGGCGACCTTGCCCTCAGTGTGGGCATGACAGCCATGAGCACCGTCCTTGCTCCGCTGCTCACACCGCTGCTGGTATGGCTGATGGCAGGTACGCTGGTAGATGTCGATACCATAGGAATGTTGCTGTCCATCCTCTATGTTGTCATCGCGCCGATCATCGGTGGCTTCCTCGTACAGCGGTTCTTCCCGAAGTTCACACAGAAGGCAGTGGTCTATCTGCCCGCCTTCTCCACACTGATGATAGCTGCCGTGGTGGCGATGGTGGTGTCGCACACCGCCGACCGGCTTCTCTCCGCAGGGTTGCTGGTCATCGTTGTGGTGGTGCTTCACAACTTGCTCGGACTCACCATAGGCTATACCATAGGCCGTCTGCTCAGGTTCTCTCGTGAGAAGTGCATCGCCATAAGCATTGAGGTGGGCATGCAGAACAGCGGTCTTGCCTCCTCACTTGCAGCAATCCATTTCGCCTCCTTCCCTCTTGCCACCATCCCGGGTGCCGTGTTCAGCGTGTGGCATAACATCAGCGGTGCCATCACCGCCAGGATATTTGCCAGAAACAATGTGTAGCAGCACTGGTCATCAGCCTTATTTCCATACCAAATATCTTGACAAAAGTTTGTCGGGGAAAAGTGATGAAAGAGAAGTTAAAATTTGTAAAAGTTGATTCTTCATTCATCATTCTTCATTCTTCATTTTCCCATCCCTTAGGTTTTGCACTGCGAAAGGTAAGCTTTGACCGCGCCAAAGCTTATGTTTCATGCGATGAAACATGACCTTTCACACGATGAAACCTTACCTTTCGCGCACCGAAACCTAAGCTCTCGCAAATTCGGATTTTGTAAACCGCCCGTTTACAGATTAAAAACCGTGTAACCGTCTGTCATCCAACAAGTTACCGAAAATCTCAAAAATCGCCGTTTTTTCGGTCGAGTGACTCTTTCGTGACCAACACCCCCTGTTTTTTGGGCTCAAAACGTGATATTTATTTGACAAATCTCATACATCCGAATGCGCAATAATAAATGATGCCTACCGGCATATCTCCCATTGCGCCGCCAGCCCAGGGCAACACCCTGGGGAACAAGGGTAACATAATAGACGACGCCCAGACAGGGCAAAAGCTTTATCGTTGGGAGGAAAATGCTTTTGCCCCTTCCGGGGCGAAATCATCGCACGGCATACAATACCCATGTACTAAGATAGTTGGCCCTTTAAGCCGTTTTCTAAAGGAAACAGGAGGGGTGACTATGGGTGTAAATCACAGCTCTCAAAGAGTCATTCCTAATGCTCTTGCAACGGCATTCTTTATGAACGCGTTGATGGTAATACCCTCATTCTGGGCAGCCATTGCCACACCACTATGAATTTCTGGTGTAAGACGGACATTAAGAACACCTGTATAGGGTTTCCTTGGTTCAATGCCCTTTTCAACGCAAAGAGCTAAATAGTCGTCAACAGCTCCCTCAAAGTCTGCCGTTAATTCCTCAACGGTCGAACCTTCATAAGTAATGCTGTCTTTCGCCATTCCTTGTACCTTTCCAAAAAGACACTTGTCATCCTCACTATACTCTACACTTCCTGTGTAACCTTTGTACTTCAAATATCCCATATCGCTATCCTCCTATTTATTTAATATAATTGTTCTTTAACAGAAAATTCAGAATGTCACGCATAATATATCCCTTAATGATGTTACTCGGGTGGGGCTTGTGCATGATATAAGCATTTTGATCTGCCGCATTGTAAAACTTAATACGCGAACCTGACGTAGCACCTTTGTTTGTAAGTTCAAACCCGTAGGATTGAAATAAACTCACGACTTCATCAAATGTGAAGTCTCGTGGGAGAGTTTTAAATCGCTTTACTAATTTATCTTTTCTATTCATCGCAACAAAAGTAACTAAATTTAGTCACACTGCCAAATGGTTTCAGACTTTTCTTCTTTTAAACCATCATTTTTGTTGGGTGGAATGCTTATATTTTTTCAGGCTCCCGTTGCATGGTCATGGATTGAGATTGATTCCATGAAGAGAATGATTCCAGCGGCCGCCATACGGAAGCGGTTCACAATGGCTCCCCAGTTGCCGTTGGCGTAAGGGCTGTCTTGCTCGAACCGGTCCATCGTGGGCACCATTGCCCGCTTCAGCATTGCGTCCCAGGCTTTTGTGTCACAGTCCATGGCGGAGCGTCCTTGTTCTTTTTCCGATTTGACAATCATCATTGCCCTGCACAACCAGTAGCCTTGAATCAGACACAATGGTGCATCATGCCCGTCCAGTCGTTGCAGTCTTTCGGCGTATGCATTGATAATGCGTGCTGCATCTTCGCAGTTGCCGACTTTCGCAAAATCCCAGGCAGCTTTCATGTCGCGCTCGCTGCCTTGTTTCGAAGCAGCATACTGTCCGTCTCGGGCCACCACCTCGTAGGGCCCCGACAGCTTGTATTCAGTCTGAGCCATCGCTATAAGCGAGGTGGAGAAGAGACACAAAAATGATAGTACAATCTTCATCTGGCAATATGTTTTTTCCCGTTTCTAAGGTAGATTCCCTTTGTCGGAACGCCACTCAGCCGCCGGCCTTGGAGGTCGTATATGGCATTTGGTCTATAAGATGTCCTTCTGAAGTCCAATGCTTCCTCTTGCAGGTCTTCTATACCTGACAGCATATTGCCATGATATGTCAGCGTGACATTATCCCAAACGAGCCACGTTGTGCCTGTGGCTGGCTCTTTGATGCCGATGGTGAGCGCACCGTCGGTGACTTCGACCATAAGCGACAGACGTCCGTATGAAGCATTGGCCGACATCTTGTTGCGCTCAGCATCGAAGTTGCTGCCCTTGCAACTTTGCGTGACAACAGCCCTTTCTGTCTCGGTGCCAGAGGATGCATAGAGGAACCCCGTATTGTTGCCTTCACCGTTTGCCATCTGGCAAGCCACGCTGTAACGGCCACTTGGCAAGCCATTGATGGTTTGCGAGAAGTCGAAATCGGAACTATGCCACACCTCTACGGCACCATTGAACCGTTGGTTGCCCCATGTGCCATTCATATTCCATCCAAATCCATTGCCCGTAAATTGTGGATTGACGACGAACGGCGTGGCGCTCACGGGTGCCTCCTCACTCGCATTCACCAAGCATTGCTGATGGAAAAGAGCTTTGCTGATAGCGAAGATTTGCAGATGGCCGATGTCGTCGCCCTTCTTGTTCAGTGCCATCTCCTCGCCGTCCTTATATCCATGGGCGGGTGTCCACAGTCCGAGCCAGTTGCCTGGGTAGGTGCCGTTCTCAACCGTCCATGTCGCATCAGCGTAGCTCATGAGCAGCCTTGCCCATGATATGGGATATGGCTGGTCGTGGGTGCGCAGGTTGTGGGGCGCATTCATCTCCGTCTGTAGCAGTAGGCCATCATAGTCGATGTTGCGCAGGCAGAAACCGCCGTCAAAGGGTTCGAAAGTGAAAACCTTCGAGAGGTCGGAGAGCGGGTCGGCGGGCGTCTGATAGAACAGGGCCTTGTTGCCGTTCAAAGGAGCGTTGGCGAGACCAATGAGCAGATCGGCATCATCGCTGGCCAAAACAAAGTAGTGGTCATCGGAGAGCTGCACCAAATAGTCGGCGGAAGTGACGAGCTGATAACCCTTGTCTGTCGTCAGCAGATTATAATAGGTGTAATCCGAAGCCTTCACATGTATTATGTAGGAGTAGCTGTCTCCCTGGTAGGTGGCCGTCACTTCGGTCTCGTCCTGCACATGGTCAAGAATGAGCGTATTACCTTTTGTGCCATCACTCCACACGATGCCGTCACTATCCATATAGGAAGGGATGACCAGCCGGAGCGTGACGCTGCTTCCAGAGAGAACTTCAATCTCCGAGCCTTCGGTATCATTGATGGTCTGCATGGCCGGCACAACATTCAGGTGGAACACACTCTCGCTGACAGCTCCGCTCTGGTTGGCATACTGGCAGGTGTAGGTGCGGCTGCTGGTGATGGTGGGGATGGTGATGGCACTGTTCTTTTGCCCATTGTCCCACAGGTAGTCGTCAGTCCAGCCAGTGGCGGCACCGGCATATAGTATGACACTGGTACCCTCCAGGACAGTCTTCTCGGTGCTCCTTTCGATGACGCCCTCGACGGTGATTTCATTGGTCATCACGTCTGCGGGGGCATCACCACACACGGCAATGGCGAAAGCCTGCTGGCTCACGGTTCCGTTTGCAGCGGTGTAGCTCACACGATAGATATAGCTATGGTCGGCCCTGACGGTTATCTCCCGTGTGGTCTCGCCTGTGTTCCACAGCCACTGTCCTGTGTCGGTCACTCCCTCAGGCAACTGCGGCTGAAGGGTGATTTCGCTGCCATCGGCAGGTATTCCCTTAGAGGGGCACACGCTGTAGTTGTATTTCAGTCCTCCCAGGTTGGTCTGGTTAACGTATGTCACACCTTTATAAATAATGTTGCCCGAGAGCGGGGTGATACCTTCTTCGGCACAGGCAGCTGGCCGCCAACTGGTGAGCGTGGAGAACCCCAGGTGGTCGAAGCCACCGCTGTTCTGACTGTAATTGCCGCCACCCCCATCAGGACAGATTTTGGCACTGGCTGCTTCGGAATACTGCATCTTTACACCTCGAAGACCCTCATAGTAGCCAATAAGACGATCCCAGTAGGGACGGTATTCACCCGCACCGCCAGTGTTCACTCCTGTCATAAGCCATCCTGCACCCATCGTGCCGCGGCAGTCGGCATAGTTGTAGTTTTTCCATGGCAGGGAGCCTGTATCCACGCCTCCGAAGTTGGAAGCCGCTACGAACTCAGCGCCAGCGGCGATACGGTCGTCCATATAGGCAAAGAGATCATCGCCCTGGTTGAGCCCCACCTGGCAGAGGTCAACGGCCAGTCCGAGCGCCATCAGCGAATGTCCCTGGTCACGGCCGCTCTCCTGCATCTGTCCGAGATAGCCGAAAGGCCCTCGCTCGTCGGGCAGCACCACGGGAACAAGATTACCGATGAACTCGTTGCAGCCATCATTCAATATGACACTTTGACTGGAATGGTCTTTATAGGTGCCTACATGGTCGTATTTATAGAAGCTGACCCCCTGATTGTACATGTGTACGTCGTCACACAGAATACCGATTGACATCACACAAAGGGCATTGCACAGTCCCCAGTTGCTCCAGTAGTGGCCGGGGCGCTGGCCAAGGTTGGAATAGCGGGCGTTGAGCCACGTGTCATGGCGGCGGCGAAGGAAATCGATGGCGGGGTTGTAAAACACACGTACCATCCATTGCCTGAACGTCTCGAAATCCTCTCGGCTCCAACCGTCGTAGTCGCGCATCAGCTCTGCAGCGTTTGCCCACTCGTGACCATAGATGCCTGCGGCAAGCGATACGTTCGTGTCACCTCCAAGACCTTTGCACTCCCGGGCCCACTGCATCATAATCCTGACCGCTGCATCGGCATTGGCCCGAGTCCCGCCAATCTTCCAACGCAACGCATTCTGAAAGGCCATGGCAGCCCCACGTGCACAGTTCATATAGTTCTGACCACCGCTGCCACCACGAACGACAGTCTCCGTGGGCCAAGTGGCAATGCCCGAACTGCTGTATTCGTTGGCACAGAGGATTTCCCAAGCCCGTTTGATGCGTGTGTCGCCACTGGCCAACAATTGCCTGGCACGGTCGATGTCCTGTTGTGACACAACACCTCCGGGATGCACGAAGCCATGGTCGGCTGTTGCTCCAAATACTTGCTTGGCAGTATAGTTGATGGTTGATTTGGCTTTTGCGAGCAGCGATGAGAGTGTCTTGACATGTTCGTCGATGAGCGTCTGCGAGGCGCGGCGGGCTTGCAACTCCATCTGGCAGATGTGAACCTCGTCTTTCAGCTCAGCCACTGCATTAGGGGCATAATTGTCACCTGCAGAAGCTATGAAGGCCAGACAATCGCCAACCTTAGCCTCTAACGATGTGAAATCACCCGGCGTACCATATTTGTATTCCTCTTCCAGCGACTGTGCCTCGGCAGCAAGTTGGCGGGCAGCATCATCGCTGACACATGCATCGTAAATCCTGAAGTCGGCGACCTGTGTCTGCTTCAGGTAGTTGTCGCCAGAGAACGGCGGACGGCCTATCCAGTTGTATGCAGGCACAGTAGTGAACGTGGCACTGAGCACGGGCATCTGTGTATTGGTCTGCACACGATGTCCGTCGATGAACAGTTCGCCGCACTGGCCTTTCTGACGATAGAGCATGTGTATCCACTTGCCCTTGGACGAGGGTGTGCCCGTCTCCATCCCCACCTCATGGTTGTACCCACCTGTCGAGGTGGCCATTCGCTGTGCGTTCAGGCGATATGCCGTATAGGGTGAAGCATTGGCTGTGTTGGCTGATGACTGGGAGAAACACCAGAGGAAATAGCCCTGGCCTGAGAGTGAAGCCGACGCGTTCACACGATAGCACACCGAAACCGTGAAGTCCTGCAACTCCTTTACAATGGCGCCTGCGTTGCGCGTCATGTCCAGATAGCCTGTGGCATTACCTAAGTCGAGAATGTGATACTGTCCCACCTCTATTACCTTGGCAGCACCTTTCAGACTGGCTGTCACACCCGAAACATCGTCTGTCACATTTGTCCCCGACACGTTCGAGAAATCGAAATGAATTCTCAGATTCTCCGATGGAAGATTGTCACTCTGTGCAGAGTGTGCATTCCCCGGCCAGGCAGTCAGTCCGACAAGGAGCAGCTGCACCAATAACCTTTCTTTCATAATCAGCAAATAATCAAAAAAAGAGAATAAAAAAATTGTAACATTGGTGCAAAGGTATGTTTTCTTTTCATATATGACACATTCCTCCCGTCTAAAGGTATGCGTTTCGTTCGTCCAAGTGACCACATAGACAATTCGGACGTATGTTTTAGACAAATCAAGCAGTTGTTTCATCGGTCAAGCCTCCCCATCGGGGGTGGTTGGTGAGGCCTCTCATTGGGGTTCCCGGTACTCTGAAGGGGTGACCCCGAACATCTTTTTGAACTGAGAAGAGAAGTTGCGTGGTGTGACAAAACCAACACGTCCAGCTATTTCATTGATGGTTAGTTGAGTGTCGGCAAGCAATTGGGCGGCCCGTTTCAAACGGACGTTGCGTATGAAGTCAGTAGGTGTGATGCCGAGGATGGTTTGCATTTTTTTATATAGTGAGGCGCGGCTCATGGCAATGTCTTTAGCCAACTTGTCAGCGTTGTATTCTTCGTCATCAATATGAGCCTCGATGGCTTTCAGCATTTGTGACACCATCTTTTCTTCCTCGGCATTGATGGTGATTTTATCGGGGGCGATGTTGGCAGACTCCGCAAACTGGTGGCGGGCTTCCTCACGAAGTTCGAACAAGCGATTGACACGCTGGTCGTTCTCATACTCCATCCTGGCCTTCTTTTTCTTCAGGTAAAAGGCAATGAGCCATCCTCCGATAGCCAAGACGAGGAAGGAGTAAAGCAATTTGGCCCACCATGTAAGCCACCATGGCTGACAGATGACGAATGCCTGTCTTGTCACCGGCCCCCATTCACCTGATGCCGTGGCAGCTTGTACCTCAAAGATATAGTCGCCTGGCGGCAAAGCCTTGTAGCTGGCAATGCACAGTCCGCTTCCGTCGCTGCAAGTGTTCCATTCATGCTCCAGTCCCCCCAAGCGGTAACGGTAGCGGTCGTGGGAAGGGGTGGCATAGTTGAGCGTGGAAAACTGGAACGTAAGGTAATTCTGCATATAGGAGAGCGAATGAGGCAAATTCGTAACATGTTCTCCATTCAGTTCCATTCGTGTGAGCACCACGGTGAGTGGTTTCTCACTGCCTATCAATTCGTCAGGTCGGAAAGCGACTGCCATTCCGCCGCCAATGGCGAATACCAGACGTCCGTCGTCGGTCAGGCACGCCGCCCTGTCCATCATCGATATGGCAGGTATGCCGTCATCCGCTCCCAAGTTGACAACTGTTGGCGTGATGCGTGAAACGCCATACGAAGTGCCTGCCCACACATGTCCTTTGTCGTCCAATACCAAGCTGCGTATGCAGTTGTTTGTCATCCCAGTGACACGAAAGACGGATGAGTCAGCCGGGGTGGTTCCGAAGAGTCCGTTCTGTGTTCCTATCCACAGTCTCCCTTCATGGTCTTTGAGCATGCAGTTGTATTTACTGCTGTATCGTTCTATCTCATTGGCATGGGGAAAAGAAGTCAGCGTATCTGTTTTCGTGTTGAGCATGAATATGCCGTTTTGCGTATAGACCGCCACCCAGTCCCCGTCCGTATGGCATGCTCCCACCATATAGCGGTATTGGTTCAAGGATGGTAGTTTTTCGTTGAGTGAAATGATAGTTTGTTGTTCCGGCAGGAAGTAGCCCAAGTGTGACAGGCTGTCGCATCGCAACTGTCGTCCGTCAGGCAGTTCCAACACAAAAGTAGTTTGCCCGCTTCGATGGCTTCTGCTGCGTGCCATGCCTATCAGCGGGTCATTGCCAGTGTGGATTTCAGGCTTTGCCCTGTGAGGAGGCTGATAAAAGATACCACTGGAGCGGGTTCCTATCCACAACCCCCCTTGGCGGTCGTTGACGGCAAGGGTTATGTCGCCAATATGGAGAGAGTTGATGATGCTCCTTTGTGTCAGGGTTGGCTGCCGAGTGTTTGCCTTGTCGGAAAGGATGGCTTCCAGCAGATGGTCGTTCAGCCTGCTCGCGGCATTGGTCACAAACAGGCGTTGGCGGGCATCGAAGCAAAATATTCTATAGAAGTCGTGCAGCCATAGCACAGAGTCGCCCTCCCACAACAACCCATACCGGTTAGTGTATCGGGGAAGTTGATATGCCTTGTTTTGGTCACAAGGCACCACGTCAAACGTCCTGCCATTGTAAATACAGAACACCCCTTCGCAGTTGACAAGCATCTGTCCGTTGGGGAGTTCCACTATCTGCTGCACCTCTCCAGTCGGCAACCCGTCGGCCACCGTCCAGTGCCGTTGTCCTCTTATCTGATTAGCGCAGACAAACAAGCAAAATAGCATAATAGTTTTTCTCATGTCTGTCTATTTTTAGCATGATTCGTTTATCGGCTACAAAGGTAATACTTTTCTGCGACTTATACAAAAAAACAGAAAATACAGGGATTTATTCACCTGATGTATTTGCGGAGCATCCGATTATTGGCCAGCAACCCGACTGGGATTCTTGTACACGACTCTCTTGACAAGCCTAAATGCTTGATTGTCAACGAAAAAGAAGGAAGCCGTTTTGCGACTTCCTTCTTCATTCAGCGGAGAGTGAGGCTCCTTTGGCGGAAGGTGAGGGATTCAAACCCCCGATACCCGAAAAGGGTATACCGGATTTCGAGTCCAGCGCGATCGTTCACTCTGCCAACCTTCCTTCTTTTATCCGTGCAAAGGTACTACTTTTTTTTCATCCACCAAAAGGTAGCCCTTTAAAATTCTAAAATTCTACGATGATTTACTTAAAAGACAATTTCGCCAGCTTGTTTTTCAGCTGTTCAGCTTCCGACTTCCGTATGGCTAACGTGATGGAACAGGTGTTGTCGTATTCCTGCGAGACAATACGGGGCGACATGTCTTTGACGACGCGCATCACATCGTTCATCATGACATAAGGAAAGTCGTATTTCACCATCTCTTCCACCTGTCGTACCTCCGTTACTGCATGAGCGATGGCATCGGCGGCAGATTCACGGTAGGCAACAATCAGTCCGCTTGTCCCCAGATTGACTCCACCGTAATAGCGGATGACCACAATGAGGATGTCAGTCAGTTCGGCAGAGTTGATCTGTCCTAAAATAGGCTTCCCTGCCGTCGAACTCGGCTCGCCGTCGTCGTTAGCACGAAAGTCGGTACGTTCTGCCCCCAGCATATAGGCATAGCATACATGGCGGGCATCGTAGTATTTCTTCCTATACGCAGCCAGCAGTTCTTTGATTTCCTCCACTGTTTCCACATGATGGGCGAAAGCAAAGAACTTGCTGCGTTTTTCTGAATAGAAACCTTCTGCTGTTTGTTTGGTTATGGTTTTGTATTCGTCAATCATACCAGTTTGTGGATGACAAGTCCCGAACGAAGCTTGGGCTCAAACCATGTTGCCTTCGGTGGCATGATTTTCCCGCTGTCGGCGATGTCCATGATCTGCTGCATGGAGACGGGATATAGTGCGAGGGCCGCCCTCATCTCACCGCTGTCCACACGACGTTTCAGTTCGCCTAACCCGCGCAGGCCTCCAACGAAGTCTATGCGGTTTGAAGAACGGAGGTCTCCGATGTTCAGAATTTCGTCTAAGATCAGGCGTGAAGAGATGTCCACGTCGAGCACACCGATGGGATCGTTGTTGTCGTATGTCCCTTCTTTGGCATTCAAAGCATACCAGTGGCCGTCCAGATACAAAGAGAATTCATGCAGCTTGGCAGGCTTGTAGATTTCTGTTCCCTTGTCTTCGACAGAGAAGTTCTTTTCCAGAGCCTGGATGAACTGCTCAGATGTCAGGCCATTGAGGTCTTTCACCACACGGTTGTAGTCGAGGATTGTCAGCTGACTTGCCTGGAAGCATACCGCCATGAAGTAATTGTACTCTTCGTCGCCTTTATGATTGGGATTCTGTTTCTGCTTCTCAGCGCCTACGAGTGCGGCGGCGGCAGAACGATGGTGACCGTCGGCAATATACAGACTCGGCATCTTGCGGAACTCCTCTGTGATGGTGGCAATGTCTGCATCATCGGAAACGCACCAGAACTGGTGACGGAAGCCGTCGACGGGAGCTATGAAATCATATTCCGGTTGTGTGGCAGCATAGCGCATGATGAGCTTGTCGAGCACCTCATTGTCAGGATAGGCAAAGAACACCGGCTCGATGTTGGCATTATTCACGCGGACATGTTTCATCCGGTCTTCTTCCTTGTCACGACGGGTCAGCTCATGCTTCTTGATGACTCCGGTCATATAGTCGTTGACGTATGCGCCGACCACCAGTCCATACTGAGTCTTGCCATTCATGGTCTGGGCATAGATGTAATACTGTTCCTTGTCATCCTGCACAAGCCATCCCTTATCCTGGAACATCTGGAAATTCTCGGCGGCTTTCACATAGACGCGCGGGTCGTACTCGCTGGTTCCGGGCTCGAAGTTGATTTCCGGCTTGATGATACGATAAAGACTCATTTCGTTGTCACCTGCCTCAATGCGTGCCTCCTCGGAGTCAAGCACATCGTAAGGGCGTGATTCTACTTTTTCTACCAAGTCCTTCGGGGGACGTATCCCTCTGAATGGTTTTACTATAGCCATGTTCTTATTTGATCGTTTATGATGATTAAAGGTATGCTTTGATTTTGTCAATCAGCTCCTGATACTCAGCATCAGTGAGATATACCTTACCAGGGTTCATCTGGAAGGTGCCTCCGTAGTCAGGACCGTCAACATATTTCGGTGCGAGGTGGAAATGCAGGTGGGAGAGCTTGTCGCTATAGGCACCGTAATTGATCTTTTCAGGATTAAAGGCCTTTTGCATGGCACGTGTCACGCGGGCAACATCTGCCATGAAAGCATTGCGGTCTTCGTCAGACAATTCGTTCAGATCGTTCACGTGGTCCTTATAGGCAACGAGACAGCGGCCACGATAGGTCTGCTCTTTGAATAAGAAGACACGGGACACGGACAACGGGCAAATCTCTATCATCAGATCATGTAGGGTCTGATTGTTGGTGCAATACAGGCATTGCTTCGGGTCACTATACATAGGTTCTAATTATATTGTTGTTAATTGATTGTTTATTACTGCAAAATTACGAAAAAGTAATGAGACCTCAAAATATAAGAAACATAAAGAATCAAAAAATGGCATCTCCCCGAAACGCAACCGGCTTCGGGGAGATGCTATTCTGTCATTCCTGTTTCTCCAATACGTCGGAGAAAAGAGATAGGATTATTTGTTCACCTGGAACTTTGTATCGCCATCCTTGAAGAAAGCGTTGATCTGCTTGGCAGCTGCAATACCGGCATTGATATTTGCCTCGGCAGTCTGGGCACCCATCTTCTTCGGGGTAGAGAAGTAACGGCCTTCAAACTGAGCAAACTCAGCATCGGCATCGGGCTTGATGTCTGTGACGAACTTCAGGTCTTCGCGTTCAGCCATCAGCTTGACGAGCTCGGGCTCGTTGATGACTTCCTTACGAGCTGTGTTCACAAGGATACCGCCCTTCTTCATCAGGCCTACCAAAGCATAATTGATGCTCTGTTTGGTCTCAGCGGTAGCCGGGATGTGGAGAGATACGACATCACAGGTCTTGAACAGTTCTTCCTGATTGGCTACAGCATGTACGCCGGCAGCTTCGATTACCTCAGCAGGGCAGTAGGCATCGAAAGCATAGACGTCCATTCCAAACCCTTTGGCAATGCGGGCGACGTTACGGCCTACATTTCCGAAAGCAAGGATACCGAGTTTCTTGCCAAGCAGCTCTGAGCCCGACTTACCGTTATAGAAGCCACGAACAGCCATCACCAGCAGACCGAATACCAGTTCGGCAACGGCATTTGCATTCTGGCCGGGTGTATTCTCAGCTACTACGTTGTGAGCAGTAGCGGCAGCAAGGTCGATGTTGTCGTATCCGGCACCAGCGCGGACGACAATCTTCAACTGCTTGGCTGCATCCAGTACTTCGGCGTCAACCTTGTCTGAACGGATAATCAAGGCATCAGCATCAGCGACTGCTTCGAGTAATTGTGCCTTCTCTGTATATTTCTCAAGCAACACCAGCTCATTGCCGGCTGCTTCCACTTCCTTACGGATACCTTCAACAGCAGCTGCTGCAAAAGGCTTTTCTGTTGCAACTAAAACTTTCATTTCTAAACATTGAACATTAAACATTGACCATTGAACATTAATTCTGGATAGATTTAGTTGTTTTGATGATTTTTGTTAATGTTGCTACAATTTTACCACAATCATTATAAATAGAATCAAATTGCTTATCATCTATAATACCAGATTCATGTATCAATTCAAGCCAATACTCTGTTTCGTTTGCCTCCTTTAAAGCAATATTTAATTTGTTAATAAAATCCATTCGACTTTGTGCATTGACACTCTCGCGAATATTAGCTCCTATACTTGTGCCACTCTTCAATACTTGCTTTGACAAAACATAAACATGTTTTTCGTTTTTTCAAGAACTGATAAAGTTTGATAATCCTTAGAGCGAAAGTCTTACTCTCAATTAATACTTGATTGTTCTCTTTCATCAACTCGCAATGGTCAATGCTCAATGGTCAATGGTCAATCAATACTTTGCCTCAAAATCCTTCATTGCCTGTACGAGGGCATTGCAGCCTTCGATGGTCTGTGCATTGTAGCAACTTGCACGGAAGCCACCCACAGAGCGATGACCCTTAACACCTACCATGCCGCGTTCTGTAGCAAACTCAAAGAACGGCTTCTCCAGCTCTGCATATTCCTCGTTCATGACAAAGCAGATGTTCATGAGTGAACGGTCTTCCTCGGCAACTGTACCCTTGAAGAGCTTGTTGCGGTCGATCTCACCATAAACGATTTCGGCACGCTGCTTGGCGAGTTTGTCCATAGCCTCAACACCACCGTTACGCTTCACCCAACGCATTGTTTCCAGCAAAGAGTAGATAGGAACAACAGGAGGAGTGTTGAACATTGAACCCTTCTCAACATGGGTAACATAGTTCAGCATGGTGGGAAGCTGACGGGAAGCTTTTCCAATCTTGTCGTTCTTGACGATGATTACAGTCACGCCTGCCATTGACATGTTCTTCTGGGCACCAGCATAGATGCAGTCGTACTTGGAAACATCAACCGGACGGCTCATAATGTCGGACGACATGTCGGCAATCAGTGGAACGCATACGTCCAGATCCTTGCGGATTTCAGTTCCGTAGATGGTGTTATTGGTTGTGATATGGAGATAGTCAGCATCAGCAGGAACATCAAAATTCTTGGGGATAAAGGTGTAGTTGGCATCCTTAGAAGATGCAACCTCAACAACTTCTCCGTATAGCTTAGCCTCTTTCATGGCTTTGTTTGCCCATGTACCTGTATTCAGATAGGCAGCTTTGGTATGGAGGAAGTTGGCAGGAACCTGTGTGAACTGTAGAGAAGCACCGCCTCCGAGGAAGATGACGGAATATCCTTCTGGTACGCTGAGCAATTCTTTGATTAATGCCTCTGCTTCGTCCACGACTGGCTGGAAGTCTTTTGCACGGTGACTAATTTCCATCAGTGAAAGTCCTGAACCGTTGAAATCCAAGATTTGTTTGGCAGTATTCTCAATCACTTCGCGTGGAAGCATTGATGGACCTGCATTAAAGTTGTACTTCTTCATTCTAAAATCTTATTTATTGTTTTGGTTTTGTTTTATTCTCGCTTAATAACTGTATGATTATGAAGTTTTATTTACTTTTCAACAGTATGCTAAAAAACGTGACAAAGTTACAGATTATTTTTGATTCCACCAAATATTCCGACACTTAATAAGGTGTTTTTGGCTTAACGGTTACACTTGTTTGGATTTTAGAATCGACTCCTTTCATTGTTTCCTGCCCCCGAACCCTTATACTTCGAATGAGTGGCGTTGAATTTATAGCTGAGCATAATGCCCACACACTGCTCATAGGCGTAGTAGTTCTGGGCTGTTTTGCCGATGGAATAGTAAGTGATGTTCTTTGTCTTTGACGTGCGGAAGATATCGTTGGCATAGAGTGTACACGAGAGGCGCTCCTTGAAGAAAGACTTCTGCACACTGGCATTTACCTGAAAATCGCTACCGCGATACATAAATCCCCAGTGATTGCTGCCTGTATAGCGAACTTGCAGGAATGCTTTCGTGGTGGGATTGATGACAAACCAGTTCTTCAGGTCGAAGCTGAATTCGGGCTTGTTCAGTTTCTTCGGCGCACCGTATGCTTCAGCGTCGAACATCTGCTGATAGTAGTGCAATGTGGCGGATGGTTGCCAGAATCCCAGTTTGGGCGAGACAACGAGGGTGGCATAGACGCGATCCTGATGGTCGAAGTTGACGGGTTGGAAGATAGCAATCTCCTTTTCCTCATCATAGACCCTACCGATGTGAGTAAAAAGGTCGTTCTCACGGGTATAGCCAGCAACGAAAGTCAACCACGAATAAGTTATGTTGAGGTCGATACTCTGACGCACCGAAGGACGTAACAACGGATTACCGCCCTCATAGAACATACGACTGTCATAGACAATCATTGATTCCAGCATACGGTAGGGTGGTCGAGTGATGCGTTTACCATAGCTCAACTGTGCACTCCACTTGTCCTTCTGCCATGCTACTGACAGGTTAGGGAACCAGTCGTTATAGGTGCGGCTGGGTTCTTCCTGCCATTCGTCAAACGAGTAGTAATCCGCTTTTACATGCTCAAAGCGAAGACCGGCATTCAGACGCCACGGACCAAGCGGCAACTCGTATTCGGCAAAGCCGGCAATATTCTTTTCTTTCATCTCGTTGTCGGTTTTCGGGATGATGCCTTCTTGATTGACATTCTTGCCTTGGCTTTGCGTAGAAGAAGCCTCCGAGCCGCCACTCAACACGCCTTTCCAAATGGGATAAGTCAGCACCAGTTTCCCTGCCACCATCTTGCGATCATCATTGTTGAAGGTGGTAATCGTTCGGTCAGCAAGTTCCTTGCTAAACTCCTGCTGGTTGAGATGGCTCTCTGTAGCACGTCGCAACAGAGTAGCATTCAGGTCGATACCTAATTCCCCTGCCTTTCCCACATAGTATGTATTCAGTTCCCAAACAGGTTTGTTGAGTTCTTTGATATCTGTTTTCAAAAGGACATCACCGTAGAATGCCCCGTTCTTCAGATAGTGCTGTTTCATCTCAGACTTATATTTGTCATAGAGTATATGCTGAGAAGAGAAGCTTATACCGATGGAATGGTCGGCATTGAAGTCATAACTTACACCAGCCTGATACTCAAACTGCGTCCAGCTACTCCTACCGGGCAAAGTAGCATGAACATTGAACAGGTCTTTTTTGATATGTAGTTCCTGATCAATATCTTGGTCATTACTGAAGTGGCCGTTATCGAGAGCGACGTTGGCAAACGCCTCCAATCCGCCTGTGCGATACTTCACGGTCAGGTCGTCGTAGTTGCTCCACTTGTTATTCTTCCACGTCCGACTGGTAGCCATCAGGCTGAATCCGTCGCCTTGTGGCTTCAGTGTCTTGATGCGAATCACGGCATTCACCTCTGCGTTGTATTTGGCACCGGGCGCAGTGATGATCTCTACGTTCTTGACATCTATCGATTTCAACCGTTTCAGTTCGTTCGCATCGCGTACCTTTTTATTATTTATATAGATTTCCGGCTCGCCCTTTGCCATCACTTCGAACTTCCCATTGCGGCTCTGCACGAGCGGTAGCAAAGAAAGCAGGTCGTCGGCAGTGCCTACATCGTGAAGGATGGAGTGCTGAACTTCAACGGTCATGCCGCCAGGAGTCATCTTGTACTGAGGAATCTCGCCCTTCACGACCACATTCTGTAGGGCTATGGCATCTCTTTTCAGTCGGATGACGCCAATGTCTCCGACGTTGCAATATTGATATTCAGTTTTGTAACCCACGTAGCTGACGCGCAGGAGCATTCGTCCCGGCCGGCAGGGAATGACGAAGTCGCCATTCCTGTTGCTGACACCTCCGTTGATGAATGTCGAGTCGTTCGTGTTCAGCAGAGTCACATTGGCAAACTCTACGGGAAGTCCCTGTTCATCGATGACACGCCCACTGAGCTTTGTCCGTTCTTTTTGGATGCACTCCACAGTGATGAGGCTGTCAGAAACCGTAATACTCATAGGATAGAAGCCGACCACATCATATACAGCTTCTCTGATTGTGCGGTTCTTGAAGCTTGTTGTTACAGTGAAGTCCTCCAGTTCATCGTAGATAAAGCTAATCCGATAGTTGTCCTGCGACTGGTTAAGATCGATGAGGACATCGGCAAGTGAGGTTTCCGAATAGTTCTTTGACAGTCTCTGTCCTTGTGCCTCAGTAATGTTGAGGCACAATAATATAATAAGGTATATCATGTGTCTCATGGCTTTATTCAATGATTAGTTGGTTGTCTTTGATAGCAAGATTCACTTTCTCGAAACGGTTCAGTTCTCCGATGACTTGTTCTGCCGGCATCTGAGGGTTCCATGGGTAGTAGAGACGCAGTGCGGCAGCCTCATGGTTGTTCACGACGACAGAAAGTTGATGGTAGTTGGCTATTTCCTGAACGATGTCTTTCAGAGGTGTGTTCTTGAAAACTGTCGGCTTTACGGTTATGGAACTGTCTTGCCGGATGCCCTCCACCGTCTGCTCTTGATCCATCGAACTTGTAGCCATCTGTGTCGGGACATTCGTCTCTTCTGTACGGTTCATGTATACATAATGGAAAGCTGCATAGGCAATGCCTGAGAGCATCAGTACACCAATGAGAATGGCTACAATATTCTTGAAGCGATATTCAGTCTTTACCGATGGATATATAAAGGTTACCTCTTTATCGTTCAATTCATATTCTTCCTTATTGGCAAATATGGCATCAGCGGCATGAACCATCTGCTCATACAGCTGGCGGCATTCTTCGTCAGCCATCAACTGCCGTATTTCTTCCTCTGTGTAGTTCTCCGGATGCTCCTGCATCTTCAAGAGACGTTCCAGTTTCTCCTCTTTCTTGTTCATGGGTTAAATCGCTTTTTAAGTTTTGTAATAGCCTGGGAGAGATGTTTATAGACGGCAGCTTCACTGATGTTTGTCAGTTTGGCAATCTCACGGTATTTCAGTTGCTGGCCATAATGCAGCTGGAACACGCGGCGTGTCTGTGGAGTCAGTTCGGTCTGGATAAACAACTGATAGTCCTGATAACGCTTTTCATCTTCGTCATGAGTGCTGATCTCCTCGTCGTCAAGAGGCAAAGCCCTTCGCATGCGTTCCTGTAGCTTCATTCGTTTCAGACGATTCAGACACTCGAAGCGGACGCAACTTCTGGTGTAGGCTAACAGCCGCTCTCCTTCAGGAAGTAGGAAAGACTCAGAGTTTTCCTCCATTGCCTGTTGCTTGTCTATCAGCCGAGTCATCACGTCACTTACTGCATCACGGGCATCTTCTTCATTATGAAGTAGAACCCGTGCCAGACGTAGAAGATCCTCGTAATGGCTGCGGTATAGTTCCGCTATCAAACACTCTCTCTTTGACATTCTTTTTCAGTCTTTTTACTAATAAGACAATCGAGGAGCCAGTTTCCCAACCCCTCGATTACAATTATTCTCCCATGTAAATCCCTTTTTTAGTATTTAAAGAAATATCGGTTATCTCACTTCTTCGATAATGGTCTTCACGCCTTTGATTTTCTCACCCTGGACATTGCGCAGCACCGAACGTAATTGGGCACGGTCGATGGCAACGTATGTGAAACGGTCTTCCACACTGATTCTTCCGATCTCCGTCCCCTTCAGACCACCTTTCTTGCAAAGGAATCCCACGATGTCGCCTTTGCTGAGTTTGTCTTTTTTCCCTTTTCCAATGTACAAAGTCACCATCTTGGGCTTTGGAGGAGCAGGAAGGTCTGTCGGAATGGTATGCAGGGTTGGCTCAGCGTCAATATAGTCGGGGATGCTTTCTTCCTGATTGAGGATGAAGAAGGTTTTTCCCAGTTTGTCCCAACGTGCCGTACGCCCGACACGATGGATATATCCTTGCTCTGATTCTGGCAGATGATAGTGGATGATGTTGTTGATTGACGGTATGTCGAGTCCACGGCTGGCAAGGTCGGTACTGACGAGGACATTGGCCGATGCGTTTGAGAACTTGTACAGTGCGTCCTCACGTTGTCGCTGTTCCAGTCCTCCGTGGAAGTAGCTCAGGGTGAATCCCTGTTCTTGCAGATAGTCGGCTACCCGTTCAACACTCTCACGGTAATTCAGAAAGACGATGCTGCTCTCTTCTCCGAGTTCACAAAGCAAGTTGCGCAAAGTCTCCAGTTTGTCTTTTACCGGACTGATGACCTGATAGACGTTCACCCTGTCTGATACCTGTTCCTCCTCAATCAGGTAATCCATCCGCGTAGTTCTCCCCATGTTTACAAAGTGGGGGATAGACTCGGCATCGGTTGCGGATATCAGTATGCGGCGCTGTACGTTAGAGAGTCTGTTGATAATGGCATTCATTTCGTTCAGGAATCCCATCTCCAGACACTTGTCAAATTCGTCGATGACAAGGTAGCGTATTCCCGTTGTCAGAATGTTCTCCTTCTCGATATGGTCAAGAAGACGACCGGGAGTAGCAAAGACGATATGTGGCTGGATTTGTCGCAGCACCCGATGCTCATCCATGGCAGCTCTACCGCCATAGCATGCACAAGCCCGCAGTCCACATCCCATGTCTTTGAGTACCGTTGCAGACTGTAATGCCAGTTCGCGTCCGGGAACGATGACAACTGCCTGAACAGTCGGAACGCTGGCATCTATCAGTTGAACGAGAGGCAACAGGTAGGCCAATGTCTTGCCTGAGCCTGTTGGAGACAGGATGACCACGTCATTGTTAGTGCGGAGGACAGCCTGTGTGGCTTCCTTCTGCATGTCGTTCAACTCACTGATACCTAATTTCTCTAATATTCTATCTGTTTCCATCATGTTATTGTTTCATGCCTCTTAGAATCTTGTCCATCTCGTCGAACTGTTCTCCCTTGTTGAGATAGAGATAGATGGTGTAGAGTGGGAGAGCCCAACGGCTTTGCTGGTCAGGAGCCAAAGCGCGGTATTTCTCGAGATAAGGCATTGATTGGGTGAAATATTGGATGATTTTCTGTTTCTGTTTCTTGTTCTGCCGCAGCAATTTGTCAAGGCTGACAGCCATGTTAAAGTAGGAAAGTCCTGCATTTAGCCATGCCCCTGCAATGCTGTCGTCCAAGGCAATCAGACTGTCACTGATGGCAATAGACTCCTGATATCTTTCAAGATTAAGCAGTGCGGTAGACTTTGTCAGCTTGAACAATGTGTTGGTGCTGTCACTTCTTAAACCTTCACATGACATGTCCAGCACTCTCTGCCAATCTTTTGCATCTCCATAATACTGAACCAGACGAGGAAAGAAGAAATCAAACTTTGGAAACTTCTTGAAACCCTCTCCCAGTGTTCCGAGATAACGGGCTGTGTCTTTCTCCAGTTTGTATGTTTCTGCGAGATACTGCAACATCAGACAATAGTGAGCGGTATCCTTTAATGCCAGGTACGTATGATGAAGCGTAGATTTCGGGTCTCCCATCTTGTAGCCGCAATAGACAGCCCAGTAAGCTGCTTCAGGAATCCTACGGTCTTTCTCACCGTAATTATATTGGCTGAACAGAGGCTGGTTCATACAGTCGATATAGGTGTCCAGCAATTTATATGCTTCGGAAAACTTCTGTTTGCGGATGTAAAAGAGGCCTCCATTGAATAGATTCGGTCTGTAGAGGTTCAGCGTTTCTGCATGTTTTTTGCGGAAAGTAACTTCTTTTCGCCCTTTCTTATCAGGTATAAGACTTAGGGAATCAATGTCTTCAGCGACAATGAACATGCGGTGAAGGATGTTGAAAAGCTGTGTGGTGTCATACTTCTGCTTGAGATAGAGCTTCTCATTCCCTTGCAGGTACTGTTTGTAGATGGCATCATACATCGTGTTCCATATCCGCAGATTTGATCTGTTCAGCGAGTCTTCGAGCAGTTTCTTCATCGACTGTTCTGCCTGCTCCAGATTCCTGTTTTTCTTTATGTTGTCCTTTGCTGCTGCTATTTCCTTCTTTTGTGCACTGGCACTGAGCGTTATAAAAAGCAGCAGTATGATGTTGAATAATAATCTCATTCGAATATAATCTTTATCCCTGTATCAATCTGTTGTCGTTTTCTTTATTTTCTTTTTCGTGCTTTCTGCTTTTTCCTGTTCGTTCAGCACGTTGTAGATTTGGTAGAGCGGTTCTGCCCACTCAACATCCTCCTGCTTCGGATCAAGGCGACGTGCCTTTTCCAGATGCTCTTTAGCGGAGTTGAACACCGCAATGATTCTCTTTGAATCGTTGGCGGTGAGTTTCTTGTGTGATTTCTGCAAGCTGTCTTTGAGTGCTACAGCTTTATATGAATAGCATATACCTATATTATAATGTACCTCTGTGTAGGTGGCATCGATGTCGGCTGCATGCTGGTATGCCCTAATAGCCTCATCCCATTTCTTTGCCCTCATCTCTGTTTCCCCGAGCAGAGCCCATGCCAGCTTGTTATGCGGGTCTTTTTCAACTTCATCATGGGCAAGACGTCCTATTTCCATGTAGTGACCTGACGAACCGAGGTGCTTCATCAGCATACCGAAGTAGGTTTTGTTTTCTGGGTCTTTCTCATGAAGTTCCATGATTGTCAGCAAATAGCGTGTGGAGTCTAATTTAGTCACCATGCGATGCTTCATGCATTCAGCTTTAATCTCAGCAGCATGTTTCGCATAGTCATTGTCGTTGAGTGCTATGTCTGCATAGCGGTCGGCTGTCCGGAAGTCTTCCGAGGAATAGGCGAGCAGACTGGCATAGTAGGCTGCTTGTCCCACCTGTTTTGCTTTTTCCTTGAAAAGTGCCGAAGTGCTGCACTCAATGTATAGTTGCAGGATGCCGAGCGCTTCCTGGTCTGACCTGTGTGCATGCTCGTACATGGCAGCGCTGATGATGGAAGGCAGCAGTGGAGTGAGCCGTTCTTGGTTTGTTTCCCTGTATTTCAGCTTTACACGTCCTTTCTCATCCTGTCTGCTATCGTAATAGTCGCAGACTAATGCACTTCTAAAGGCTTCGGTCAGAGCCTTGTAGTATTTAGTGGAATCCTGGAGATGGGGGAGCCGTTCCAGAATAGCATCTATCTGCCGGTCAATAGAAGCAGCAATCTTCTGGTCAGTATTGTCCTTTCCCCATGATGAGATGACCATGAGAAGTGTTAGTGTGATAAGAATTGCTTTCTTCATAATTAGCCGACTTGCATAAAAAACAGATTAACGTGTCGGCTCAAAGAAACTGGGCGAACTTTGTTCGTCTGACAGCCGACACGTTAATCAGATATTATAAGTTTATTTCTTCAGAAGACTTTCCATCTCCTTTGTACGTGGGTCGTTAGCGCTATAGTTGATATAGTAGCACTGGTACAGAGGATAAGCCCAGTTGGCTTTCAGACGGTCAGGATCAATGTCACGTGCTCTCTCAAGGTAAGTCATCGACTCCTTATAGAGTTCTTTCTGAGCCGGGATGTTGCCCTCGATGCCTGCAGCCTTGCTGTTCATGCAGAAGCCGAGATAGGTGAGCACAACAGGATTGGTGCCATCAATCTCACAAGCTTTCTTGAACGAAGCAATGGCATTGTCATAATCCAGATTGTTCATCTCGTTCTGACCTTTCAGAGCCCATGCTGTATGGTTATTCGGGTCTTTGGCGATACGATCGTTCACCAGCTGCATGACGCTGTCCTTGTCGCCCATGGCGGAATAGAGATTGCAGAGTGTTCCGAAAGCAGCCTCGTTGTCAGAGTTCTGAGCATAGAACTCTTTCAGCTCCATAACGAACTTCACGGTGTCTTCCTTTGTCTTCAGGTTAGCCTGACCAATGGCAAACTTCTGGCTCTGAGCCTCTTTAGCCTGCTCGGGATCCTTCATGGCGATGTCAAGATACTTCAAAGCGAGATCTGTCTGCTTAGCCTGGTTAGCATAGAGAGCTGTATAATAGGCAACCTGTCCTAAGTAAGAAGCTTCACTGCTCTTGTCGATGGCAGCCAGCAACGGAGCGTCTTCTGTGTCAAGGAACATTCCCCAATACTTAAGAACGCCTGCTTCGTCGCCTTTTCCTGCTGCAGTCTGACCTGCATTGACAAGTTGGATACGAGCGTTGGCAATGCGCTGAGCATTGTTGTCGTGGAACTTTGGCTTAACCTTGCCTTTTGCATCGGGCAGGTTGTCGTACTTGTCACATTCTATTGCATTAGCAAGAGCATTGTAAGCTGCATCATAGTAGCCAAGGGTGTCGTATGCTTCTTTCTCTTTCTTAGCAAGTTCTGCAGCCATGTTCTGACTGATGATGGCACCCTCCTTGTCGAATTTCTCCATGGCAAGATTTACAAGGTGATTGTAGGCCTTTGCCTTTTCTGCATTGTCAGCAAGTTGAGCAACTGTTGACTTTACCAGTGAGGCAGCATCAGCATAAGACTTTGCCTTGAGAATAGCCTTCAAGGCATCGCTATCACCAGCGAAAGCTGTTGAGGTACCCAGTACCATCAAAGCGCAAAACATTAATTTTTTCATAAGCTTTGTTTATAAAAGATTGTTAATATTATTCGTTATCAGTCTCGGTAATTTCTTCAGTTTCTTCAGGTTCTTCCGTCTCAGCCTGACGAGCGGGAATGACATCGCTCTTGAACTGCTCGGTCTTTTGTGCCCATTGTGCACGGCTCTCTTCTTCGACCGTAGCCTCCAGCTCAGAACTCATCACTTTGCACACACTAGCTATGACATCGTTCTTTTTCGTTAGATTAATCAGACGTACCCCCTGAGTGGCACGACCCATGACGCGACATTCTGCAACAGCCAGACGGATGGTGATACCGCTCTTGTTGATAATCATCAGGTCGTTGTCGTCGGTGACATTCTTGATGGCTACCAGACGTCCGGTCTTGTCGGTAATGCTGAGTGTCTTCACACCCTTGCCGCCACGGTTGGTCTTGCGGTAGTCTTCAACTTGTGAGCGTTTGCCATATCCGTTCTCACTGACAACCATCACGGTCTCCTTATCAGCATCATTAACAACAATCATGCCAACTACCGCATCGTCGCCTTCATCAAGGCGCATTCCGCGTACACCGGTTGCAGTACGTCCCATTGTGCGGATGGTGCGCTCGTCGAAGCGGACTGCACGGCCGTTTCTGTCAGCGATAATCAGTTCGTTGTGACCATTTGTCAGTCGTACATCCACCACCTCATCTCCTTCTTCGATGTTGATGGCAATGACACCGTTGGTACGCGGACGAGAGTAGGCTTCGAGCGAAGTCTTCTTCACCGTTCCATTCTTCGTACAGAAGACGATATAGTGATTGTTGATGAACTCTTCGTTCTCCAGTCCTCTGCCTCTCAGTCTCAAGATGTTGTTCACAGAGTCGTCTGCGTCGATGTTCAGCAGATTCTGGATGGCACGTCCCTTGGCTGTACGGTCGCCTTCGGGTATGTCGTAGCACTTCAGCCAGTAGCAGCGTCCCTTCTTTGTGAAGAAGAGTAGCGTCTGGTGCATGGTGGCAGGATAGATGTATTCGGTGAAGTCCTTGTCACGGGATGAAGCACCTTTCGAGCCGACGCCACCACGTGCCTGCTCGCGGAACTCGCTCAATGGAGTACGCTTGATATATCCCAGGTGACTGACGGTGATAACCACTGGGTCGTTGGGATAGAAGTCTTCGGCATTGAACTCATGCTCATCGGGAATGATCTCTGTACGACGAGCATCTCCATACTTCAGTTTCACTTCCATCAGCTCGTCCTTCATCACCTGCTTGCAACGCTCGGGATTGTCGAGAATCTCCTGTAAGTCGGCAATCAGTTTCATCAGGTCGTCATACTCCTGATGGAGCTGGTCGACGCGCAGACCGGTGAGCTGTGCCAGACGCATGTCAACGATAGCCTTCGACTGCAACTCATCGAGGTTGAAGCGTGTTTCAAGGTTGCGCTGGGCATCCGTCGGGGTCTTCGAGTTGCGGATGATATGTACTACCTCATCAATATTATTAACGGCAATAATCAGACCTTCGAGGATGTGGGCACGTTCCTGCGCTTTTCTCAGGTCGTATTTGGTACGACGGATGGTTACATCATGACGGTGTTCTACAAAGTAGTGCACACATTCCTTCAATGAAAGCAGACGTGGGCGCCCGTTCACCAGAGCAATGTTGTTGACGGAGAATGAACTTTGGAGCGCTGTCATCTTGAACAGCTTGTTCAGAATGACGTTCGCATTGGCATCACGTTTCACGTCAACGACGATGCGCATACCCTGACGGCCTGTCTCGTCGTTGGCATTGGAGATACCCTCCAGCTTTCCTTCCTTCACCAGCTCGGCGATGTACTCAATGAGCTGCTGCTTGTTGACTCCGTAAGGGATTTCTGTAATGACAATCTTATCGTGGCTCTCATCGCTCTCGATTTCTGCCTTGGCACGCATGATGATGCGTCCGCGTCCGGTCTCGTAGGCATCTTTCACACCCTGCAGACCATAGATGTAGGCTCCAGTGGGGAAGTCGGGGGCGGGAATATACTTCATCAGTCCTTCAGTGTCAATGTCGGGATTGTCGATGTAGGCACAGCATCCGTCAATCACCTCACCCAGATTGTGTGTGGGGATGTTGGTGGCCATACCAACGGCAATACCGTTTCCACCGTTCACCAGCAGATTCGGAATCTTTGTCGGCATGACGGTCGGCTCAGTGAGCGAGTCGTCAAAGTTGTTCATCATGTCCACCGTGTCCTTCTCCAGGTCGTCCATGATGTGTTCGCCCATCTTGGAGAGACGACATTCAGTGTATCGCATGGCAGCAGGAGAGTCGCCGTCAACTGAACCGAAGTTTCCTTGTCCGTCGACGAGGCAATAGCGCATGTTCCATTCCTGACCCATGCGGACAAGTGCTCCATAGACAGATGAGTCGCCGTGTGGATGGTATTTACCCAGCACCTCACCTACAACGCGGGCACATTTCTTATAGGGATTTGAACTCGTGTTGCCTATACCTAACATTCCGTAGAGAATACGACGGTGTACTGGCTTGAAACCGTCGCGTACATCAGGAAGCGCACGAGCCACTATCACCGACATAGAATAGTCGATGTAGGATGACTTCATCTCTTCCTCGATGTTGATTTTAATGATTCTGTCTTGTTCGAAAGTCTGATTTTCGTCCATTGAAATTAGTATCTGTTTTTAATGAATATTCGTCGAGAAGGCCGTTTATTTTCGTTCTAAGCGATTTTTGCCTTTATTTCAACGTACAAAAATACTACTTTTTTTCCGATGAATGACCAAAAGACTGTGAAATTAATGCAATTTAATGTTAATTGGGAAAAAAGGGTGTGTTTCCTTTTACTATTAATCTGAATGCACGTTAAAATACAATAAAGTTTTTGACATTTCTACCGTTTAAACGTCATAATATAAAATAAAGGTGTATTTTTGGCGTACTTTAAGTAGTGAACAGACAAATCAATTAGTAACTTAAATAAGAAGAAGATGAATAAATCAGCATTAACGATGACATTGGCAGTGGCTTTCCTGATGGTGATATCAAGCTGTGCCAGCAAAAAGGACCTGGTGAACTGCCAGAACGAAAACCGTGAGCTTACAAATAATTATCTGACTGCAAAGGAACAACTGGCAGGTTCGCAGGCTCGTATCACGAGTCTTGAGGAGCAGCTCGCTTCTCAAAAGAGTTTACTCGAGGAACAGAAACGTGCTTATACTCGCTTGCAGAGAACTCTCGACAAGAGCGTTGCCAATGCCAGCCAGAACAATATCTCAATTGACAAGCTGGTTGACCAGATCAACGAGTCTAACCAGTATATCCGTCATCTTGTGGAGGTGAAGAGTAAAAGCGACTCTCTGAACATGGTGCTCACGAACAATCTGACCCGTTCGCTTTCTAAAGAAGAACTCAAGGAAGTGGATGTTCAGGTGCTCAAAGGCGTGGTGTATATCTCTCTGGCAGACAACATGCTCTATCGGAGCGGTTCTTACGAGATTAACGACCGTGCTGAGGAGACCTTGTCAAAGATTGCAAAGATCATTATGGATTACAAAGACTATGATGTGCTGATTGAAGGTAATACCGACAATGTGCCCATCAGTCGTGAGAACATCCGTAACAACTGGGACCTTTCTTGTCTCCGTGCCAGTAGTGTAGTGCAGTACTTGCAGAACCGTTATGGCGTTGATCCGAAGCGTCTGACAGCCGGTGGACGTGGCGAGTACAACCCGATTGCTGACAACGGCACCGATGTAGGCAAACAGCGTAACCGCCGCACTCAGATCATCATCACTCCGAAACTCGACCAGTTCATGGAACTCATTGATAAGGCTCCTGAAGAGAAATAAAGGGGAAAGACATGTGAATACTGTGAAGTCAGATTATTGACATGGTATTTAATTCATTTGAGTTCTTGCTCTTTTTCCCGATAGTATGTTTCATCTACTATCTATTGGGGAAGAACAGATACAGGAATCCTTTCCTGCTGGTTGCAAGCTATTATTTCTACATGAACTGGCAACCGATTTATGCTGTGTTGATACTGACATCTACTGTGCTGACCTATGTCTGCGGCCTGCTGGTTGAAAAACATGCAGGTGCCAGAAAGCGCCAGCAGGCATTCCTTGTGGCAGGTTTGGTTCTGAATTTCGGGATTCTGTTCACATTCAAGTACTTCAACTTCGTCAATGAGAGTCTCTTCTGTCTGATGTCCTATTGCGGACTTAGATGGCCTGTTCCCAATCTGGATGTGTTGTTGCCTGTCGGAATCTCTTTTTACACGTTTCAAGCCGTCGGCTACTCAATTGACGTGTACAGGGGAACGATAAGGGCAGAAAGGAATTTCTTCACCTACGCTCTCTTCGTCTCTTTCTTCCCCCAGCTAGTAGCAGGGCCTATCGAAAGGGCAAAGAACCTGCTGCCTCAGTTCCATGAGGAGCATGCCTTCGATGAAGACAATGTGCGCGAAGGCTTCAAGCTGATGGTCTGGGGATACTTCATGAAGCTGTGCGTGGCAGATGTGCTGAGTCCGTATGTGGATGCCGTCTATAATAATGTGCCGGAACACAATGGTACAAGCATGTTATTGGCGACTTTATTCTTTACCATACAGATATATTGTGACTTCGCAGGATATTCAAGCATTGCGATCGGAGCAGCTAGGGTCATGGGATACCGGCTGATGGACAACTTCAGGCAGCCATACTTCGCCCTGGACATCAAGGAGTTTTGGAAGAGGTGGCACATATCGCTGTCAACCTGGTTCATGGATTACTTGTACATTCCACTTGGCGGCAACCGCGTCCCTTACCCGAGGCTTTTGTTGAACCTGGCGATTACTTTTCTGGTGAGTGGCATCTGGCATGGTGCCAACTGGACGTTTTTGCTGTGGGGGGGGGTACATGCCATGTACCAAGTCGGTAGCAACATGTTCAGGAAATTCGTCTATGCGCCAAAGTATGATGTGTGGTGGTCGCGTGTGTTAGGGACATTCAGCTGTTTTGTTGCTGTTGCTTTTGCCTGGATATTCTTCAGGGCCAATGATATTTCTGATGCGTTTACTATCATCGTGAAGATCTTTTGCGACAGAGGTCCTCTGTTTGTCGACATGGCTATTTTCGTCTATGGCATGGTGGGAATCGCTCTTCTGATTATCAAGGATGTCAGGGAACGGTTCGGCATTGGCTTGAGATATATGCACTCGAAGTATGTCGCTGTCAGATACGCAGCGGTTGTGGGACTGATATCTTATATCCTGTTGTTTGGTGCATTGACATCGGGGAATTTTATCTATTTCCAGTTCTGATATGAAGAAAAACTATACGCGTCTGGCTATAGACGCTGCAATCATCATACTT
Organism: uncultured Prevotellaceae bacterium; assembly: GCA_902762325.1. GTDB lineage: Bacteria > Bacteroidota > Bacteroidia > Bacteroidales > Bacteroidaceae > Prevotella. The sequence continues at coordinate 7,775 of CACWNV010000002.1, read as the reverse complement.
GCAATCGTAGTGATTGATTGGTTGGTAGGCATGGCAGGAGACTTTGCTATGCTCAGAATGCCTTCTTACTCGGGTCAGACGGCAAAGAGTAATTTCAGATTGAACCGGGTCGATACAGATATTCTGATTATCGGTTCATCAAGAGGAGCGCATCACTATGTCACCTCACTCCTAAGGGATAGTATCAATGGCTATGTGGGAGAGAGCCTTACAGCCTACAACAGTGCCATAGACGGAGAATTTGTCAACAGTAACTCTTGCGCGGCAGAAGCCGTGATGGACCGCTATCGGCCGAAGCTATTGATCTTTGAAATCTCGGAATGGGAACTTTCGGGCGAACAAGCTGTGCGTGACATGGAATATTCGGCAGGTAACTACAGGAACAACAAGTTTGTCAAGAAGTATATTGATGAATTCGGATGGAAAGAAAGGGTAAAAATGCGGTGTAATATGTACCGCTTCAATCAGAAGGTGCTACAGATTGTGTCGTCGTATGTAAAGAAAGGAGACATGACTGGTTATGAGCCTTTGCAGCAGACCATGGAAGTGATGCCCAGGCATGTTGAGATGTCTCATACCTTGGATGAGTATTCTCTGAGGAACTTTGAGAGAGTATTACAGATAGCCCACGACAAGGGAGTACGTCTCATCATCGCAACATCTCCAAGCTTCAGGCCTGAGGATGGCAATGCTCAGTTGGCATCAATCTGTGAGAAACATGATATACCATATATAGACTGCTATGATGTGGCTGAGTTCAACGAGCACCCTGACTATTTCAAGGATGGGTTTCACCTCAATGACAAAGGAGCCCATGCCTATACGATGCTTTTTTATCAGAGAATCAAGCCATTTCTGGATGGAATGAAGAGACAGAAAGTGGGGTAACAATGTCCCATTTTTTGATGAACTCTCCTTTCACTCATGGCAGTTCATTGGCTATCTGAAAAAACGTGTCCATGTCTCCCAGAACTTCCATTATCTTTCGTTTGTATGTTTAATCCCAGATTATATGCCTCATGCAAAGCATCGGTATTCCAGATGTCGCCCTTATCCTTGATGCAGCTAACCACGCGCCTCAATATATACAAAATAATTGCGACTTAGAGCATGGAAAAATTAGGATTAGTGTATGTGTCTTGATTCATTAAGCAAAAGCTCCAATTCGGGGCAATTTGTTTACATTTTTATCTCGACTGGCTTATAATCCCCAGATTTTATATATCTTTGTGAACTAATAGCTGAATGTTTTATTGAAGGCAGAAAACCAAAAACCATGCAGACGGAGAATAAGGATTTCACAAGATTATCCAGTAAGATGGGTAGAAGGACAGGACTGATCATTGTCATTCTGGCTGCTATCCTCTTGGAAGGTATCTCTGCTTTTCAATATTACTACACTCGGGATATGCTGGAGCGGAAACTGGAACTGCTGGTACTGATTCAGCTGAATACTTCCACTCAACGCCTGGACGGCATCATGGAAATGACTGAAATGTCTGCAAATAATCTGGCGTGGCATGCCGAGCAACACCTCGACGACCCTGAATACATGGATACTTTGGTGTATAATCTGGTGAAGAGCAATGGTAATTATATAGTGGGCGCCGCAGTCTTATTCCGCCCCAACTACTATCCCGGCAAGGGCTATTGGTTTGAACCGTATGCGCGGCACCGTAACGATACCGTCACCTTGGAACAGATTGGCTCGTCGCAGCACGATTATACTAAGAGTGAATTGTATCAAACCTGTATGAGAGGTGACACATTGAGATGGAATATGCCCTATCTGGATGCTGAAGGTGCCCAGGGATACGTCACAACCTTTGCAATTCCTATCCGCGATGAGAAAGGAGTGCCTGTGGCAGCATTGGGCCTGGATATGTCTGCTGACTGGATTATTGAACTGGTCAACTATATTCGTCAGAAAGAGTCGAGCTTTTCCTTGGTACTATCGAATGAAGGTGAGTTGATAGCACATCCCGACACAGCCTTATGTAATGAGGCGTTGTCCCGCAAGCTTATTGCCATGATTAATGACAGTACGATAGTGAAGGAAGATAAGAATAAGGGGAGGGTGAAGACCTTTTGCTTTTACGACGATGAGCAAGGGCGTTCCGGGCGTGTGTATTATACCAGAAAGAATAATGTGCCTCAATGGGTGGTAGCGAAGGTTTGTTATGATGACGATGCGTTTGGCGAACTGAATGATTTGCGTAGAATCGTTCTTATCATGTCACTGATAGGTCTGCTGGTATTATCCCTCATTATCCAGTTGTTTGCACGAAACGGGCGCAAGTTGCACGAGAGTCTGGTGAAACAGGAACGCATAGACGGCGAACTGCAGATAGCCAAATCCATACAGAGTCAGATGCTGCCTAGCGAAGACAGCATTATACCAGACAGCATCAGCCTCCATGCTACACTGACTCCGGCCCGCGATGTGGGCGGTGACCTTTACGACTTCTTCCTTCGTGACAGTCGTCTTTTCTTCTGCATCGGCGATGTCACAGGCAAGGGAGTTCCGGCGGCTCTGCTGATGGCGCTGGTGAGGGCTATGTTCCGTGGCGAGGCGCGTCGTGCCGACAAGGCGGCAGACATCATGAATACCATGAACAGAAACCTCTGTGAAGAAAATGCGTCGGGCTATTTCGTCACGATGTTCGTCGGAGTCCTGAATCTGGACACCGGGCATCTCGACTACTGCAACGCTGGGCATGAGGCTCCGTTTGTCATTGGCGGTGAATCATTGCCCATTGGCGTGAAGCCTAATCTTCCCCTTGGCGCACTGCCCGAATGGGACTATGAGGGCCAGGAGATGCAACTGAGTCTGGGCGACATGCTCTTCCTTTATACCGACGGACTCAGCGAGGCGAAGAACACCGAAAAACAGTCTTTGGGCAGAAACCGTGTGAATGCGCTGGTTCGGGCTTATCGTGGCGACACTGCCCGCCAGCTGGTGGAGCACATGGAGACGGAGGTTCACAAGTATGCCGGCGAGGCACAACAGAGTGATGATATTACGTTGTTAGCCATCTGCTGGATGGGGAAGAGGCTGAAGCTGAAACCATCGATGGATGATATAGGCAGGCTGAAACCCTTCGTCTTGGATGTAGCACATGGCGCTGACATTGATGAGAATGAAACAAAGCGCCTGCGTCTCGCCGTGGAGGAGGTGGTTGCGAATGTCATCAACCATGGCGGAGCATCAGAGATAACGATTCATGCCAGAGTGGAAAAGGAACAGCTGGTGATGACTGTCGAAGACGATGGAAAGCCGTTTGACCCCACACAGGACTCCACAACCGACTTGACAGTACCTCCCGACCAGCGGCCTCCTGGCGGATTGGGAGTCTTCTTCCTGCGCAAGATGGTTGACGGGTTAGCGTATCAGCGCAATGAAGGACATAACATATTGACAATTATAAAACGAACAACAAATGAACATCACGATTAACGAACAAGAAGGATGTCTGGTCGCTGCTCTTAGTGGTGACCTTGACAATGTGGCAAGCATTCAGGCAGAACGTGATCTTGCACCAGTTTTCGGGCGTGACGATTGCGATGTCATTCTCGACTGTACTGATTTGAGCTATATCTCGAGCAGTGGTCTTCGCATTCTTCTCAATATTTACAAACATACTCGTAAGAACGGGCATGCTGCCACTCTCAGAGGTATGACGGGCGAAGTGGATGAGGCTTTACGTCTGAGTGGATTCTTACAGTTGTTTAAGGTGGAAAGCGTATGACAGAGGAAGAAGTAAGGCAGTTACAAGACGAGAACGCCTCACTGAAAAAGAAGGTGGAGGAACTGAGAGAAGAGATGCTCCGCCTGATAAGCCGCAACCTCGACTTGTCGGAACGATTGGAATATGATGTCGAATTGCGACGGCGTACTGAGGTGGCACGTGAGATTATGGCGATTAATCTGGAACGGCAACGGAATGCCGACCTTCGTGATGACGGCCAGTTGATGGCGCTCATCGAGATGTTTGTGGAGAAAGACCGGCCATACCTGCGCCCTGATTTCAACGCTCGTAACTTAGCAGAGACGATAGGCGTGAGCATGGGACGACTGACACAACTCTTCCGTCATCAGACCATCCACCGCACTCCCGATGCCTATATCGACAACCTTCGCGTACTGGCAGCCTTGCGCCTGCTTCGCGAAAAGCCCAACTATACCATAGCTGTCGTTGCGGAGGAGGCTGGCTTTACCAATGTCCGTACCCTGCAGAGGCGCATTCAGGAGGCAATAGGCATGAGTCCCGTTGAATATCGCCTGATGCTCACTCGCGATTTGTAGCATCGTAAGTTAATTAAAAAGTATCATCCTCTTTGTCAATATTTCTTCGAATTTTGACCCCAAAAAATGGGGGGTGCTGACAATGAAAGGATCCTTCGGTCGAAAAAACGGCATTTTTTTGAGGTTTTACATAAAGCGTTGACTTATAAACAGTTACATGGATTTTTAAATGTAAACGGGCTGTTTACAAAATCTGAATTTGCGAGAGGTAAGGTTTTGGTGCGCGAAAGCTTACCTTTCGTCGTGTGAAAGACCATGTTTGATGCGATGAAACATAACCTTTGGCGCGGTCAAAGCTTACCTTTCGCGGTGTGAAACCTAAGCTTTCGCAAAATGAAGAATGATGAATGAAGAGTGAAGACTTGGTTTTTACACAATTTAACTTCTCTTTCATCACTTTTCCCCGACAAGTTTTTGTCGGGATTTTTCACAGCAATTCCGTTGGCATTTCAAAGGAATAAATGTAGTAGAGCAATCAGGTTAGAATCGTGTTTTGAGATAAGAAAATGCCGTTAGACATTAGACAATGGTAGCCAGCCATACAGCCGTGCCTATGGGTACGGCGAACCAACGGTCACTGTTCGCGAAGCGAGGGAAAGTAAATGGCTGGTGATAGCAACACCACACACGTAATACCTTGCTGATATGTAAGGGACATGTGTAACCCCTGTCGCCTACCTACGGCAGGCTATTAATATAAAGGTAATCCTTGCCCCAGCCATTTTGTGTTGACTGAAAATTAAATCAATTTACATTCGTGTATTAATTGATATATTTGTATATTTGCAAAGTCACATCAAAGAGAAGGCATGTGTAAAAGACAATCATTATATGTTTGATGAAAATCCTTCGTCTAACCTATAGAATCGTGAAGAAATGAGAAAGTATTATTTGTTCCTTTTGTGCTTGTTCATCTTTGTTCCTTCCATAGCACAATCACCCCAATCAATAAGAGTCTATAATTCTGGTAATCAGAATGGATGGTCTTATGGGATTCAGGAGATAGATAGTATGACATTTGACGGTAAGAACCAGTTTATATTCTCACATGGTGAATGTATACCTTATTTTATTTCTGATGTAGACTCCGTTACCTTCATGAATGAAGAAGCTTCCCTGCTATATATCTGTACTAAAGAGAAAGATGACCCTGCCGTGTATGTCATCAATCCCAAAGGCTATCTAAGAATAACAGGAGATTCTGACGGGAATCTTACCGAATTGGATGCCTTGATAGATAGCACCGCCATTATTTCAACCTTCGATGAATACCAGCGGATTACCTCTATTCGTAGTGACTCTATTGATTTGTATTTTTCATACGGAGACGAAAATGTAATCTTCGGTTATTGTTATGGACAGCTGATCTATGAAACGATAGAGGCTCAACAGACACATGAGGAATCGCCTATGCTTGTCCCACGTAAAAAAGGTGAAAGTACGAATATGTTCATAGGAAAGGAACTGGTGATGAAAGCCGCCAATGCGTTGAAAAACTATTTAGTTGAGTTGGGTCTTAACAAAGCACTTGGTATTGAAAGAGACATTAATGAAAAGACTAATGGCAGAACAGGAAAATCTGGGTTTAGGGAAACGGTTTCTAATCTTATGGGAATAACTGAAAATATCCAAGACATTCAGCAATTTAATGATATGAAGGCAATTGAAATCGTTAATAATATAGAGGATAAGATGCCTGACATGAAGGGGCTTGAGTATATTTTGTATTTTGGAAAAGACCTTGATCCCACAGCCATTTGTGCAAAAATGTACGACATTGCAAGATGGGTTAGGCAGATTATCAATAAGAATGACAAGATTATCAAACAGAAAGAGATTGAAGCAAATAGACCGACTGTCGTTTATGATATTAAAACTGGCATTTCTTCAAACATTACAGATAATTCAGCTGATTGTGAAATAGACGGCATCATCAGGGCTGTTGCGAATAAAGGCAAATTCAATTTTGATTATGGTATTTGTTATTCCACATCAGTTAATCCGACGATCAGTGAAAACCAGCATTTGAATTCTACAAGCGGTTTGGTTAGTTCAATTAACATTAAACTACCAGTTTCTATGCATCTTGATTATTTGGAAGCAAATACAGAGTATTATTATCGTGCATATCTAAGAGATAATATATTAGGAACGTGTTTTTATGCAAATGAGATAAAAAGTTTCACGACTAAAAATATTGCTGATACTTCCTGCCCCGATGCTAACCATCCGCACATGATTGACCTCGGATTGCCGTCGGGCACTAAGTGGGCATGCTGCAACGTGGGGGCACATTCGCCCGAGGAATACGGAGGATATTATGCTTGGGGCGAGGTGAGCGAGAAAGACGTTTATAATGAAGTTACTTACCAGTATGCAACGGGAACGGACAAAGATGGTGATGGATGGTATGATGATGATGTTTTGTCATATCAGAATCTTGGCAGTAACATAGCCGGCACCCAATATGATGTAGCTCATGAGCAGTGGGGCGGCTCATGGGTTATGCCTTCGCATGACCAGATAAAGGAATTGATAAACCATTGTACGTATCAATGGACTACACTCAATGGCGTAAATGGTATGAGGTTTATAGGTTCTGATGGCGGTTCCATCTTCTTGCCCAATGCTGGTGCCCGCTGGCATGGCAATCTCTACTACGCTAACTCGTACGGCTACTATTGGTCGTCTACGCAGGATCCAGACTACTCGGGCTACGCCTTCGGCCTCTACATCGGCTCGGGTTACGCCTACTGGAACGACTACGTTCTCTACCGTGATGGTGGTCGAAGCGTTCGCCCCGTTGTAAGAAATTAGTGTATTCCTCCTCAATAGACAAAATGCCGTAGGCATTAGACAATGGTAGCCAGCCATACAGCCGTGCCTATGGGTACGGCGAAATGGCTGGTGATAGCAACACCCCACATATAAGACCTTGCTGATATGCAAGGGACATGTGTAACCCCTGTCGCCTACCTACGGCAGGCTATTAATATATAAGGTAATCCTTGCTCCAGCCATTTCGAAAAACCTAACGGCTTTTCTGTATGGCTGGCTACCTTTGTCTGATGCCTCTGGCATCTTTCTTTCTGGCTACCTTTATCCGATGCCTCTGGCATCTTTCCATGTCTGTGTGAGCTTTGCATCTCACTTAATATGTTTATTCTTACATGTAATTGAATAATTTCTTTAGTACTTTAATGCTCTAAATCTCTTAATATCATCCTTAAAACCCCCTGTGTTCGGACAGATTTTCGCAAGATTTCGGAATTTGTCCGAGATTTGCGCATTTGTCCGATGCTTTTTCCTCAATTCTTGAATAAAAGTTTTGAACGTATGAATCTGCTGCTTAACTTTGCAATATCAAACAAAACAAAGAGAACAAAAAACAGAATATTAACAATTAAAAAGAATAAGAAAATGAAAACGACAAAGTTATTTTTGGTAGCAGTTATTTGCATGTTGGCAC
>CACWNV010000001.1 GCA_902762325.1 uncultured Prevotellaceae bacterium | reverse complement strand
GATGAAGTCGAATACCTGTACCTTCTTCGGCAATGGCTCGAAATGCATCGTGAAGTCGGTTACGCCGCTTTCTGGCGACTGCACCCATGCGTCGAGGGCGATTCCCTCAGCCGAGCGCAACGGGTAGCGGTTGCCGTCCTCATCCATGAGGTAACTCTCCTTGACGAAGCGGAAATAATTGCCATTCTCGTATTCCATCGTGAAATGGATGGTCGTCGCCGTGTCTCTAAAAATGACTTCGCGGGCTTTCAAATCGCCGTTCGACACATTCACACACGCCATTGCCACAGGGTTCTTGATGGTCTTGAATGTCTTTGAATACCCCGCCACTGCGAAGAGCGCAAGCACGGGGATTGCAATTGCTTTTCCCTTCGGCCAGCGACCGATGGTTCCCCTCAAACAGGTGATGATGATTCTCTTGGTCATATTCGATAAATATATTTTAGTCCTTCTTTTTGGCATCGAGGTGATAGGTGAAACTGAGGTTGACATAGTGATGGCGGAAGTCCTGCCATGAGGTGGAATGTTGGTAGGCAGAACGCTCACTCCAGAAATCATCTTGTTTGTTTAGGATGTCTTCAAATTCCAGTTTGAGGCGTGCCTTGTTCTTCAGGATTTTCCAAGTGACGCCTGCATTCCATAAGAGCATGTTTCGGTTCATCGACTGGGCGGGATAGCCACGGCGGGTGATTTCCGTGATATCTGTCTCAAAAACGAACTTTCCCACGGTGGCCTCGGCGTTGATGCCGAAGTCGTTGTTCCAAAGCGTGGTGTTTTGCTCGGGCGAAGAAGAGAAGCGCAGGCGGTCTGCCTCGATTTTGGCAAATGCAGAGGCTTTGAGCCAGTTCAAATCAAGAGACAAGGTGAGGCGGTCCTTGGGGTGAAGATTACTCTGCCTGTTCAACGTGCGTTCCGTCTGTGTAGGCAGCAAGGTCAGGTAGCCGTAGTGCTGCCCGGCATTTAGTCGAAACTCATTCTCCAGTCTGAGCAACTCGCCGAGCGCCTGGTCCATGTCGAGGCGGAACTCCCATGTGCGGCTGCCTCGGACATTCTCTGTGCGGCTGACATAGACGGCGGTCGTGGGATTATAACTGAGGGCCGTCACTCGGTCGCGGTCGTTTGCCTTGTATTCGATGCTGGCGCTCAGCGAGGTCTGGCTACGGGCGAGCACCATGTTGTAGGAGAACTTGAAGTTATGACTGTGCGTATCTTTCAAGCCAGGGTTTCCCTCGGTGATAAAAAGTGGGTCGGTGAGGTCGTGATAGCCGAGGGTCTGAAGGATTCCTGGTTGCGAAGTACTGAAACCGTAGTTCAACTCAAAGCCTATCGTCTTGCTCAGTTTCCATGTGGCGCGGATGTCGGGTTGGATGAGAATTCGGCGGCGCACGGCGGTGGTGTCGAGCACGCCTCGCTGATAGTCTCGACTCTCACACAGCCATTTTGCGGTGACATTGGGCATGATTTGAACGGGTGCGAGGTTGAAGGTGGAGCCGACTCTCAGACTATGAGAGTGATTGGTGGAGCGGTCATGGTAGGAGTTGGCGGCATCTGCCACGCCATCAGTCATGAAGTCACAGTCGTTGCTGTTTTGACCATACATGAAGATGTATTGCGCTTTCACCAGCCATTTCTTGGTGAGCCAGTTGGAGAAAAGAAGTTGACCCTCGGTAGATAGTGCAGAGTTGGGTGAGGTGGATGACTGACTCAACTGCGACGAGGCGAGTGATGCCATGTGAGAAGTGACAATACGGTCGGTCCAGCGGTTGGTCTTTCCCTCTGAGTAGTCCAATGAGACGCTGCCGCTGAGTCCGCCATCCTTGATGTAATGTTCCCACATCGCCATGGTGCTTAGTTTGGTCGTATGGCCTTCTTGGCGGGAACTTACAATTTGCGAAATAGTGGGAATGTAACCTTCGCCCATCTGTTGACTTTCCTGTTCTTCGGTTTGTCTGTTGTGCGAGCGTTTCTTTTTATGTTCCACGCTCGCCCGGAGGGTGAAAGTGTTCAGCGAGTCGGTGGCCCAGCGCATATCGGCATTCAACGTCGGGTTTAGGTCGTGGGTGCGATGATACATCTCATTAGTGCTGCGGGTGGCGGCGGTGTTGGGCAAATAGTTCTCTTTCTCTCCGTAAGACGTGTTCCAATTGTCATCATGGGCCACGTTGCCGCTGAAAGTGTATTGGCTTCTCATCTCCTGTGTGCCTTCCTTCTTCTTCCACTTGTGCTGATACCCACCGGCGGCGCCCTGTTCCTGTCCGTAGCCATTGCCCCAACTGCCGCTCCATCCGTTCATGCTCTTGCGGATGGTTTTTTCTATGTTGTTGGCGTTGGCAAAAACCATCACAGGATCGGTCTTCGACAGACGGTTCATCGACAGTTCGCCCTCGTAGTATTTGGGCGTCTGGTAGCCTGCCATCACATCGCCATACCAACGGTCGAGGAAACCTGGCTTGATGGTCAGGTCGAGCACCATGTCCTCTGTGCCGTCATCCTTGCCCGTGCGTTCGCTGAACTCTGACGCCTTGTTGTAAGCCTTGATGTCTTGCACCGCCTCGGCAGGCAACTGCTTCATCAACTGGTCGCCTCCCATCATGCCTTCGCCATCCATTGTCAGACGAATTGGCTTGCCGTTCCATGACATCCTGCCCTGACTGTCCACCTCTACGCCCGGCAGTTGGCGGATGAGTTCGTCAAGGCGGGCACCCTCCTGCAAGTGGAAAGCTTCGGGATGGAACACAATGGTGTCGCCCCGTACCGTGAATCGTCGTGCATGGCCCGTCACCTCAACCATCTTCAGCATTTGGGGCGACATCTTCAACTCAATCGTTCCGATGTCGAGAGTGTCTTTCTCACTGTCGCCGAAGGCCAACACCGTTTTCTTCTTCGTATAGTAGCCCAGCATGGAGGCCTCTATGCTGCATTTACCCTCTGCGCGAATATGAAACATGCCCAACGAATCGGCTGTTGTCGTCATCGTCATATAGCCATTGTCGCCAAATTTCTGAGTCATCTTTATTGTTGCTTGAGACAGTGCCTCCTTCGTCTCTGAATCTACCACACGCCCACGGATAACATCGGCAAAGGCGGATGGCACAACAACAAATGTTGCCACGAGGATGAGCAGAAAGGCTGCGGGTAGGCGACGGAACGTCGGGAATGCGGTGATGATGGTTCGCTTGTCCATATTCTTTTTATCGTTACCTTCTTATTATTTTATACGCAGTATCGACTGAAATATCACGCAGCGAAGCTATTTTTTTTCGTCCAAACTACATCATTTAAATTTATTTAAGACAAAACTGAGCTCTTCAACATTACGGGGACAGGCAACGATTGTTCCTTTGGCATCTAAGACAATCAACTCAGGATAGGAACGTATTCCGTAGGCGGCAAGTGCATCTCGCGGGTTGGTATCTGGATCGGGCATCAGTTGCGGCCATGTCAGCTGGCGCTGCTTTACTTCCTCCCGCCATCCTTGCACACCGAAACTGAAAGCCAAGGTGACGAACTCCACACCGCGGGGATGGTAGGTGTCGTACAGCGTCTTCATGGACGGAAGGATCCGATATCCATAACCGCCAAGACCATGCCAGAAATGCAGCACGACATATCCCTTGCCGATATATTCGCTTAGCTGATGTGGGCGGCCCTTCGTGTCCACCAATTCGACGTTGGTATAAGGAGTACCGGGCTTGCGTTTCTCCAGTCCTTCAACGTATTCGCGCATCGGTGCCAGGAGAATGTGGACCTGACTGAGCGCGAACGCGGAGAGGATATTGTCACGATTCTCACGTACTGCCTTGAGAAGCTGTTCGCCGCGCTGGCGGTTGATTGCCGCTTTTTTCTGGCTATCGGTCTCATGAAGTTCTGCCAGTCGCTCGCGCTCTACCAACTGCATGAAGTCGTTAATCTTCTGACTCGATTTATCACTCCTTACCGTCAGCTTCTCCATATCCGCACTGATGGGCTTTCCATCAGTATAGAAGTAAACAAATCCTCCATTATCGACAAACATCCTGCACACCTCGTTTTTCGGCAGTTTGCAGGTAAGGAAGTAATGCTGCGTCTCACTTCCACCTTATTGCCATTCAATGGTGCTGTACCTGATATCTGGCAATCTATCATTTCCTTCTCCACCATTTCGTTCATCAGCATGCTGTTATAGACGATGGTTTTCGACACCTGTGAGGTAGTGGTCTCTGAAGCTCCAGCATGTGCTGACGTTACGTCTGTATTTCGGTCGCCTTCGTAGGCATCGCTCTTCTTGTAAATCATGTAGCAGGAATAGGCCAGGATGCTTTTCAGGTTTTCATTCTTTTCGTTATCTACTAACGGCTGGATGCTGCCCAGCAGGTCGAAATACTGTTCTTTAGTCAGTTTTCCATTGAAAGCGTTGCACGTCTTGTTGAGAACCACTCCGGCTGCCGTCTGCCCTTGCGGGGTCCTTATAGTGGGCGATAAATGGTCTGTCGTCCATCTTCCATCCGCTGACCTCGTAAATCATTCCGTCCATCAGGAACGTATCACCGATTTTCTTGTCTTGGTCAACGGTCTGGTCCCACATCAGCAGCAGGGCATAGATGCTTCCGTCGGGCTCTTCATAAGAAATGAGACGGATATTCTTGTTGAGGTCGAATGTCACGGCATGCGCCATCGGATGGAAATCGTCAGTCTTAAACTGGAACTTAACGCCTGACAAGGGAGAGTCACCGTCGCTTGCATCATGGATATAGATGGTCTTGGCATTCACGGCCTCCGACCTGAAAACCTTCTCCAAATCCAACATCCGGGGCGTGAACAATGGACCGTAATACTTGTCGCCCAGTTCTTCATCGAGGGCAAACTGCTGGGCAAACTGATATACATTGAGTCCGTCCTGGGAGATACTGAGCCGGTGTACGCCATACTCCTTCGACTCCACAAAGGCATTCAGTTTTTCCCGTATATTGCTGGAGTGAGTAGGCTGTGCGCTACATGCAATAGCTGTCAGCACCATTGTAATAGTTATGAAAATTCTATTCTTCATTTTGCTCTGTATTTACGTTATACATATTTGCTGCCGTCTGCGGGCGACCTTCATTGTCGAGGGTGTGCAGGATATAGCTGTTGACCATGCGCTGCAGTCGCTCGTCAGCACGTATAACCTTGTTCATCCTCTCTATGTAGAGACTCTCGTCCACTTGGGCAAGTTCGCGTTCTATCTTGTCTATATAGTAGTCCAGACTATCGGTTGCAGGAATCGCTGTTAAAGTTTTATTGTCAGTCATTGATGTTTTTTGTCGCGTATTAACCATTGTTGTTTTGGCTACAATAGTTTTTTCTTCTTTCGCCATAGATATTTCTTTCTTCTCCATAGCTTTCGGCTCACTTCGATGTTGCTCCATCTGTTTCACCACCATCGGCCGTTCAACATTCATCACCTCATGATTATTTATATAATGAAGCGTCAGCAACAGCACTACGCTGGCGGCAGCGGCACCGATGAGGGTGTAGAGCCATGTGCGGCTCTTGGACTTCGGTTTCTGCTCCTGTTCTCCGATACGCTCCATCAGTCGGTCGGAGAAGTCCTTCGATAGCGTCATCCGTTCGGCGGTCTCGTTCCTGCGCTGCAAAGCCTGACGCAGTCCCTGGTCTTTATATTCTTTATTATTCATTTTTCATTCTTCATTAAAAGGTTTCTTCACTTTCCATCCCTTTCAAGTGCTTTGATGGTGATGGCGAGTCTTTTCCGTATCCATTGCAGCCGCGAGTGGAGGTAGCTTTCTTCGTGCTCCGTGATGCAGGCTATTTCGCGCATCCGGCAGTTGTCAAAGTAGTAGAGATTAAGCAACATCTGGTCATCGGGTTTCAGTGTTTCGATGGCTCTTTCCACGAGTTCCACCCGGTCGGTGTCGTCAAGTAGGGCGTCGGTCTCATCGTCGGGAAAGGCATCGAGCCTTTGCTGTTCTACTTCCATCAGTTGCAGTGACCTGTGATGCTGGCGGTAGTGCTTCAGCGCCGTGTGGTAGGCTATGCTCATGAGCCATGTATGGAAGCTGGCCTGTCGTGCATCGAAACGAGCAAGACTCTGAAATGCTTCCAGCAGAACATCCTGGGTTACCTCCTCGGCTTCTTCGGGCGAAGGAATCAGGCGTGCCACCATCCGCAGCACCTGCCCGGCATATCGGTCTACAAGTTGACGGAACAGAGTGGTCTGTCCGCCGAGGATGCGACTGATGAGCAGCGTTTCGTCTTCTTTGGCTTTGGATGTTTTGTCTGTCTTTATTCCCATTCGCTTGATGTTCTCTACTTATATATTACCACCTTTTACAAAAATATATAATCGCAAGACCAACTTTTTTTCATCTTTCCCGCTTTTTCCATGCAAAGTTAGAGAAAAAGGAACAAAAAGCCCCCGACAAGATCGTAAAAGTGTCTGCCGAGGGTGACAGTCTGAACAAATGTTCATGGGTAGAGTGAATATTCGGAAGATTACAGTTCCGAAAACGTAACTGTGCTTCGGATGCGTGACAATTGCTGGGGGGCGTGACACAGAGGAACGAGGCGATAACTTGCAGAGGGAAATGGCGGACTAAACCTTAACTAAATTTATCCCTAAAGATTCGCATAATTAGAGATTATTATCTATTTTTGCAATTATCTATAAAGAAAAGATATCCATGAAAAGACTCTTACGCTATATTGTCATTGCAATCGTCCTTGCCATTCTGAGCGGATGTATTTATCTGAACAGTCTGCTGCCTATCATTACGGGCTATGCCGCGAAGAATCTGGCTTCGGCGGTGTTCGTTTCGGGTCGCGAAGCGAAAGATGTTGAGGCAATTGACCTGAACTTTTCCTTCATCCGCTTTACGAGCAACACGGTGGACTATGAGAACAAGACGGTCACCAGCCGCCTCCTCTGGGGTAAATCCACAGCGGTCTATCGTGAGGGCTGCGGCGTGACATTGCTGCGCGGGGCCTCTGCCGACGAGTTGAGGAAACAGCGTTTCCAGATGGGAATACTCAGCGAAGTGCAGGCGGGACAGGATTCCATCTCCGGTGCTCAACTGTCTATGGGCGACTCCGCCGTTGCAAAACGCCTTGCCCCTATCGCGAAGGCTTTCGTGAACGAACGTGCCTATCACGGCCATCCCTTTGCCTTCGTGGTTGTACACAAAGGCGGTGTGGTGGCGGAACGCTATGACACGGGCATTGGCCGTGACACTAAGCTCCTCAGTTGGAGCATGGCGAAGAGCTTCGTAAATGCGCTTATCGGCATCATGGTGAAAGACAGTCTGCTTAACATTCATACCCCGATGGACATTCCCGAGTGGCAGAGCGACGGACGCAAAGCCATCACCCTCCACGACCTGATGCAGATGCAGAGCGGACTGGAGTGGAACGAGGACTACGGCGCACGTTCCGACGTCAACATCATGCTTCACTGTGAACGCGACATGGGCCTCTACGCTCTCATGAAGCCTCTGGAGTATGAGCCCAGCACACACTGGCAATACTCCAGCGGCACTACAGACATCGCGATGCGCTATCTGCGAAGCCGCTTTTCTTCCGACGAGGCGTTCCTCCGCTATATGCACTCACGGCTCTTTGCTCCGCTCGGCATCATTGCTCCCGTCTTCGAACAGGATATGAGCGGCACACCTGTAGGCTCGTCGTACCTCTATGCCACGGCAATGGATTTCGCACGCTTCGGACAGATGTACCTTGATGACGGTTGTGTTGGCAACGAGAGAATCCTGCCCGAAGGATGGGTGGACTATACGCGTATGCCAGCTGCAGCCAGCAATGGCCGCTATGGCGCCTTCTTCTGGCTGAACCGAAGTGGCAAGTTTCCCGATGTTCCGAAGGATATGTACTATTGCGACGGCCACGACGGGCAGGACATCTTTATCTTCCCTTCCCACCAACTGGTGGTCGTCATCCTGGGCTTCTCTCCAAAGCCAGATAATGTTATCGACTTCAATGCGCTCCTGAGAGACATCCTCAGCATTACGTCGGAATGACGGTCTGATGGAGCTACAAAGAAAGAAAAAATGCTACTTACAAAACAAAAAAACGGAAAAAGCATTTGTTTTAACCGATTTTTTAATAACTTTGAGGCCGGTATTTACAAGTCTAACTCTCAAGAATCCGTATGAGAACAAATAAGATATGGATTGTTATATATGTGGCATTATGGTTATGGGGATTGCAATCATGTGACAATCATCGAACTTCCACGCCACCTGATGAGATAAATATGGTGGTGGGAACCTACACCGACACCATTAGCGAAGGTCTTTATTCTTTCCGCTTCGACCAGACATCCGGTAAAGCCACGTCTATGGGACTGATACGTCTGGCGAATCCATCTTACCTGACATTCAGCTCAGACGGCAGAAAGATCTATGTCATTTCTGAATCGAATGACGATACGGATGCTCTTTCGGTATTGACTTTCAACAAGAAAAACGGAGCCATGCGCTTTGTTGACTCCCTTCACATTCCATTTGCCGGTCCATGTTATATCGAGGCAGACACCGGAATGATTTTCACTGCTAATTATGGTGAGGGTTCTATCAGCGAGTTTCTTGTGCGAAACAACAAGCTCGATAGCATCAGAACCTTAGTGACAGGCAGCTATGGCGGTCCTGACACCATCCGCCAGGCAGAGCCCCATATCCATTGCGTACGGTTCTCACCGAAGCACGACTACCTCTTTGCTACCGATTTCAGCGGCGACCAACTGCTGCGATTCAGTTATAACAGACAGAGAATCAAGGAATTCAAGCCGTTTCCGCTGCACATAGATGCTGGTCCGCGCCATTTCGTTTTCAACAAAGAGGGCACTTTCATTTACCTGATGAACGAACTGTCATGCAGGGTGACCGTCTTAAGATATAAGGAGGGGAATGTGGAAACCATTCAAGAGATCAACACCGATACGGTGAATGCACGAGGAGGCGCAGACATCCATCTCTCTCCCGACGGCAATTTCCTGTATGCCAGTAATCGTCTGAACCACGACGGTATTGCCATCTTCTCTGTGAACAAGGCAAACGGACTGATTAAAAAGGTAGGATACCAGACTACCTATCGGCATCCCCGCCACTTCAATATTACGCCAAACGGGAAATATCTGCTTTGCGCCTGTCGGGACGATAATCGGATTCAGGTTTTCAAACGTGATGAGACAACAGGGCTACTGACCGACACGAAGCAGGATATCCAGGTTGGACGACCCGTCTGTATCCAGTTTACCGATACCCTTTACGCAAAACCACATAAATGATGACTGGTGCTCCGACAAGTGGAGTGACAGCATTCAGGGGCAGGACACCGTGATCGCCTGGCAGACTGCACACGAAATTGCACAACAAGGCAACGAGAGCTCCCGTCAGAATCGTCAACGGAAGTAATGAACGGTGGTTATCGGTATTCAGGAACAACCGTGCAATGTGAGGTACAGCAAGTCCGATGAATGTCACAGGACCACAGAATGCCGTTGTTATAGCGGTCAGCAAGCCTGTAATTAGTAGAAGCCAGCTACGAAGCCGACGGACATTGACTCCAAGGTTTTGGGCATACTGCTCACCAAGCAATAAGGCATTCAAGGGCTTTATCAGCAGGCATGACAACACAAGACCTACCGTTACGATACCGGCAAAAGCAGGCATGTAATCCATTGAAACTCCTCCAAAATTCCCCATTCCCCAGACGATATAGCTCCGTATGCCTTCTTCGGTTGCCATGAAATTGAGCAGGGTAATCATCGACGATGACAGGTACCCTACCATGATTCCGATAATCAGCAGCATAACATTATTGTGCACAAGGGTTGAGAACAGGAAGATGATGGCTGTCACTATCATGGCACCAACGAAAGCTGCCACCAGGATTGCAATGAAACCACTAACGGAAAACAGAGTTGTCGCGATGGTGCCGCCCGTCAGTAGCATCACAATCGCCACACCCAGTGAAGCACCGCTGCTGATACCAAAGACAGAAGGACCAGCCAACGGATTTCTGAAAGCCGTCTGAAGCAATAGTCCACTCACCGCAAGTGCCGCTCCGCTGAACAAAGCTGTCAAAGTCTGGGGCAGACGAGACTCCATAACTATAAAGTTCCAGGAAGAACGCTCTGCCTCGTTTCCCATTAAGATGCTGATCACATCGGCAACAGGAATGTGAACCGAGCCTGTTATCAGATTCAGATAGCAGAAAAGGATGATAAGAAACAGGAAGCCGGAAAACAATAGTGTATGTGATCTCATGTCTATTCTTTTTAATCAGTTAGCGCACGATAATACCTTAATGGTCGTCTGGGTAAGTCGGGATGCAGCAGCATGATATAGTCGGCCAACAGATAATCCGGTCTGAAAGAGACTTCTTCAAAGTAAGGCACTATAGAACTGTTGACACAATACACCCGTTTTGTCCTGAATGGCTTCAGGGAAAGATACCCATGATACTCGGCTCTGAGCTGTTTATAACTATAAGGCTGCTGTCCTCCATCATTGAATATCCAGACATCGGCATCCCCTGCCTTGTCGAGCACAGACTCAAAAGACATTGCCAGACTTCCGCTATGTTCGTCGTCAGACCAGGCATAGAGTCCATCGGCATCTTTAATCAGCCTGCCAACGCTGCTCTTCCCTCCTGCCACATACCACGTGCTGCCTGTCAGCTTTTCTGTTATGATAGAGTATCTGACCTTTGATTCCCTCGCCTGTGACATCAAGGCATGGTAGGCAGAATCCACTATATTAAATAAGGAGTCGGCAGCATGCTCCTTTCCAATCAGCAACCCATAGAACTTCATCCACTCTGCTCTCCCCAGTGCTGATGTCTCCATATAGTCTGCACACTCTATAATAGGAATGCCCAGCTTCTCCAATTTCCCGTATCCCCCACTGTTCTCAAAGGGTGAGAGCCACACAGCATCAGCCTTCACATCAATAATCTTCTCTATATCGGGCGACATGGAATCTCCACAATCAGTTATCCCCTTCCCTATCCTCCGATGAATTGCAGGAAGATTCATATACTTCAAGTCGGCAACGCCCACTATCTTGTCATCTGCATGTAACATTCCGATGAGAGAAGCATGAGCGGTATTAAAGACAACATTATGCGTTAACGGCAATTTGTCTTTAGGAAAGACATAACGATGCAGCACCTTCCCTTTATTCCAAGGATCCTTCAGCTCAACTACCGTCTGGTCACTGTACTTGACGATGGTGATATTCTCTGCATATTTCATGCGGACAGTATCACCCGTCTCATCAGATTTCTTCAGCTGATTCCTTCCACACGAGCCTATAGAAATAAGAAAAGCCAATAGGACTGCCATCTGTCCTATCATCCTTCCAGATATGATACTTTGTATATGAAAACCGACTTCTTTCATCTTGTCAGAGTAATAACACTGCAAAGGTAGCCATTTTATTTGCATATTTGAGTTTTTTATCCTATTTTTGCATCAATAAAAAACAAACTCGAATTACCAGGATACTGTCACTAACTATCTAAAATACATGATGAGAAAACAACTTCTGATAACAATTGGATGTTTCATGTTGTCTCTGACAACATTAGCCCAGCAATGGCCGGAGGTCAATCAGGAAGCAAAGCCTGGCGCACGCTGGTGGTGGCTGGGGTCAGCTGTGGACAAGGAGAATCTGGAATGGAACATGCGCCAATATGCTGAGCATGGCATTGGTGCACTGGAGATTACGCCTATATATGGGGTTCAGGGAAACCAGTCGAACAATATTCCCTATCTCACAGACCAATGGATGGAGATGCTGCGCTTCACCCAGCAGCAAGGCAAAGAAAAAGGGATTGAGATAGACATGGCAACGGGTACAGGATGGCCTTTTGGCGGTCCATGGGTTCCACTGGAAGAATCTGCCTGTAAAGCCATTTTCATACAGAAGGAGTTTACGGGACGTAAGGTCAAGAAACTTGAGATGCAGCCCGAAGAGCGTGATCTGAAGGACTCAAGACTGCAGATTGTCATGGCTTATCCAGAAGATATGGCTGGAAAAAAGCTTGCTATCGACCCTGTCAATGTGACATCATTCATGAAAAACGGACGATTGACATGGAAGGCTCCAAAGATAAAAGACATTCAGGTGAAATGGAAACTGACCGCCGTCTACATCCGATATGGCATCATGAAGGTGAAACGCGCAGCACCCGGCGGTGAAGGACTGGTCATCGACCATTTTGACAAGACTGCCGTAAAAAACTATCTTGACCATATCGCTGCCGCATTCGAACGGACGGGGACTCCCTATCCACACACTTTCTTCAACGACTCTTACGAAGTGGCAGATGCTACATGGACTCCCACGCTGCTGGACGAATTCAGCAGACGCCGAGGATACAGACTTGAAAACCATCTCAACGAACTGATCAACGGTGATGTGAAAATCGTTGCCGACTATCGCGAGACACTTGCTGACATGCTCTTGGAGAATTTCACGAATCAATGGACAGCATGGGCGCACAGCCATGGAGCCATCACCCGAAACCAGGCCCACGGCTCACCTGCTAATCTTATTGACTGCTACGCAGCTGTCGACATTCCTGAAATAGAAGGATTCGGTCTTTCGGAACTCGGAATCAAAGGACTCAGACAGGATTCCGGTAAAACACGCAAGAATGACAGTGACTTCTCTATGCTGAAATATGCCCCTTCTGCTGCACACATCATGGGAAAGCCGTACACTTCGAGCGAAACTTTCACATGGCTGACGGAGCACTTCCGCACCTCGCTTTCACAACTGAAGCCAGATATGGACCTGATGTTCTGCGCAGGTGTCAACCACATGTTTTTCCACGGTACATGCTATTCGCCCAAAGACGACCCATGGCCTGGGTGGAAATTCTATGCCTCAATAGACATGAGTCCCACAAATACCATCTGGCGGGATGCTCCTTATTTCATGAAATATGTAGAGCGTTGCCAGAGCTTCCTGCAATGGGGCAAGCCGGATAACGACTTCCTCGTCTATCTCCCCGTCAGAGACATGTGGCAGAAGAATCCCAAAAAGCTTCTCATGCAGTTCTCTATTCATCAAATGGGAAAACTGGCACCAGAGTTTATACAAAGTATTCTTGCCATCGACAAGGCAGGATTTGACTGCGATTACATCAGCGAAAAGATTCTTCTAAGCACGGTTTATCGGAATGGTATGTTGGAAACGGCTGCCGGAACGCGCTACAAAGGACTGATCATCCCTGGAGAAAACATCATGACGGATGAATTGCGAAACCACATCAACTTGTTAAAGAGCCAAGGGGCAAACATCATTTATGGAACCGATGCAGGACAACTTAGCAAGGCTGCCCGACCGGAACCGATGAAGACGCAATTCGGTATCAAGATGATTCGACGCTCGAATGACACGGGGTATCATTATTTCATCGCCAATCTGACACCAAATGACATTGACGATGCTGTCACACTGGGCGTTGACTTCGAGTCTGCCATGTGGTTCGACCCGATGAACGGGAACCGATATGCGGCCCAGACAGAGAACGGAAAACTACGCATCACGCTGAAATCAGGGGAAAGTATGATTCTCCAGACCTTCAACAACGCTGACGAGGACTTGACAAGCCAATTGTCAACACTCCCAGTAAAGGCGAAGAACTCCACCGCCAAGTATTCTTTCAACGAAGAATGGAAACTCAGTTTTACTGAGAGTACCCCGGAAATAAAGGAGTATTACTCTCTGACAGGTCTTGAATCCTGGGATAAGATTGACCGTCGCACACGCACACTGATGGGAACGGGAATATACAAAGGCTTTGTCGTACTACCGAACAAGGGCATCACACCAAGCTGTAAGTGGAAATTAGATTTGGGAGATGTACGTGAGAGTGCCCGGGTGTATATCAATGATGTGTTTGTCGGTTGTGCATGGGCCGTGCCTTTTGAACTACAATTCGACGGAATCCTTCAACCCGGGAGGAATAACATACGTATCGAGGTGACAAATCTCCCAGCTAACAGAATAGCAGAGCTCGACCGGCAAGGCGTGAAATGGCGCAAGATGGAAGAAATCAATGTCGTTGACATCAACTATAAGAAGACGACATACGACAATTGGAATACTGTCACGTCAGGTCTGAACAGCGATGTCTTCTTGTATAGGATGGAATGATTCCATCTAAATGCTCTTTTTTCGCGTCATCAACTTTGGCACAATGTTTGCATTAATGATCTGTAGTTACAACAGAAGATAAAATATGACCAGCCAATTCTCACCTAAAGTATCTCAGATTCTCGCTTTTAGCCGCGAGGAAGCTACACGTCTGGCCAGTCGGTCAGTAGGTCCTGAACACCTGCTGCTCGGTATTCTCCGTGGAAAGAGTGCCATTATCATGGACTTGTTTTCAAGGATGGACATCAATGTACAGAGTGTAAAAGAGGAATTAGAGCAGAGAGTCCGTGAAGATGAGATCAACCAACCAATCAACACTTCTGAGTTGGTATTGAACGAGAAAGCAAGCAACATCCTTAAACTTGCTGTTCTCGAGGCACGCATACAGCGTACACAATTAGTAGACGTGCAACATCTGTTGCTCGCCATTTTACATGATCAGGTTAACAATGGAGCTAAAGAAATTTTGGAATTGAACAACATGAATTACGAAGATACTCTCCTCTATCTGCAGAAGTCTGCCACTCCTATCAAGGATGGCTTAGGTCTGCCCGATGAGGATTTTGATGAAGAAGAACAACAGGAAGGCAGAGAGACGAGAAACGAGAATAATGCCCGACGCACAGCTACCGCCACCAAGAAGGGAGACGGTAAGACGCCCGTATTAGACAATTTCTCTACCGATCTGACACAAGCCGCTTTGGAAGGAAAGCTCGACCCGGTAGTTGGCAGAGAGCGTGAAATCCAGCGTGTGATAGAAATTCTGTGCCGTCGCAAGAAGAACAATCCGATTCTGATTGGTGAACCCGGCGTTGGCAAAAGTGCCATCGTTGAAGGACTGGCTCAGATGATTGCCAAGCATCACACCTCACCTATCCTGTTCAACAAAAGGCTTGTGAACCTGGATATGACTGCCATTGTGGCAGGAACTAAATACCGCGGACAGTTTGAGGAACGTATTCGCGCTTTACTTAAAGAACTGGAACAGAATCCTGACATCATTGTGTTTATCGATGAAATACACACAATGATCGGTGCAGGCTCAACACCTGGCTCCATGGATGCTGCCAACATCATGAAGCCGGCCTTAGCAAGAGGTACTATCCAGTGTATCGGTGCAACGACACTTGATGAATTCAGGAACTCCATAGAAAAAGACGGAGCCTTAGAACGCCGTTTCCAAAAGGTGATTGTGGAGCCGACTACGGCTGAACAGACGTTAGAAATCCTGAACAACATCAAGGAACGCTACGAGCAGCATCATCATGTAAACTATACGGATGATGCACTGAAGGCTTGTGTCAGACTGACAGAAAGGTATGTCACCGACCGATTCTTCCCAGACAAAGCGATTGATGCCCTTGATGAAGTAGGCTCACGTGTACATCTGCAACATGCAGAAGTGCCGCCAGCTATCATTGAAAAAGAAAAGGAAATCGGTTTTATCAAAGAGAAGAAGCAGGCTGCTGTCCGCAATCAGAACTTTGAACTTGCTGCCGGATACCGTGACAGACAGACCGAATTGGAACGGGAGCTGCAGACCATTCAGGAACAATGGACAAACGGTGACTCCAGCCAGCGCGAAACGGTCACTGACAAGGAGGTTGCTGATGTCGTTTCCATGATGACAGGAGTGCCCGTGCAACGGATGGCTGAGTCTGAGGGCTTACGTCTGAAAGGGATGTCAACGGAACTGAAGAAAGCTGTCATTGCCCAGGATACTGCCATTGACAAGATGACAAAAGCTATCCAGCGCAACCGTGTGGGACTACGTGAGCCTAATCATCCGATTGGAGTCTTCATGTTCCTTGGTCCTACCGGCGTCGGAAAAACATATCTTGCGAAGAAATTAGCAGAATTCATGTTCGGGTCAACCGATGCCCTCATCCGCATAGACATGAGTGAATACACTGAGGCTTTCAATACATCACGCCTTATAGGTGCTCCTCCGGGATATGTTGGTTATGAGGAAGGCGGTCAGCTTACAGAGCGTGTGCGTCGCAAGCCTTACTCCATTGTATTGCTTGACGAGATAGAAAAGGCACATCCGAACGTCTATAACATGTTGTTGCAGGTGCTTGATGAAGGACGACTTACCGACGGAAACGGACGACTGATTGATTTCCGTAACACGGTCATCATCATGACTTCTAACGCCGGAACACGCCAGCTGAAAGAATTCGGGCGCGGAGTCGGATTCAATGCCGGTGGAAAAATGGGACTGAGTATTGATGATAAGGACAAGGAATATGCCCGCAGCATTATTCAGAAAGCCCTTTCCAAGCAGTTTGCACCTGAGTTCCTGAACCGTCTTGATGAAATCATCACGTTTGACCAACTTGACCTGGAGGCCATCAAGAAGATTATAGACATCGAGCTGAAAGACCTCTTTAAACGGATTGACGGGCTGGGCTACCACCTTGAAATCACTGAAGACGCAAAAGAGTTTGTTGCCTCAAAAGGTTACGATGTACAATTCGGTGCACGTCCGCTTAAACGCGCTATACAAAATTACATTGAAGACGGTGTGTGCGAACGTATCATCGACGGAAACATTGCAGAAGGAACAACGATTCGTATCAGCAAACATCCAGAGAAAGAGGAACTGGTTTTCGAATAAGGAAGTACCTAATTAATATAACGTGAGTTCGACATAAGACGAAAGATATATGCCATTTGCGCCTCGTAAACGATACATTTAGATAGCGTAAACGATACATTTAGACTTCAAAAACAATACGTTTATGAATTCCAGATTATCTGACTGTTAGATTCCGTCGAACTGCTAATATAATGTAGAGACATTCTCCGCAACATAATAAAGGCTGAACACCCATTTCGGTATTCAGCCTTTATTATGATCAGCCATAAAAACAAGCCTGAACATGTGGCAAGATATTACTTCACATCGATAGTAATAGTCTTAGCCTTGATTCGTTTGTTTGTCTTGTCTTTCACCGTCAGCATCAGCTTACCGGCTTTCTGCCCAGCCTGAACGGTAACGACGACCTTTCCGGAAAATAGTTTCATCGATGGCTGAGTAAACGATTCTAACGAAGTTGCATCACCATTACAAGCAGCACGGAACGAGCCGGCACCTTTCACTTCAAAAGTCAGCTGATCAGCTGCATCGGGAATCTCTGTCCCATCCTTATCTATCAATGACACTGTGACATAAGCCAAATCCTCTCCATCGGAGCAAAGCACAGTCCTATCTGCCTCAAGTTTCAGAGCAGCCGGCTTACCTGCAGTTTTAATAATCTGCTGACCGACATTTTTTCCTTGTTCATCATAGACAACAACTTTCAACTCACCCGGTTCGTATTTCACATCATTCCAGCGAAGACGGTAACGGTCATACTTAGAGGATTTATTCTTTGAGATTCTTCCCTGACTCTTACCATTGACGAAAAGTTCAGCTGTGGGATAATCAGTATAGCAGTAGACCGGTGTGATTTCTCCTTCACGCCCCGGCCATGTCCAATGTGGCAACAAATGAATCGTGTGTTCCTTCTTATTCCATATCGAACGGTAGAGATAATAACGGTCTTTAGGAAGACCTGCTAAGTCACAGATACCAAAATAAGAGGACCGGGAAGGCCAATAACCATCATAAGGAGTAGGTTCACCAAGATAATCAAAACCTGTCCAGACAAACTGACCAATCGTATATGACAGGTCATCCATCGCTTCGAAATCATCTTCCGGCAGATTACTCCAAGAACACCATTCGTTATCATAGCTATTACACTGGCCGTCAGGATGAACCTGAGAGCCTTTGAATTCAACGGGGAACTTGTAAACGCCACGCGAACTAACTGTCGAAGCGGTCTCACTTCCAAGTAGGAATCCCTGCGGAAGCTGTTCTATGTTTTTGCCATACTTGTGAACACGATAGTTAAATCCGGGAACATCCATGATCTGGGCAAAGCCAGACTTCAATGCCTGTTCGGCACGGTCCATACCTTGTGTTACGGTACGAGAGGGGTCAAGACGATGACAGATATCCTGCAGACGACGGGAAATCTCTCGTCCCTCATCACTCCACTGCTCGGGTATCTCATTGCCTATCGACCACATGACAAGTGATGGATGATTACGATGGTTCAGTACAAGATTCTCCATGTCGCGCTCGTTCCATTCTACAAAGAAACGGGCATATCCGTTTTTGCATTTCGGATAAATCCACATATCGAAACTCTCAGCCATAACCATCATTCCCAAAGAATCGTACACTTCCATCTGCATGGTCGATGGCATGTTGTGGGAAGTACGAATAGCATCACATCCCATGTCTTTGAGTATCTTCACCTGACGGATGAGCGCAGCCTTATTAACTGCTGCTCCCAACGGACCTAAGTCGTGGTGCAGACAGACACCCTGAAATTTCCGGGACTGTCCGTTGAGTTGGAATCCTTTTTCGCTGTCAATGGAAATAGTACGGATACCTACCCGCTCCACTCTTTCATCAAGGACTTGATCTCCATTGACCACCTGCATCTTCAATATATATAAATAAGGTGACTCAGGTGACCACAGGTTAGGATGATGGACGACAAAGCTGCAACCGACATTTCCCTCTTTATCAACACCGGCAGAAGGCACAAAGGCAACTTCTTTTCCAGTAGCATCATAAAGAGACATACGGGTAGCTATCTTATTTGATTTACCTTTTGAATCCTTATCAATACTTTCAAGACCTGCGACCTTCGCCGTGACAGAAACGCCAGCTCTATTGGCATTTGCAGATACAGTACGGATATAGGTTCCCCATGAATCGAAGTGGATTTTATCGGTTAACACCAGCTTCACAGGACGGTATAAACCCGCTCCTGGATACCACCGGCTGCTCTCTTCGACATTCTTCAGATGCACTGCCAGCTTGTTCTCTCCTACTGTCAAATAAGGAGTGGCATCCACACGGAAAGCATTATATCCATACTTCCACTGACCCCCCTCATGTCCATTGACATATACAATCGGTTCAGCCATGGCACCATCAAACTCCAAAGTAGCTACACCGAAGGACTGGTCAACATTGATAGTCGTTTCATAATAGCCTTCACCTATCCAGGGTAAAGCGCCTGAGCGACCGCTCTTTTCCGACTTTTCCTTCTCGCCGTTCTGTTCAATGGCAACGACTTGCAAGTCCCACTTCTTATCAAACGGACCACTGATAGCCCAGTCGTGAGGAACAGAGACCTTTTCCCATGTCTTATTATCATGAGAAAAGTTCCAGTCCTTGATATCCACTACTTTCCTGACTTGTCCAAGTACGCTTGATGTCACCAACAGCATACCAATTGATAAAATCCAACTCCTCATATATATAACTATACGTTCAATATTCCTAAGACAAAGAATCCTGATACCATTCAAATAGCCGTCGTACTCCTTCCTCAATCTCCACCTTATGCGTCCATCCTAAAGAATGAAGCTTGCTGACATCAATCAGCTTACGCGGTGTACCGTCTGGCTTGGAGGCGTCAAACTCCACATCTCCCTCAAATCCGACTGCTTTCACAACGAGCTGAGAGAGTTCGCGGATGGTCAGTTCTTTTCCTGTACCGACATTAATATGGCAATTACGGATTTCTCCTAAAGACGGGATTGCCCCTCCGCGTCCTTCACTGTTGTTACGGTCTACGGCACCATCAGCCTTTGTTCCATAAAAGACACTTGAATATTTCTCAATGCCAATGACATCGCTGAAGTTTACATTCAGGAGCACATGGACACTGGCATCTGCCATGTCTTCACTCCAGAGGAATTCACGTAAAGGCTTACCTGTTCCCCATAACACTACCTTATTGTTTGAAATACCATATTTAGCCAAAACCTGCAGAATTTCCTCATTGCTGTTTGCACCTGTTACACTTTCCACAGGCCGTTTGTTCATATCGACACGGATAGCTTCCCAATTCTCATCATGAATGAGCTTTGCCAGATAAATCTTGCGCATCATAGCAGGCATCACATGGGAATTCTCCAAATGGAAGTTATCATTAGGTCCGTAGAGGTTGGTCGGCATCACAGCAATGTAATTCGTGCCATACTGAAGGTTATAGCTTTCACACATCTTCAGTCCAGCTATCTTGGCAATGGCGTATTCTTCATTTGTATACTCCAAAGGAGAAGTAAGCAGCACATCCTCCTTCATGGGTTGTGGGGCATTCTTCGGATAAATACAAGTGCTTCCTAAGAAGAGTAGTCGCTTAACACCATGAGCATAGGCTTCGCCAATGACATTGCATTGCATCAGCATATTCTGCATGATAAAGTCTGCACGATAAAGTGAATTAGCCATAATTCCTCCCACAAAGGCAGCTGCAAGAACCACGGCATCAGGACGTTCCTCATCAAAAAAGCGGCGAACAGCCAACTGATCCGTCAAATCAAGTTCAGCGTGGGTACGGCCAATTAGATTGTCGTACCCACGCTGCTTCAGATTATTCCATATAGCCGAACCCACCAACCCACGGTGACCGGCTACATATATCTTACTATCTTTACTTAACATACTTAATCTGCCAGTTGTGCTTTCAAATGCAGTTTCTTGACAAACTTCATGTCATGATCAACCATTATCTTGACAAGCTGTTCAAAAGGAGTCTTGCAAGGATTCCAGCCTAAAGTTTCCTTAGCTTTCGTCGGATCACCTAACAACTGCTCAACCTCTGCAGGACGGAAATATTTGGGATCAACCTCAACAAGCACTCGGCCTGTGGCCTTGTCAATACCTTTTTCATCAACACCTTTCCCTTGCCACTCCAGTTCAATTCCAACATGATGGAAAGCCAACGTGGCAAATTCCCGAACAGTGTGATATTCACCTGTCGCAATAACATAATCATCCGGCTCTGGCTGCTGAAGAATAAGCCACATGCACTCTATATAATCCTTTGCATATCCCCAGTCACGAAGTGCATTCAGATTACCTAAATACAACTTGTCCTGGAAACCTTGTGCTATACGTGCTGCTGCAAGCGTAATCTTTCTTGTCACAAATGTCTCTCCACGACGTTCGCTCTCATGATTGAAGAGAATACCGTTGCAACAATACATGCCGTAAGACTCACGATAATTCTTCATGATCCAGAAACCATAAAGTTTTGCCACGGCATAGGGTGAGCGAGGATAGAAAGGAGTCGTCTCTTTCTGGGGAACCTCCTGAACCTTGCCATAGAGTTCTGATGTTGATGCCTGATAAATACGGCATTCCTTCTCTAAACCGACTATACGCACTGCCTCCAGAAGACGAAGGACACCAACGGCATCGGTATCAGCGGTATACTCAGGAACATCAAAACTGACTTTTACATGGCTTTGGGCTGCCAGATTGTATATCTCTGTCGGCCTTGTCTCACCGATAATACGAATCAGAGAAGAAGAGTCTGTCATATCTGCCCAATGCAGATTAACAAGACGATGCTTCTTCATGTCCCTAACCCACTCGTCAAGATACAAGTGTTCAATACGAGCTGTATTAAATGAGGAAGAACGCCGGAGCAAACCATGTACCTCATAACCTTTTTCAATTAGGAATTCTGCAAGATACGAGCCATCTTGTCCTGTAATTCCAGTGATTAATGCAACTTTTCTTTCCATATATTATTATAAAAATTTTCTACTCTTCTCCGCAGAACTGTTTGATTCGCTGTTCTTCAGACATCTTACAGATCAATAGTGTATCATCCTTTTCTGCAACAATATAATCATCGAGACCTTGAATCACAACTTTTTTCTCTTGTGTCGCGTGTACGATGCAATTATGAGAATCAAACATTGAAATATCCGGGCCTATGCAACTATTACCATATAAGTCACGGTGTGTCTGCATCAGAAGGGAACCCCATGTTCCCAAATCGCTCCATCCGAAATCAGCAGGACAAACGAAGATCTCTTCTGCTTTTTCCATTATGGCATAGTCAACAGAAATCTTCTCACAATTGGGATAGCGCATATCAATCTCAACCTGCTCTTGAGGTGTTCCATATACATCAATAAGTCCTTCAAAAATCTTACTGATAGACGGCTGATAGATACGGAAGGCATTAACGATGGTGTTTACACTCCAAATGAAGATACCTGCATTCCAGAAATAATTGTTCTGTTCTATATAGGTCTTTGCGGTTACTAAATCTGGCTTTTCACGGAACGAATCGACACGGTAGATCTCTTTGTTCCGGGCAGAACTGATGCTAAGATCTGCCTGTATGTATCCATAACCCGTCTCAGGGCGTGTCGGCTTCATACCTAATGTAACAATAGCATCTGTCTCTGCCGTAAACTTCAGGCACGACTTGATGACACGACGAAACTCCGTAACGTCAGTAACGATATGATCACTTGGAGCAACAACAATATTTGCTTTCGGGTCTTCCGACTTTATGCGCCAACTGACATAGGCAATGCAAGGAGCTGTGTTTCGGCGACATGGTTCCAGCAAGATGTTTCCTACAGGAACTTCTGGCAACTGCTCATGAACGATATCGGCATACTTCTTATTGGTTACTATCCATACATGTTGAGGAGAACAAATGTCCTCAAAACGATCAAGTGTAAGCTGTAACAAAGTACGACCCACACCGAGCACATCAATAAACTGTTTCGGTTTCTCAACGGTACTCATAGGCCAGAAACGGCTACCCACGCCACCAGCCATGATAACTAAATGATTATTGTTACGTGCCATAGTTTTATAAAATTAAACACGAGGACAAAAGTACGAAAAAAAAAAATAATATGAAAACAAAAGTGCATAAATCATGTAAAAACATGATTCGTAATAAAGGGAAGCCGACTTTTACTTATAGCTCTTCTTCAGGAAACAACTGCAATGAGTTGTCCTCATACGCCTGCTTCTCTGTAGATTCTTCGCTAATCTCTTCAAACTGAAGCATTAGCTGCTGGTTTTCCAGGGAATTGACATTCAAACGATATATACCTCTTTCCGGTCCTTTCTCCACCGCAGAGTTCTGATCTTTAGAATGGCGGTTAAGATACTGGGAAACATAAGCATAGACGTCTGAATACGAAATGGGATAGAAAAATGAATTACAAGCATTATACACATGGCGAGAGATTTTCTGAAGAGAAATCCCCTCACTTCCTGCCTCTAATAGCACCTTCAGTATCTGCTCATCGTAATTCATAAAAATAAAAAGAGAGCTGACATAACAGCTCTCTTTTTGAATATATTCTTAATTCATTAAGCCAATGTGATCAGGTTACCCTCACCTTTAACTTTTCCTTCTTTCAACAGCCAACCGATTCCAAGATAAGCCTCTTCAACTGTAATCTTAGCTTCTTTGGCAATCTGCTCTACTGTCTGAGCTTTCTCAGCTCCAGCAAGAGCATTATAAACATCACCTGCACGGAAACCAACGTTTTCTGCATTAACTACTACTTCAACTTTCTTTACAGCTTTCTTTGTTGTTGCAGCCTTTGTTGTTGTTGTCTTCTTTGCAGCTGCGGTCTTTGTTGTTGTTTTCTTTTCTGCCATAATTTTATAATTCAAAATAAATCTTTGATTGAACTCATTAAGTATCAATCGTTTAATTCCGGTGCAAAATTACTGTATTTTTTTCATTCAATCTAAAATTCCAACAGAAAATGTTACCTTTTTGGGTGCACACAGATAGTGATTATGAAATTTCTTGACTTAAGTCAAGGCGTATCTGCAATTCTTCCAACTGCTTTGGATCTATTTCACCTGGAGCATCCAACATTACATCACGACCGCTGTTGTTCTTCGGGAATGCAATACAATCACGAATAGAATCCAGTCCTGCCATGAGGGAAACAAAACGGTCAAGTCCAAAGGCGAGACCTGCATGAGGAGGAGCGCCATACTTAAACGCATTGATGAGGAACCCGAACTGGGCCATTGCACGCTCAGGGGTAAAGCCCAGAATCTGGAACATCTTCTCCTGTAGTTTTCCGTCATGGATACGAAGCGAACCGCCTCCTACTTCCACACCGTTACATACAAAGTCATACGCCATAGCTCTTACCTTCTCAGGATGCTCGTCCAACAAAGGTATATCAGCCGGATTCGGCATTGTAAACGGATGGTGTGTTGCCATCAGTCTCTGTTCTTCATCGCTCCATTCAAAGAGCGGGAAGTCGACAATCCACAGACATACAAAGTGATCTTTGTCACGGAGTCCCAGACGGTCGCCCATCTCCAAACGGAGTGTACACAACTGTACACGTGTCTTATTGGCATTGTCACCACAAAGAATCAGCACGAGGTCACCATCTTTGGCTCCCATCTTCTCTTTAAGGCTTGCCCATACTTCAGGTGTGTAGAATTTATCTATGCTTGACTTCACCGTACCGTCTTCATTGAACTTCACATAAACGAGTCCCTGAGCACCTACTTGTGGACGCTTGACAAAATCGGTCAGCTGATCAAGTTGCTTACGAGTATAATTTGCACATCCCGGAACGCAGATTCCTCCGATGTATTCAGCATTATTGAATACTGGGAAAGTACCTGTATCCTTCAGCACATCCATCAATTCCACGAACTCCATACCAAATCGCAGGTCGGGCTTATCTGATCCGAAGCGTCTCATGGCTTCATGCCAAGTCATCTGCTGGAGCTTTGGCAGTTCAACGCCTCTTACCTCCTTGAAGAGGTGACGTGCCATATCCTCGAACAAATCGATGACATCATCCTGATCGACAAAAGACATTTCACAGTCTATCTGTGTGAATTCTGGCTGACGGTCGGCACGCAGATCTTCATCACGGAAACACTTTGCAATCTGGAAATAGCGGTCGAAGCCGGAAACCATCAGCAACTGCTTCAATGTCTGCGGACTCTGAGGCAAAGCGTAAAACTGTCCGGGGTTCATTCGACTGGGCACTACAAAGTCGCGTGCTCCTTCAGGTGTAGACCCGATAAGGATTGGAGTCTCAACTTCAATGAAGTCCTTTGAGTCCAGGAAGTTACGAATAAGAATCGTCATACGGTGACGGAGTTCAAGATTCTTACGCACTGCAGGGCGTCTCAAATCAAGGTAACGGTATTTCATTCGAATGTCATCACCGCCATCCGTATTGTCTTCTATTGTAAAAGGAGGAGTGATACTCTCACTCAACACATTCAGTTCAGAAACGAGAATCTCGATGTCTCCAGTGGGCATCTTGGCGTTTTTGCTCTCGCGCTCACTGACAGTTCCCTTCACCTGAATACAGTACTCACGTCCTAATTTGTTTGCACGCTCGCAAAGGTCGCTGTCTGTTGCTTCATTAAACACCAGCTGTGTCAATCCATAACGGTCACGGAGGTCGGCAAATGTCATACCGCCCATTTTCCTGACACGCTGAACCCATCCGGCAAGTACTACCTGCCGTCCTGCATCAGAGAGACGAAGCTCTCCACAAGTATTTGTCCTATACATATCGTTTGTTTTATACGGATGCAAAGTTATACAAAATATTTGAGAAATGGCTGTTGTGTCTAAAGAAGTTTCGATTCTCTACTCGAAAAAAGGACTCTTTGCACGCCAGCATCTACATTTTGTATACCTTTTGATTACAATTTGTCAACCGACTATAATATAATAAGGTGTAACTCTGCAAGCAACGCTTTCTATTTCTTACAACTTGACTTTCCTTGTAATTATCTGTCCGTTCTCAAGTTTCTCCTGCCTGATATATAAACCGTGCTCCGGGATAGTGACACGGCGTCCTGACAAATCATAATAGTCGACTGCCTTGACACGCATCTCATGCGTTGAGGTCAGCTGAGAAATGTCTACGGTGGAATGGTCGGCACTCACCTTATTTGCATTCATGATGACACCCGTCTCCTTGTCTATCAGCAACACAACAACGACAAGGTTGTTCTTATCTTGAACAACTAAATCGCCTGCCGTGTTGACCACTTTCCGAATATCGAAAAGATAGTCGTAAGTCTGTGTGACATCCTCTTCAATAGGTGTTTTTATCGAACCTTCTATCCCCGACTTCCCCGAACGCGCGACAACGACAAAGTTATAGGTAAGACCATTCACATAACTGCCTCCGTCTGTGAACTGTTTCATAGAAGACGGCCAGCCCGTATCACCGGAATAGTAGTTTGCCTGTGCCCATCTCTGTCCACTACCTTTCAGTCCATTACACGAAAGGACAAAACCAATCTCATACGGACAATCTTCTCTTCCTACGGGAAAAGTAATCATGGCAGTAGCCTTGAGCACACTGTCTTCCACCCATGTGGCAGCCGCATCAACCTCAGCGGGAGCCGGTGTTTCACAGACGGTCTTCCAAATCGCATCAATGCCAAATGTCTTCTGGGCAGAGAAACCGCAGAAGGCATCTGTTGAGACATCACGGTCGATAAAAGCGGCAGGAAAACCGGCAATAGCACTGGGGAACTGCCCTGAAGACATCACTTCCATCGGGTCGTTATTATGATAGGATAATCCGATGAAATCATCAGGATAGAGCCTGTTCATCTCTTCCAGACCGACAAAGCCACGAGGACAATAGCCACACCAAGTGCCTGTATATTCTTCCAACACGGCACGGTGCTTGGGCAAAGAGTTATAAAGACTTGCAAGTCCCTGACCACGCCGACCGGGATCCTCATTCACCTCATCGTTTACTTTCGTGATTTCTATCATAACGGGATAGGCTCCCTTCTCTGCTACTGACGGCAACTGCACATTGAAAGTGGTAGAACGGCCTACAATACCAGGCAGGACATTCGAACCTGTAAGGGTTACATGTCTGCTACCCGTCTGTCCGGCAATCTCATAAGTGTAATCAAAGGACTTTACACCTTTTGAACCATGATTGATGATTTCCACGGTAGTGGTATTGACCTTACCCGTCTTTCCTTTGATTTCCATCACATTCCCCACACCTGCTGCGTTTTCTCTGATTTCATCGCCCTCAAGGACAATCTGAATAGCCAGGTCGTTATTCTTCGTGTATAAGTCGTGCCAGGCTGTACGATACTTCTTACTGGAATGTATAAAAAAGCCACCGATGCTTGACTTCCTGGTTGTTACGACCGGCTTGCGTCCCGGTGCATTGACTTCAAGTTTGAACGTATAACCGACAAAGATACTGTCTTCAGTAATCGTATAAGGTTCATTGAACACTACTTCTGTATATCCTTTGCGGGCATAGAACTCTTGTGTGGCAATGTCGGGCTGTTGCATGCGCTGGCTCTTAATGTCTGGCAAGGAAGAAGACAGCCAAACCTTTGCATCAGTAATGCCGCTGGAATACGGAAAGGTGACACGAAGTGACTTGATCCGCATACCGACAAGAGCCCTGTCATTAAGTATCTGTGCCACATCATACGTTTCTGCCTGTTCATTCTCTGTCCCCATAATGACAGCACTGTCTCCCCTACTATAGATTATCTCATCAGCACGAATATCTGTTGTACAGAACAGGAGCAATAAACCAATGATACAGGACAAACGCAAGTAATGATTCTTCATAAGATTCAGAAGTTTTTAATAATAGTTCAGTAAAGGTACAAAATTACACATTTTATTCAAACTAATCAAATAACGAGAGGAAAATCAACCAAAACTTCCATATATTTCATTAATTGCATTTATGCGCAATACAATCTTCGTTGCAAATCAAAATAATGGGCTCGTATGTCATCTGACATCTTTCTCATACGCAGATAATGTGAATATAGTTTACAAAAACTTGTCGGGGAAAAGTGATGAAAGAGATGTTAAATTGTGTAAAACACGATTCTTCACTCTTCATTCTTCATTCTTCATTTCGTGAAAGCTAAGCTTTCACACCGCGAAAGGTAAGCTTTCATCGCGCCAAAGACCATGTTTCATCGCACTAAACATATCCTTTCGCACGACGAAACGATACCTTTGGCGAAGCGAAACGATACCTTTGGCAAATTTTGATTTTGTAAATCGCCCGTTTACAGTTTTAAATTCGTGTAACCATTTGTCGGTCAACATTTTACAAAAAACCTCAAAAAATGGCGTTTTTTCGACCGAATGCCCCTTTCGTTCGCGCAGATGGCCTTAATTTGGGGTCAAAATTCGAATAAAACTTTACAAAGTCCGGCTCTGTCATATCTTACAGGCAATCGTCCGTAGCATAAAAAAAGACCCGACATTGCTGCCGGATCTTCTTGTATATTTATACTTCTAAAAGTCTTATTGTTACTCATGTGAGAAGTAGATACCATTAGCCACCTGTGTCTGACCATTGTATGAGCCTTTCACACCGATAACTGTCAGTTTATTTCCCACCTGAATGCCAAGCTTCTCAAAGAGTCCTTTACGTGCATCACCTGTAGCACCCCATCCTGGATAACAGCCATAGACATAGAGGCGATTGTCGCCGTCTTTGATCCAGACATTACCATAAGTAGGATTGGCAATCTCGTCAATCGTTCCGGAAACCATGTAATAGACGCTGTTATCATCAGGCTTGGTGAGGAACTCGGCAATAGAGACCTCAGTAACCACATGGTCAATCTTCTCAAACGTACCGGAAACGAGCTGTGGAGTTTCCTTGTATTCACCACGCTGGCCGACGACGGTGACGACATCACCGACCTTTGCACCAGAGTTCTTGAAGCTATTGACACGATAGACCAGCGTCTCACCAGAATAGTCTCTGATGTAGAAGCTCTCCCCTTGCTTGTCACTGCTATAGACACCGGTAACGACACCCGTCAGACGATACTGTGTCGGACCGACCTCTGCTGCTAAGAAGTCAGCAACAGGCACTTCAAGAATGGCACCTTTCTGAGTGATAGTCGTTTCAGAGGTATAAGTCTTCTTTCCGTCTGTTGTCTTGAAGACTACGGTTGTGCTACGCTCGCCTCCTGTATTGGGAGCAGCGCGGAAAGTAACCGTAGGAGAAGCACCTGAATTAATAGAAGTAATGGCAAGCCAGTCTTTTGCATCTTCAGGGATGTCAACAGACACGCCGTTGCCCTTACAAGACAGATAGGCAATAATCTCACCACCTTCGAGCGGGAGCACGCCATCTTTCACGCTCAGAGAGTCGACCTTGACAAGTGATTTCTGGATGTTGACAACCGTCACGTTAACAAGTTCAACGGTTGAGTTATAAGTTGTCTTCGGACCTTCGACCGTGACAACGTCTCCCACTTCGATGCCAAGGCTCAGGAAGTTCTTCTCCTGTCCTTTCTTATCAAGTGTTCCGTAGATGTAAATCTGTCCGGTTTCATCGGTGAGATACCAGTTTCCATAAGTCGTGTTGGCAATAGAAGTACACGTACCAGTCACCCGATAGGTCTTACTGTCCGGTCCGTCAATCACCTCTTTACACGTAGCATTGGATACGGTCGGCAATCCCTGTATCACCTCTATAATCTGTGTCTTCCCTGCACACTGGATGCGAAGCTGAGTTGTGCGTCCGTCCAATGCCTTTTCAGCAGAGAAGGTAAGCTGTGTCGTTCCTGCCGGTCCACTAAGCTGGCTGACTTTCAGCCACGCAGGGAGCGCCGTGTATGTAGTAGTGGTACTCCCGTCATCCGCCTTGACAGTCTGCTTGAAGATATTCTCAAAAGCCCAGTCGGCAGTAGTCGTCAGAGTAATAGTAGACGACCCGCCATCCACATTAATGGAAACGAAAGACTCTGATACGCGAATCTCATCAAGATATGTAGGATCATTATCATCGGAACAGCTGAAAAACAATGTAACAACTGCCAATAAAGATGGAATTAAATATCTAAGTTTCATATTGTCCTTACTTATAATTAGTTAAAAAAATACTTTACACCGATTGATGCATACCAGCACTGAGTGATATCATGTCTGCGAACCCAAGTCTTTGTGTCCCCGCTGATAGAAGAAGGAGTAGAGAACCGGGCATATCCGTCGGCGTCGACACCCTCACATTTCAGGATACGAGCTTCAGAACCGATGGCAGGATTCAAGTATTTAGACACTCCCCAGCTTGAGTTAAAGAGGTTCATGACGTTCTTCACGTCAAGGCTCAGCTGCAGACAGTGACTGGTGTTACCAAATTTCACCTTGAAGTCGTGCTTATAAGCAACGTCAATGCGATGAACCCATGGTACATATACGCTATATGGCTCAGCATACTTACCCTGTCTGTTCTTCAGATAGCTGTCATTATGGACAAAGTCCATGAAACGTGTCTTGTCGTCATCAGAGACAAAACGGAACAAGTTGTTATTCACATCAGCATCTGTAGGTACATATAAAGCATCATAGGGGTAACCGTCGCCATTCATATCGTTTACCATTATATATGAATAGTTGCTGCCTCCGCGCCATGCTTCATAGATAAGGCTATAGTGGTTGCCGCTCCTGTCGTGAGCAGTGGCAGATGCTACGATACGGTCAGGAGTAACATACTGAGAGTTATGCAAAGGAATATTGTTCGGTCCCTCAGAGGTCGGAACATACGTGAAGGCAGACTCAGCGGCAGAACCCGGCATACCTGTAACCTCCTTAGAGACAGTATGCGTGTAGGCAGCCATAAGGCTCAGCCATTCAGCTGGCTGGGCATTCAACGTGATGTTAGCAGACCATCCATAACCCTTGCTGGTGTTCTCCAGGACAAATGCCTTCGTTCCTGTACGGAATCCTGCCGGATAAATCGGACGGTTATCTACGCCATTGTAGCGGGCAAATCCACCCACGCTGGGAATACTCCAGTCGGAGATGCAGTTGTCATGGATTTTCTTGTTGAAGATACCTTCCACAGTAACGGTGAACGGGAATGAAACAGGAACCTGATAGTCGACTGCCAGAGAAGTCTTCCATACCTGAGGCATCTTAAACTTAGAATCAACGGCAGAGATAGAAGAAGGTTTGGTTCCGTCTTCAGGTGACACCGTCGTGGGATAACCCATGCCCTGCAGCTTGTTGATCATATCGCTGATGTTGGTCATCGGGCCACCCTTGAACTGGTCGAGGACCTCAGCTACACTTGCATACTTCTCCTTGACGGCATCAGGCATATTGTCGTACTTTGTTGAAGGACCAATCTGTGCCTGATACTGAACCATACCGCCATTGGTAGGCATATTGGTGAAGAACACCAAAGGCAGACGACCGGAGAACATACCTGTACCTCCACGCACCTTGAGGCTTCTGTCACCAAAGACATCCCATGTGAAACCGACACGCGGGGAAACGATCAAGCTGCTGGAAGGCCACTTTCCTGTGTCAATGTGGCGTCCGCTATAGTCGAGGTCATAGATTGCCTTGTTCGTCATCAGGTCTCCATTGTTGAAGAATAAGCCGTCGAGACGAAGTCCATAAGTGAGTTTGAAGGTCTTTGTGACATCCCATTCATCCTGAGCATAGATACCCAGCTTATTGAACTGGACACGAGCAGCCGGCTTTGCCTCACCATTGTAACCGTAGGTCAGACAGAACACCTCAGGAGTCTGATTGAAGAGCTCGTCAACTGTCATGCCGTCTTCCCAGATATAACGATAGTAACCTGTTCCGTTACGCATGTACTGGTTGTCAGCCATCTGATGCTCGAAGGAAAGACCACCCATGATCTTGTGATTACCGAAATAATAAGTCAGGTCATCCTTGATATTCCAGATTGTATTGTGTACGGCATTGTTCCAGGTAAACAATTCGTAACCCAATGCCATATAGTTGTTCTCGTGCTTCACGATGTCGATGAACGGGAACTCGCTTGAATTTGAGCCGCGGACATCATCGAGCTTTGAATAGGTAGCGAGGAACTGGTTTGACAGATTATCAGTAAGACGGCTGTTCAAATCCACAGAGAATGAATGAACGATGTTGTCCATAGAATACAAAGAATTGGCAAATGACATCGAATACTGGGACATACGGGCTCCGCTCATACGTGTACCTCCATCCATAGAGGTGGCATTCGGTGTGTTCCAAATCGTATTCTTTGTATAATTATAGCGCACGGCAAGATGATGATTGTCTGTGATGTTCCAGTCCACACGGGCAAGCAGCTTATAGTTCTTCTCATCAGCAGGGAAGCTTGAATATGAACCCGTATCATAGCCATACTTACTCTTCATGTAGTCACTTACGCTCTGAAGGTCAGAGAGTTTCGTACGAGACAACTGCAACTCGTCGTTTGCGACACCATTCTCTGTTCCTCTGTAACGGGTTGTAACCGTCGGAATCTTCGACATTTCTCCGTTCACAAAGAAGAACAGCTTGTTCTTGAGAATCGGGCCTCCCAAAGTAAAGCCGTAAGTAGTGCTCTGGTCTTTCTCACGTGCAGAAAGAATCGCCTCTCTCGCGATGGCATCTCCTCGCATGTTCTCATTGCGGTGGTAAACATAAGCAGTACCTTTGAAAGTATTCGTACCAGACTTTGTGATGGCATTCACTCCACCTCCGATAAAGTTGGTCTGACGAACATCGAAAGGAGAGATGACAACCTGCAATTCCTCGATTGCATCGATGGAAATAGGATTACCGCCTCCAGGCAACTTGTCTGACAGACCGAAGTTGTTGTTGAAGTTCGCACCATCAACAGTAAAGTTAGCAGTACGTCCATCAGCACCGGCAAAGCTCATTCCGTTACCTCCATAAGGAGAAAGGCGTGTCACATCAGTAATACCACGAGAAACAGTTGGCAAGCTTGTTATCTGAGAACTGGTGATGTTTGTTGATGCACCTGTCTTTTCTGCAGCAAACTTAGATGCCTTACCTGTAATGAGCACCTCACTCAGTTCATTGGTATTCTCAGAAAGCCAGACTTGCAGATTATAAGTTTCACCAAGTTCCAGTTGAACACCCTTGAGGGATTTCTGCTCAAAACCAATATAAGTTACAGTAACTGTATACGGACCACCGGTACGCATACCTTGAATCCTAAAGCGTCCATCCACATTAGAAACGGCGGCATAGCGCGTTCCTGACGGCTCATGGACAGCTTGAACAGTAGCTCCAATGATAGGCTCACCGTTGGCATCGCCGATGGTCACCATTCCGCTCAAACTTGAAGTAGTTACTTGCGCTATGATCGTTGTAGAAACCACCAACATCATAGCAATCAGAAAGAACAATCTTTTCTGCATAAACAAAAGCATTAATTTAAATTAACAATACGGGGAACCCCCGATGAGTATTATTTCAGATTGCAAAGTTAAGAAAAAACATTCAAATAAACGAATTTATAAAAAAATTATCTTATTTTTGCAGTATGAAATGAACTAAAAGATTTATGGCAAGGAAAAAGAAACCATTACCCATCTTTAGAAATGTAACGATTACAGATATTGCAGCTGAAGGGAAATCACTTGTGAGAATCACCATCCCAGAGCACGACGGTACGGCAGAGAGTCAGCTTGTGACATTTGTGCCCTGGTGTGTCCCAGGTGATGTCGTCGACCTGCAAATCCGACGAAAGAAAAACAGCTATGCCGAGGCTGAAGTGATTCGCTTCCATAAATATAGTAATGTACGCGAGACCCCGATGTGCCAGCACTTCGGCGTATGCGGAGGCTGCAAATGGCAGAACCTTCCATACGAGGAACAACTCAAGTTCAAAGAGAAACAAGTTTACGACCAGCTGACACGCATCGGACATCTCACCTTACCCCTTCCCGGCTCAAAAAACGACGATGAAACCATCGAATTCAGAAACATCCTGGGAAGTGTGAAGACACGCGAATACAGGAACAAGCTCGACTTTGGAGCAGCCAACAAGCGTTACCTCACAAAAGAGGAAATAGCAAGTCTGCCCCCCTCTTCACAAGATGAGGAAGGAGGAGTTGATAGTGCAAAGAATCTTCCTGCCCTTGGATTTCATATCACAGGAGCCTTTGACAAGATTCTTCCCATTGAGAAATGCTGGCTCATGGATGACCTCCACAATCAGATACGGAATGAGATAAGGGATTTTGCCATAGAACAAGGGATTTCGTTCTTCGACCTACGCCAACAGACCGGCGTTCTTCGAGACGTAATCATCCGCAACTCAAATTCCGGGGAATGGATGTTAATCATACAGTTCCATCTTGACGACCCTTCAATATTGACAGAAAAAGAAACCGGACTTCTACAGCACATTGCAGACAAGTTTCCACAAATCAATTCACTGTTGTGGGTGGACAATCAGAAATGCAATGACACATTCAGCGATCTTCCCGTCCATGTCTTCAAGGGTAACGACCATATCTTTGAACAAATGGAAGACCTTCGCTTCAAGGTGGGTCCCAAGAGTTTCTATCAGACAAATACCGAACAAGCATATCATCTTTATTCTGTCGTGCGTGACTTCGCCTTCGATGAAAAGGGAGAAAATGAGGAACAGCCGCTTATCTATGACCTATATACCGGAACCGGAACCATCGCCAACTTTGTCGCCCGTCGTGCCAGACAGGTGATAGGTATCGAATATGTACCTGATGCCATTGAAGATGCCAAGGTGAACTCAACCATTAACGGGATAGACAACACACTGTTCTATGCCGGTGACATGAAAGATATCCTTACCGATGACTTTATCGCCCAGCATAAACGTCCCGACATCATCATCACCGACCCACCCCGCGCCGGTATGCATCCTGACGTAGTCAAGACCATCCTGAACGCTTCGCCAAGACGCATCGTCTATGTATCGTGCAATCCCGCTACACAGGCAAGGGATCTGGAAATGCTATGCCAGTCATATCACATACGGAAGATACAACCTGTTGACATGTTTCCTCACACTCCACACGTTGAAAACGTCGTTTTGCTTGAAAAAGCAAATGAGAATTAAAAACATTTGGCTATCATAATAATTTTTTATATATTTGCATCATTAACATAATAATTCAATATTTATGAAGAGAATCATACTGACATTGCTAATTGCCATACCATTTCTGACAATTGGCGCACAAGAAAAGAAAACCTTTGAGTTGCCAGCATGGCTTAATAATGTTAAGTTCAGCGGATATGGAATGGTTCAATATCAAGGATCTGACAAGAAGGATGCTGACGAGAATTCATTTAATCTACGATTGATTCGTCTTGCCCTGGATGGCCGTATCCAGCAGGACTGGTATTGGAAAATGCAGATTCAGCTTAACGGTAACACCTCATCGCTCAATGCATCACCGCGTGTCGTCGACCTCTTTGCTGAATGGCAGAAATATAAGTTTTTCATGGTGAAAGCCGGTCAGTTCAAGCGTCCTTTCACATTTGAAAACCCCATGCATCCTATCACGCAAGGCTTCATGTCGTACTCACAACCTGTTTCGAAACTCTCCGGATTCTCCGACAGAACAGGCGAACATGCTTGTAACGGTCGTGACATCGGTATTCAGATTCAAGGAGACTTCCTTGCTAACTCTGCCGGAAGGAACTTGCTGCACTATCAGGTAGGTATCTTTAATGGTGAGGGTATCAACCATAAGGATAAGGATAACAAGAAAGACATCATCGGCGGTATGTGGGTAATGCCAATCAAAGGCTTGCGCATCGGTGCTTTTGGATGGACAGGTACAAGATATATGACAACAACCCAGACCGTAGAAGGAACCGTAAAAACAAAGAATGAAAGCGTGCGCAAGAATCGTTATGCGATATCTGCTGAATATGCTCAAGACGACTGGACATTCCGCTCGGAATACATTCATAGCCAAGGCTTTGCC
The DNA here is from genome assembly GCA_902762325.1 of uncultured Prevotellaceae bacterium. Taxonomy (GTDB): domain Bacteria; phylum Bacteroidota; class Bacteroidia; order Bacteroidales; family Bacteroidaceae; genus Prevotella. The sequence goes on along the minus strand of CACWNV010000001.1, from coordinate 104,923 downwards.
GCCAACAAGGACAAGGGCGACAAGGCAGACGGTTTCTATGCATTGTGCATAGCTCCTATTATCAAAAACAAGATGCACGCTAAGGCTCGCTATGATGTCTATCGTGACCAAAAGACTTGGGAATCTTCAAAAACTTACTACGAGGTTGGCGCAGACTATCTCCTCACCAAAAACCTGCAGGTCAATTTAGAGTATGCCCGAGTTAACGAACGTTCTACTCACACAAGTTACAACATGGTGGACGTAGAGCTTGATTTCAGATTCTAATAGCAGAATCACGGAATTCACAATAAAGAAATGTAAAAAAATGCCCTTTAAGGATAAAAAACATCACTTAAAGGGCATTTTTTTTGCGTTTCTTTATTGTAACTGATTATTTTTTTATACCTTTGCCGAAAATTTGTAAACAACTAGCATAATTATACAATCATGGCGGAGACAAAAACCACATCGGAGAGTTCGCAACATCATCACCATCATCACCACCATCACCACAAAGACGCGTCGGAGATCTTTAAGAATAAGAACTTACAAGCTAAGAGACGCAGAGATTTCATTGAGAAGTGGTTGTTCAACCTGCTTATCGTGTTGGCGGTATTAGTTATGATTGGAGTTGTTGTTGTTTATATCGGAACATAAAAAAATGTATGTCGGAATTGACATACATTTTTTCTTTATATAACCTTACTTCTATTCAAACACTTCATCTATACCGAACTCATCCACATCACTTTCACCCGAAGCACAGGGATCGAATTCCTCCGGTATACCGAACTTGGCATCTTTAGTGTAACCTAAGCTACGATCAGCATACACCTTTTTAATATAATAGGCAAAGATCGGCAATGCCATCGTTGCGCCTTGTCCCATCTTGGTCGAATTAAAGTGGATGTCACGGTCTTCTCCTCCAACCCAGCAACCTGTTACCAACTGAGGCGTAATGCCCATGAACCAGGCGTCAGAGTTTCTGTTTGTCGTACCCGTCTTTCCACCCAAGGCTCCATCAATATTATACTGATGACGCAGACGATGAGCGGTACCGCTGTTCACGACTTCCTGTAACAGGATAAGCATCTTGTTTGCACTCTCGGCACTAATCACCTCATTCATACGAGGTTGGAAACTCGTCAAGACATTACCTTCATTATCCTCAATCTTCGTCACGAACATAGGAGCTGTACGGATACCATGATTGACGAAAGCCGTATAAGCACTGACCATCTCACCGACGGAAACCTCACAAGGTCCAAGACAGAGCGCCATGGAAGGATGAATGTCGGGGTTGTTAATGCCATAGTCATGGAGCATCTGTACAAACTGCTGAGGATTCAGACGGCTCATGAGGTAAGCAGAAATCCAGTTGTTCGACTGAGCCAGTCCCCATTTCAAGGAAACCATTGAACCATATCTGCTACGGCTTCCATTCCTTGGAGTCCACGGCTTGCCGGCAACGATGTATGTCCGTTGAACATTCGGTGCTACATCACATGGGGAATAACCGTTCTCCATGGCAAGCGAATACAAGAACGGCTTGATGGTAGAACCGACCTGACGTCTTCCTTCCATTGCCATGTCATACATGAAATGGGTGAAGTCCAGTCCTCCTACGTAAGCTTTGACCTGTCCGGAAACAGGATCCATACTCATAAAACCAGACCTCAAGAACGACTTGACATAACGGATGGAATCCATCGGTGTCATCGTTGTGTCCAGATCGCCACGATAGCTGAAGAGCGTCATCTTTGTGGGAACATTGAAAGATCGGTTGATCTCGTCTTCACTTGCTCCGGATGCCTTCATCGCACGATAGCGCTCACTCTGTCTGACGGCACGATTCATGATGCTATTGATCTGCTTCTGAGTAAGATCTTCTGTGAAAGGAGCATTTCGCTTATGTCTGTTTGCGGCAAAGAAAAGAGGCTGGAGATACCTTGCCACATGCTGATAGACCGCCTCTTCAGCATATTTCTGCATGCGGGTGTCTATCGTCGTATATATCTTCAGACCGTCTGTATAGACATTGTAAGGCTTTCCGTCATGATGGAAGTTCTTATTACACCATCCATACAGAGGGTCACTTACCCAAGAAATGGAATCAAGGACATACTGGTTCTTATTCCATTCGGGATATTTAGACTTTTCCGGCTTCTTTGCCATCAAATACTGGCGCAAGAACTCCCTGAAGTATGGAGCGGCACCATCTTTATGATCCGTGCGGTGGAAGTTCAGAACCAAGTCTTTAGAGCATGACTCCAAGTACTCTGCCTTGGATATATAGCCACTTTTCTGCATCTGAGACAGCACGACATTTCTCCGCTCCTTGCTACGTTCCTTATATCTTACAGGATTGAATAGAGAAGGATTCTTACACAGACCTATCAGTGTAGCCGACTCCACAAGATTCAGTTCTATCGGCTCTTTATTAAAATAGGTGTTTGCTGCGGTCTTGATTCCAACTGCATTATGAAGGAAATCAAAATAATTAAGATAATGGGCGATGATTTCCTCCTTAGTATAATAACGCTCCAACTTGATAGCTATAACCCACTCGATGGGCTTCTGCAACAAGCGTTCCAGCTTACTATGAGCAGTCTCGGAATACAACTGCTTTGCCAACTGCTGAGTGATGGTCGAACCACCACCTGCACTCTGCTGCCTCAAGAATCCACGTTTTACAATAGCACGGCCGAGAGCAATAAAGTCTATGCCTGAATGATCATAGAATCGTTCATCCTCGGTGGCAACCAAAGCATGAACAAGATATGGTGACAGGTTATTGTATGATACACAGATTCTGTTCTCACGGTTGAAGTTATAAGTACCCAGCACATGACCGTCTGCCGAATAGATCTGCGAAGCTGAACGGTTAATAGGATTCTGTAAATCCTCCAACTCTGGCATATAGCCGATAATGCCAAACCAGATGCCAAAAAAGCCAAGCACAGCAACACAAAGAACTGTTGCAAAAGCCCCCCAAAGGAAACGTATAAAAGCTTTTCTCATTTGATTTTCAAATAAATATCTGCAAAATTACAATTTTCTTTTGAAATATCATCAATAATCAGAAAAATATGAGTAACTTAGCACTCAAATTCAGAATTAACGTTCAAAACTTCAAATGGAAAAACATAATTTTGTGACAATTGCCAACCTGACGAAGGAGGATATCATGTATCTCATTCAGATGGCGCAAGAGTTCGAAAAGCATCCCAACAGGGAAATATTAAAGGGAAAAGTGGTTGCCACACTTTTTTTTGAACCTTCTACGCGCACACGGCTCAGTTTTGAGACAGCTGCCAATCGCTTAGGTGCCCGTGTCATAGGGTTTTCCGATGCCAAGGCATCAAGTGTCAGTAAGGGAGAGACTTTGAAAGATACCATTCTGATGGTAAGCAACTACGCCAACGTCATTGTCATGCGCCACTTTATTGAAGGGGCAGCGCAATACGCCAGTGAAGTGGCTCCCATCCCAATCATCAACGCAGGAGACGGTGCCCATGAGCATCCGTCCCAGTGTCTTCTTGACCTGTATTCCATTTATAAGACACAGGGTACACTGGAGAACCTAAACATCTATCTTGTCGGTGACTTGAAATACGGGCGTACCGTGCATTCCCTGATTACTGCCATGCGTCATTTCAGTCCTACTTTCCATTTCATTGCTCCGAAAGAGCTTGCCATGCCCAATGAGTACAAGCTTTATTGCAACGAACATGGAATCAAGTTCCAGGAACATACTGCTTTCAATGAGAAAGTCATAGCTGACGCTGACATTATCTATATGACACGTGTACAGAAGGAGCGTTTCTCCGATCTCATGGAGTACGAACGCGTCAAGAATGTCTATATCCTGAAAAACGACATGCTTGGTAATGTCAAGGAGAACCTTCGCATCCTGCATCCGCTTCCCCGGGTCAATGAGATCGACTACGATGTTGATGACAATCCTCATGCCTATTATATCCAACAGGCACAAAACGGTCTTTATGCCCGTGAAGCACTGTTCTGCTATGTACTGGGAATAACGCTCGATGATGTTCGTGCGGACAAGACGATTATTGAATGATAATTCTAAGAAAAACTAAAGGTGATGGAAAACAAAAAAGAGAGAATAGTTGCCGCCATTAAGAACGGAACTGTTATTGACCATATTCCTGCTGCAAAGACATACCAGGTAGCCAGTCTGCTCGGTCTGTTCGACATATCGAATGAAGTGACAATTGGCATCAATTTTGCTTCTAACAAAGTCGGGAAGAAAGGAATTATTAAGATTTCTGACAAGTTCTTCTCTAAAGATGAGATTTCGAGATTATCTGTCGTTGCCCCTAAAGTCATCCTCAACATCATCCATGATTATGAGGTTGTGGAGAAGAAGACCGTTGACACCCCAGATGAACTGACAGGAATCGTAAAATGCAAGAACCCGGTCTGTATTACAAACAATGAGCCTATGAAAACCATTTTCCATGTCATAGACAAGGAACGTGGCATCTGCAAATGCCACTACTGTGACAAGGAACAGGAAATGAACAAGGTGAAACTGTGTTAGGCTCCATTCAATCCATTTAGTAAAATCAACAAAACTAACAATAAAAATGAAAAAAGACAACACTATTTTTGAACTTATCGAGAAAGAACATCAGCGCCAGCTGAAAGGTATTGAGCTGATTGCCTCTGAAAACTTTGTGAGCGACCAGGTAATGGAAGCAATGGGATCTTATCTTACCAACAAATATGCGGAAGGATACCCAGGAAAACGTTATTATGGCGGCTGCCAAGTTGTCGATGAAGTTGAAACCCTTGCCATCGAACGTGTATGCAAACTCTTTGATGCAGAATACGCTAACGTGCAGCCTCACTCTGGTGCTCAGGCCAATGCAGCTGTATTACTTGCTGTCTTAAAACCCGGCGACACATTCATGGGACTGAACTTAGCTCATGGCGGCCATCTCTCACACGGTTCTTCCGTAAACACCAGCGGTATTCTCTATAAAGCCATTGGCTATGACCTGAGTCCTGAAACAGGAAGAGTAGACTACGACCAAATGGAAAAGCTGGCCTTGGAGCATAAGCCGAAACTCATCATCGGAGGTGGTTCTGCCTATAGCCGAGAGTGGGATTACAAGCGCATGCGGGAGATTGCCGATAAAGTCGGCGCTCTGCTGATGATTGACATGGCCCATCCGGCTGGTCTGATTGCTGCTGGTCTGCTTGAGAATCCCGTAAAATATGCCCACATCGTTACCTCAACAACTCATAAGACTCTCCGTGGACCGCGTGGCGGTATCATCCTTATGGGCAAAGACTTCGAGAATCCGTGGGGACTAAAAACACCGAAGGGAGTTGTTAAGATGATGAGTCAGTTGCTTAATTCGGCTGTATTCCCCGGACAGCAGGGCGGACCGCTGGAGCATGTGATTGCTGCTAAGGCAGTTGCCTTCGGAGAAGCACTTCAACCGGAGTTCAAAGAATGGGCTAAGCAGGTCCAGAAGAATGCCAAGGTTCTGGCAGACGAGCTTATCAAACGTGGATTTACCATCGTTAGCGGAGGTACAGACAACCACTCTATGCTTGTTGACCTGCGTTCTAAATATTCTGATTTGACGGGTAAAGTTGCGGAAAACGCACTTGTTGCAGCCGACATCACCGTCAATAAGAACATGGTTCCTTATGACTCCCGTTCTGCTTTCCAGACTTCAGGAATCCGCTTGGGAACACCTGCCATTACTACTCGTGGTGCCAAGGAAGACCTCATGGTACTTATTGCCGAACTGATTGAAGAAGTTCTCAACAATCCCGAAGACGAGAACACGATTGCAAGCGTACGCCAGCGCGTCAATGAGACAATGAAATCTTATCCTCTATTTGCTTATTAGCATTGGGTAATTTGAGGTAATGATTCAACACCTTATTATATTTATAGTATTGGCACTCTCCCTTTGCTATGCCGGTTATAGAATCTACATAGCATTGAAGAGTGCCAATAATCCATGTTATGGATGCAAAGGGTGTAGTATCAGAAAAGAATTAGACAAAAACAGAAAAAGTCCTGCAAAGAAAAACCGGTGCGACACAAAAAATAAAGAAAAAATTTGGTAGTACCGAAGAAAAACCTTACCTTTGCATCACAAATCACATGGTGCGTTAACAAAGCGGTTATGTGGCGGTCTGCAAAACCGTATAGAGCAGTTCGACTCTGCTACGCACCTCAAGAGATGTATTCGGGAATTACCTTGACAAAAGGAATTCCCGATTTTGCAATAAAAAAAATGGGGTTGAGCCGGTTTGATCGGGATACTCATCAAATAAAATTGAAAACCGAGACAGCTACCTTTGTCAATGGCGGGCCATATAAATCCTTCATGGACTAAGCTGCAAAGCCGGTGGATTACAAAGACGGGGAGCTCTCAAATCATGTATACTCGGAGTTTCATCACATCACCGGGCGACCCCTTTTACATATTTTATATTAATGAAGGGACGAGAAAAAACTCGTCCCTATATATTATAACATAAAAGCTGACATGCTATGTTTAGTGGTATAGTAGAAGAAATGGCAACAGTCGTTGCCATCAACAAGAATCAGGGAAACATTGATTTCACCCTCACCTGCTCATTCACCGACGAGCTCAAGATAGACCAAAGCGTATCCCACAATGGAGTATGCCTGACTGTTGTGGAGATAAAGGACAACACCTATACGGTCACTGCCATGCAGGAGACACTATTGCGCTCAAACTTGGGACTATTGAAAATAGGAGACCATGTAAATGTCGAGCGTTCAATGCTGATGAACGGGAGATTAGACGGGCATATCGTGCAAGGCCATGTTGACCAGACAGCTGAATGTGTGGAAACAGAAGACGCCGACGGTTCTACATATTTCACATTCAAATACGAAGCCAATAAAGAAATGGCTCAGAAAGGCTACTTCACCGTCGATAAAGGAAGCGTTACGGTCAACGGTGTTTCTCTGACTGTCTGTGACCCCACCGAGAACTCATTCCGTGTGGCTATTATACCATATACCAGAGAAAACACCAATTTTCAGGACATCAAAGTCGGCACCATCGTTAACATAGAATTCGACATCTTAGGTAAATACATTGCACGCTTGCAGGATTTAAGATGAAAAATTTGCACAAATCACAAAAATAGACTAACTTTGCAGCACGCATAAAAAGTAGCCAAATGAGACAACTGAAAATCACTAAATCAATTACCAATCGAGAGAGTGCATCACTCGATAAGTATCTTCAGGAAATCGGACATGAAGAACTATTGTCCGCTGATGAAGAAGTTGAGTTGGCACAGCGTATTAAGAATGGTGACAAAAAGGCATTGGAGAAGCTGACGAAAGCAAACTTGAGATTTGTGGTTTCAGTAGCTAAACAATATCAGAATCAGGGGCTGAGTCTGGCCGACCTGATCAATGAAGGTAACTTAGGACTGATTAAAGCTGCTGAGAAGTTCGACGAGACACGAGGATTCAAGTTTATTTCGTATGCTGTGTGGTGGATACGCCAGAGTATTCTCCAGGCAATAGCTGAGCAAAGCCGTATCGTTCGCCTGCCTCTCAATCAGGTTGGCTCTGTCAACAAGATTAACAGAGAACTCAACAAGTTTGAGCAGGAGAATGAACGTCGTCCGAGTGTCGATGAGATTGCCGACAGAGTGGACATCCCTCAGGAAAAGATCGTCGATGCCATGAAGGCAACGGGACGCCACGTGTCGGTCGATGCCCCATTCACCAATGGCGAAGAGAACAGTTTACTCGACATACTACCAAACGACGATGCACCACAGGCAGACAATGCCTTGGTGATGGAATCACTTCGTGAGGAAATCAGCCGTGCGTTGAAGACGTTAAACGAAAGAGAGCGGAATGTCATTAAAGCTTTCTATGGTATCAATCAGCCTGAAATGACATTAGAGGAAATAGGCAACAAATATGGTCTTACTCGTGAGCGGGTACGTCAAATAAGAGAGAAAGCTATAAGACATCTGCGCAACAACACAAAGAGTAAGATTCTCAAAGCGTATCTTGGACAATAAAATACAAATGATGAATTCAAGAAAATTATTAGTTATCTTATCTGCAATACTTTATTTCTCATTCTTCAGAGTAGGAGAAGCCGCTGCTGTCATCAAGCAGACCCCGACGTACCTATTCGGCATTGTCATATCTTTGACTGACGAGACAATTTACATGACAGACATCCAGCTTGTTGACTCTGCATTCATTGATGAGAAGAAAGGGTTTCTTTATGGCCGTGACAGTTACTCTTATCAGCTCCGTGAGTACATGAAATCCACGGGATACGAGAACCCTACCTGTATCACTTCTTTTGCTAAGACACGTAAAGCGATAGAAAAGAAATACGTAAAGTTCAGAAAGGCGTTTTCAAAAGAACTGAAAGAGGATTCCCCATTAAAGTTCATTGACTCGAATACATTTGCGTATAAGCCAATCATCATAAGAGATGAAAATAAACTTTCAGCAAATGAGAGCAATACAAGCAGTAAGACGAAGAAGGCAAATAACAAGAAGAAAAACAAAGAATAAGGAATGGAAGCATTAAACATCAACAAATTTAGAATAGCAGACCATAATCTGAGAATCATCTTTCATGATTCATCTCTGAATAGTATAAGATTAGTCCCGTCATTAGAACCATTCAGGTACAATTTCGAAGATGATGAAGAGGTATTATTCCAACTTACTGTTGATGACACTTTAAAGCCTGTAAGCAAAGAGGAAAGAGAGAGAATCCGTACATTTGACACTGGCAATGGTGATACCGTTGTCGATCAGTTGGCTGATGGCGGATACCAGTATATTATCAGAGACACGAAGGGCAACGACTGCTGTCTGCTGCAATGCAACAAAGACTTCAGCGACTGCCACTGCGCCCTTAACGGCAATTACAACATGAGATGCTTTGGCTTGAACAATGCGTTGATGTTGATTTTTGCTTTCGCAGGATGCCAAAAGGACACGCTCCTCATCCACGCGTCTCTCGTCCGCCAAAATGGATACGGCTATGCCTTTATTGCAAAAAGCGGAACAGGAAAGAGTACACAAGTAAGCCTTTGGCTACGACACATACCGGGATGTGATCTGATGAACGACGATAACCCTATCGTTCGCGTCATCAATGGAGAAGTGTTTATCTATGGAGGTCCGTGGAGCGGTAAGACTCCTTGCTACCGTAACGTGAAAGCAAAACTCGGTGCCGTCACACGCATCGACCGCGCAACGGAAAACAGCATTGAAAAGATGTCACCCATCGAGGCGTTTGCATCATTCCTACCCTCTTGCTCATCGATGAAATGGGACAACGACATATTCAATAAGATATGTGACACCGTGACAAAGGTTGTCGAGACCACATCAATTTACACATTACATTGTTTGCCCAATAAAGAAGCTGCTGTATTATGCAACAAGACGATATCGAAATAACCGAGATTCAGTTTTCTAACGCCGTCTTCCTTCCTGAGGTTGTTAAAATGCTGGAAGAGGGACACACGGTAACTCTCCGGTTACGCGGTTTCAGCATGAGACCTTTCTTGGAGGATAACCGCGACAAAGCTTTACTGACCAAGGCAACAGACCCTAAAGTGGGAGATGCTGTCTTAGCTGAAGTAGGACCGAAGCATTATGTCCTGCACCGTATCATCAAGATTGAAGGTGATGATGTAACCCTGCGTGGCGATGGTAATTATGCCGTAGAGAGATGTAAGCTTTCCGATGTCAAAGGATTTACCATCGGATTCTACCGCAAAGGCAGACAGACGCTGGACAAGACGAACGGCTTAAAATGGAGAGTCTATTCGTTCTTCTGGACACGCCTGTTCCCTGTCCGCCGCTATCTGCTTGGGTTCTACAGAAGAATATGGCTTAAGATCTTCGGTACGAAATGAAAAAAGAGAATACACAATTAATAATTTAGAATATGAAAGCAAAACCAGGTTTTAACATCCGCAAGGTTTGTGGCGAGAACATCATCGTCGCAGAAGGAAAAGAGAATATAGATTTCAGTAACATCATCAGCATGAACGAAAGTTCTGCATACCTCTGGCAAAAGATTCAGGACAAGGAGTCGTTCACTCCTGAAGACTTGGCAAAGTTATTGACAGAAGAATACGACGTCGATGAGGCCACAGCTTTAGAAGATGCCAAAGTGGTTGCAGCACAATGGGTGAAGTCAGGAATCTGTGAAGAATAATAAAAATCCGTAGAAGAGTCTTCTACGGATTTTTTTATTGGGACCTGCAAAAGAGTCTGTAATACTTTTACGTGATATTTGTTTTTCCTTCGCCTTAATTTGTAATAGTTGTTGTCTTTTGATTTTTTTGCTATTATCCCTTGATGTAAGGTGTTGATGGATTGTATGATGAACTTGTATGGTTGTTCGGTTGTATGGTAGTAAGTTTGAGTTTAGCCCTATCAAATGCCGCATTTCATCTACTCAGGGTCAATACTATAGTGCTTGTACATCTCTCCAATGATTGTCTTGATCCTATCCCTGAAAGATATAGGCGTGAGGACTTCAAAATCCTCACGATGTGATAAAATCTCTTGCTCGAAGTCGTAAGTAGGTTTCAAGTCATACTCAAAGAGAGAATAATCGGGTGTAATAGTCGTCTCTTGCTGGGAACTATGGAGTGGAAGCGTTCGCAAATATTTCACCTGACTGCTTGCGACTTTGATGACGATGTGTTCACAAGAAACGCCCTCTTCAATGATAATTCCAAATGAGTCGTGGTAATAATCATTAATATCGAAATCCTTCGGATACTTGAAGGTCTGCTGCTCAACGGAAAGGGTACTGATACGGTCAGTGGCAAAAATAAGAATCTTATCATTGTCGAGTGGCTTTCCTACAATATACCAACGTTGACGGAACAGCTTTAGAGCATAAGGCATGAGGGTATGGCATGTTATAATTTCCCTGTCAAAACTCTGATAGTTGAATGTAATGATCTTGTTCTCACGAAGTGCCTGAATAATATCTGGAAGAAATGGCTCACTCGATGGGATATGCTCCAATGCTATACGATTTTCCAAGTCCTCTGCCTGTCGCACAATGGAACTTACAGCCACGCTATTCACAAGCCATCGGCGAAGCTCTCCGTTTTGGAAACTGCTGTCATCTTCAACGTGATAAGTATTGTCACGCTTGTCACAGACAATGTTTAGGTTAAACAGCATTTCGATTTCCTTACGGTGATAGTCAAATGTGCGACGTGGAATGTCCTTTCCATCGTACAGATAGCACTTACTCCAATGCTCATTCAGTTCCTTCAACGTAACGCGCTTCAATCGGTAAATGGTAGTAAGCTCCCAAATGTAGCGTGCAAATAGATATTTAGCCATAGCAGAATTGTTTTCTTTTGCAAAAGTACAAAGAAAAAATAGTACTGTGCAACGTTTTTGCCTTTTCTTTTCATTCCTTTACATCAATAATAACCAATTAACATTTTAATATGAACAAGAAAAAGGTAAAAAGCGGTATCACCAAAAAAGGAAAGAGACGTACCAACAGAAGATTGTGTGCTCAATATGCTGAACAAGTGTATAAAGAGTTAACATCTTTTTTTGCTTCAGAGAAAATGGAAATAAAGTTTAGCAAGATTTCTCTTGAGAATCTCTTTATTTTAAAAGATCCTACCTGGCTTGGAGGATACATTGACGGTGTTTATTATGATCTAAAGATGTGCTCTTACTTAAGACACAATCATTTTGAATACTCATATAAAATAGTACCGTCAGACCGCAAGTTAAAAACTATTGAACCTCAATGGTCGTTCACGTTTTTATACAAAAGCCATTCTCCACATGAGATTGTGGAAATAATAAATCTTGCTCACCATTATATAGGACCTATGAAAAAATAGATACCATAGAAGAAATGGAAGAAATCGTTCGTACACATTATTTATCATGTATAGGAGCACGCCACGGAGATGCAGATGATGATAAACTTACAGAATTATTTATGGCAGCCCATCAGCTTAGTGATGACCGATTCGGATTAACCTACTATTTCATCAATCAATTATCTATAAGAACCCTTAGCTCAATATTTTGGAGACACGTACATGGTGAAGATGATGACTATTTTTTTTATGATGATGACGATGACGAAGATAATGATAGTGAATAATATTTTGGAAAAGATGATTGATAATTCATAAAATAATAGTAACTTCGCACACAAATAAACAAGTCCACAAGATTATGACAAACGAACAATTCATGAAAGAGCACTATAACCCTTGGATGGAAGTCGCAGATATGTATAAGCCAGAGAATTCAGATTGCCTTTTTGGCGATAATAACAATTATGTGTGTACTGGTGATAAAGTTGCAATAGACAATTACAACAACAAGGCAAAAGGCACATCTGATGAGATTGAAACAAGAATCCCTGCAGAACCGTGGTGGGGCAATCCGCTCAAAGCTCGTCTTATTATCCTAAGTCTTAATCCTGGCTATGTTCCTGAGGTTAATAAAACCTTGGCAATGCTCATGCAAACGAATGAAGTTGTAAGGCGTAAACTGATTGAATACAAAGCGCAGACTCTAAGATTAGAAGCCACCTCATTTCTGCCTGAGGATAAAGAAGGACAACCCATTTCATGTAGGGATGCCGTGAATATGTTGGGCGATTGGTACTGGGTTAAAATGCTAAGACAACTTCGAGAAGATACTGGACTTGAAGAAAAAGAGTTTTACCGGAGAATCGCACTTGTTGAGTACCATGGTTATAGTTCTCAAACCTCAGGCCGTATATTTCCCCGTAAAAAAGACAAGTTGGCATCACAGGCTTTTTTGAAGGATATGCTATGGTACATAGCTGAAAGCAAAAAAGATAAAGTTCATTTTCTTATTATGAGAGCTAAAGACAAGTGGAAAGAACTGTTAACAGACGAATTCCTCAAATATTTCAATAGCTCTATAATAGAGAAGAAATCATCAAGCATGATAAGCCAATATATTACACCTGCTAATTTTGAAGGGAACATATACCAAAGCAGTTTGGTTGAGTTCTTGAAACGAAATGAATAGGCAATTAAAAAACTCACTGTGCAACGTTTTTGCCGCACTGCCCATTACCTTTGTATCGTCAAACTTAAAAATGAATGATGATGAAAACAAAGGTAATGTGTAGTGCTGAAGACTTTCAGGAGAGAGTTGAGCAGTTTTTGGATGATATTCTGTTGGGCGTTGACATTGAGACCTACGACGACGTTGAGGTGAGGTTTCTATGGGCACCAAGGAAGTTCCGCACAGGCGGTCTGGCAGACTTGTTTGTCTATCGCGGTCAGTGGTACTACTGGACGAATAACAAGCAGGGCAAAGACTATAAGACACTGTCAGACTTTGAACTGACAGGCAGACTTTCATATTTGGAGATTTTTGGTGACATTAAGATTTATCCAGTGGCTTTTGCTGGCTTCTATACTGGTTACATCGACGATAGAGGACTGAAAATATATACGGGCGATGTAGTGAAAGCCACGATGACAACGAATGTGGAAATACCTTCGACTGGCGGAAGAAGTCGTGCCAAGACATTCAGCGGTAAAGTTGATGATGGTTTTACGACTATTGTAGGAGTCAATAGTTTTGCAGACAGGCAAGATGATTACTATTATATTCTCGATAATTGCCCCATCGCCATGAAGTACACGACTAAGGTGAGGATTATCGGGAACGTGTTCTATGATTTAGACCGCGATAATCCAACAGTAAACATTGCCGAACGCTGTGCCACGCTTGCATACCCATACGGAATTAATGTACGAGAACTCCATCTCAAAATGGCTCATGCTCCTTATTATAGAGCAAAGTCTTAGAGACATTATTCGTGTCAATAATCTTGACAAAAACTTGTCGGGGAAAAGTGATGAAAGAGAAGTTAAAATCTGTAAAACATGATTCTTCACTCTTCATTCTTTATTCTTCATTTTGCGAAAAACCAGCTTTCACACCGCGAAAGGTAAGCTTTGACTGCGCCAAAGACCATGTTTCATCGCCTCAAACATGGTCTTTCACACGGCGAAACGATACCTTTGGCGAGGCTAAACGATACCTTTTGCAAATTTTGATTTTGTAAATCGCACGTTTACAGTTTTAAATTCGTGTAACCATTTATCTGTCAACATTTTACAAAAAACCTCAAAAAATGGCGTTTTTTCGACCGAAAATGTTTTTGTTCAGGAAGATGCCCTTAATTTGGGGTCAAAATTCGAATATTATTTGACAAATTCTCGAAAGTAAAACAAACATTATATAAGAGAATAACATTGGGAATGTCTAATATCGAAAGAATGATGCCAGAGGCATCGGACAAGGGTAGCCAGCCATACAGTTCCCCCTTTAGGGGGTGCGAAATGGCTGGGGAAGCGATACCACACCACATATAACCTTGCTGATATGCAAGGGACATGGGCTGACCATGTCGCCTACCATAAAGGCAGGCTTATTTTAGGGGGGTAACTCCATACCAGCCATTTCGAAACACCCAAGGGCGTTTCTGTATGGCTGGCTACCATTGTCTAATGCCTAACGGCATTTCTTTTGTTGCGACACAACATAAATCTAACACTCACGGCATTTCTTCCGATGAAACACAACATAAATCTAACGGTCTAACGGCATTTATTCTATTGCAAAAACATCAGCAATCTAATGCCTACAGCATTTCGTCATCCAAAACATGGCTCCAATCCGTTTGCCTATCAGCATTTCTTCATTAAAACAAAAAACCGCAACACCTGGTTTGGAACAGGCATTGCGGATAAGGGTATCTTATGCTACTAAGCTTTAGCAGACACTAACGGTCATCTTATTCAATCCTTACCGACAAGGGATTAGCCAGTGCATTCATGAAGTCTTCTATGCGCACCTGCCACTCCCGTTGTGTTCTCACGTCGGCTTTGCTCCACGCACTACCGAAATAATAGGTGTACTTCTGGTTGTTTTCCAGATTCTTCAGGATGCCGATAGCATGTCCCTCTATTCCACCAGACGGCTTATCCAGCATCAGTTTTTTCGTTGTGACCTTTCCGTTCGGGAACAATACAGCCACGTATATCTGGAAATTATGCTTCTCCGGGTTATCCGTGGGGTCAGCATAATGCACATAATTGTCACCCAACACAACACTCTCCTTATCAGCAGAGTGAATGACCACTCCCGAAGCAAAGTCACAAGGCTTGGTCAATCCTTCATACCAGACTGTCACCTTATTGAAGTTAGAGCCTTTATCGAGACTGATAATCCGATGCTCCACGACATTCTCATCATTCTTTATCTTCGCTGGATTGTAAACAAGCTCCACGGTGAATCTCAGAGGCCCGTTATCCAGTATCTCATATTCCTTATAACAGTAAGGAAAAAGAAGCTGTCCCTTATCCATCAGTGCCGGAGTTCCACAACCTAACGTAGCCCCTACACTATAGCTGTCAAGTCCATTGCCATGATCCAGATGGAAAGAAGTTCGCAAGTCTTCCTCCCTCCATTTATCATTCTGTCCTTTCTTGTGATAGATATTCTTCAGGATGTTTCCGTCATAGTCAGCCGTATAACGGTCTTCAACCACGATTTCCGGCGTGTTTTTCGTCCACACATCCACGCCAAACGATTTCTCGCCAGTCCGTTGGAGTGCAGGCCCATAGACACGGTAGGCACTTCGGTCGTTCTCCCATGCGATGTCATCTTTGCGGGTCGGATACATCTTCCCTTTCACCCAAGTCTTCATCTGTGAAGGAATACCCTTTGAAATCGTGTACTTTGCGGTTCCGCAAGGGCGGACGGCAGCATCAAACAACAACTTGCCGTCGTATGTCAGCTGATACTCCACCTGCTGACCGAAGGCATTTTTCACTACGAAGCCATCGTCATCACCTATTCCAAGTCTGTCCTTGACAATCTTGAAATCCACTTCGACCAATCCCTGCTGCTGAACATTCTCGTCATTCGATACAACAACCGTGACAACATTTGCCGCCATGCCTGTCAGGGAAAAGAAAAGGAACAGGCCAAATAAACATAGAGACCTTCTCATTGTACGCTTACTTTAAATGATTGATAAAAAACTGACTGATCTGCCTTAACAAGTGATTCCTTGTGTTCCCGCCATAGATACTATGATTGCGGTTGGTATACACATTCATCGTGAAATCCTTGTCTGCCTGAACAAGTGCTTCGGTATATTCAAAAGTGTTCTGAGGATGGACATTGTCATCCGCCAAGCCATGACAGAGCAACAATGCACCATGGAATTTCTCTGCCCTTGTCACAGGATTGTCATTATATCCAGTAGGATTCTCCTTCGGAGTACGCATGAACCGCTCTGTATAGATGCTGTCATAGAAACGGTAATCCGTTGGCGGGGCAACGGCAACACCAGCCTTGAAGACTCCTCTTCCTTCACTCATGCTCATCAGGGTGCAATAGCCGCCATAGCTCCAGCCCCAGATGCCGATGTTATCTTTATCGACATAACTCTGCTTGCCTAACCACAGGGCTGTCTCTACCTGGTCTTTCGCCTCGAGGTTACCCAGCATCTGATACGTACATTTCTCCCATTCTGCTCCACGGGCACCTGTACCACGACCGTCAACACAGACGACGATGAATCCTTCCTGTGCTAAATAGTGGTCGAACAAGCCGCCCTGACCCATCGAACCGATATTCCATGAATCGACAACCTGCTGGCTGCCCGGACCGCTATACTGGAAAAGAATCACAGGGTACTTCTTCTGGGGATTAAAGTCAGCTGGCTTGATCATCCATCCGTCAAGTTCAACTCCCTCAGAGGAAGTGAACGTAAACATCTCTTTCTTCGAGATAGGATAAGCAGAAAGCTTGTCTCTCAACTCTTTATTATCAACCGGCGTGGAAAGAACCTTTCCTTTATTGTCACGAACAGTATATACATAAGGTGTATCCTTATCGCTCCATGTGTTGATGAAGTACTTATAATCCCCTGAGAAGAAAGCCGAATTCCATCCCTTTTGATCGGTGAGCCGCTCGGTCTTCCCATTCTTATGACTCACAAACACTTGTCTGTCATGCGGATTCAAGCTGGCTGCCTGATAATAGACATCACCCGTTGCCTCGTCATATCCATAGACAGCTGTGATGTCGTAGTTCCCGTCACCCACTTTGCGCTCCATCGTTCCATTCATGTTATAGACATACAAGTGCATATAGCCGTCACGGTCGCTTGGAAGCAGCAGATGAGAGTCGCCGACTACTGCAGAGTTAAGAACCTCTTCCTTCACATACTTAGGCACACTCTCCTTGATCAGCAGCTGGGCGATGGTACTTCGCGGGTTTACCGTATAGATGTTCAGCTGATCCTGATGTCTGTTCATGGCATAGACCAGAATCTTGGAAGCGTCTGTCGTAGGAAGAATACGGGGCAGATACCCGTCATTATTCAAAGGAACATCCAGCTTATAGGTCTGATGGCTCTTGATGTCGTAGCTCCAGGCAGAGACTTTCGCATTATCCTCTCCTGCCTTAGGATACTTATAACTGTAACTGCCGGGATACACAGCATATTCTTCATGTGAAGGCTTCATCCCCCTGAACATCTGGAGTGAGTATTCTTTCACGTCACGTTCATCGTACTTAATCCAGCAGATCATCGTTCCGTCGGCGTTAAAGCACAGAGCCTTATTAAACTCAAACTCCTCTTCATTCACCCAGTCGGGAACACCATTGATTATCTCATTGAACTTTCCGTCCTTCGTAACCTGACTCTCGGAATTGTCGTACAGAAGTTTCACCAGATAGATATTGTTCTCCCGGACAAAGGCTACTTGTGTACCATCGGGTGACCAAGTAGGTACCTGCTGCGGACCACCATCAGACAACCGCTCCAACTTTCTGCTTTGAATTGTGTATATGTAGAAAACCGCCGTGAAAGACCTCCGGTAGATATACTTCGTCTTTGTCTGTATCAGCATCCTGCGGCCATCTGGTGACATGATGTAGCCATCAACGCTCTCGACTTTCTCGCCCTGCGTATGCTCTGCATCGAAAAGGACAGCCGTCTCCTTGCCTGTCTTAAACGAATATTGGACAATCTTTTTACCGTCATCAACGATACGGGCATACTGATCGGTCCCGTCAATTGGAATGAGACCACTCATCCGCTGGGCAGCAAGCTTGCCGCTGGTGATGGTCTTTAAATCCAGTTTTTCACTTGCACTTGCAAAAGATGCCGCCATGAATAAAGCTATCGTACAAATTAAAAGTTTTCGCATAATGAGATTTATTTCTGTTTGTTGGGCAAAAATAGCAAAAAAATCGTACTTTTGCAAAAAGATGAATGAGAATTTATACAATGACTTCGGAAGTTGGATTCGAAGGTTATTTCCCTACAGAGTCCAGAAAATAGGTGTCGATGCCGGATTCACGTGTCCCAACCGGGATGGAACCATCTCCAGTGGAGGGTGCATCTATTGTGACAACCGTACTTTCAGTCCTGCTTACTGTAATAATAAGTTGTCTGTAAGCCAGCAACTGGAAAGGGGAAAACAGTTTTTTGCCCGTAAATATCCTGAGATGAAATACCTCGCTTATTTCCAGGCATTCACTAATACTTACGGTTCTATAGAGCATATAAAGTCATTGTATGAGGAAGCCCTGCAAGTGAAAGATGTTGTAGGCATTGTCATCGGCACACGTCCTGACTGTATTTCCGACGAGCTATTAGACTACCTTGAAGGCCTCAACCGTCAGACTTTCCTGATTGTAGAATATGGAATAGAAAGTGCTAATGACAACACGCTCAGACGTATTAATCGGGGACACGACTTCAACTGTAGCAGGAGAGCCGTCGAGAAGACACATGAAAGAGGCATTCTGACCGGCGGACACATTATCCTTGGCTTGCCCGGAGAAGACAAAGAAGAAATCCTGCGGCAAGCTCCCATCATCTCTTCACTTCCTCTTGACATCCTGAAAATCCATCAGATGCAGATTATCCGAGGCACGCGCCTTGCCGCTGAATATCAGGAACATCCCTTTCATGTCTTTTCGGTAGATGAGTATATAGACCTTGTCATTCGCTACATCTCGCTGTTACGAAAGGATCTGGTCCTGGAACGGTTCGTCAGTCAGTCACCAGAGGAACTGCTCATAGCTCCAAAATGGGGAATAAAGAATTATGAATTTACAAATTTGCTAAGAAAAAGGCTTAGCGAATATCAGAAGTTACTGTAGTCGTCTAACTCCATCAACTGCTTGACCGTTACCTTTGGATGCTTTTTCATATAACGGTCAATGGTCATCACGTACTCTGAATAGAAAAAGTTATTATCCATCGCCTTATTGACCGTCCACATCACTTTGCCCATGTGGAGGTCTTTTTCAAGCTGGCTACGCGAGTCAAACCTTTCCATCGGATACAGGCTTAACAGATAAAAGCTCAGACAGTCGGGGACGATATGACTTCTCTGCATGGTTTCCAATTGTCTTGACGTATAGCCGAAACGCTTATAAATAGGATAATTCTTACCAAGATACTTGTCCAGAGAGATGCCAATGATCTGATCACCGACCACAACACTTTGGTTCAAGGCACCAATCTGAGTATATATCAGAGGGATGGACATATCGGGCAGCCAGTTCTTCAACGTCATAAACGCCTTCTCAAACTGCTCGTTGATATCGTCCATATTGGCATATTGCGACTGGACATCGGCAAGCACAATCTGCAAGGTCGTGTCCTGATAGAAGCTTAAAAACTTGGAATTGATGGAAGGGTCGTTGACTTCACCCAGCTGAAGTACATCTTCTATCAGGGTACGTGTCTCGATTGGATAGCCCGTACTCATCTGCTGTAAGGCTGAAAAGTCTCCTGTCATCAGATAACGCCCCTCTAAACGATCGTACCGTTGTACTTCTATACGGTCTGACCGCTCTTCATCCCCGACTGGCTTTAACTTATATTCACATGCCAGACAGAAAATCAAAAGAGATAATAACGCTAAATGAATCCGTTTCACCAATATTCCTTACACTATTTTTAATTTATTTTGCAAATATAAGAAGAAATACTGAAAAAACCAAATTTATAGCTAAAATTATTAAATAAATGTACAAAAAACTGACATTCAATTTATATATTTTTTACCATCTTTAATATATATCGCTTTTGAAGACTTGTTCTGCGTTTTCATTTTCAGCCCATTCAGCAAGAAAATCTCATCTTTTCCTGCCTCAGATGATGCACCGGAAAGAGGCGAAACAGCTGTCGGAACCTTGACAACTTCGATGTAATCAATATCCGGCATCCAGTTGCTGCTGTTAGAAAGACGGACTTTATTCCATCCTTTCTGCAATTGCACATTAATAGTGCGTCTTCCCACCGTCTGCCATCCGCCAGAGTTGACAGAAAAAGTCTGTATCTTTGCATCGTTCACATGCAGCGTGATGTTACGGTTTTCACCCGATATATATCCAATGGTCAACTTATATTCACCGTCGTTTTCTACATAGACATTCTTCCAGATGAGATCGTTCTTCTCACTGTAGCCAAGCCATCCCGCCTTTGCACCATTGCTGCAAAAGTCAGCGTTCTCATAGACGCCAGTCCTTTCACTTTGGTTGTTGCGGATTTCCTGATAATCACTGATGTATGCACATTCAGCTTCATATCTGACACGTTCCAGACGTTCTTCTGCATCGGCGATATAGATGCGTGTTCCATGAGCAGGAACTGTCACATCAAGACTTTCCTCGAACGAGCCCAGTTCTGCCTGCGCAAAAGCATCTCTCAAACTGACTGAGCCTCCCAGCTGCAAGTCGGCAAAGTTCACTTTCAAATGACGCTGAGCATCCTCTGGGTTATAGATGGCAAAAGCACGTCGCTTTCCATTCAATTCCTCAATATCTCTTACAAGAACATAACAGCCGTTCAACTTCTTGGCGACATAGGGCTGGTAGAACAACTTATCCTGATTCAATGCTATCAAATCCTCATTCTTCAGCAACTCCAATGCGGAAGTACGGATTTTCGTCAAGTCACAACCGATGAGTAAAGGAGAATTCATGAAGCACCACATGCCAAAATGTGTCTTATCTTCTTCTGCTGTCATCGACCTGCCGACTTCCAGCATGTCCATATCGTTGAACTTACCATCGTAGGCATAGGCTGTCAGATAGAGATTCTCAGACAAAATTCCTTTGACAGATGCCCAGCCATCATAGATGTCATGCGTTGTACGCCAAGAAAAGGCAACGTCATGTACCCACGTTCCAGGATAATCCCAGCGACATACGTTCAGCCGGACATCCGTACGTCCTGTATTCTCTATAGCCTTACTGATTGTTGTATATCGTTCCTGCTCATCAAGTGTGAGGCGTTCTGAATTCTGGGGGCCGTCACCTCCACAGAAATCCACTTTGATGAAGTCGAAGCCAAGTTCCTTGAAGAAGAAATCTGCGTCCTGCTGGTCGTGCTCATACAACCCCACACCTTTTGCTATAACATCGCCATTGTAGTAGTTTCCACAGGTATTGTGTCCGGCATCACTGTAGATACCAGCTTTCAAGCCCTTACCGTGTATATAGTCTACAACGGTTTTCATACCATGGGGGAACCGTGTGGGATGAATCAACAGCTGTCCGGTCGTTTTGTCTCGCCCTCCAAAATAGCCGTCATCAATATTGATGAACTTGTATCCTACCTTGTCAAGACCTTTGCTGACCATCGCATCAGCTTGTTTCTTGATGATATTCTCACTTATATTCACGCCAAAAGTATTCCATGAACTCCAGCCCATGGTTGGTCCTTCCTGAGCAAAGGCCCCACAACTAACCAGTAAGGTGAGGGAAAGCAATAATTTCTTCATCTGACTACTATCTTACTATTATCTTACTTACTTATTTTATTCATTTACAGCATCCCAAGAGGAACTTTTTAAAATCAGCGAAGTCCTTCGTCATCGGCACACTCTGCTTCTCACCACGCATGAATGCGGCAAGGCGTTCGGGTATTGCCACTTCACTTCCGATGATTCCTTCCACCGTGTCTTTGAACTTAGCAGGATGAGCGGTCTCGCAAAACACGCCAACCTCCCCTATCTTTAAGTTCTCTTTCAATGCCCGATAGCCACAGGCACCATGAGGGTCAAGGATATATCCGGTCTGTTCACGACACGACTTCATGCTCTCTGCTATCTGACTATCAGAATAGGTGGCACCACTTATCAGACTGCTAATCCTCTTATGGCTGTTTCCATACAGTTCAATGATTCGGGCAAAGTTGCTGGGATCACCCACATCCATCGCATTGGCTATCGTCTGTACGGACGGTTTAGGCTCATACTGACCTGTCTTCAGATAATTGAAGAAGACATCATTGGCATTATTCGCTGCTATGAAGCGCTTGATGGGAAGACCCATGGCATGACCGAACAAGGCTGCACAGATGTTACCGAAATTACCGGAAGGCACACACATCACCATCTCATCGGCCTTTCCCAAACGCTTCAGCTGGGAATAGGCATTGAAATAATAGAATGCCTGCGGCAGGAAACGGGCGACATTGATGGAATTGGCTGACGTAAGTTTCATGGCAGAATTCAATTCGCTGTCCATGAAAGCATTCTTCACCAGCGTCTGACAATCGTCAAAGACACCGTCTACTTCTACAGCGGTGATGTTCTTACCAAGAGTCGTGAACTGACATTCCTGTATCTTACTGACCTTTCCCTTTGGATAAAGTACATAGACATGAATCCCGTCAACGCCTAAGAAGCCATTGGCAACAGCAGAACCCGTATCACCTGAAGTCGCTACGAGCACATTAACAAGTGAATCACCTTTCTCCTTACGGATAAAATACTGCAACAGACGCGCCATGAAACGGGCACCTACATCCTTGAAGGCGAGGGTCGGACCGTGAAAGAGTTCGAGAGAGAAGATATTATCTTCCACTTGAGCCAAAGGGGTCTCAAAAGACAATGTCACACAGACTATCTTCTTCAGGTCTTCGGCATTCACATCCTCTCCGAAGAAAGCATCTGCCACGACGCAGGCAATCTCCTGGAACGAATAGTTCTCTATGTTATCAAAAAACTCTTTGGGCAGTTTCTTAATCTCTTCGGGCATGTAAAGACCGCGATCTTCTGCCAGTCCTTTTACGACTGCCTTTTTCAGGGTGGCTATAGGAGCCTTATGGTTTGTACTAAAATATTTCATCGTTAAACACTCATTAATGTTTGCATAAATTGTTGTAATCTTAACAGGCCATAACAGCCGCTCACACACGAAACCTCATCATACCGTTCAACATCATCTGATTCGATACCGGGGTACCAGATAAGGAACGGAACGGGCTCGTTCACATGGATACGCATCTCAACTGGGGTGGGATGATCGGGAAGTACTGCTATACAGACAGGCTCGTCCCATGTCTTCACCTCTTCATATATTGGCCTGACGATACGCTTATCGAGGTACTCTATCGTCTTGACTTTCAATTCGAGGTCGCCATCATGACCTGCCTCATCGCTCGCCTCGACATGCAAGAACACGAAATCATACTTCCGGAGCGCTTCGATAGCAGCTGCCGCCTTTCCTTCGTAGTTTGTATCAGCAAGACCGGTGGCACCGTTCACGAATATCTTCTTGAGTCCTGCGTAATGGCCAATGCCTCGTATCAGGTCGACGGCAGAGATGACCGCGCCGCTTTTCACTTGGGGATACGTGTCTGAAATGGTCTTCATCTCCGGACGGTAACCACCACTCCACGGCCAGATACTGTTTGCCTGTCGCTCTCCACGCTTAGCCCGTTCAATGTTAAAGGGATGTTGAGCCAGCAGCACTTGTGACTTGAGAATCAGGTCGTTTATAAGGTCTGCTGTCTCCTGTGCCGTCATGCGTCCTTCTTCTACGGGTGCATCTGCTTCTGCACTTACCAGCAACGGGCGCCATTCTTCATTGGGATGATCATGTGGCGGATTGCAGACGATGTGCTTGCTTCCGCCTTTTATGACAAGCAGATGGCGGTATTGGATTCCCGTAATGAAGCGAACCCGGTCAGAACCTAAATGCTCATTGAGGTATTTTATCAGTATGTCTGCATCTTCTGTCTGCAAGTTGCCCCCGTTATGGGTAATAATACGACCGTCTTCCAGAGTGATGATATTACAACGGATGGCAAAATCATCGGGAGCCATTTCATAACCGATGGAGGCAGCTTCCAAAGGACCGCGTCCCTCATAGACTTTATTCAGGTCGTAGCCGAGGATGGCTGTGTTGGCTACTTCACTCCCTGGAGGAAATCCTTCAGGCACAGTGATGAGCCTGCCACAACGTCCTTCATGAGCCAACTGATCCATATACTCTATATTGGCATATTGAAGTAAGGTCTTGCCTCCCAGCCTCTCAACAGCATGGTCGGCCATTCCGTCACCTAATATTATTATATGCTTCATCTTCTGCTTCCGGATTTAAATGTTGGCAATACTCATGACATTGGCAAACACTCCGGCTGCCGTAACACTTGCACCGGCACCGTATCCCTGAATGAGCATGGGGAACTCTTTGTACCGCTCTGTGGTGAGCATTACGATGTTATTCGAACCCTGCAGATTGTAGAACGGATGTCCCTTTTCCACCTCTCGCAATGCGACATTCGCCTTACCACCTTCCATGGTCGCCACAAAACGCCAGCGTTTATCTTCTGCTTCCAGACGCTTCCGACGCTGCTCAAAATCATCATCCAGGTTGGGTAAGGTCGCCCAGAAGTCTTCTGTTGTCCCCGAGAAGTACTCATCGGGCACGAACAGATGCTTCTCAACATCCTCCTGTTCTATCCTATAGCCCGCTTCACGGGTAAGGATAACCAGTTTGCGGATAACGTCTGTACCGCTCAGATCGACACGCGGGTCTGGCTCGCTGTATCCCTGTTCCTTCGCACGACGAACCGTCTCAGAGAACGGAACAGATGCAGAGATCTCGTTAAAGATGAAGTTAAGTGTACCACTGAGGATGGCCTCAATCTTCAGGATTCGGTCACCAGAGTTGCACAAGTCGTTGATGGTGCCGATAATGGGCAGTCCTGCACCGACATTGGTTTCAAAGCGGAACTTCACACCGCGTTCCATAGCCGTGCGCTTCAGCCGGATATAGTTTGAATAGGCAGAAGAAGCTGCTATCTTGTTGGCTGTCACCACATTGATATTATGCTCAAGGAACGTCTGATAAAGCATGGAGATCTCCTTGCTGGCAGTACAATCCACAAACACACTGTTGAAGATATTCATGCCAATGACTCCATCTCTCAGCTTCTCGGGTGAACTTACTTCGGCCTCATCCAGTATTTCACGATAATGTTCAAGGTCTATACCGTCACGGGTAAAGACTGCTTTTCTCGAACTGGCTATGCCTACGACGTTCAGTTTCAGACGAGAGTGTTCCTTCAATTCCTCATACTGGGAGCGAATCTGCTCTATCAGCTTACTGCCAACTGTTCCGACACCACAGATAAAGAGGTTGAGCACCTTGTATTCGGAGAGGAAGAAGGAGTCGTGAATCACATTGAGGGACTTACGAAGATACTTTGATTCCACAACGAATGAGATGTTTGTCTCTGATGCTCCCTGCGCACACGCAATCACCGAGATACCACTTCTTCCCAACGTACCGAAGAGTTTACCGGCAATACCCGGTGTATGCTTCATGTTTTCACCGACAATGGCAATCGTCGAAAGCCCGCTCTCCTGAATCATCGGGAACATTGCGCCCGTCAGAATCTCTTTGGAGAACTCTTCATTCAAGACACGTACTGCCTCTTCGGCATCCTCATCACGCACACCTATACTGGTTGAGTTCTCTGAAGAAGCCTGTGAAACCATGAACACGGAGATACCATTGTCTGCCAGTGTGGTGAAGATTCGCCGGTTTACACCAATGACACCCACCATCGAGAGACCCGTCACGGTAATCAACGTTGTCCCTTTGATACTTGATATTCCCTTGATAGGCTTTTGGTCGTTATCTATCCTCTGTTTGATAAGCGTCCCGGGATGATCCGGATTGAAGGTGTTCTTCACACGGATAGGGATGTTCTTGACACAAACAGGATAGATTGTCGGGGGATAAATCACTTTGGCACCGAAGTTACAAAGCTCCATCGCCTCCACATAGCTCAGTTCATTGATGGTGTATGCGGTCTTGATAACACGGGGGTCAGCGGTCATAAAACCATCGACATCCGTCCATATTTCAAGCACGTCAGCCTCTAAAGCAGCAGCAATGATGGCTGCCGTATAGTCGGAACCGCCTCTTCCGAGGTTGGTTGTCTCATTACTGTCACGGTCACGACCGATAAAGCCTGGCACAACTGATATACGGGGAAGCTCACTGAAATACTCCTTTACCAGTTGATAGGTAAGTTCTGAATCCAGCGTGTGTTTTCCGTTTTTCTTTTCCGTACGGATGAAGTCCCGTGAGTTCATCCGCTTCGACCCTCTGATTAAGGCTGTCACGATGTAAGAACTCAGTCGCTCACCGTAAGAGACTATGGCATTCTGTGTCTTGTCGCTCAAGTCGTGAACGAGGAACACACCAAAAAAGATAGAACGCAACTGTTCTAACAACGCATCTATCGTATTGAATAAATCTTCTCTGCTTTTTGTATCAGTAATGATGGTGTCAATCATCTGATGATGACGTTCTATCAATGTCTGGAACTCATCCCTCCAGTGTTCATCACTCTTTAATGCAAGCTGAGATATGGACAACAACTTATCCGTTACGCCACTCAATGCACTTACCACCACTACTACAGGCCCATGCTTGGCCTCTTTCTCCACAATGCGTTTTAGGCTCAAAACGCTTTCTACGGAACCTACAGACGTTCCGCCAAATTTCAAGACTTTCATAAATAATTTAATATTTGGTTTCCCCAAAACAAATGGGGTTGAACGAAACTTGGCTGCAAAGTTAACGTAAAAAAAACGATTTACAAAACAGATTGTCAGGAAAAACATGCAAGAGAGTACAATTCCATCAAAAAAACAACGTGAACGGCAATACGTCTGGCTTGTTTCAGATGTTTGAATGTATCGTTTATGTACTCTAAACATATCGTTTATGTAGTCTAAACATATCGTTTACGTAGTCTAAATGTACTCTTTACAGGACGTAAATAGCACTCTTTCGAATCCCACTTGCTGTTGTGTATGACAGATATGACAGATTGATATACAACTTTCGTATAAAGAAAATCATTTAGGTCGGGGGTAAATAATTTCCTATAGAGAAAGTTGCGTTTTCTTCTGTCATATCTGTCATAGGCCAGTGATTCCTTCTTTTCTGCCTTATTTTAAGAGAGAACTGTATTAATATTTAAAAAAGTGGTGGGATTCACAACCTTTTTTCGTACCTTTGCATCCAAATACACCTATATCAAAACCACATGAAGGTTATTGACATTATCAACAATGAGACGGAGGAACGGAACTTCTCATTCGAGGTGCTCCCTCCATTGAAAGGGACGGGCACGGCTAATTTGTTTGACACCATCGACCGTCTGCGACAGTTTGGTCCTCGTTTCATTAACATCACAACTCATCACAGTGAGTATGTCTATAAGGAGTTAGACAATGGACAGTTCGAGCGGCAGCAAATCCGTCGCCGTCCTGGAACGATTGCCATTGCTGCTGCCATCCAGCATAAATACAACATTCCAGTGATTCCTCATGTAATATGCAGTGGAGTCACCATCGAAGATATTGAATACGAACTGCTCGACCTCCAGTTCCTGGGTATCACCAACCTGCTGCTATTGCGTGGCGATAAGGCTAAGGACGACAAATCATTTGTTCCGACAGCCAACGGACATGCACATACAACGGATCTGATAGCACAGGTGAATCAGTTTAACAACGGCTTCTTTACCGACGGAACACCTATTAAAGTACCCGGCACACCCTTCGACTTCGGTGTGGCATGCTATCCTGAAAAGCACGAGGAGGCTCCGAACATCGAGATGGACATCATGTATCTGAAACAGAAACAGGACCTTGGTGCACAGTATGCTGTAACACAGCTCTTCTTCGACAATGAGAAATACTTCGATTTCGTAAAGATGGCACGGGCAGCAGGTGTCACCATCCCCATCATACCCGGCATCAAGCCTTTCGGCAAACTCTCTCAACTCACCGTGGTACCAAAGACTTTCCACTGTGATTTGCCACAGGAACTGGCTTCAGAGGTGGTGAAATGCAAGACCGATGCTGATGCCAAGGCACTGGGCATTGAATGGACAACCCACCAGTGCCAAGAGCTTTATGCAGCAGGTATCAAGGACATCCACTTCTATACCATATCGGCTGTCGATGCCGTATGCCAGATTGTGAAAAATCTTTTCTGACTTCAATCAACAAGATAAAAGGAATCAATGAAATTCAGTGAGGTTATAGGACAAGAACAGGTAAAGCAACGGCTGATGCAGATGGTACATGACGACCGCGTACCACATGCTATCATGCTATGCGGTCCTGCCGGATGCGGAAAGAAAGCGCTGGCGCTCGCCTTTGCCTCATATCTGCTTGGTGAACGGGAAGACGACAGCATCCCTGCAACACCGGCTATCCGCAATGCCGAAGCCATGCTGCACCAGTGGCAGCACCCCGACCTTCATTTCAGCTATCCTGTCATTCGCCCGTCGGGGACTTCTGCTACTCATAAGATGGAGAGTGCCGACTTTGCCTCCGATTGGCATAACCTGCTGATGAAAGGTCCTTACTTCAGCTTCGAGCAATGGCTGGAAGAGATGAAGGCAGCTAACCAACAGGCAGAGATTGGTGTGGGCGAAAGCGACCACCTTACGAGAAAGCTTAGTCTGAAATCCAGCCTCAACGGTTATAAGATCAGCTTTATCTGGTTGCCAGAGCGCATGAATCAGGAATGTTCCAACAAGCTGCTGAAGCTTCTGGAAGAACCACCGCAACAGACGGTTTTCCTGCTCGTGAGCGAACAGCCTGAGCTTTTGCTGGAGACCATCCGAAGCCGTACACAGCAGATTGATGTCAGGCGGATTGACGAAGAGGATATCTTCAATGCCCTGATAGAACGAAGAGGTATTGAGGAAGAGGATGCAAGACGCATCGCCCGACTGTCGGGAGGAAGTTGGATGAAAGCCATTCAGACGCTGAGTGCCAACAACGAGAACCAACAGTTTCTCGATATGTTCATTCAGCTCATGCGCCTCTCCTACACCCGGAAGATGAAAGAACTGAAACTATGGAGCGATACCGTGGCAGGATATGGGCGCGAGCGGCAGAAACGTATGCTCACCTACTTCCTGCAACTGATACGTGAAAACTTCATGTATAACTTCCATCAGCCGGAACTGAACTATATGACGGCAGAGGAAGAAAACTTCGTCAGTAAGTTTGCCCGTTTCATCAACGAGGCGAACGTCATTGAGATTACAGAACTATATACGCGGGCCATCAGAGACATCTCCCAGAATGCCAACGGGAGAATCGTCTTCTACGACCTGGCCTTGCAAATGATTATATTATTATCGAGGAAATAGAGTATGGACTATAAAGATATGAAGTTCAAGATTCTCATCGAAAGTGACCGAGGATTGTGCAGACGCGGCTGCGGACGTCAGAACAAACAGTTGAACACGTACGACTGGCTGGCAGATGTACCAGGTAACAACGATGATACAGACCTTGTGGAAGTGCAGTTCAAGAACACTCGCAAGGGCTATTACCACAATGTGAACAAGCTTGACTTGAAGAAAGGCGACATTGTTGCCGTGGAAGCTAATCCCGGACACGACATCGGTGTGGTGACACTCACAGGAAGGCTTGTCAAACTACAAGTGCAGAAGGCAAACCTGAAGTCAACCGATGACATCAAACGCGTGTTCCGTATCGCCAAGCAGGTGGACATGGACAAATACTACGAGGCAAAAGGGCGCGAGCACGGGACGATGATCCAGAGCCGACAGATTGCCAAAGACCTCGGACTGGACATGAAAATCGGAGACGTAGAGTATCAGGGGGATGGCAACAAGGCTATTTTCTACTACATCGCCGACGAGCGCGTGGACTTCAGACAGCTCATTAAGGTTCTTGCCGACACGTTCCACGTACGCATAGAGATGAAGCAGATAGGTGCCCGTCAGGAAGCCGGACGCATCGGAGGCACAGGTCCGTGCGGTCGTGAGCTTTGCTGTGCCACCTGGATGAAGAACTTCGTCAGCGTGAGTACAAACACCGCCCGTTTCCAAGATATATCACTCAATCCCCAGAAGCTTGCAGGTATGTGTGCCAAACTGAAGTGTTGTCTGAACTATGAGGTGGACAACTACATTGAGGCATCACATCGTCTGCCCAGCAAGGAGGTCATACTGCAGACTCAGGACAGCGACTACTATCTTTTCAAGTCGGACATTCTCGCCGGTACGGTAAGCTACTCGACAGACAAACGCAATCCTGTGAATCTTGAGACCATCACGGCTGAAAGAGCCTGTGAAATCATCGAGATGAACAAACGGGGTGAGAAGCCGCTCTCACTGGTTGAGGACGAGAAGGGAAGAGTGAACAAAGGGCCTATCGACCTGCTGGCTGGAGACGACATCAGCCGCTTCGACAAGAGCAAACGGAAAAAGAACAGAAGTCGAAGCAGCAGGGCACAACAGGCTGAAAAACAACAACAGCCTGACAAGCAGGCCAATAAGCAACAGGTACAACCCGCCAACAAGCAGCAACCGGCAAGCAAACAACAGGCGCAACCTAACAATAAGGCTCCACAGCAGCCTGGGAAGCAGCCGCAGCAGAATAAACCTCAGCAGCCACAGTCCAACAAATCTCAACAGCCTCAGCTCAATACCAAGAAAGAAGACAGAGGAAGACGCAGAGAAGAGAGGGGCGAACGGAGAGAGGTGAAGTCAGACAAGAAAGAGTCTAACAACGACAGGAGAGAGGGAAAGAACTAAGAATAGACCTGTGGGATGAAGGCATGGAGAATTGTGCCAGTTGTCTTGCTGGCAATAATGGTGTCGTGTGATGAACAGAAGCTATACGACCATTATCAGCACACACCTCTTTCGGGCTGGGCGAGGAACGACACTCTGACCTTCCTCCTTCCCGCCGTGAAAGAAAAAGGGACTTATCTCATCGACTTGGGACTACGCATCAACAGCGCCTACCCTTTCACAGGCATCACGCTGGTGGTTGAACAGTATGTCTATCCCCATGCCTCCACTACCCTTCTTCCTACAGCCTTCAGTCGCGACACGCTGAACTGTAAGTTGTTCGATGACAACGGAAAGCCGAAGAAAGAGGGCATAAACCTCTTTCAATATAACTACCATGTAAAGCAATTCAATCTGTCTCCCAACGATTCTATCAAGGTGCAAGTGCGCCATGTGATGAAACGTGAATCGCCTGAAGGCATT
Source organism: uncultured Prevotellaceae bacterium (assembly GCA_902762325.1). Lineage (GTDB taxonomy): Bacteria > Bacteroidota > Bacteroidia > Bacteroidales > Bacteroidaceae > Prevotella. The sequence goes on along the minus strand of CACWNV010000001.1, from coordinate 73,454 downwards.
GCCGACGTAGGCATTAAGCTGCTGAAAGAATAAGAAGTCTGCTGATTCCTTCTATGTACGGATGAGGTTGCGCCCAGCATCAATACGCAGGAAGATAAACAGGAGGAACGTGAAGCCCCACAGCGAACTTCCTCCATAGCTGAAGAACGGCAACGGGATTCCGATTACCGGTGTCAGTCCCAATACCATTCCCACATTAATAAATACATGGAAGAGGAAGATGCTCAGGACACAATAGCCATAGACTCTTCCAAACTTGAACGGTTGTCGTTCCGCCAGATGGATAAGACGTAGTATTAATGCAAGGAAGAGCAGCAGGACACCTGCCGACCCGAAGAACCCTTCCTCCTCTCCTACCGTACAGAAGATAAAGTCGGTATCCTGCTCGGGCACAAACTTCAACTTTGTCTGCGTACCATTAAGAAAGCCTTTTCCTAACAATCCTCCCGAACCGATGGCTATCTCACTCTGATGGACATTATAACCCGCTCCTGCCAAGTCTTCTTCTAGTCCAAGCAGTACATTGATACGCGTTCGCTGGTGCTCCTTCATCACTCCGTTCAGCACATAATCTGCTGAATAAAAGAACAAGACTGAACCCAGCGTGAATAAAGCGATAAAGAAGTAGTCCCGAATGCGCGAGCTCAGTCCCAGATAGATCAGATAGCTGATAAGTGCCGCACAAATGCCGAGCTGCACCCATACTATATCAAATGGAATGACATATTCGGAAAAGAGGAGGAAGATGAGCGTGATGCTCAGACTATAATTCAAGATGAGCTGTGTCTTCTTTTTGTCATGGCAATAGACATAGACCATGCCGGCAGTAAAGATCTGTACAAACAGTAAGACTATAAACTTACCCACAGAGGTGGGCGTGTCCCACAGCCAGATATTCTCATACTTGATGCCGACAACGAAATAAAAAACCATTGCCACACCAGTAAACAGAATGCTGCCAGGCATTCCCTCACGGTAGAAGACAAGGAAGAAAGAGAGATAGACAAGAGCAGATCCCGTCTCCTTCTGTCCGATAATCAGTAGCATAGGGGTAAAGACCACTGCACATGCCATGACAAAATGGCGTATCTGACGGATGTTGAATCCGAAAGTACTCATCAGCTTCGCCACCGCCAATGCTGTCGCAAACTTAGCAAACTCAGCCGGCTGCAGACGCAACGGTCCTAACACCAGCCAAGAACGGGATCCCTTTATCTCATGCGGATTGAATATCGTGGCAAAGAGCAGCAGGACGAACAAGCCAAAGACAATAAAGGCAAAGGTATCATAGAAACGGTCGTCGAGCATCAGTATCACAAAGCCCAGGCACACCGATGTACCTATCCACACGATCTGCATGCCAGAACGTGTTTCAAGACTGAAGATGTCGGTATCGCCATAGGTGAATGAAGCACCGCAGACACTGAGCCATCCAAAGATGAGCAGTGCCAGATAGATGCCTATTGTCCACCAGTCAAGCGAACGGAGCACACCAGGTTGTTTATCATTCGGTCGTACCATCTGTCATTATTGTTTTTTATATACCACATCGTAGCTCAGATGCCTGCGCTGGAACATGGCTGCGCGTGCCTCTGAACCTTTCGACAACTTGCCATTGATATATTGTTCCATCATCAGAGCACCGATAGGCACACCATACTGGGCACCGAATCCTCCGTTCTCCACATAGACGGCAATCGCTATCTTCGGTTTTTCCATCGGAGCAAAGCCCATGAAGACGGAATGGTCACGCCCACGGTTCTGAGCCGTTCCCGTCTTTCCACAGACAGCATAGTCGCGGCGATTCGCTGCCTTACAGGTTCCTCCTAACACTGATGAACGCATCCCCGCCACGACAAGGTCGTAGGCACTACGGTTAGCCATCGTATAATGGCGGCGCGTATAAAGCGTGTCGAGCGGTTCGTCCTTTACCTTCCGCACCACATGAGGCACATAGTAATAGCCCCTATTGGCTATCGTGGCACCAAGGTTCGCAATCTGCAGCGGTGTCAGGTTGACCTCACCCTGACCGATGGAGATACTGATGACGGTCAGTCCGCTCCAGTTGTTCTTATATGCATTGTCGTAGTACTCGGCATTGGGAATCAGTCCGCGCTTCTCACCCGGCAGGTCAATACCCAGTTTATAGCCGAATCCCATGCTCACCATATAGTCGCGCCAGCGATTCATGGCAACCTGCACCGTCGGGTATTTGGTGCGGTCGTTCATCATATCATAGAATCCCCAACAGAAGAAACCGTTGCAGGATGTACTGATTGCAGGAATAAGACTGAGGGGCGAGGCATGTCCGTGACAGCCTACACGCAAACCGTGAAAGCTGAAACCACGGTGACAGGAATAGGCGGTGGACTGCGTGATGATTCCCTCATTGAGGAAAGTAAGCGCCTGTGATGTTTTGAACGTCGAACCAGGGGGATACTGTCCCATAATAGACCGGTTGAGCAATGGCTTGCGATGGTCGAGCTGCAGGGCAATATGGTTCTTTCCACGCTGACGTCCAACCATGATACGCGGGTCGTATGTGGGAGAAGAAACCATACACAGCACTTCGCCAGTGGACGGCTCTATTGCCACGATACTCCCCACCTTTCCTTCCATCAACCGCTCACCCAAGGCCTGTAACTTCACATCCAGACTGAGAGTAAGGTCTTTGCCGGGAATAGGACGACGGTCGTATCGTCCATCCTGATAACGTCCCTGTATCCTGCCGTGGGCATCACGAAGCAGAATCTGTACGCCCTTTTGTCCGCGCAGTTCCTTTTCATAATACCGCTCAACTCCCATCTTCCCTATGTAGTCACCCGGCTGATAGTAGTCGTCTTCCTCGATATCTCCTTTAGAGACCTCACCGACATCTCCCAACACGTGGGCTGCATAGGGGTAACGGTACTGACGGATACTTCGCTTCTGCACATAGAAGCCCGGGAAACGGAATATCTTTTCCTGAAAGACGCTGAACTCAGTGTCGGACAACTGGCTCATGAACATCTGCTGAGTATAGGGAGAATAGCCTGGATTCTTTCCACGATCCTTTATTTCAGCCATGCGGCGGATGAAGGTCTCTTTCTCTATGCCGAGAGAACGGCAGAACTCCATGGTGTCAAGCCGTCCCCGCTCCTCGTTCATGATAACCATGATATCGTAGGCGGGCTGATTGTATACCAGCAGTTCACCATTACGGTCGGTGATGGCACCACGGGAAGGGAACTCAATCTTTTTGAGGAAGGCATTAGAGTCTGCATTCTTCTTATAGTCATCGCTCAAGAGCTGCAACGTGAAAAGCCTGATGATGTAGATTACCACAATGGTAATAGCCACACCGCCAATCACAAATCGTCTGTTCTCAAGCTCAAAATCCTTCACCTCTTACAAAGTATTATTCTGTTTTGTCCTGCCTTATACGACAATTAATTCTTCCGAAAACTTCCTGTGAGATGTTCAATTCCCAAAATGAGCAGCACGGTTAGCAATGTCGAACCAAAGATGCAGCCTAACCAGTACAGCCAATTGAACAGATTGAATGCTTCGAGCGTATAGAAGACTATACAATATAGGAAAACACTGAAGAAGGTGTACCATACAAACTTCGACTCGCCAAAGGATTCGACTGAAGGTGTCAGATTCTCCTGACTGTCACGTGGCACGAAGAGCTGGGCCAATGAAGGCTGTACAAAACCCAGCAGGGTCATTGATGCTGCTGCCACACCCGGCGTGTTGGAAAACACATCGACACCCAGTCCCATGACAAAAGCCCATGCCAATATGCCCCAACGGGGATAGTTGATACGGAACATCAGGACAAAATAGACATATAGGAACGGTGTTGCACAATCAAACAAATGAATATGATTGCACACCAATGCCTGCCCTAACAGCAAAAGCACAAAAAGAATGATATGCTTGATTAGCTCAAAGTTCATTAAACTCTCAACGATTTATCTTTCCTTCTCCATTCCTTGCCACATCAGCACTATCCTGAGCAGCCTGCATGACTTCCACCTGCTCACGCATCTCAGTATCGTCAATCACACAGACATCGCGCAAACGCCCGAAGTCGGTGGAGAGTCTGACCTTCAAGTGATAAGACAAGCCGTCATCGGCATGGTCGGCACCCACAATCTGTCCCACAAGAATTCCTGGGGGGAAGACCGATGAATAACCGCTGGTCACCACCTTGTCGCGGAGCTTGAAGTGCGCATGCAAGGGAACATCATCAACGTATGCGTATGCGGAAGAACCACCCGTCCAATGCAGATAGCCAAAGTAGCCGCGTTCCTGAATGGAACAACTGATGTTAGACGTGGAATTAAGTACAGGTATCACAACGGAATAATGAGAAGACACTAAATAGACGATGCCCACTACTCCTGTTCCGCATACCACACCCATGTCCCGCCGGATGCCGTCAACCGAGCCTTTATCAATGGTCATCAGGTTATTTCGCTTGTTAAGTTCGTTACTGATAACCTTTGCTGGTATCAGCTTGTATTCGCCCAACAGCGACAGCTGACCACGATGAACGACATTGGTGTCCTGCATCGCATGTTCAAGACGTCTGGACAAAATCTGTACCTGATGCTCCAGAAAAGCATTCCGCGATGTCAGTTGTTCGTTCAACTCTGACAACGCGAAATACGATTCCACATCAGCACTCCATCTGAGTACCTTTCCACTTACCTCATTGGCAGAAGAAAACCACACACTCCCCTGATAGCTGTTATACTGAAACAGCAATACAAGACTTACGACCTCCAGCAGCACAAAAACAAACCAGTGGTTGTATTTTGTCAGAAAAGCTATGAGGTTGCGCATGCCTTATCGCATCAGGAATGAGAATCGGTCTACGTTCTTCAAAGCGATGCCCGCACCCTTAGCCACGCTGTGCAACGGGTCTTCGGCAATGTGGAATGGAATATGAATCTTATCCGTCAGGCGCTTATCAAGCCCACGCAGCAATGCACCGCCACCAGTGAGATAGATGCCGTTGTGTACGATATCAGCATACAGCTCTGGTGGTGTCTTCTCCAGTGCAGAGAGGACAGCATTCTCAATCTTTGCCACGGTCTTGTCAAGACAATGGGCAATCTCCTGATAGCAGACGGGCACCTCCATAGGCAATGCCGTGATACGGTTTGGACCATGAACGACATAGTCTTCCGGACCTTCGTCCCCAAGATCAGTCAATGCCGAACCGACATGGATCTTGATACGTTCAGCCATACGTTCACTGACCTTCACATTATGCTGACGGCTCATGTATTCCTGAATGTCTGCCGTAAGATCGTCACCGGCAGTACGGATAGAGTTATTCGAAACAATACCTCCCAGAGAGATAACGGCAATCTCAGTAGAACCACCACCGATGTCAACAATCATGTTTCCTTCAGGTGCTTCCACATCCATGCCAATACCAATGGCAGCAGCCATCGGCTCGAAAATCAAATACACATCGCGTCCATTTGCATGCTCTGCACTGTCGCGCACCGCACGCAGCTCCACCTCAGTACTACCCGAAGGAACACCAATCACCATTCGAAGTGACGGAGAATAAAGGCGGTTGCCGGTGTGTACCATCTTGATCAATCCGCGCATCATCAGTTCACATGCGGTAAAGTCGGCAATAACACCGTCACGCAACGGACGGATGGTACGGATGTTATCGTGTGTCTTTTCGTACATCAACTTGGCTTTCTCTCCCACCGCAATCATCTTGTCGGTATGACGGTCGAGTGCCACGACCGAAGGCTCGTCAACAACAATCTTATCATCACTGATGATAATGGTATTGGCGGTGCCCAGGTCCATTGCTATTTCCTGAACAAATGAAAAAAATCCCATAATACTACTTTTGATTCATCTATTTAACAAACCAGCTATGAATAGCTGTATCATAATGGCTGCTGACACCGAACGCACGGGCTGCAAACATCTTACGGTCTTCGATGTCTGTCTGAGCACCTTTCTTATTCAGTATGTCAAGCAGTACGCTGTACTCTGCTTTGCTCGGTATGATCACCACATCCTTGAAGTTCTTGGCACCTGCACGGATGAGAGAGATACCACCTATGTCAATCTTCTCAATAATATCATCGGAAGACGCACCGCTGGCAACCGTCTGCTCGAAAGGATAGAGGTCCACAATCACCAGGTCAATGGCAGGTATCTCATATTCGCCCATCTGGGCTACATCGCCTTCATTAGCACGACGTGCAAGGATACCTCCGAATATTTTCGGATGAAGTGTCTTCACACGACCTCCAAGAATTGAGGGGTATGATGTCACACTCTCAACGGTCTGACATTCATATCCTAATGACTCAATGAACTTCTGTGTACCTCCAGTTGAAAGAAATTTCACGCCCTCTGCATGCAGTTTGGCAAGCAGGTCATCTAATCCATCCTTATGGAATACGGAGATCAAGGCTGTTTTTATCTGTTTTGTGTCTGCCATTTTTATACTCGCAATTAATGTTAGGACTGCAAAGTTACGAAAAAGCATTGAACTGACCACATATTTCTCAAAAAAAATTATTTTCCTTCTTTTTTGTTAGCAGAAGTCAATTAAACGAAAAAAAGAGACACGCTGTCGTATTCACGCCACAGAGTGTCTCTTTCTTGTAAGGTTGTCGTTCCCGACTATCTGATTACCGCCTTCCGAACACTGTTCCCTTGTCGGATAATCACAACACCATTGACCGGACGTGTAATGCGCTGACCGTTCATGTTGTAGTATTCAACAGGTGCCGCCGACTGCTCCAAAGATATTTCCTGCAGAGAAATACCATCAACATCCGGATTCAGGAAATCGTCAATCACTTTCTTCAAATAGGCAATTTCTTCTTTAATCTCATCCTCCGACTCGGCTGAGTACTCCGTGAACAGCACTTCGGAGTGGTTGAGGGCTGCCTTGAGTGCTGCAACTGACTCAGGACGAGCTTGATCTGCCTGTTCAGCCAATACTTGATAAGCGCGGTCAATCTGCGTAGTCAGTTCTCTGTAACGGATATCGAGATGATATTCAAGAGAAGTCTGCCATGTCCGATATCCATTCTTATAAGAGTCTGTCAGCACAGAAGTGAACGGAGGAACGTCAACAGGACCTTCTTTCGGAGAATAGTACAGCAGGTTGCCTCTCAATTCAAGCATCATCACATCGTTCTCAACCGTCTTCTGCAGTGTCGATGCTACCAATGCGCTGTCGTATGCCACGACATCCGTCTGGGTGCCCACTTCCACACTCTCTGCCTCAATGGTGTTCAGACCACTTCTGTCGGGCAGACAGAGAACGATGGTGTTGGGTTCAATCTCTCTTATATAGTCGAAAGTAACAATGTGAGTCTTCGTATTGACAGCAGAAGGAGTCTTAGCCTGCATGCCAAAAGGAACAACAGCCTTGAAGGGAACGACGACATCGCTCCATGTGCCAGCCTGTGCCCTGTCGAGCACCATTATAGCTTTTTGAGCCTTGAAGCCCTTTGAAGGCTGGAACTCATGACTGGTGTTCACCACCAGATTCTCACAGACTCCATTGCAGACAATATTCTCGGCATTTGGAATAGGTGTTGAAGTATAAACCAAGGCATTGGGATTGGCAAGCGACGGACGGACATCCAACTGTTCCACCTCTGTCATATCCAGTGAGTTGACGTCAGCCCCGTTGAGCTTCTCTTCAAAGACCGTCTCATTCCATACACCGGAAAACTTCACGAACTTTCCGTCTTGCTGCATTTCCAGATTAGGCTCCCGCACGGTGAAATAGACGATACTGTCATTCACATCAAAGGCAATGTCGCTGTTGACACCGGCACGTGCCCGCTTATCCATATATGCACGATAATAAGTTCCTGGCACCAGCTTCGTGAACGTGAAGATGGTATCCTTCGTCTGAGCCTCATCAAAGATAATATCATCAATATACTTGTTAGAACCAGAGCTCCACTCCTTCGTCTCTTTGTTGTATTTCTCAACGAAACATCTGATAATGGGCTGGCAGTAAGTTCCTCCGTCGCCGTTTGTCAGATTCACCTTCACCTTGGCAGTCGTATTGTTGACGGTCTGGAACACATAGTCATCGACTGTCTCCGATTCGTCACCGGCATTGACAGAGATGCTGTTCAGATGGAGGGCTGCCACTGTCGGCTGTACCATCATCGAACACGAATCAATCAGATTGCGGTTGGCATCGCACAAGAAGAACCACAACCGTTGCTCACGGGTGGGACGATAGATGAATGAAACCTGCGCACTGTCTCTCACGGGGATGATGACATCGAGATCCTTCAATGACGAACTGGCAGGGAGCACATCTTTTGTGTTCACATAAAGATAGAGACCTGAGTAGTCGAGCGTTCCATGATTGGAAACGACAGCCTTCACTGGTGCTGCAGCTTTCAAGTACAACTGGTCTATAATGAGTCTGCCCTTAAGATTCTGTTTCCGTGGTGTCGGCCATGAACAGGCCGTCTGATAAGTGTTAAAGCCATTCATTCCCGTCTCATCATCCACAGTGTACCAACCGTCACCCTGGTTGCCCCAACCGAAGTTAAAGTGATAGAGACCTGTACTTGCCTGATAACCGTCGAGGACAACGGCATGGCCTCCCTCGTCATTGGCACCTGTGTAGAGCAGCGGGCGGCGTGTCTTCAGGTTCGCATAGATCATCTGTTCCCAACCCACTTGTGTATATGAACTCTTTGAAAGATATTCGTTATCAATATGGAACTGATTGCGGAGAGCCTTACTTGTATCCTCTCCCTGACCGCCGGTGGAAGAACCGTATGTAAGATACGAACAAGTACCCATTGCATACATCAGCCGGGCAACGGCAAGATTCTGCTCTGCCGTTCCCTGTCCCTGCGTACGCATGATGTTATACTTAATGGGAGTGCCTTTGGGCAGCGACATGGTCACGGGAGTACCGTAGCCGTATGTCGGCGTGTCATAAAGGAGTGTGTCGGGATTATCCTTCCAGAAATAATAGGCAATCTGTGAGCCTGCCGTGGCAAGGCAGCCAGTCACGGTGCGATTTCCATTATCCATGACGGGACAGAGGTTATTGTAGGGAGAATTCTGGTGCCAGTGGGTAGCAAGCAGAATTGGAACATCTTCCCAAGAGGCCTTAAACCCGTCAACGCCTCTTCTGGCAGAAGCCAGACGGGCAGCGGCTGATTTCTGTCCTTTTACCTTACGGGGGGAACTCTTCAGACTATTAACCTTCTTTGCCCACGAGTCCAGCATGCCTTTCAACTGTATCGGCAAGGCATCGTATTCGAAATCGCCATTGTCGGTATAACCGATTATCGGAGCTGTGGAATCATCACCGCTGACAATCACATATCCCTCTCCCACACCTCGTGAGAAGACATAATAGGGAGCATCGGCAACCTCATCAGAGCTGGCATCATCAATACTGATAAAAAGCTGGGCAAGATAACGGGCTTCTGTTCTACTAATAGGATCGGCTTGTAACTGGAAAGAGACAAGCATTGCTATGGAAGCAAAGAGTAATCTGATTTTCATGTAACTATTATAATGGTATTATTCTGCAAAGATACATTGATTTTTCTGATTAGACTGCGTATCATTCTCCATATTAACATATTTTATTCATTCATCGACACTACATCTTCTGGTTGTTGTTTTAATTGATAAAAACAGCCTGTTAGCTGATATTTTTTTGCCGGAAAACTGTTTTCAGCTACTTTTGCACTGTGGAATTTGAAGATTAACTATAAAAGAACAGACTCTATGAAAAAGAATTGGAATCTAACACTGGTGGGTATTGCTACCCTTCTCGCTGCATCTTGCTCGGCCGGAGACGACTATTTGGATAACATCAACAACTATATGCAGGATAACGGCTATCGTCCAAACGGGAATCCCTCCAGTATCATCGCTGATTCTGCCGATAACCTCGGAGACTTGACCATTGCCGTCGACAGTACTGCTATCGAAGAAAGCGAGACCATCCCAGCTGACAATGAAGACTACCTTGAGAACAATACTTTCAACAACGAAATCCGCATCCATTTCAACAACGCTGAGGCTTCTGTCACAGGTAGTGTGACGGGGGTGTCCGTTACCGTCAATGGTGCCGATGTCACCGTTCAGTCAACGGCAAAAGGAGTCAACTATATTCTAAGCGGTACCACTTCTGACGGAATGTTCAAAATGGCGGACGGTGATAACAGCAAGAAGTTTCTGCTGACTCTGAACGGCGTGAACATCAAGAATACAGACGGACCAGCCATCAATATCCAGACGGGAAAGCGCTGTTATGTGAACGTCGCCGACGGAACCATCAACACATTAACCGACGGTACCTCCTACGCTTCAAGCGATGAAGACCAGAAAGCCACGCTCTTCAGCGAGGGCGAACTGCTGTTCAGCGGTAAAGGACGGCTGCGCATCTATGCCAACACGAAAAACGGTATCTGCTCGGATGATTACATCATGTTCCGACCTGGAGGCAACATATACGTTAAGGCGACTGCCAGCAACTGTATCAAGTCGAATGACGGTATCCTCATCAAGGGGGGCGTTATCAACTGCGAGACTTCCGCAACGGCATCAAAAGGATTTAAGACCGACGGGTTCTTCCAGATGGATGGTGGAAAGGTCACTGCCATCACCTCAGGGAATGGTGAATACGACAGCGAAGAGCAGGACGTCAACGCCAGTGCCGGCGTGAAGGCCGACAGCATCATCACCATCAACGGTGGGGAACTACTTTGCAAAAGCTCCGGGACAGGGGGAAAGGGTATCTCAACCGACCAGCAGTTCATCATGAACGACGGTACCGTAAAGGTCATCACCAGTGGTTCAACCTACTCCTACAACAGGAATCTCGACAGCAAGGCTAAGGGCATCAAGAGTGATGGCGACATGATCATCAACGGAGGAGCACTGATGGTACGTGCCACAGGCGGAGACGGGAGCGAAGGTGTTGAGAGCAAAGGTGTAATGACCGTCAATGCAGGACAGATAGAGGTTTATTCCTACGACGACTGCCTGAACTCGGCAAGTCACATGTATATCAAGGGAGGCTACATCTATGCATGCTCCATCAATAACGACGGACTCGATGCCAATGGAAACATGTACATCGAAGGGGGAACGACCATTGCCTACGGTTCTTCTCAACCGGAATGTGGGATCGACGCGAACGAAGAAAGGGGCTATTCGGTCATTGTAACCGGCGGAACACTTGTCGGCATCGGAGGAGGAACCTCCTACCCTTCTTCTAACAGCACCCAGCCGAGCATTGTCTTCAATGGAAATGTGACCTCCGGGACAACACTGGCACTCAATGGAAGCAGTAACATCCTGGCACTCACGATGAACCGTTCATATAACGGGTCAGCCTGCTTCCTGATTACGTCGCCAAGCCTGAAGAAAGGCAGTTCGTACACTCTTTATACGGGTAGCACGATAAGCGGAACCGACTGGCACGGACTGGTCTCCAATGCCACCGTCAGCAGCGAAGGGACCTCTGTCGCCTCAGTGAGCTCCCTTGTCTCACCTTATTCCTCCTGTGGAAATGCCACAGGAGGAATGGGTGGAAAGATGTCAGGAGGATGGCATTAACTAACACAATAAATAAAAACAATCAATCGTTTTACCATCAAAAGATTCATGCCTATGAAGATACGTCTACACGAACTGAAGGAAAACCTTATATATCTGGGGCTCTGGCTCACTCTTTTTCTTGCTCCTGTCGTCACCATGTTTTTCAGGGCATCCTCCAATACGGAATTGGATTTCAACTGGTCTGAGATCTTTCATGTCTGGAGAATCTATGCCGTCTATTTCGTCATCTTCCTTATTCATAACTTCATACTGGCTCCATTGCTTATCTATAAGCATAAGAAGACGATGTACCTGGTCACTACAACCTGTCTGGTGGCTGTCTTCATCCTATTCCAGTGTACCCATAGACACAAGCATCTGCCAGCAGACCGCCATCACCCGATGAGGATGGAAGAGAGGTTTCCTGATTTCAATAGGGACAGAGACCATCGTCCTCCTAAGGAGCTTCCTCCAAAGTTCAGAGAAGACAAGATGAGACGAGAACACAAAGAGCCGCTACCGCCTCTGATGTTCGGACAAGCCGATTTGGCACACTCCATCATGATTATCCTGATGCTCGGCATGAACCTCGGCATAAAGCTCTATTTTAAGTCTGATCAGGATGCCAAGGAAATGCAGCTTCTGGAGAAACAGAACCTTGAGCAGCAACTGGAGTATCTCAAATACCAGATCAATCCTCATTTCTTCATGAATACGCTGAACAATATCCATGCTCTGGTGGACATCAACCCCGAAATGGCCAAGAGCACAATACTTGAATTGTCAAAGCTGATGCGTTATGTGCTCTATGAGGGCGCAAAGACTCTCGTACCTCTACAGAAGGACATCAATTTCCTGCGCAACTACATTAATCTCATGAAGTTACGATATACAGATAAAGTAAAGATTGACATTGACATACAAGAGAACATCCCTGATAAGTCCATCCCTCCCATGCTGCTCATCACGTTTGTGGAGAATGCTTTCAAACATGGGGTGAGCTATAAAGACAATTCTTTCATCACCATCCGGCTTAATTGCACCGACGAGCGGTTGTACTTCAGTTGTCAGAACAGCAAACATCCTGAAAGTACGAACGAACAAGGGGGAGTGGGACTTGCAAATGTCAAGAAACGACTGGAACTGCTTTTCGGAGATAATCATCATCTCGACATCCATGACGAGGATAACACTTATATGGTGAATCTTGAAATACCGTTCCTTCAGTCATCAGTACAAACAACCTCAATATCCTAAAGCAAATGATTAAATGTTTAGCTATCGACGACGAGCCCTTTGCATTACTTCAGCTTGCAACTTATATTAAGAAGATTCCCTATCTGGAACTCAAAGGAGAGTGTCAGAGTGCGTTGGAGGCAAAGGAAATAATGGAGAATGAAATCATCGATGCCATCTTCATCGACATTAACATGCCCGACCTGAACGGCATGGATTTCGTGCGGTCACTCGCCATCCGCCCCATCATTGTCTTCACCACGGCCTACTCCGAATACGCCATTGAGGGCTATAAGGTGGATGCTGTGGACTATCTTCTCAAGCCGTTCGGCCTTGACGACTTCCGAAGGGCGGCTGAAAAGGTGAAGAAACAATTTGAACTGGAGGCACGTTCCTATCAGCAGACGATTCCCACCACGCCAGCTCTTTCTTCAGAACCCGACAACGACGACACGTTGTTCCTGAAGACAGAACATCGGATGGTGCGCATCAGCATCAGCGGAATCAAGTACATTGAAGGGATGAGCGAGTACCTGAAGATTCATCTTGAAGACCAGAAGCCTGTCGTAGTGCTCTATAGCATGAAAAAGCTGGAAGAACGGCTGCCTTCTTATTTCATGCGCATTCACAGATCGTACATCATCAACTTGAAGAAGATACAGGAGGTAAACAAGAACAGGGTGATATTAGACGCGCAGACATATCTGCCCATCGGCGACCTCTATCGTGACCAGTTCACTGACTACCTCCAACAGAGATTCTTAGGGAAATAAGAGTCAGGTGCCCGTTTCCTTTCCTGTTCTGGCAGATAAATCTCTGCCATTCATCACAAATCTGTGCAGTTTATCCCAGAAGTTTGATGAAATCTGCTGCGTTTTTGTATCTTTGCAGTTGGATTAACTGAACAAGAAAAGATAATGTACAAGACCCGCTTCCTTCCCAACACACGCATTGATGTGGCAGATGCCCTGCGGGGTATCGCCGTGGCTGGCATCATCCTATATCACTCTGTAGAACACTTCGACGTCTTTACGAAAGAGACCATCCTCCATACGCTGCCCTGCGACCAGACAGTAGCCGACGTGCTGGCATGGCTGCTTTCCGGTAAGATGTACGGTATCTTTGCCATGCTCTTCGGGCTGAGCTTCTTCATCATGAACGACAACCAGCAGCAGAAAGGCCGCTCATTCTCCGGCAGGTTTGCCTGGCGTATGTGCCTGCTCTTTATGTTTGGCATCATCAACGTGGCGTTCTACGATGGTGACATTCTGATGCTTTATGCATGTTATGGGTTGTTGCTCATCCCTATCAGCTACCTGTCTTCGAAGTGGGTCTGGTGCATCATCGTCCTGCTCGCCATCCAACCCGTGGAACTGTTCTGCCTGCTGAGCGGTACGACGATAGACCACACAAGACTCTTTGAGATATATAATCAGACGATAGCCTTGCACGAGCACGGCACGTTCTGGGAGAATGCCGTCAACAACGTGCGCTATGGATTTGAACTGAACTTACGGTTCAACGTGTTCAGCGGTCGCCTGACACAACTGCTTTGTCTCTTTATCCTCGGCATGCAGCTGTGTCGTCACCGGCTGTTCTACAACGAGGGCAACAACCTGAAGATATGGCACGCCATCCTCTGCCTATCGGCTGCACTTGTCATAGGTCTGAGCTTCGTCGACTTTGGCGCACTTGATATATGGCTCAAACCGATATACAACCTCTTTATTCTCCTGATGATCGTGTCATCAGTGGTCTCTGCATGGTATGCCTTTGAGGGAGTACGACGGGTGCTCAGTCACCTATGCACCTTCGGCCGTATGAGCCTCACCAACTATCTGTTGCAGTCCGTCATCGGCTGTTTCATCTTCTACGGCTACGGTCTGGGATGCTATTACAAGTTGGGCATCACCTATGCCGTCCTTGTCGGTCTGTCGATGGTTATCGTCCAGTATCTCTTCTGCCGCTTATGGTTCAGCAGCCACCAGCGAGGTCCGTTGGAGGGCTTATGGCGGAAACTGACGTGGATTTCGAGTAAGTGAGATTTACTATTATTGAATGCCAATAGGCAACCAGATTAGATTCGTGTTTTGAGATAAGAGATGTCGCAAGATGATAGATATGTGTTGTTACTCACCGGAATAAATACCGTAGGCATTAGACAAGGGTAGCCAGCCATACAGCTGCCCCCATAGGGGCTGCGAACCAACGGTCACTGTTCGCGAAGCGAGGGAAAGTAAATGGCTGGATAGAGTGCCCCCCACATCAGAAACCTTGCCGTTAGGTAAGGGACATACGCTAACCATGTCGCCTACCCAAGGGCAGGCTGATATTATATGGGCAATCCTCGCACCAGCCATTTCGCTGTGCCTAAAGGCACGGCTGTATGGCTGGCTACCTTTGTCTGATGCCTCTGGCATCTTTTCCTTGTTGTCTATCCTTTGCCTGCTGTCTCTGGCATCCTTCTGTCCATGGAACCAATCAATCATATCGCAGATTGGGATTAATCAACAATGCGCCCGCGCATCGGCGGCCTGAAAAGCCAACAATCAAATAGCCCAGGGCAACGCCTTGGGTGTTGTGTGTCGTGTGATGCTTTTGCCCTGTCTGGGCGCAGCCTGTTTTGTTCCCTGTTCCCCCAGGGTGTTGCCCTGGGCTGGTAGCTTATTGCCCCTTTCAGGGGCGCATTCGGCAGAACAATTATTGCTGTTGGGCGTTCTAATGCCTGGGGGCGCTACACTCGGATTGCGCATTCGTCTGAAAGGGAATTTGTCAAATAATATTCGAATTTTGACCCCAAATTAAGGGCATCTGCACGAACGAAAGAGTCACTCGGTCGAAAAAACGCCATTTTTTGAGGTTTTTCGTAAAGTGTTGTCTGACAAATGGTTACGCGGTTGTTTATCTGTAAACGGGCGATTTACAAAATCAAAATTTGCAAAAGGTATCGTTTCGCCTCGCCAAAGGTATCGTTTCGTCGTGTGAAAGGATATGTTTGAGGCGATGAAACATGGTCTTTGGCGCGGTCAAAGCTTATGTTTGGCGGTGCGAAAGCTGGTTTTTCGCGAAATGAAGAATAAAGAATGAAGAGTGAAAAGCCAGTTTTTACACATTTTAACTTCTCTTTCATCACTTTTCCCCGACAAGTTTTTGTCAATATTATTGATGACAAAACAGGACTTAACATGAAAACTATTTAAGTCACGCCTCTTGCCTTTTACTTCTTGTTCCCTCTTTTTGGTAAGGAGATGGGGAGAAGTTAAAATAAATAATAGTTTTTTTGCACAATAAAAATAAATCATGTACATTTGCATTCGTTAAGGAAACATAATGTTCATTAATACAGACATAAGAATATGAAAAAGCTTTTAGTACTCACCATCGTGACAATCTTGTCTACCGCCAATGCAGCTGCACAAGAAGAGAGTAGTTGGACTTTGAATACACGCGCATGGTCAACCAACTATTTTGCCAGTAGTCTGGAAAGCATAGCAAAGGAATTATTATTGTCGTTTGCCTTTGATGACAAGGAATCTGACGCCAAGAAATGGGCAGACCGCATCATTCCCAGCACAGACCTCGTTTTCCCCATCGGTTTTCAGAAAAAGGGATTTGAGGGCTTGACCGACATACGCAACCCATACTATCGTGCTTTCAGCAATCCTTTCAAGCACATTGGCGACTATGCCATTGGTATTGACACATCGTATAAGCCTGATGTGGTAGGTTTCTATGCCGGTGCCTTCTTCAAAAGCCAGGAAATCGTTTTCAAGGAAACAGGCGACAATTTACGCAGTTTCTATTTCCAGCCCCGTGCAGGAATCGTCTTCGGTACTAATAAGAACCGTGTGGAGATTGGCGCATTCTACGATGCAGTAACCGGTTGTGGCGGAAGAATAGCCGACACGAACAAGAAGAGATTGAAGGGTGGTTTTGGTCTTGACATCAGTACAACGGTTTTTAAGGACAAGGACAACAGTCTTCTCACGCTCCAATTCTCCATGCCATTGCACAACTTCCTGGACGAAGACTATGAAGGACAAACAGGCATGAAGCGTCGCGTTGGCTACCTCTTGCTGACTGAAAGAATCAGCTTCTAATCACCGATTGTTGTTCCCACGAAAGGGAATGCAAAACCTATAAAACAAATAAAGCCTTTTCCTTACTCGTTGTAGAGTTCGGAAAAGGCTTTTTATTTGGTTCATCTTTCATCCAGAAAGATGGCAAATGTCAACGAAAAACAACTAACTTGTGAATGGGAGGCTAACCTTATTTCGCGGTAAACGAAGTGACATTCGTCGTTCCCTTGGCCGAGCTGCCAAGATAGAGTCCATGAAAGGCGGTCTCGGCATCGGTGGGCTCGGATGTGCTATACTTAATCGTATAGGTGCTGCCTGACTTCATTCCATTGGCCGTGAAGAGTCCAAGGGTGCTTGAAAGCGATGTCGGGAAGCTATAAGTAACGAGATTGTTACCCGATGCATCTGCCAGCGTATAATAACGGTTTGCAGCATAAGAGATGCTGCTGGTCACAAAGGCATAGCCCTGAGAGGCGTTAGAGATGGTATTGCCGCTACTGGAACCGCCCCAGCCGCCGCCACCGCCCTGGCTGCCTCCTGCAGAAATAGCTGTTCCTTTGCCTGTGATACTGATATAACTGTTATTATCACAGTCGAATCCCTCTTCTGGAGAACCTTTGGACGTGTAGGCAAATGCCACACCGTCACCGATGGTCACTGCTCCCTTTTTCCCGGCATTAGAGTCTATGGCATCATTGCCTGTGGAATAGCAGATGGTGACACCGCCATTGAAATAGATATTACCGCTTGAGTTAATGCAGTCATCATAACACTGGAAATAATGTTTTCCACCCTCTATTTCGATGCTGGTCTTCGACTCCAGTCCCTCAGCGCCATTGGTCTTTGTCGTCACCGTGGTCTCTCCGCCATAGAGAACAGCCTTTCCCTGCACCTTGATGGCTTTGGCAGACGAGCCGCTATTCGACTGTTCTCCGTGACCACCCGGATGGCCACCCCAGCCGCCCCAGCCACCTCCAGAGCCGGAACCCGACCCGGAAAGCGAACTGCCTGTTGTGCTGACAGTGAGAGCCGGACCTGTTCCATCTGCCATACCTTGCAAATAGGTGCCAGAACTCTTGATGCCCTTGCCGCCGGTTCCCGACATGGCAATTGTAATGGTACCTCCATTAAGTGCGATATTCGTATCAGCCTTCAGTCCTTTGGCAGTATAGGAATCTGATGTTGCCGACTGGCCGGCACCGCTATTCGTGATGTCAAGCGTGCCTCCATCCACGGTAATCACATCGGCGGTAATGCCACGTGCAGCTGTTCCTGTCATCGTAATGCTCAGCTGGCCACCTTTCTGATAGAAGTCCAAGGTCTTCACACCAGCACAATAGGAAGGATCGTTGTTTACAACCTCCATGCCACCGGTACCTTTCAGGATAATGTCTCCATCATAGATGCTCACAAGAGAATCAGCTTTTAATGCCTTGGCTGCCGTAGCAGTAACCCCGATAGTCAGACTACCACCGTTTATCATCAGCTTTCCATTGTCTTCATCAGTCTCGTCATCCGTAGCGGTGACCTGAATACCGTCATCACCTACCTTATTTATATTGACTGTTCCACCCTTCATGAAGAAGTACTGGTTTACATTGAAGCCATCGCCTACTGCTCCCAGCACATTGATGGTGCCAACTGTCTTTTTCAGTTCCACATACTCATCCCCCCAAAAGGCATGGGCAGTGTTTCCTGTAAGATTCAGCGTACCGCTTCCCTTGAATTCGGTATGTCCATTCACGGCAAAGCATGCCTTTTGTGAACCGTTCACGCCGTCTGTCAGCGTGTTGACAGTTCCATCGGCAAGTTCCACGGAGATACGTTTCCCGTCACGGATATTGATGGCTGCACCGACGGGATTGTTCAGTGTCAATCCGTTCAGCACGATGCTCGCCTTCAGTTCACCATCCATATAAAAAGAGCCGTTATCACTCGATCCGCTCAGCACGTATGTAATCTCTTCTTTCACCGAAGCACTCTGAATAATACTGACATGACCGTCTGTAACGGTTACGGAGAGAAGGCTTGCCAGACTTCCTGGCATACAGACATCAGCGGAGGTGCCTTGATAATTAACTGTAACTAAATTATCGCTAACTTCACTATTATCAATATACACCTTGCTGATGTCATCTATTTTGTACACATAATCCAATATCGTAAGAGTAGTACCATCATTGAACGTCATGTCGCCAACTTGTCCGGCGGGTATCTGATATGTTACTGTTCCTTTCTGTACATTCAGGGTCTGAGCCTTTATTGTCGTCTGACACAACAATGTCATCACTGCCGTTAATATCCAGGCTATTTTCTTCATTTTATATCTTTTGACTATTTTGATGGTACAAAATTACAAATAAAAGCCTGTATGCGGAAAACATTTCAGCAAACAGGCGTATTCTTTCAGCGAACCGTATCTTAGAACTTGTACTTATAAGTCGCGTGAAGTACATGGATGTTAGGTTTCCTGTCGTCACTGTCATCATACAAACGATCGTAACGATAGTTAAGTCCGATAGTACTCTGCTTTGTCACTTTCCAGTCGGCACCCACGATAAAGCGCACTTTCTCTACCGGCCATGAATTGTGCAGCTCCACACTGGCAAATGGTTTTAGCGGAAAAGATTTCTTCGAGTATTCTACTTGAAGACGACTACGTAACACGTTCTTTCCCTTTCCGTTATAGGTCTTTTCCTTTCCATCCATCTCCTCATCATCGTAATCATACCGTTCGGCGACGGTCTTCGACGGACGATAGGTGTATTGCCAGCGCTCACGCAAAGAGACATTGAAGTCGCCGAGGTCCACATTTCCTGTCAATGACACATTGAAACGATGACGAATCCCCCAATACTTCACATATTTATTAGGAACTTTCGTCTCGACATCGTTGAGTGTCTTTGTCTTATAGGTTGTCTTCTCATTGTTATCATAAAGAAGTGTATATCCGGCAGATGCCTTGAGCCACTTGGTCAGCTTATAGCTCCCGTCAACACCTATTGACCATCTGTCGAATGTGGATAAGTTTTCTCGCGTACGCATTTCAGCCTCAACACCGACACTAGCCTTCTTGTCAATCTTCTTCTCAACGGACAGCGTAGAATAAACCCCGAAATCATCACTCTGAGCATAGCCGCCCACGGCAACCATCAGCAAAACAAATAAGGAAAACAGCTTTTTCATTCTTTATATTTTTTACGGTTATACTGTTGTCAAATCTTCTTTTGTAAATTTCAACTTGTGATCAACGGAACTGGAATGGGTACGGTTGTTTCTGTAATACACACGAATGACTGCCATGTCACGCAAGAAGTCAACTGCCCCCACTTCAATCTTGATAACATCCAAGCCCAAACGCTGCTCAATATCCTTCTTCAGATCTTCATACCGTTCAGGCTTGACCAACTCGATACGGTCGTATTGCACCAACTTACTATACTGGATATGCAGTCGTTTCTCACAGATCCACACGGAGAATGCCACAACAAAGTCGGTGACGATTATCTCTGCGGGGGTGACAGAACTGGCAATAGCATTGATGACAGACAAGGAGATGATGACAAAGAGATAGGTCATCTCTCTCACAGGCATAGCATCGGTTCTGTAACGCATGATAGAGAAGATACCGAAAAGACCGATACCGATACCCATTGAGGTCTTTCCGCCAAGCTTGTCGAGACCGAATATCATGTAGAATACCAGGAAGAAAATGGCAATGCTCGTTAGCAGGAACGTGAAATAAAAGTCCCGCCGCTTGCTTTTCTGGTAATACAAACGGTCTATGATGAGCCAGTTGAATGCGGTGCAGATGATGAAACGAACCGCCATTTCGATAAATTCATCGGTGAAGAATTGCTGAATGTCCATACTATTATGTTCTATTATTGTTTAGTTAGACTACGGATTATTATACTCGAGTTCTGACGATGCGCTCAACATCGCGCAACTTCTGTTTGAAACGGTTTACTTTCAGTTCATCGTTGGTCAGCGCCGACCCCATGCAATACTTGCTGAACCCATGAGGGAACACACGAAGCTGGCGAAGCATCTCAAGAACAGGCGAATAGCAGAGACCATCGCGCTTCAGTTCTACTATCACAAGTTTCCCCATGTTTCGCTTCGTGCCTGTAACAAGGTTATTGAACTGCAAGTCGGTGTCAATCGTCAGCCTCTCGGTTTTCCCCTTATTAACCAGCGTGATACGATTGAAACTATTCGCGATTGCCGGTCGCAGCTCATCAGGATTATAGCGAAGATGTTCTTGAAGGAAGTTTAGCTTTTCACTGTCGGTAATATCAGTATCAACCACTTTCATGCGTTTCTTTTTCGTCCGTCCATGATTGTTCTTTGTCTTCACTTCCATGAACTGCAGATTGGAACTGACGTATGTACGGAAGCGAAGTTTCTGGCGGTTGGTATGCCCGCTCTGATGGACATAATACATGTTATAGTCCAGCGTATCAAAATAGGTGGTCTGATAAGCCAGGTTCCGTTCACCGTCTATCTCCTGCGCCCAGTAGTCGTCTTTAGCCATTTCGAGAAGCTGCAACAAGACTGGAACCGTCGTGACAAACTTGGTGTCAATACGATTCATGAGGCGTATTTCCCTCATATCCTCAAGGCTAATGGGAGCATATAGATTGAGTAAATCTTGCATGTCAGTAGTTATAATTGTTGCAAAATTAACGATTTACTTCCATTAACGCAACTATTTTTCTATAAAACCATCCTTTTTTTCAACAAATTAGTAAATCTAACCGACAAGATGAACAGTTCTTGGAGATTATGGATGATTACTGACCTACAGACTGTTTGTATTCCAACAACCTGTTCTGGTAGTCCACCCACGCATCCGTGCATTTGTCAAACGACTGCTGATAGAGCAGCTGGGCTTCCAGCAGGTCGGACATCTTGATGGTTCCTGCCTTATAATAGTCGCGGTTAAGTCTGAGATTCTCTTCTGCCTGTTCAATGCTGCGATGGGCTATCTGAAGCAGCTGATAACTCTCATTCACGCTGTTCCATGCGTTCTGCATCCGGATCTTCAGCAATTCCGACTTATCTTGCTGTTCATCAACAGCCTTCATGTATTCCATCTTCTTGCGCTTAATGGCGTGCGAACCTCCCCACCAGTCACTGATCGGGACACTGACTGTAGCGAAGATCATAGCAAACGTACGATTGTTTTCCATCAGATTATGATAGTTGTAACCCGCTCCGACGGCAACAGTGGGAAGATATTGTCCGACCGTCATTTTCGTCTGAAGTGCGGCTGCCTCGACCTGTTTGCCAAGCAACTGGTATTCGGGCGTAACTAACAGAGCCTGCTGATGGTCTTGTTTCAGAGGAACGGGTGAGGTCGTTTCTGTCGAGTAGCTTAATGTAAAATCAGTTTCACTGAGCCCGCAATACTGTGCAAGAAGCATCCTGACAATGCTGATGCCATTATTAAGCTTTAACTTCTGACTCTCTATCTCGTTCTGACGCAATTCCACTTGCAGCAGATCGTTGCGCATGGCTACTCCGGCACGGACCGCTACATCGACATCCTTGTGAAGACTGTTCAACATAGCTTCGACAGCCTGAATGGTCTTAATCTTTTCCTGGAGGGATACAATCTGCCAGAAATACTGCTCCACTGTCTTCTCCACTTCGTTCTCAGAAAGTTCCAGTTGCAGACAGGCAGCCTCTTCGCCAATTTTTGCCAACTTATTGCCATTGATAATCTGTCCGCCGGCAAAGACGGGCTGGACGGCATTGATACCTGCAATGGTACCATTCTTCATCATTGTTATGCTGACAGGGTTGGCCAAGGCTGCCAGTGCTTCGGGAGGAAACATCTGGGCAAGCATAGGAGTCAGCGATTCGGGAATCACCTCACTGGGATTTATATTTGTCTTTGCCATGCCACGGTTCGCATTGAACCACATGCCTGTCCCGCTGATATTCGGGAAATACTTGGTGAAAGCTTCCTTGCGCTGGAACTGCGCCGTTTCAATGCTTCTCCTGGCGTTTCGCATCTCAATGTTGTTGAGACGTGCAGAGTCGAGCAACTGCGAAAGAGACAATGACCGTCCCCCACTCTCTTTCTGCTCAGTAATCGGATCGGCAACCTGCGCAAGCGAGGAGACAGTCAAAAGGAAAAGGATGAAGGCTATGCTATATTTTTTCATTGTTCTTCTTATATTTCAATTAAATGAGGGTTTAGACTATTTCAACGATACTTTCCAATATACGACAGGCAGGATGGTCACCACGAGAATGAGCGTTCCGATACCACCGGCGAAGATGGTAACTCCCACGGGCATCCAGAAACTGGACTGTGCAATAATCATGGGTACCACGCCGACTGCTGTCGTAGCAGTGGTAAGGAAGATGGGAACCATTCGCCGCTTCCCGGCATCGTATGCTGCCTGACGGACAGCTTCATTATAAGCCTTACGGTCTTTCGTCCAGTCGCCATGTTCCAAGATGTATTTCTTCAGCAAGTCGTTGGCATGTTCAAAGATAAGTATCTCATTGCGCATAATAATTCCCATTAGCGTGATGAGTCCGAAAATGGAGGTCAGTCCCAATGCACGATTCATCAGACCGAGGCCAATGAGCGCACCAGGAGTCATCAGTCCAAGGGCAGCCATGCAGACTGTGGTGATGCCGTATTTCTTGAAATTAAACAACAGGAAGAAGAAGACGATGATCATAGCAATGACGATACCACCGATAATCTGTGGCATGGCCTCGTCACCATACTCTATTTCTCCTCCCACCTCACAGCGTACGCCGTCGGGCAGCTGAATCTCGTGCTGCATAATCTCGGCTATGCGCTTTTCCACGGGAGCAGTGAAGACACCTTGGGCAAACTGAGCTGTCACGGTGATACAACGCTCGCCGCCCCTATGCAGGATACGGCTTTCACTCCAATATGGTCTCACCTGTGCTATCTGCCGTAAGGGAACTGTGGTATTACCTGAATTAATAGGTGAAGAGAGCATGGTCTGCGGAGACGAGATACCCAGATTCTCGATATCCGAGAAAGTCATGTCTGCATCATCTTTCACGACAATGGGTAATTCGTAGTTGCCTTCCCAGAGCTGACCGACCCGCAGGTCGCTCGATGTAGCACTGAGAGCCAGCTGAGCCGTGGTGCGTGTGATGCCAAGCTGAGCCGATGTCACAGGGTCGAGCCGTACATTGATGATGGGATAAGGCTGGAAATAGTCGGTGTGCACCCATTCAAGTTCAGGCATCGGACGCATGCGTTCCATCAACCGTTCAGCCACGGCATGCAAGGAGTCGAGGTCTTCGCCATAGAAGCGGTATTCCAATTCGGGAACCTCCAGATAATCAAGACGTTTAAACTTTACGTATGCACCGGGGAAAGACTCGCTAAGCTGAGGCTGATACTTTGCCAACAGCTCGAGTGTCGCCTTGTCTGACTTTGTGTTTACAATGAACTGTGCATAATTACTACCTGCCATCTGAGGGGCATACGCATCCATAAACCGAGGGGATGAACAACCGATGAAACTTGTGATGCTCGTAATACGGTCGTCCTTTTGCAGGGCTTCGTGCACAGTGGAAGCGATAGTCTCCGTCTCATGCAGTCCCTTACCATCAGGAAGGAATATCTCAACGGCAAACTGGTCGCGGTCGGCATACGGGAACAGTCGTATCTTCAGAGTGGGGACTATGAGCATTGACAACAGGATGACAGCTAATCCAAAGCACATCGTCAGCCACGGATGACGGAATGTCAGGTCAAGAACGTGGTTGTAAGTGGACTGCACCCATTTCGTGATGACATTGCCTCCTGTAGTTACCTTATCAGGTTTGATGATGTGAACTTCAAGGAAGGGTATCACCGTCACGGCAAGGAAGAGCGATACCATCAGATTGATGGTGATGGTCCACGGGAAGTCTTCAAGACAATCGTGGAATACTCCCTTCATGGTCAGAAGGAATGGGAAGAAGATAGCACAGATGCAGATTGTGGCAAGCATCATCGGCATAAAATACTGGCGGGCAGATTCGATGGCAGCATCATTCGGCTTATAGCCCTTGCCAAGGTATTCCAGATAACCGTCGATGACCACAATGCTGTTATCCACTATCATTCCCAAGACAACAATGAGTGCCGCCAGCGTGACGATGTTCAGTTCGATGCCCACCATATACATGATGGAAACGCTGACAAAGGTGCTCAGCGGAATGGTGATGGATGCCACGATGGCAGAACGGATGGGAAACAGCACCATCATGACAAGGATGATGATGACCATAGAGATGATGAGGTCACGAAGAAATGAACTGACACTCTCTGCCACCACTTTCGGCTTGTCAGCTATACGGGTGATCTTGACATCTGCAGGCAACTCGTTTGCACGAAACGCTTGAAGCACTTCATCTATTTCCTTACCATACTGAACGACGTTATTACCAGGTGTCATCTCCATCGACAGCAGCAGACAGGGATGCCCGTCCTGTTCGATACGACTCGAAAGAGGCTCATACTCGCGTACCACTCGTGCCAGATCTCTCACCCGCACCACTTTGCCTGTGGAGATGTCGCTGTAGATAATCTGGTTGGCGATTTCCTCTTGTGAGTTCTCCGTACTCTCAATATGGATAGGTATCTGCTGATCTTCGTCACTGATGCTGCCACTCATTGTCGTAATACCTTCAGCCTGCAGACGACTAAAAAGCATCTGCTGCCCTATGCCGTATGCCTGCAGGCGCTGACGGTCGATATACAGTGAAATCTGCTCTTTCTGCTCTCCAAACAACTTGAC
The DNA here is from genome assembly GCA_902762325.1 of uncultured Prevotellaceae bacterium. Lineage (GTDB taxonomy): Bacteria > Bacteroidota > Bacteroidia > Bacteroidales > Bacteroidaceae > Prevotella. The sequence goes on along the minus strand of CACWNV010000001.1, from coordinate 47,758 downwards.
ATTGGCCACCGAAGGAATACGCCGCAACCGGTCGCTCAGCTGATCGGTATATTCTTTCAGTTCACGATAGGTTCGCTGGCTGCTCTCGATAGCAACTAACAAAGCACTGGTGTTGCCGAAGTCATCGTTGACGACAACTGCCAAGACGCCAGTAGGCAGTGACGATTTGAAAGAATTCAATCCATGTTTTATCTTACTCCATACTTCATCCTTGTTGTTTACATCGTCGTTGAGTTTCACCATGACGATGCAGGCTCCGTTCTGTGATGTCGTGGTGGTCTTCGTCCGGTTCACCTCACTATAGGTGAAGAGATAGCGCTCCAACGGACGAGCCACCTGCTGCTCCACCTCCTCACTTGTGGCTCCGGGATAGACCGCAACCACCACTCCCTGACGAATCGTGGCATGAGGAAACTCGTCTTTCGGCATATCATACATACCGAAAATACCCAGGAAAAACAGGATGACAATGATAAGCAGCGTAATCGAATAATGCTCCAATGGCCACCTGAGCCAAGACATATCCCTATTCATTTGTTCTTACGGATTATCGATTAATAGACTACTTTCGTTCCCTCACTCAACTTCTGATAACCTTCGGTGACGACACGCTGACCGTTTTTCAGTCCACCGATGATGGCTATGCGGTTTCCACTTGTGGCACCGACATCCACTCTGGCACGATGTACCGTGCTGTCTTTGCTTACAGTCCAGACATACAAAGAACCTTCAGCCGACTTCTGCACAGCATTGAAAGGCAGCAACTTACCACCAGGAGACTCGTTCCCAGCCGTATTGAAGCTGACATTGGCAACCATGCCCGGCAAAAGTCTGTGTCCATGATTGTTCACCCGAATGCGAATGTCGTAAGTATGTGTCAGGGCATCTGCCTGAACACCTTTTTCTATATAACCTCCGGCAAATTGCCTGTCGATAGCCTCAACCCTTATTGTTGAGGGAGTCGAAGGAGTGATGGAGTTAATTTCGGTTTCCGGAACGGACACTTTCACCTTCACGCTGCTGATGTCGAGGATTGTCACCACCGCCTGCGAGGGCAAAGCTGTCTCTCCGGCTCCTACCTGCTTGCGTCCTACAATGCCGCTTACCGGTGCAACCAGCCGACAGTCGGACAAGTTTTTCCGTGCCATAGCTAACTGCGACCTTGCCTGTGCCACACGACTCTGCACCTCCACCCACTGCATCTCAGGCAGCGAGCCGTTGTCATGCAGCATCTTCATCCGTTCTAAAGCATCATTGGCCTGTGTCATAGAGGCTTCGGCACCCGACAGCAGATTACGTGCCTGCGTGTCATCCATCTCTGCTATCAGCTGACCGCGCCTTACTGGCTGTCCCTCATTAACAAAGACACGCTTCACGACACCCATCCCTGTAAAGCTGACTGCCGTACCCTCACGTTCTTCAACTATTCCTACATAACTTCGACCGGCCCGGCCTGCATGATCCGAAATAACTTCTGTCTCGACACGGACAGATGGCTTCACTTGCTTCTGCTCCTTTTTATTACAACTGCTCATGGCAACCGCAATTGTCAGCAGTACTATTATGCTCTTTTTCATTTCATTTGATATTTTCTACAAAGGTGATGATTTTTCTACAATTAGCTTTGTCCGTTTTTTCCAAATATTTGCTCACTTTTTCACTGAAGGGCAAAAAACTAAGCTCAAACGTGCAGTTTTTTAAAGTATCAAGGGCTTTTAGGGGTCAAAGCAACTGCTGACTCCTTTAAGGATGCATCAAAAAAGAAAGATGAATGGAAGTTAAATCCCGAACCGATTCTTATGGATAAAAACAAATCTCCTCATGCCAGCGTGAACATACCGTCAGCATGAGGAGATGAAAAAAAGACTGTTTATTTGATATTGCCAACCTTTATCAAGTACTCGGCAATCTGTACAGCGTTCAAAGCGGCACCCTTGCGGATCTGGTCTCCACTCAACCAAAGGGTCAGACCGCAGTCTTCAGCCAGATCCTTACGTACACGACCAACAAAGACGTCATCCTTTCCGGCAGTGTCAAGCGGCATCGGATAGATAAGATTTGCAGGATCGTCGACCAACGAACAGCCAGGGGCAGCAGCGATGGCTTTCTGAGCCTCCTCAACACTGATGGGACGCTCTGTCTCAATCCAAACGCTCTCTGAATGACTACGCAGAGAACTGACACGCACACACGTAGCAGAGCAACGGACATCAGTATGCATGATCTTACGAGTCTCATTAAACATCTTCATCTCTTCCTTGGTGTAGCCGTTATCTGTGAACACATCAATCTGAGGAATCACATTATAAGCCAACTGATGAGGGAACTTCTTAACTGTCACAGGTTCGTTGTTCACCAGTTCCTTGTACTGCTGCTGTAACTCTGCCATTGCAGCAGCACCGGCACCACTGGCACTCTGATAGGAAGAGACACGGATACGCTTGATATGGCTCAGCTGCTCAAGAGGCTGCAAGACGGTCACCATCATAATCGTAGTGCAGTTGGGATTGGCAATAATGCCACGAGGACGATTCAGCGCATCCTCGGCATTGCACTCCGGAACGACAAGGGGAACATCCTCGTCCATACGGAAAGCACTGCTGTTGTCGATCATCACCGTACCATACTTCGTGATAGTCTCTGCAAAATCCTTGGACGTACCGCCTCCGGCAGAAACAAAAGCGATGTCTATATCTTTGAAGTCGTCGTTATGTTGCAATAGTTTCACCTCATAATCCTTCCCTTTGAAACTGTATTTTCGGCCTGCACTGCGCTCACTGCCAAACAATACCAACTCGTCAATGGGGAAATCACGTTCTGCGAGAATACGGAGGAATTCCTGTCCTACTGCTCCACTCGCTCCTACAATTGCTACTTTCATTTTCTTCTGAATTAATGTTTAATGAATATACCATTCTTATTTGACGGTGCAAAATTACAATTTTCTACTGATTTAATGACCTTTCTGACAGTTTTTTTACTTGTTTTGCCGTTTTTTGTGTGGCTTATGTCAACTTTCTAAATCACATTGCCCAATAATCAGTCGCATAAAAACTCCTTTCATTTATCATATTCTCAAATAATTTGTGTACCTTTGCACTTGATTCAAAACCTATACATCGACTATACACATGCCAGATTTGTCACATTACTTTCCCATCACTGACCCCACGCTGATTTTCTTCGTCGTGCTGCTAATCATTCTCTTTGCCCCTATCATCATGGGAAAGCTGCGTATTCCGCACCTCATCGGAATGGTACTGGCTGGTGTATTGATTGGAAAGTATGGACTGAACATCCTTGAGCGTGACGATTCCTTTGAACTCTTCGGGAAAGTCGGAATCTATTATATTATGTTCCTTGCCTCTCTGGAAATGGACATGGAAGGAGTACGCAAGAATATCCCACGCATCACCACCTTCGGACTGCTCACCTTCTTCATCCCCTTTGTGCTGAGCTATTTCATGGGAATCTATATTCTGGGCTATGGGGTTTCCACCTCTTTATTATTAGGATGCCTCATGGCTTCCAACACCCTGATAGCCTACCCTATCATCGGACGATACGGACTGCAGAACAAGCCGAGTGTGACACTGAGCGTCGGCGGTTCAATGCTCTCCCTACTGCTGGCACTCGTGACGCTGGCAGCCATTGTTTCGGCACTCAACGGTTCTGGGGGTGTCTTCTTCTGGATATGGTTTGTCATAAGGTTCTCCTTGTACTGCACATTACTAATCCTGCTGATACCCCGGCTTGCCCGCTGGTTCCTGCGCCGCTATTCAGATGCCGTCATGCAGTTCATCTTTGTGATGTCAATGATGTTTATGAGTGCTGCCCTCAGTGAGGCCATCGGATTAGAAGGGATTGTCGGTGCCTTCCTTGCCGGTCTTATCCTGAACCGCTATATCCCTCACATGTCGGCATTGATGAACCGCATCGAGTTTATCGGTAACGCCCTGTTCATCCCCTATTTCCTTATCGGTGTCGGCATGCTGATCAATGTAAGACTGCTCTTTCATGGGGGAGCCATCATCTGGATTGTACTCTGGTTTGTGTTCATCGGAACATTCAGCAAGGCCATCGCCGCCTATCTGGCAGGAATGTTCTTTAAACTCCCTCTCTCGTCGGGTCACATGATGTTCGGACTCACCTCCGCCCATGCTGCCGGTGCCATCGCCATGGCAATGGTAGGTATGAAGACGGAAATAGTTCCCGGGCAGTTCCTCGTGAATGATGACATCCTGAACGGCGTAATCATCATGATTCTCTTCACCTGCATCATCTCAACCATCGTCACCGAACGGTCTGCCCAGCGAATCGTGCTGCGCGACAAAGACATGCCTGAAGTGGACAATCAGGATGGTGATGATGAAAAGATTCTGATTCCAGTGAAGTATCCTGAGTATGCGAACAATCTGATTAACATGGCTCTCTTGATGCGCAACGAACGGCTGAACCGCGGAATGGTCAGTCTTAACGTGGTATATGACGACGAGAACTTGCGCACAAACCAGGAAAAAGGACAGAAACTGTTGGACCAGGTCACTCAGTATGCAGCTGGATACGATGTGAGGATGCAGACGCAAGTGCGTATTGCGGCGAATATAGCCAATGGCATCAAACATGCTTTCAATGAGTTCATGGCTTCAGAGATTATCATCGGCATGCACTCGCACAAGGAAGTGTCTCCAAAGTTCTGGGGAGAGTTTCACCAGAGTTTGTTCAACGGTCTGAACCGCCAGATTATCATGGCACGAATCTGCCAGCCTCTCAACACGATACGCCGTATTCAAGTCTGCGTACCGTCAAGGGCACAGTTTGAGACCGGTTTCTACAGATGGCTGATCAGACTTGCCCGCATGGCAACAAACCTGGACTGCAAGGTCGTCTTCCACGGACGTGAGGACACGCTTACACTGATACAGCAGTTTATCTCTAACCGTCACCCCAGCGTACGGGCTGAATACGATGAAATGGAACACTGGAATGAACTGCCGCGTCTGGCAGGAAGCATCTCGGAAGACCACATGTTCGTGGTGGTGACGGCCCGTAAGGGAACCGTCTCCTATAAGAATGCAATGGAAAGGCTGCCCGAAGAACTCACGGAATACTTCAGCGGGACAAGCATGATGATTATCTTCCCTGACCAGTTCGGCGAAGCAATGGATTCCATGACATTCGCACAGCCTCAGCATACTGAGGAACAGAGTGCATACGACCTGTTCCGTGAGTGGGTACACAATCTGCTAAAGACAAGAAAGTCAAAATAAATAACAACAAACAAAACTTATGATAGACATCAAAGAAGTAACTAAGAGCTTCGGAAACCTTCAGGTGCTCAAGGGGATAAACCTTCATATCAATAAAGGAGAGATGGTGAGTATCGTCGGACCGAGCGGTGCTGGTAAGACCACACTGCTGCAGATCATCGGGACACTCGACAAGCCTGACAGCGGGAATATCATCATCGAGGGAACCGACGTGAGCCAGCTTTCGACAAAGAAGCTCAGCGAGTTCCGCAACCAGCATATAGGCTTTGTCTTCCAGTTCCATCAGCTCCTGCCTGAATTCACCGCCATTGAGAACATTATGATTCCTGCCTTTATCGCCGGTGTTTCACGCAACAAGGCGAAAGAACGGGCAGAAGAATTGTTAGCACTCATGGGACTGTCAGACCGTGCTGACCACAAGCCCAACCAGCTCTCAGGAGGTGAGAAGCAGAGAGTGGCTGTTGCACGTGCCTTAGTGAACAACCCTGACGTCGTCCTGGCTGATGAACCAAGTGGAAGTCTGGACAGTAAGAACAAAGCAGAACTACACCAGCTGTTCTTCGAACTGCGTGACAAGCTGGGACAGACATTTGTCATCGTGACACATGACGAGGAACTTGCCAAGCTCACTGACAGGACTATCCACATGAAAGATGGTGTTATCTCGGAATAAATAACTCGCTGAACATCAAAATACCTACAAGATGAGTAAACTAAAATTAGGTGACTACAACCGCCTGACGATATTGAAGAGAGTTGACTTCGGTCTTTATCTGGATGGTGGAGATGCCGGAGAGATTCTTCTGCCGAAGAAATTACAGCCCAAGAACTATCAAATCGGGGATGAGATTGAAGTGTTCCTCTATCTCGACACCGAAGAACGCCTCGTCGCGACAACCGAACATCCGTTATGTAAGGTGGGCGAATTTGCCTTCTTGGAAGTGGCATGGGTCAACAAGTATGGTGCTTTCCTGAAATGGGGACTTCAGAAAGACTTGTTCTGCCCTTTCCGTGAGCAGAAGATGCGAATGGAAATAGGGAAGTCATACATCGTCCATGTGCATGTTGACGAAGAGAGTTACCGTATCATGGCATCTGCAAAGGTAGAGCACTACCTTTCCCAGCGTGTTCCAGACTACCAGCAAGGCGATGCCGTAGATGCCCTCATCTGGCAAAAGACAGATCTGGGATTCAAAGTAATCATTGACAACAAGTATCAAGGTCTGGCGTATGAGGAAGAGATTTTCAAGAACATTCATACGGGAGACCGGCTCACCGCCTACATAAAGTCGGTGCGTCCCGACGGGAAGATTGACCTGAAGCTCCAGCCGATGGGGCATCAGCAGGCACTGGACTTTTCCGAAGAACTGTTACAATACCTGAAGGAACACGACGGGAAGTGCAACCTTGGTGACAAAAGCGATGCCGATGATATCCGTGAACGCTTCCAGGTTAGTAAAAAGACATTTAAGAAGGCTGTCGGAAACTTATACAAACAGCATCTGATAACCGTCAGTGACTTCAGTATCACATTAAATCCCTCTTGATATTTTTGGCTATCCGCTTGGCAAGCGCCATGATGGTGAGCATCGGCGGAAGTCCCAACGCCTTCAAGTTCTGCAAGGACTCCTCCGTGCGAACGATGAAATAGGTGTCCTGATACATGTCATGACTCAACTTAGCCAGCCAGCCTTCCAGATGTCCCACCTCAGATCCGTAGGCAATGCATGGCTTCCCCTGCCGCCTCATGATACCTGCCGCCTGACAATAGAAGACGGAAAGAGCCTTGGCAAAGGTCGTCGTGAGCGTGGAACCTTCACACAAAATGGCGACATGATGACTGGAGCAGGCACGAAGAAGCGACCAGAAGAACAGGGTGGTGAACGTCCATTGACGTACATGCTCCGGGAAATAGCCTCTGACACTATCCTTATCGAGTGTCATCACCGTCATTTCAATGTTGTCGGCTCCCAGCATCTCGTCCAGTTGTCTGACCAATGCCACCACACGGGCATCGGCACCGGTGTTTCTGGCACCGTTGTAGCCCACGAGAAGAACCTTCAGCGGCTTGCCTTTCTGCCATTCTTCATATTGGCAGAGGTGCAGACGTGCCAATAGCCTGGCCCTTCCGGAGAGCCAAACCATCAGTCTGACGATATATGAGAGCAGTCTATCCAATTTGTTGTGAACGGTTGGGGGGATTGTCTGTTTTATTTTAATGTATCAATGATGTTGTCGAGCTCGCCTGCCAGCTGCAGATAGTCGTCCATGCTAAGCGGACAGGGAGCCAGACGCTTGCCCATTCCTGCGGGGATAATGTCAAATGCCTTTTGCTCCAGCTCACGTCCTTTCTCCGTCAGCGACACAATCTGCTGTCGCTTGTCGTGCTCTCCTTTCCTACGACTGACGATGCCCTGCTTCTCCATACGCTGGAGTAGCGGAGTGACAGTGTTTGTCTCTAAGAGCAGACGATGAGCGATGTCGTTCACAGGCTGCGAATCCTTTTCCCAGAGCACCATCAGTACCAAGTACTGAGGATAGGTGATGCCCAGCTCATTGAGAAAGGGCGTGTAAGCCTGAGTCATCAGTCGGGCTGCCGAATAGAGCCGGAAGCAAACCTGATTATCGAGTTGTAATTCAGCGTGCATATCATTTAAACGATTTGTTTATCACTCTTCTCTCTTAACCTGCTACAGCATAGCCTCTATGTCCTTCTCAAAGTCCTTCGGTTCAGTGGTGGGAGCATAGCGTTTGATGGTCTCACCGTCCTTCGAAATCAGGAACTTGGTGAAGTTCCACTTGATGTCGCTGTCTTTTTCCACGCTGCTGCTGATGGTCTTGAAGAGTGCCTTGGCAGCCTTGGCTTTCAGTCCATGATACTCCTCAGCCGGTGCCTGTGCCTTCAGATACTCAAATATCGGGTCAGCATTGGAACCGTTCACGTCTATCTTCTTCATAATCTGGAAAGTCACACCATAATTCAATTGGCAGAACTCTTGTATCTGACTGTCACTTCCCGGATCTTGTTCCTTGAACTGGTTGCAGGGGAACCCGATAACGATCAGCCCCTTTTCCTTATACTTCTGGTTCAGTTCTTCCAGTCCGGCGAACTGAGGGGTGAACCCACACTTGCTGGCAGTGTTGACAATCAGCAACACCTTGTCCTTAAACTCAGCGAAATCTATCTCCTTGCCTTTGCTCGTCAGAGCCTTGAAATCATAAATCTTTTGCATAGTCATATTTTATTTAATCGTTATTTATATCGTTTACGATGCAAAGATACGGAATAAAAATCATATCGCAAGCGATTTATCGACAACTTTAAACATGTTAAACAAAAGGTCGTCCGCGACATATCTCACCCTGAGACCTTACTCCTGCCACCGCCAAACTGAATATTAGCCTTCGACAATTCTGTCAAATAATATTCGAATTCTGGCCCCAAATAAAGGCCATCTGCGCGAACGAAAGGGTCACTCGGCCGAAAAAACGCCATTTTTTGATGTTTTTCGTAAAGCGTTGACTCATATATGGTTACACGAATTTAAAACTGTAAACGGGCGATTTACAAAATCAAAATTTGCCAAAGGTATCGTTTCGCCTCGCCAAAGGTATCGTTTCGTCGTGCGAAAGGATATGTTTGAGGCGATGAAACATGGTCTTTGGCGCGGTCAAAGCTTACCTTTCGCGGTGCGAAAGCTGGTTTTTCACGAAATGAAGAATGATGAATGAAGAGTGAAGAATCATGTTTTACAGATTTTAACTTCTCTTTCATCACTTTTCCCCGACAAGTTTTTGTCAAGTTCTTTGACTATAAAACATCCTCTGTCTTTAGCAGAAATATCAAGCGTTTATCTGACTTATTGTTCAATAGAAATTAGGAAGTTTAACAAAATATGCTTATCTTTGCATTATTATGGCAAAGAAACAGATAAAAGAGAAATCAATTGAAGAAGCCCTATGGGAGTCTGCCAACAAACTGCGTGGCTCTGTTGAACCATCGGAGTATAAGCATGTGGTGTTGAGCCTTATCTTCCTGAAGTACGCCTACGACCGCTTTACGGAGCGCAGGAGCGAACTTGTGGCAGACGGCAAAGAAGCATTTGCGGATAATGCCGTCTTCTATAACGCAAAGAATGTTTTCTATCTGGAACCAGAAAGCCGGTGGGATTTCCTGATAGAGAATGCCAAACAGAACGACATCGCCATCAAGATAGACAAGGCTTTGGCAAAGGTTGAGGAGTGTAACCCAACGCTGAAAGGGGCATTGCCAAGCAACTATTACGCCGGATTGTCACTGGACAGGACAAAACTTGCCGCCCTACTCGATGAAATCAATAAGATAGATACGCTCAAGGATAGGGAGAACGACTTGATTGGTCGTGTCTATGAATATTTCCTCGGGAAGTTTGCCATTGCCGAGGGCAAGGGTAAGGGTGAGTATTACACGCCAAAGAGCATTGTCAACCTGATTGCCGAGATGATTGAACCCTATCGCGGGAAGATTTACGACCCCTGTTGCGGTTCTGGTGGTATGTTTGTTCAGAGCATGAAGTTCATCGAAGCACATCACGGGAACAAGCGCGACATCTCTGTATATGGTCAGGAATATACCAACACCACCTACAAGCTGGCGAAGATGAACCTTGCCATTCGTGGCATTGCCTGTAACTTAGGCGAGATGGCGGCTGACACATTCCATAACGACCAGCACAAGGACTTGAAGGCTGACTTCATCATGGCTAATCCTCCATTCAACCAAAAGGCATGGAGGGCTGAGAACGAACTGAAGGAAGACCTACGATGGGCAGGCTATGAGACACCACCCACAAGCAATGCCAATTACGGTTGGATTCTCAACATCGTTTCCAAGCTTTCCGCCAATGGTACGGCGGGCTTCTTACTTGCCAACGGTGCATTGAGCGGTGACGGTACGGAACTGGCTATTCGTCGTCAGTTATTAATAAATAAGGTGGTGGAAGCAATTGTCATTCTGCCCCGAAATATGTTCTACTCTACTGACATCAGCGTGACATTGTGGATATTGAACAACAACAAGAAAGCCCGGACCGTAGAGCAGAACGGCAGGATGGTCCGCTATCGCAACCGTGAGGATGAAGTGCTGTTCATCGACCTGCGCCAGTGGGGAGAGCCGTTCGAAAAGAAGTACATCCAGTTCTCACAAGAACAGATACAGCAGATTGCCGAGAACTTCCACAACTGGCAACGTGTAGGATATGAGCAGACCTATCACGACGAACCAGAGTATTGTTACTCTGCAACACTTGATGAAATAGAGAAGAAAGGCTGGAGTCTCGTCCCAAGTAAGTACATCGAGTTCCGCAATCGCGATGAACAGATAGACTTCGACACCCGAATGCGCCAGCTACAAACGGAAATGCGAGACCTCTTACAACAGGAAGAAGAGAGCAAACAACAACTAAAAGACCTGTTTGAGAAGTTAGGATATAATCTATAGTAGTTCAAATTAGGGGAAATTCCCCTTAAATTTCCCCTAATTTCCTCTATCGTTTATTTGAAGATTCTTGCAGGAGTTCTTCAAAACGCTCGGATTTTATATATCCTAAGGCTCTCTTATTCAGGTTAGTAACACTTAAATAACCCATTTCTACCAATTCCTGTAAATCAGTTCTGGCAGACCTTGCCGAAATATCAAACTGGGTAGCCAGTTCTTTGGGAGTAAAAAGTGTACGTTTGTTTTCCGATATTGTTTTGAGAACATATCTCTGACGTTCATTGATATTTGAGATTCCAACAAATCGTAATACATTTTGTTGCTCATCAATCTTGCGTTGCAAAAATTTCTTTAATTCTTCAAAGGCTTTTTTCATCACATCTAAATGATATTGAATGAAATATGACAAGTCGTTTCCATCATTCTCTGTATATTGAAAAGCCTTCTCATAAGCCTTTTTATTGGTATAAATAATCCTGGAAATGGAAAGATACTCAGTCAACCAATATCCTTTTTTTATCATATACCAATAAAATAAGGACCTTGCCGTTCTTCCGTTACCGTCTACAAAGGGGTGGATATAAGCCAATGCAAAATGAATAATAATGCCTTTAATGATAGGATGTATGAAATTCTCGCTATTGTCACTATTAGCAAATTCACATAAATCCTTTATCATGGCATCAATCTCTGTAAACGATGGCGGTGTATGAGCGACGTGACCAGTGATACCGTCAACCACAAAAATATCGTTATTTCTGCGGAACACACCTTCGTCCTCAGGGTTGTCCAATGTCTTGTTGGCAATTGAGCGATGAATGTCAAGCAGTCCCTCTATGGTAAAATCGGCCTGTTTGCCTTTTGAAATCTTGCTGATTGTTTCATAGTTGTTGACTATCATCTGTTGGCTCTTATTAATAGGTTTGAGCCGCTTTCTAAGCATATCCTTGGCAACGCGCCGTGTGGTGGAGGCACCTTCCATCTGGCTTGAAGCGATAGCTTCTTCCATGATAGAACTAATCAGATAATAATTCTTGTCTGTGGCAGGTATAATGCTTTTTGTCCCCAAACTACCTCCTAAGTTCATATCAAAGTCATGAAGCAGAGCCAACATGTTTTTAGTCACCGTAAAGTGGAATGTGTAGTTACCAAAACGGATATCTTGTGCATTCAATAAACGTTGAATCTTCACGGCCTGCCATAAGACTTGCTTATCATGGCCTTTGGGTGCCATGTATTTCACTTTGTCCCAATACAGATATTCGCTACTAATCTTTTGAAATAGTGGCTGTAATTGCTGATTGGTAAGCATTTGGATGGCCTCCACCTGCTTTTGTGGATTTAGATATGGTACTGGTTCTACTTTCATCTTCTGGTTCTTTTCTTGGTGCAAAGATACAACTTTTTATTAAAATTAGGGGAAATTCCCCCATAATTTCCTCTATTCTCCCGTAATTTATACTAATATTAGGAATAAAATGATTATCTTTGTAGCCAGATAATAGAAAAAACGAATGGGATATAAACGTTTAGGCGACTATATCAGAGAGGTGAATGTTCGTAATCGGGAGTTGAAGGTTACGAACTTGCTGGGACTTAGCGTATCGAAAGAGTTTATGCCTTCGATTGCTAATACCATTGGTACGGATATGTCTACATATAAGGTTGTTGAAAGGAATCAGTTAGTTTATATTGCGGATACTTCGCGACGTGGCGATAAGATAGCAATTGGCTTACTTGACAAATATGATAATGCCATTGTTTCTCAAGCATATACAGTTTTTGAGGTTATTGACCACGAACAACTATTGCCAGAGTATTTGATGATGTGGTTTCGTCGGCCAGAGTTTGACCGCTATGCACGTTTCCATTCTCATGGAAGTGCTCGTGAGATTTTCGATTGGGACGAGCTTTGCGACGTACAACTCCCTATCCCTTCCATCACTCGCCAACGTGAAATCGTATCTGAATACGAAACGCTAACAAACCGCATTCGTCTCAACAATCAAATGATTTTGCACCTCGAAGCCACCGCCCAAGCCCTCTACCGCAAAATGTTCGTCGATAACATCGACAAAGAAAACCTCCCCGAAGGCTGGAGAATGGGTACGCTAGGAGATTATGTAGAACTATCACAAGGGATTCAAGTTGAAGTCGAAGACCAATCACTTATTAAGTATAAAGGCTATAATCGCTTTATTAGAATAATTGACTATACTCCAAATACAACAGAGCCTCCAAGATATGTAAACATCTCAAATAAGAGATATTTCTCCACAAGGGAAGATGTCATTATGATTAGATATGGTGATGCTGGTACTGTATGTCGTAGATTGGAAGGAATTATCGCAAACAATTTGTTCAAAATAACTCCAATCCTATCTATCACTCGTAATTATGTTTATCATTTTTTAAAGAGTGATACCATACAGAAATTGGTTAAAAGCTCTGCCGCTAGTTCTACTATGCCTGCTATTACTCATAAAGCAGTTAAAGATTTGGAGTGTATCATTCCACCAAGTACGATAATGCAAGAATTTGATACAATTATTAGTATTATAGAAAGAGATATCTGCTTAAAATCAGACGAGATCTCCAAACTAACCGAATTACAGTCTTTGCTTCTGTCGAAGATGGGGAAATAAACGTGCAAGTATGAAGGAAGGATATTTAGACTTTGACACGTATATCCGTCAAGGAGAACCCTCTCAGAGGGAAAAGGCAGGCTATTGGCAGGCGGCTATAGGTCTTCAGGCTGTAGATGGCTTGAAGGTTTCGAGTTATCTGCAAAACACGGCGTGTCGGCATATTGAAGGAGATATTACGATAGATGAAGCGTGTGAACTCATCAATCAATACTATATTACGAAGACTGCCCACGATGCTAATGATGAAGACAAGGAAGAGGCAGACCGCGTGTCAGCAAATATCGTAAAAGTCTTGTCAAGTCCTACCTTTGATTTCAGCACAGGTGGCTATCAGTCTGTTCATCGACGTGTTTTCGAGGGCGTGATGAAGCATGCAGGAGAATTACGCAAATACGACATTACAAAAAAGGAATGGGTGTTGGAAGGTGATACCGTGCTCTATCTGAATTGGGAAGACCTGCGCCGCGCTATCGACTATGATTTAGAGCAGGAGCGTGCATATAGCTATAAGGGAAAGGGTCAAGATGAAATGATAAGTCATCTGACAAAGTTTGTCTCCGGATTGTGGCAGATACATGCCTTTGGCGAGGGAAATACCCGTACCACCGCCGTTTTCACCATACAATATTTGCGCTCGTTGGGTTTTGATGTGAACAACGACTTGTTTGCAAAGCACTCTTGGTATTTCCGTAATGCATTGGTTCGTGCCAACTATCACAATATAGCAAAGGGAATAGACTATACCCCAATATACCTTGAGCGTTTCTTCCGCAATCTGCTGCTGGGTGAACAATGGGACTTGCGTAACCGTTATCTACATATTCATCCGACGAAAGAATGGAGCGTGCAGCCAAACTTGGCGACCCCATCAAGTACCCCCGCAAGTACCCCTCAAGTACCCCCTCAACTTCAGGACAAGCTGCATACGGACAATTTACTCATTATACGTCTGATAAAGGTAATAGGGCAAGAACAGTTATCAATTAAGCAAATGCTTGAGGGAGTGGGATTGAAAGACAGAATGAATTTTCTGAAGTATAATCTAAATCCTGCTATTGCTGAAGGATTTGTCCGCATGCTCTATCCACAATCCCCACGGCACCCACGGCAGAAATATCTGCTTACGGCGAAAGGAATGGCACTCTATAATGAATTAACGAAAAAGGAATAGCCTATGTCACACTTTAACGAACATACGCTGGAGATGGCCATCATGGAACTATTTGAGCAACAGGGCTACAGTTACGTGAATGGCGAGACGAGAAGGATAAACGTTATATATGGAATATGAATAGCGAAGAAAAGACATCAATATGGCAAACGAAAAAAAAATAGTTCAAACAGAGAACGGTCAGTTGTTTAGCGATGCCTGCACAATTATCGAGCAAGCTCAAGCAGCAGCCTATCATGCTGTGAACGAAACGCTTATCAAGCGTAACTGGCTATTAGGTATGCGCATTCGGCATGAAGTACTGAAAAACAAACGAGCAGAATATGGTGAGCAAGTGGTGAAGAATTTGGCAAAGTCACTGGCAGAAAAATTCGGCAAAGGTTTCCAACAGGCCAATTTGTATCACTTCTTAGCTTTCTACAACTACCATCCTGACATTTTCTACGCAGTGAGTAGAAAATCTGATGATGGAGAAGAGCAAAATATTTTCCACGCAGTGAGTAGAAAATCTGAAAACATATTGCAATCACTCCGTGCAAAATCTCCAATACGCTTAACATGGACTCACTATCGCATTATCCTGCAAGAGCCGAGCACAGAGGCTCGCGAATGGTATGAACAGGAGGCTGCCTGCGAAATGTGGAGTACCCGAACTCTACAGCGCAACGTGAGTAGCCAGTATTATCATCGCCTTTTGCAATCGCAGGATAAGGAAGTGGTACGCAAGGAGATGAAACAGTTGACGACTCCATTACAAGACAAATTGGAATATCTTAAGAATCCTGTAGTTGCAGAGTTTTTGGGATTTAAGAACAACACCAATTATACGGAAAGTGATTTGGAGCAGAGTATTATCGACCATCTGATACCGTTCTTGATGGAGTTGGGCAAGGGTTTCGCTTTTGTGGATCGTCAGAAGCATATACATACAGAGAAGGAGGATTATTACATCGATTTGGTGTTTTACAATTATCACTTGCGTTGTTTCGTGTTGGTTGACCTCAAGACTTCCAAGCTAAGATATCAGGACGTGGGACAGATGGACATGTACGTGAAGATGTTTGATGAACTGGTTCGCCCAAAGGGACATAATCCTACCATCGGCATGTTGCTTTGTGCAGACACAGATGAGGATGTGGCTCACTATTCTGTTTTGAATGGTAGTGACCAACTCTATGCGGCAAAATATCTGACATACATGCCTACACAAGAAGAATTACGCCGTGAAATAGAACAACAAAAAGAGTTCTTTCGTCTGCAGAACAATCAATAAAACTAACGCCTATGTCACACTTTAACGAACATACGCTGGAGATGGCCATCATGGAACTGTTTGAGCAACAGGGCTACAGTTACGTGAATGGCGAGACGATACACAAGGAGTTGTCGGAGGTACTGCTGAAGGATGACCTGCGGATGTATCTGATAGATAGATACGCCGATGAGGAAATCACTCCCTTGGAAGTGGAGAGAATCATGGCAAAGTTGACGGCAGACAATGGCACCCCACTCTATCAGCAGAACGCACAGACGTATCGGCTGATGACGGAAGGCTTCGCCATCAAGCGTGAGGATGCTTCTTTGCCCGACTTGTTCGTGGAGGTGATTGACTTTGACAATACGGATAGGAATATCTTTAAGGCGGTAAACCAGTTGGAGATAAAAGGACAGGAACGACGCATCCCTGACGGAATCGTCTATGTGAACGGTTTGCCAGTAGTGGTATTAGAGTTTAAGAGTGCCGTGAAGGAAGACACCACCATCATGAATGCCTATACGCAGTTGACGGTGCGCTATCGGAGGGACATTCCTGAGTTGTTCCGCTATAATGCCTTCGTGGTCATCAGCGATGGAGTGAACAATAAATACGGTACGCTGTTCACGCCCTACGAGTTCTTCTATGCCTGGCGCAAGGTGGAGCGGACGGATAAGGCTAACGATGGTATCGACTCGCTACACACAATGATGGCAGGCCTATTCCGTCGGGAACGGTTGCTAAGTGTAATGAAAGACTTCGTGTTTTTCCCCGACACCTCGAAGAGTGAACGAAAGATTGTGTGCCGCTATCCGCAATTCTTCGCTACTCATCGCCTCTACGAAAATATCTTGGAACATTCGCACATCAATCTGCATGGCGACGGTAAAGGGGGAACGTATTTCGGTGCAACAGGTTGTGGAAAGAGCCTGACGATGCTGTTCCTTACCCGTATGCTGATGCGCAGTCGTCATCTGGCAAGTCCTACCATCGTATTGATAACCGACCGCACGGACTTGGACGACCAGTTGTCTAGCCAATTCGTGAATGCCAAGCAGTTTATCGGGGACGAGACGGTGGTGAATGTCGAGACACGCGAAGAGTTAGGCAAGAAACTGAGAGGACGAAAGAGCGGCGGTGTGTTCCTGACGACCATTCAAAAGTTCAGCGAAGACATCAATCTCTTATCTGACCGCGCCAACATCATCTGCATCTCCGACGAAGCGCATCGCTCGCAGACGAATGTGGAACAGAATGTAACTATTACCGATAAAGGCGTGAAGCGCAGCTATGGTTTTGCCAAGTATCTGCATGACTCCCTGCCCAATGCCACCTACGTGGGGTTCACGGGAACGCCCATTGATGCGACGATAGATGTGTTTGGAGACGTGGTGGACAGCTATACCATGACGGAGTCGGTGGCAGACGGTATCACCCGGCGAATCGTCTATGAAGGAAGAGCCGCCAAGGTGTTTGCCGACCATAAGCAACTGGAGGCAATAGAGGCATATTATAAACAATGTGCAGAACAGGGAGCCAATGAATACCAGATAGAGGAAAGCAAGAAAGCGGTGACGCAGATGAACAAGATTCTGGGCGACCCGAAGCGACTGGCAGTAGTGGCACGGGATTTCATCGAGCACTATGAGAAACGAATAGAGGAAGGAAGTAGCGTTTGCGGCAAGGCGATGTTCGTATGTTCCAGCAGGGAAATTGCCTACGACCTCTATAAACAGATTGTTTCCTTACGTCCTGAATGGGAAAAGAAGATAGGCTCAGAAGACCAGACACCCGTTGAGCGCATCCGACTGGTGATGACCCGCGAGAAAGACGATGACCCGAAACTGAGGGAACTGATTGGTTCGGACGAAGACCGAAAGGCACTGGATGTTCTTTATAAGAATCCCGACTCGAACTTCAAGATTGCAATCGTCGTGTCGATGTGGATAACAGGGTTTGATGTGCCTTGTCTTGATACGATGTATATTGACAAACCGTTGCAGAAACACACGTTGGTACAAACCATTTCGAGGGTAAACAGAGTGTATGAAGGCAAGGATAAGGGACTGGTGGTTGACTACATCGGCATCAAGAGCAACATGAACAATGCCCTGAAGCAGTATGCCGGCGGTGACTTGGGCGAGAATGTGGAAACCATCGAACAGAGCGTTACAATGGTGAAAGACGAGTTGGATATCCTCCGCAGGATGTTTCATGTTTTCGATTACAGCAAGTTCTCCACAGGTACACCACTGGAACAGTTGGAATGTCTGAAACATGCGGCGGAGTTCGTACAGGCTACGGAGAAAACCCAGAACCTGTTTATGGGTCATGCCAGGAAACTGAAATCGGCTTTCAACCTCTGTTCCAACCATGAGGATATCACCGACAAGGACCGTGAGGACATCCATTTCTTTACAGGTGTACGGTCTATCATTTACAAGTTGACCAAAGGTGATGCTCCCGATGCGTCACAAATGAACCGCAAGGTGAGTCAGATGATAGCAGAAGCCTTGCAATCGGACGGAGTGGAAGAAGTCGCACAGGTGAACGCAAACACGAAGGATCTGGACTTGCTTAGCGAGGATTACATGGCAAGACTGGAGAAACTGAAGTTGCCCAATACCAAGGTGAAACTGATGGAGAAACTGCTTCGGACAGTTATCACCGACTTCAAGAAAGTAAACAAGATGAAGGGAGTGGACTTCACGAAGCGTCTGAACGCCTTGGTGCAGCGATATAACGACCGTAGCGATAATGCCGTGTTTGCCGAAGAGGTGCTCAATGAAGTAGCCAAGCAGATGGCAGAACTGCTGAAGGAGGTGAACAAGGAGAAGAAGTCGTTCAAGGACTTAGGCATCACCTACGAAGAGAAAGCTTTTTACGACATTCTGAAAGAGATTGCCCATAAGTTCGGCTTTGAGTATCCCGAAGACAAACTGCTGACATTGGCTGCTGCTGTGAAGAAGATGGTGGATGACAAGTCGAAATATACAGACTGGGCAAATCGGTCGGACATCAAGGCTGAACTACAAATGGACCTGATACTTATACTTGCCGAGCATGGTTATCCTCCTGTACCACAAGATGAAGTTTTCAAGGAAATCTTCGAACAGGCAGAGAACTTCAAGAAATATGAACAGGCTGATGAAGAAAATAATGTGAAAGAGTCGTCGGTTATCTCTATGTATCCTCACTTTGAGGAAGGAGATGAAATGAAGATGGCAGCAGAACCTTCTCCTGTTCGAACAGAAAAGGCAACAGAAGACGAAAAGGGATAGAAGTTCTGTCGTGTGTAGAAAAAAAATCTCGCAAGTGCTTTTATCAAAGCTTCTTGCGAGATTTTTAATATGAGTTCAACGTAAGTTTACTATTGATTTAAAACTCTGCGTTCTTTGGTGTGCGTGGGAACGGAATGACGTCACGGATGTTCTGCATTCCTGTAACGAAGAGGATCAGACGCTCAAAGCCAAGTCCGAAACCTGCATGAGGACATGAACCGTACTTACGGGTATCCAGATACCACCAGAGTTTGTCGGTCTCCATCTGGCGACTCTCAATCTCTGCCATCAACTTGTCATAACTCTCCTCACGGACACTGCCGCCGATAATCTCACCAATCTGCGGGAAAAGAACATCAGTTCCCTGCATGGTGCGACCGGGAGCTACACAACCTTGATAGCCAACCGAGCCTTCGCCCTGAGCCTCGTTCTGTTTCATATAGAACGCCTTGATGCTGGCTGGATAGTCGGTCATGATAACCGGTTTCTTGAAATGTTCCTCCACAAGATAGCGCTCGTGCTCGGAAGCCAGGTCATCGCCCCAGTTACATGGGAACTCGAACTTCTTTCCGTTCTTGATAGCTTCCTGCAGGATCTCAATTCCCTTTGTATAGGGCAGACGAACGAAGGTATCCTTAAGCACGCCTTCGAGACGGGCGATAAGACTCTTGTCAATCATTTTGTTCAGGAACTCAAGGTCGTCCTTGCAGTTCTCCAATGCCCAACGTACACAATACTTGATGAAATCTTCCTCCAGATCCATCAGTTCTTCCTGATTGAGGAATGCCACCTCGGGTTCAATCATCCAGAACTCTGCCAGATGTCGCGGAGTATTGGAATTCTCAGCACGGAAGGTTGGTCCAAAGGTGTAAATAGCGCCTAAAGCCGTTGCACCCAGTTCGCCTTCCAGCTGTCCGGAAACCGTCAGCGATGTCTGCTGTCCGAAGAAGTCATCGTCATAGATGATTTTACCTGCCTCGTCCTTTTTCAAATCATAGAGGTTCTTGGTTGTCACCTGGAACATGTTACCTGCTCCCTCACAGTCGCTGGCTGTAATCAGCGGTGTATGGAAATAGAAGAAGCCATGCTCGTGGAAATAGGTGTGGATTGCCATAGCCATGTTGTGGCGGATGCGCATGACAGCCCCAAACGTGTTGGTACGCAAACGAAGATGAGCATACTGACGCATATACTCAAAGCTCTGCCCTTTCTTCTGCATGGGATAGTCGTTACCACATGTCCCATAAAGCTGTATGCTCTCACACTGAATTTCCGAAGCCTGACCGGCTCCCTGGCTCTCTACTAATGTTCCAATAACACTGATGCAAGCACCTGTGGTGATTTGCTTCAGCAACTCAGAGTCAAACTTGCTGGGATCAACGACAACTTGAATGTTCTTAATGGTCGAACCATCATTCAATGCAATAAAATCTACCACTTTACTGCTACGATGCGTACGCACCCATCCTTTGACGTTGATTTGCACACCAAAATCGTTGCACTTCAGAGCATCAACGACTTTGGTTCTACGAATTGAATCCATATACTATTCTTGTATAACTTTTTATATGCTAAAATGTTAGTTTTCTCTACAGGTATCCTTATTCAAAGGCTCCCATACGAAGCATTTCAACTTCCTTTTCAGTAAGGAAGCGCCAGTCACCACGGCGAAGTCCCTTCTTAGTGAGTCCTGCAAACTGAACGCGATCAAGCTTTATCACACGATAGCCTAAGCTTTCGAAGATACGGCGGACAATACGATTCTTCCCACTGTGGATCTCGATACCGACCTGGCTCTTGTCACGAGGATCAGCGTATGCAATCTCGTCGGCATGGATTTCACCATCTTCAAGAGTTATGCCATCAGCAATCTGCTGCAAGTCATGAGCTGTTACGTTCCTGTCAAGGAAAACATGATATACCTTTTTCTTCAGGAACTTAGGATGAGTAAGCTTACTTGCCAAGTCGCCATCATTGGTAAGCAGAAGAACGCCTGTAGTGTTTCTGTCGAGACGACCAACAGGATAAATACGCTCAGGGCATACATTCTTAACAAGGTCCATCACCGTCTTGCGCTGTTCGGGATCATCACTTGTCGTCACATAATCCTTCGGCTTGTTAAGCAACACGTAAACTTTCTTCTCAAGTGTTACCGGCTGCTCATGGAATACGACAGAGTCAGTACGCTGAACTTTTGTTCCAAGCTCTGTGACAACCTCTCCGTTCACAGAAACGACTCCTGCCTGGATAAACTCATCAGCCTCACGTCTGGAGCATACACCGGCATTTGCCAAGAACTTATTCAAACGAATCGGCTCGTTGGGATCTATATGATCTTCACGATATTCAATACGCTTCTTCAAGCTATACTTAGCATTGGGATTATAGCCTTGAGAACGCTGCTGATAGCCACCACGCTGGCCGTAACCACCCTGAGAACCGTATCCGCCTTGTGAACGCTGCTGATAACCGCCACGCTGACCGTAACCGCCCTGAGAACCGTAACCACCTTGTGAGCGCTGCTGATAACCGCCACGCTGGCCATAGCCGCCACCCTGCTGACGTGACTGATAACCACCACCCTGTGGACGGGGACGGAAACCGCCCTGAGGACGAGGCTGATAACCTTCCTGCCCTTCCGCATTGTTGAATTTTGGACGATAACCACCCTGTTGACGAGGCTGATAACCGCCATGCTGCTGGTAGCCACCTTCCATATTATTATTGAATCGAGGACGATAAGGACGCTGCGGCGTCGTGTTACCAGACTGTAGTCCAGCACCAAATCCTTCAGGTCGGAATCCTCCTTCTTCTGATTGTTCTGAGTGAGAAGACGTATAGGCACGCTGAGTGTGTATACGTGGGCGTTGTGGTCTTCCACCTGCCCGATAGTCTTTCTGATAATAGCCTGCAGGCTTGTAGCCTTCACGGTTACTCTGAGGCTGCTCTCCAAATTGTTCTTGTGTTTTGTTCTCTAATTCTGAATCCATAATAGTTCTTTTCATTTTAGCCTCACGGCTGGGTTAATAATAATTCTTTCTCTAATTTTATTTATACGTTAATATTATACTCCAGTATAGTTAGATGGTGTAATCTGCATCAGCTCAGCTTTCACACTGTCGCTGACATCTAATGTCTTAATAAACTCATGAATTGTCTCTTCTGTCATCTTCATGTTTGTACGTGTCAAAGCTTTTAGGGCCTCATAAGGATGAGGGTAACCCTCTCTTCTCAAGATGGTCTGAATGGCTTCAGCCACTACGGCCCACGTATTCTCCAAGTCTTCTGCTAATTTCTCCCTGTTAAGGATCAACTTGCGCAAACCTTTGAGAGTGCTCTGAACAGCAATCATGCTATGTCCGATAGGAACTCCAACATTTCTTAATACAGTAGAGTCTGTCAGATCACGCTGCAAACGACTTACCGGCAATTTCTGTGCCAAGAATTGCAACAAAGCATTGGAAATACCAAGATTGCCTTCACTATTTTCGAAATCGATAGGATTAACCTTATGAGGCATGGCACTTGAGCCAACTTCTCCAGCCTTTATCTTCTGCTTGAAGTACTCCATTGAGATGTACATCCAAAAATCACGGTCTAAATCAATGATGATCGTATTGATTCTTCTGATAGAATCAAACACGGAGCCTAAACAATCGTAATTACTGATCTGTGTGGTATACTGCTCACGCACCAGTCCGAGTTTCTCGCTTACAAAACGATTACCGAAAGATTTCCAGTCTTCATTGGGATATGCTACATGGTGAGCATTAAAATTACCTGTTGCTCCTCCAAATTTGGCGGTGAACTTACAACTCTTCAATTGCTCAAACTGCTCTGTCAGTCTATAGACATAGACCATTACCTCTTTACCCAAACGAGTGGGAGAAGCGGGCTGTCCATGTGTCTTGGCAAGCATTGGAACATCTTTCCATTCATCAGCAAACTGCTGCAGCTGGCAAATCAGCTCATCTAACATGGGATAGAAAGCCTGCTCTAAAGCTTCCTTCAAAGACAAAGGAACACTTGTATTATTAATGTCTTGAGAAGTCAGACCAAAATGGATGAACTCTTTGAAGGCATCTAAACCACCTATCTTATCAAATTCCTCTTTGATAAAATACTCGACAGCCTTCACATCATGATTCGTAATCTTTTCAATATCTTTTACTCTCTGAGCATCAGCCAGATCAAACTTTCTGTATATATCTCGTAACAGATCAAATTGCTTGTGATCAAATGCAGCTAATTGAGGGAGCGGGTATTCACACAAAGAAATAAAATACTCAATCTCTACACGCACACGATACTTAATAAGTGCATATTCTGAGAAATAATCAGCAAGTACCTCTACTTTATTTCTGTAACGTCCATCAATTGGCGAAATCGCCGTTAAATATTCAAGAAACATATCTAATTCTTATTGTTTGTGTGCAAAATTACGAATTAAAATTCATATCGTCGAAAAGAATCCTATAAAGTTTATTAATGTAGACAAACAAAAAGACCTGCAACTATATTAGTTACAGGTCTTTGTCTGTGGGCGTTGACGGATTCGAACCGCCGACCCTCTGCTTGTAAGGCAGATGCTCTAAACCAGCTGAGCTAAACGCCCGTATCCTTAAAAGCGAGTGCAAAGTTAGACATAAAATTTCAAACCACAAAGAAAATGCCTTAATTTTTACATTTTTTATAGATTATACAGTTCTTCTGGTCCAAGTACTTTAACATTTGCCTTCTGGAGCAGTTCATCACATGCTTCCAAATCTGTGGGGCGAATAATTGCATTTGCTCCGTCGCCATTATTAAAAGAATACATATATTCTATAAACACTCCATGCTCAGAAAGGAAACGGAAAATCGTAGAGAGAGCACCAGGAGTATTCGGGAAAGCAAAAGCGATTATATCAGTCACCTTTACGGCAAAACCGGCTTTCTTGAGAATATCATAAGCACGGTCAGGATCAGAGACCACGCAACGAAGTGTGCCAAAATCACTGTTATCAGCAATACTCATGGCGGATAGATTAATACCAGCTTCACCTAAGACTTCTGTCACTTCTGTTAATCTACCAGACTTGTTTTCCAAAAAAATAGATAATTGTTTAACTAACATAAACTATATTATTAAAATCCCTGCAATCCCGAAGGACCACAGGGAAACACCCCAAGTGGGCGTTGACGGATTCGAACCGCCGACCCTCTGCTTGTAAGGCAGATGCTCTAAACCAGCTGAGCTAAACGCCCGTGTTTCTCAAAAGCACTGCAAAGGTATTATTTTTTATTGACTTAGCCAAGACTTTCACAAGTTTTTTATCCAACAAATAAAAAAGAGCATCTCAATTAATGAAATGCTCTTTAGAATTTAAATTGTTTGTTCGAAATTAATTCTTAATCTCAACAGTTGCACGACGGTCGAGGTTGATCGGTGACAGGATAGCAACACCACCCTTAGCAGCGGTCTGGATCTTATCACGGCTCATACCCATCTTAACGATTTCGTTAGCAACCTGCTCAGCACGCTTCTCAGACAGCCACTGGTTGTGATCAGGCTTACCAGTTGCGCTATCAGCATAACCAGTTACGAGCACACCAGCACCCTTATCCTTAGCAACGTCAACAAGGTTCTTAACATCGATCAAGTCGCTCTTGTAAGAAGGACCACTTGTGGTCTTGTCAAGATAGAAGTAAACAGTTACAGGAACAGCAACGAACTCCTTAACGGTCTTCGGAGTCTCAGCAGGCTTCTGATTAGCCAAGAGGTTCTTCAGACGGTTGTTCTCTGCATTTGCGTCATCGAGCTGAGCACGGAGTGCTGCAATCTGAGACTCAGAGAGAGCCTTGATAGCATCAACATCTGGCATCTTCTCCCATGTAGCCTTACCGAGATTAAAGGTCAGACCTAACTCAAGATAGAGGTTGTTATCATGGGTATCCCAACCACGGTTACCATCTGAATGGACATTACCACCATCAATGTCAGTCTCACAACGGTTCCAAGCCACCTCAAGGTTCAGAGCCACTTTGCGGCTCAGACGGAACTCCTGCAAAAGACCAGCGCTGAGATCCATAGAGTAAAGGTCTGCAGACATGCTACGACCAACACCACCTCCAACAAACGGAATCACGTTCCAAACACGATTTGGATTATAACCACAAAGCATATTGCTCAAGTTGAACAAGATGTGCTCGTTAAGAATCCAATACTTGTTTTCGTGTTTCTGATCATCATAAACTGTTCTACCTTGCCATCCCATCAATTTGGTGCGAAGTCCAAGACCAGGAGTAAACCACTTACCAATAGCGATTGCAGGAACAGGAACACTTGAACGGAATTTCTTGAACGGACTTCTATCCAAATGTCTTCCGTGCTCTTCACTAGAGTACCAAACATCATACTGGGCACCAACCTGGATGAACCAGTTGCTCCAGAAAGAATTAGTAGCCACTCTGTACTTGTCTACAACGTCAAATCCTTGTGCCATAGATGACAAGGAAACGCTGGCAAAAGCCAATACAATTAATAATTTTTTCATAACTTATAATAATATTTATCACTAAATTTATATTTCGAAATACACTCTATTCCTAGATTTGTGGGCAAAGTTAATAAATATTTTTTATTCCACACACATTTTCTTAAGAAAAAATCACTTTTTATTAAAAAAACTGATTTGTATTTATAAACACGATGATAATGCTGTTTGATTAGCCCAATAAATGCTCAAACTCATGCTGATCTACTATGCACAAAATTTTTTTTCCATTTGGGGTATAATTCATATTCGAACAAGCAAACAAACCATTCACTATTTTGTCCATCTCATCGTTATTAAGAACTTGTCCATATGGAATTGCCACACTTCGAGCAAGTCCTAACGCTAAACTACTATTAATCTCTTCCATAATACCTTCACCTTGTTCAATAGCAGTACTTAGCATGTCATGAATTAAATCTACCACATTCAATCCGTCCAATCCAGAAGGAATCGAATTAACAGCATACGAATCAGCTCCTAAACTTGTAAGTTCAAAACCAATATCAGATAGCTCGGTCAATACGCTTTCGAACATAGCATTCTCTGATGGAGATAGATGAACTATCTCAGGGAAAAGCATCTTTTGAGAAACACCATGATGACTAGCAATCCGTTCCATATAGTCCTCATATAATATACGTACGTGCGCGCGATGCTGATCTATGACCATCAGACCAGATTTTACAGCTGTCATGATATACTTCTCCTTGTATTGATAATGAACAGGAGACTTCTCATCAACTATTGATTGTTGTGAGAAATTTTCAGGTTCAGGAAACACAGACAACTCCTTGTCAGGAGGAGTTGTAATTCCATCATACAAGGCCGTCCAATCTTCTGCTTTAGTCGACTGTCTGGAAATATTCTGCTTAAACGGATTATAAGACGGATTGTACTGAACTTTAGGAGAGTTCAATTGTTTCTTCTCATCAAACACAGGAATCTCCGGCTTCCCATGTACATCAAAATCCAAAGAAGTCACACCACTAAACAATCCGACAGCTTCTTTCACAGCTGCAAGTAGAATCTGCCAAATAGCCTGTTCGTTTTCAAATTTTATCTCCGTCTTCACCGGATGGATATTAACATCAATATCTTCTGGAGGCAAGTTGAAGTAAATAAAATATGGAACCTGTTCACCTGTTGGTATCAGACGTTCGAAGGCAGACATGACGGCTTTATGAAAATAAGGATGTTTCATATACCGACCATTCACGAAGAAATACTGATGAGGAACCTTTTTCCGTGCAGATTCAGGTTTTCCGACAAATCCAGAAATCTTGCACACGGTCGTATCTACATTAACAGATAGTAAGTCCTGGTTAATTCTCTTTCCGAAAACATCAAGGATACGCTGATGTATATGAGTAGATTTGAGATTAAAGAGCTCCAGATCATTACTATGAAAAGTAAAATTAATCTCTGGATAAACTAAAGCAATTCTTTGAAAAGAAGTCAGGATATTATTAAGTTCTGTAGTATTTGACTTTAAGAATTTCCGGCGTGCCGGAACATTAAAGAATAGATTTTCAACTTTGAAGTTGCTTCCTACAGGACATGAGCATGGTTCCTGATTATTAATTCTTGAAGCAGAAATATAAAGATGAGTACCAAGTTCCTCTCCCTTCAGCCGAGTCTTTAACTCTATTTGTGCAACCGCAGCAATGGAAGCTAAAGCCTCTCCCCGGAATCCCATTGTCTTTAATGAGAAAAGATCATCAGCTTTCTTTATTTTCGATGTGGCATGTCGTTCAAAAGCCAGACGTGCATCCGTTTCAGACATTCCACACCCATCATCAATTACTTGTATAATTGTCCTGCCTGCATCTACGACGATGACATTAATTGTTGAAGCACCGGCATCAACAGCATTCTCCACAAGTTCTTTGATTACACTTGCTGGTCTCTGAATTACTTCTCCCGCAGCAATTTGGTTTGCCACAGAATCAGGTAAAAGCTGTATAATATCACTCATTCGCTTTTTCTTTTTGCTCTGATGACGAGACGGGGTTCTGAACTTCAGATGAGATGGTTTGTAGCGGAGCTGCATGTCGCTCTACAACTTTCAACTTCTCTTCCTCTGTTTTCCCGCGCCATTCAAAAACATCATACTTATCTCTTGGACGTATATTTTCAAACCATGCAAATTGAGGTAAATGGAAACGACTCGGCGGAATCTGACTTAATGGATACCATGTTCCTGTTGCCTTTGACATCCAGATCTTTTCCATTTTCCGTTGTTCCGACAAGAACATTTTCATTGTATCCGTTTCGCTGTAATTCATGACGATAATAGAACTGTCTTTCTCATCAATGGGATAATATACAATTAATACATTCCCCGCGGAAACTGTCCTCCTTAACACTCCATCAGTGAAAAACGCAAGCATTTCCTTCGATGAAATCTGGTTAAAGTGTTTCTCTTCATCTACCTTTTCTACCATCAGAGACTGTCCAATAACATGAGCCATTCTTATTGTGGAGTCATTCATATAGATCTTTATCTCTTCCCCAAGTAGCTGTCTTCCTTGATTCCAAACTATAGGATCTTTATACATTGTCATACATGAATCAGAAGAGTTAAACACTAACGAGTCACATACGGCCTGGACATCTGTTCGGTATGCCCGCACCCGGTCATAGCAATGGACTTTACGGTAAACAGAATCAGTATTTATATTATATGTATATACTTTCATTGAATCGCTATGCATGAAAAGTGTATCCTTTTGAGAATAGTCCTTCACCAATGCCTCTTCTGTTGCATAGCCATAGCCCGTGTTCTCATTATAGACCAAATGTCCACAATGAAGTTCATTTTTATTCTCCTGGTCTACATAAATGACATTACCAAATCCTTCACTCTCCCCTGTTGCCTTATCATGGAAAAGGCTGTCGCCTGTGATTGTTTTATTCTTATTTACTATTGTTGAACGCGAATAAAGACGAGCTTTATCTGATTTCGTATCAAAATAGCCGTCATTGGTATTCACCACATTCTGATCCTGTGTGATTTGGGAGGGACCGACAACATGTGCCATTGATGTCTTGGTATCATAATATAAAGTGTCTGTCGTTACCAGACGATTCCCATTAGTAAGACGAACATCATAAAAGAAGACCGCTTCACGAGTCTCCGTATTATATTCACCCCAATCGGAACTGAGCATCTCCTTTCCATCAATGAGTCTGCCTCCTTCGAAGAAATACGCATTGCTATAAAGCCGGTCGTAATCAAGACTATCCGTATATAAGACCTGACGACGGTGTTTTAGAACGACATTTTTACGGGCATGTAACATCTGCTCTTGCCCATCGTAGTCACCATGGTCACAATCTAAAGACAAAGTGTCTCCTTGTCGGAAATGTACATGTCCAAATGCTTTCACTGAATTCAAGGCCTGATAAAAATAGGCACTGTCACAAGTCAGTGTAGCCCCTTGATGGCGGAAAGAAACGTGTCCTTTTACTATCTGTGCATCAGGATTGGCTCCATAACGATCATACCTCAACTCATCAGAATGAACCAAATAGACACGGTCATCACCTGAAGCCTTCCGTTTCTTAGAAGGCTTCATCGAGTAAACAACACTAAGTCCAAACAGGCATAGAATCGACAGGATGACGATTCTATGCCCGCAAAGAACGTTTCTTTTATGGATTTTTATTCTCATCTCACCCAGCCTTGGTATTCGAAATTACAATCCTTATATCTTTCGTTCATTCTTACATACGTATGCTTAATCTTTTCAACCACCCAGTCATGGAGCACCTGTTCACGACGATTTGCCAGCACGACATCTTTCATCACTTGAAAGTCTTCAGTTATCGTCGCTTTATGACCATCTGTCCGGTTTTTCAGTTTTACAATGGCACACACGGTTTTACCTTGTCTGTTAACCATTTTGAATGCCTTAGATATTTCTCCGACCTGCATCGTGTCCACCACTCTGGCAATTTCTGTCGGGAGATCCTTCATCTGAAACTTAGATGTTCTCACTCCTTCAGAGGAGTTTGCCATCAGACCACCATTCTTCTTTGTGTCTTTATCGTCTGAAATAATACTTGCACCCTCTTCAAAAGTGAACTTTTTGTCACGAATATCATTGCCGATTGAGTCGAGTCGGGCAATTGTCTGGTCAATAGACTCTGAAGAAACTTGCGGTTTCCGAAGAATGTGGCGGACATTTACACGATCTCCACGCTTGTCTATCAGCTGTATGATATGGAATCCGAATTCTGTTTCCACAATCTTCGATATTTTCTTTGGGTCAGTCAGATTGAAAGCTACACTTGCAAAAGCAGGGTCAAGCATACCACGTCCTGTAAAACCCAACTCACCTCCTTGGCGGGCTGACACTGGATCTTCAGAATAAAGACGTGCCAAAGTGGCAAATGTTGTCTCGCCTTTGGTCACACGATCAGTATATTCACGCAACTGATCCTTCACCTTATTTATTTCTTCTTGGCTTACACGTGGCTGTTGAGTCAGTATCTGTACTTCTACTTCAGTTGGAACAAATGGTATACTGTCTTCCGGTAAGTCCTTGAAATAGTTACGAACGTCGGCTGGTGTAACACTAATGCCTTCAACCAGTTTCATACGCATGCTCTGAACCAGCTTACTGTTCTTGAACTCATCGTGCATTTCCTGACGCATCTGGGCAATCGACTGCTTTCGATACTCTTCAAGCTTCTCCTGAGAGCCAATGAGTTGAATCCAACGATTTATCTGCTCATCGATACCTTGAGAGATCTCCGACTCTGAGACCTCAATAGAGTCAATAGCTGCCTGATGAAGGAAGAGCTTCTGAACTGCTATTTGTTCCGGGATTGTACAGTCTGGATTACCGCTCCATTTGACACCTTCAGCTTCTGCCTGTAAACGCATTCCCTCAACATCAGATTTAAGAATCGGTTCGTCACCAACAATCCAAATCACCTCATCGACAACACTCGACTCCGGAATAACGGGAACTTCAGATACTGTTTTGGTTGTATCTTTATCGTCGGGAAGAGAACAGACAACAGCATTGGCCGTTCTTCCAGTCAACATAAGCAGAGCTAAAAAGGCAAGAAAAACATTTACTTTTCTTTTCATTCTTTCAAATTAGTGTTTATTCACTGTCTTCAGAACACTTTCATCCACCTCTACAGGATATCTCTTACGAAGGTCTGCAATCCAGTCTTTCTCCAATTGTTCTTGATAATCTGCTAACACCAGACCACGTACATCTTCATATTCTTTAGGAGCTTTTAGCACCTTACCGTATACAGCGTCAATAGGATAGTCTTTAAGTGATTTATAGGTCGTATCCTTTTTGAACACTTCCTTGTCTACCAAAGCATTATCACCTTTCTTAAAGATACCCTTCTCGACACGGATGCGAAGGATTGAATCGTTGTTGAACGTCTTACGTAGCTTTTCTGCCCACTCACTGAAAGGAAGGCTCTTCACAGCATTCTTCACTGCATTCACATCGGCTGCGTCTTTGACATGATAGGCTATACCTTTAAAACGAGGTTCATCCCACTTGTATTTCTTCTTGTTCTTCTTAAAATACTGTGCCATGCCTTGCTGGTCTTTTGCCGCTTTCTCCCAGACAGTACGATTGCTGATTTCATAGAGAAGGAGACCATCATAATACTCTTGGACGAGGTATTTCAAATCCTTATCCTGAGCCACCAGTTCTGCAGTCTTTTCATCGAGAAGCTGGGCAGGAGTCACATTCTCGCCACGACTCTTGGCCAGTTCATTCAGTTTGGTGTCAATGATTTCCTCACGGAGTCCACGTTGTTCTATGAACTTAAGAATATCTGCATGGACAGAATCATAGGGGAAGAAACCTCCTTTATCCTCAAGAAGGATGATATGATAACCTGCCTCACTGAGAACTGGTTCGCTCATTTCTCCTTTCTTCAAAGAGAAGACCGCTTTCTCAAATGCAGGAAGTGTCTGACCTTTTGACAACCAGGGAAGTGCGCCTCCATTGGCTGCTGATCCTTTATCATCAGAAAACTTCTTAGCCATTTCCGCAAAATCGCCTCCATTCTTCAGCACCTGATAAATGGAGTCTATGCGTGTCTTGGCTGCTGCCTGCTGCTCTGGAGTTGCCCTTTGTCCGAGTAACAACAGGATGTGGGAAGGTTTAACCAATCCTCCTAATGAGTCGATTCGGGTCTTTGTCTCATTATATATCTGTTGTGCCTTAGCTTCTACATCAGCATCTGTGATAAATGCCGGACGAATCTGCTGATCGCGATAGGATGTGAATTCTTTCTTAAAGGAGGACATTGTATCGAGATGAGCCTCTTTTGCAGCTTCAACCTTTAATTTATAATTCACAAACAAATCAACATATTCATTTACATCTTTTTTATCAATAACGCCCTCTGCATTATTCTTGTTATAGGAATATTCGAATTCTGAACGACTGACAGGTTTACCATTGATCTTCATGATTGTAGGATCGTTCTGCCCCATCACAGATACAGAACCGAACAAAAGCATCAAAGCAGGCAAGGCTTTCTTTAAGACACTCTTCGTCACAAACAAATTTTTCATCTTCTTTGTATTTTTATTTTATCCTATTTCTTTTTCTATTCAGGTCTGCTATAGTTCGGAGCTTCACTGGTAATTGTGATGTCATGAGGATGACTCTCCATGACGCCGGCATTCGTAATACGGACAAACTTTGCGTTATGCAAGGTGTCGATATTAGCTGCACCACAATAACCCATACCGGAACGAAGACCTCCAGACAGTTGGTAGATTACTTCCTGAACAGTTCCTTTATAAGGCACGCGGCCTGCAATACCCTCTGGCACTAACTTCTTCGTTTCTTTTGTATCTCCCTGGAAATAACGGTCTTTTGAACCATGTTTCTGTTCCATCGCCTCAAGGGATCCCATTCCGCGATAGCTCTTGAACTTACGTCCATTGAAAATGATGGTGTCACCAGGACTCTCTTCTGTACCGGCAACCAAAGAACCTATCATAACACTGTTTCCACCTGCTGCAAGGGCTTTAACGATGTCACCTGAATAGCGGAGTCCGCCGTCTGCTATCAATGGAACACCTGTTCCTTGCAAAGCATGGAACACATCGTAAACAGCACTGAGTTGAGGAACACCGACACCGGCAACGACACGTGTTGTGCATATACTACCAGGACCGATACCTACTTTGATTGCATCTGCTCCATTGTCAACAAGAAGCTTTGCTGCGTCGCCTGTTGCCACATTACCGACAACAATATCAACATTCGGGAATGCTTTCTTCACTTCACGCAACTTCTCGATGACGCCTTTCGAGTGTCCATGGGCAGTGTCTATCACGATAGCGTCGGCACCAGCCTCAACAAGAGCTGATGCACGGTCAAGGGTATCAAAGGTCACTCCGACACCGGCAGCTACACGAAGACGGCCCTTGCTGTCCTTACAAGCCATCGGTTTGTCTTTTGCCTTTGTAATATCTTTATAGGTTATCAGACCTACGAGATGATTGTCCTTGTCAACGACAGGCAGTTTCTCAATCTTATTCTCCTGTAAGATCTGGGCGGCTGCTATCAGGTCTGTTTGCTGATGAGTCGTCACAAGATTCTCCGATGTCATCACATCGTCAATCTTCTTGTCAAGATGAAGCTCAAAACGCAGGTCACGATTGGTGACAATACCTACCAAACGGTTTTCGTTGTCAACGACAGGGATACCTCCTATATGATAATCTGCCATCATATCAAGTGCATCCTGAACAGTACTGCCGAGGCGAATTGTTACCGGATCATAAATCATTCCATTCTCAGCACGCTTCACAATAGCCACTTCACGGGCCTGAGCCTCAATCGACATGTTCTTATGAATCACGCCAATACCTCCTTCACGTGCAATGGCAATGGCCATAGATGACTCTGTCACCGTGTCCATCGCGGCTGTCACAAAAGGAATGTTCAACTCGATATTGCGAGAGAAGCGGGTTTTCAACTCAACCGTTTTCGGTAATACGTCTGAATAAGCGGGAATAAGCAGGACGTCATCAAAGGTCAAACCGTCCATTACAATTCTATCTGCAACAAATGATGCCATATATTTAAAATTTATTGCGTGCAAATTTAGTAATAAATTCGCACAAATCAACTCGTTTTCACGAAAAACACTTCTGCATTAATACGATTTAACGTGAAGACAACTACTTATTAAACTAAGATAAGGAAATATGCTTTTGCTTAACGAAGATACCAGATTCCCTCATGCTCTAACATCGGGACACAAATCTCTTCATTCGTTGAATCACCATAGGTGAATACTAAAAACACATTTGCTGAGTGCAAGGCCGTATCTACCTTGGCATTGACAACCCTTACCTCCTTTATACCCCGATGCTTGTTCTTTTGCTGACCGACAAACATCTGGGCATTCGTTATCAGCTGCTCACGATAGCCTTGAGGGATTTCACCTTCACGGTACTGCCCGTCTACGAATGCGTCATATTTCCCTTCAAGCAGATAGTCGTAGAACTGCTTGGCGGCTCGGGCTGCTACTTCACCCGGATCGGGTCTGGAGCAGCCCAGCAGAAGCAGACAGGAAAGGATTCCTGACACAATTACTCTCCCTCCCCAGCGACAAGAACTGAATAAATCCTTGAAAAAAGACATGTCTATTACTTATTTCTGTCTGACAAAAATATTAATCGGACATCCGTGCATCGACCAGTTCTCACGTATCTTGTTCTCCAGGAAGCGCTTGTAAGGCTCCTTCACATATTGTGGAAGGTTGGCATAGAAGACAAACGAGGGAATCTGGGTGTTTGGAAGTTGCGAACAGTACTTAATCTTAATATACTTTCCTTTGATTGATGGTGGCGGAAACGCCTCTATCAACGGCAGCATCACCTCATTGAGCTTTGTTGTCCCTACCCTGGCGGTACGATTCAGATAGACCTGATTTGCCATCTCCAGCACCTTGAATATGCGCTGTTTAGTAAGGGCTGAGGCAAAGATGATGGGGAAATCCACAAAGGGAGCCATGCGGTTACGGATGGCATTCTCAAAGGTCTTGATGACAATCTGTCCCTTATCTGGCACCAAATCCCACTTGTTCACCACCACCACAAGACTCTTGTTGTTCTTCTGGATAAGCTGGAAGATATTCATGTCCTGTGCCTCTATGCCACGTGTGGCATCTATCATCAGGATACAGACGTCGGAGTTCTCTATGGCACGGATGCTACGCATCACACTATAGAACTCAAGATCTTCTGTCACCTTGTTCTTTCTACGGATTCCCGCCGTATCAACAAGGTAAAAGTCAAATCCGAACTTCTTATAACGCGTATAGATGGAATCACGTGTTGTACCGGCAATCTCTGTCACGATGTTGCGCTCTTCACCGATGAAGGCATTTATCAGACTGCTCTTTCCTGCATTAGGGCGACCCACAACAGCAAAGCGGGGAATACCGTCTTCAAGGAGTTCTCCTTCACTCGGTTTCAATCTTTCTACAATCAGATCAAGCAAATCACCCGTCCCGCTACCAGTAGCTGCACTGATACAATAGGGATCGCCTAATCCCAGCTTATAGAACTCGTATGAATCATAGATCTGTGCGTTATTATCTGCTTTATTGGCTACTAATATGACAGGCAGCTTTGAGCGGCGCAAGATCTCGGCAACATCCATGTCGAGGTCGGTCAGACCTGTCGTTACATCTACAAGGAACAGCACCAGGTCTGCTTCTTCCGTAGCAACAATCACCTGTTTGCGGATTTCTTCTTCAAAAATATCATCGCTGTTAACCACCCAGCCTCCTGTGTCTACCACGGAAAAGTCGCGGCCACACCAGTCACACTTACCATATTGACGGTCACGGGTGGTTCCTGCCTCACTACTGACAATAGCACTGCGTGTCTTAGTCAGTCTGTTGAATAAAGTGGACTTACCCACATTCGGACGTCCAACAATCGCTACTAAATTTCCCATACATTTCTTTTTATGATGCAAAAATACATAAAATAATTGAGATTTTTATGTCTGGATGATATAAAAAAACATTTATTGAGAATTAGTTATACATCGTATGACATGAAAACGATATGTTTAGCTATCATAAACAATATGTTTAGGGATTGTAAACAAGGTGTTTGAATGAGCTAAATACGGTGTTTACGTCGGGTAAATAATCTTTTAGCAAAAACATTGCATTATATCAATCTATTTTGTACTTTTGCAACTAAATCTATTATCGACTAAGAAATGATGAAAAAGAAACTTTTGAATGCTTTCATATTATTCCTGCTTCCCCTATGTACGACTCATGCGATAACCGCTAACGAAGACACGTTGCTGAAGGTGTTGCGAGAAGAACTTGCCGCTGACATGGCAGAGTTGCAACAACAAGAACAAAAGCCGTATTGGATGAGTTTCTTCGTAGAAGACTCCCATATCGCCAGCGTCATTGCCACTTTTGGTTCGTTGGGAAATTCAGGACAAGAGCACACTCGGACATTTATGCCACAAATAAGGATTGGGTCTCCAGAGATAGACAACTACAAGTCGAACAACACGAATCAATCCCTTCCGACGGCACAACTACCATTAGCAGATGCCAATCCTGATGCCATCAGAGCAGCTATCTGGCAGGCTACCGTCAACGCCTATTTCCGTTCAGAGGAAGCATACCGTGGGGTATCTGACCGATTACGCAGAATGACGCAAGACGAAGACAAGGCTCCCAGCTTCTCCATGGCACCCAAAGAAGAATACTACGAAGCACCACTACCCCATCCGACGTTGACTCCGGAGGAAAGGAAAGAGTGGGAACAACGATTATGCCGTGTATCAGCCGTTTTCCGTCAATGGAAACATTTCAACTCTGCCCAGGCACGATTGGAAGTGGAAACACGTCGCACATACCTTGTTAATACTGAGGGAACGTCGGTTGTCCAAAACCGACAACACTTCCGTTTGCTTATATTAGGAGAGACGAATGCCGAAGACGGAATGAAACTTCCACTCGTCAAGACCTATTTTGCCACTCAATTAGATTCGTTACCCTCAGAAGAACAACTATGTGCTGACGTAGAAGACATCGGAAGACGACTCATTGCATTGGAAAAAGCTCCCATTGCCGAACCGTTTACGGGGCCAGCCATCATGAGCGGAGAAGCCAGTGGTGTGTTCTTTCATGAGATATTCGGTCATCGCATGGAAGGACACCGTATGAAATCGGGTGGTCAGACATTCCGCAACATGATAGGAACTAAAGTGCTTCCAGATGATTTCCAAGTGTATTGCGACCCTACGCTTACCCGTTATGGGAAACAACTGCTCAACGGAGGTTATCATTACGACGAGGAAGGTGTCAAGGCACGTCGCGTGAACAATGTCGTTGACGGCATTCTCAAGGAATTTCTCATGAGTCGCATTCCACTTGACAGTTTCCCGCAAAGCAATGGACACGGCAGGGCTGCAAGAGGTAGAAACGCCGTGAGCAGACAATCGAACCTTGTCGTAGAAACCCGTCGCCCTTATAGCGAAAGTACATTGAGGCAGATGCTTCGAGATGAAGCCAAAAAACAAGGAAAGCCATACGGCTATCTTTTCCAAAGCGTAACGGGTGGTTACACCGATACGGGAGACCGTGGAGGAATCAACTCGTTCAATATTACGCCATTGGAAGTTTATCGCATCTATACCGATGGGCGCCCCGACGAACTGGTGAGAGGCGTAGATCTCATCGGAACGCCATTGACCATGTTCTCTCACATTCAAGCAGGAGGCGATACGCCTTCTACCTTCATTGGTATGTGCGGAGCGGAATCGGGATGGGTACCTGTATCGGCTACTTCCCCCATGTTATTCGTCACGACCATCGAGACACAACGTCGCCAACAAACTAACACGTTGAAACCTTTGCTTGAAGCCCCTTCCTTTAGTGCATTCAACTATTCACCTATCAATCAACTGACCAATGCCCAACGCGATTCCATCGTATTCCAGGCTTTGGAGACAGAAATGAAACGTAGTCTCGATAGTCTCCGTATGGAAAACCAGCCAGCTCCATTCCTTATTGACTATCGTCTGCAACGACGTCGTGGATTAAAGATACAAGCACAACTTGGCGAAACAATAACCAGTCAATTAACTCCTTGGGAGCAATGGATGGCTACCGACATCTTGATTGGTTCGCACCAATGTACCGACCTCTCCGGTCCCAATCCTGATAATCGTGGAGGATCCATACCTATGAGTACTGACATTGACAATCTGCGAAGGTATGCATGGACAATGACCAACGATAATTACAAATCGGCACTGACCGCATACGAACGGAAATGTCAGGAACTCAAGAAGATTACACTTGCAGAAGACGAGAAAGAACTACCTGATTTACTGACGTTTGCTCCTGCTACCAGCATCGAACACCGAAGCGAAGCGGAAGAAACTTACCCAATTGACAAACTCGAAAATTACGTCAAGCGACTCTCACGTATTGCATACGAATATCCCAAGCTTACACAAAGCAGCGCATCTATTGATGCCAGGCAATGTGACCAATACAGAACCACTTCGGAAGGCATTCGCGTATGTCAACCACAAGATTTTATCAACCTGTCATTCCATTACTTATTACACTTCAATGCTGGTGGTTATGAATACGGTGCCGCTTTCGAACGCAAATACAAATGTGTAGAAGACATGTTGGCAGATAGCACAGCATATATAGAAGGGCTGCGTCATCACATCAGCGTTTCATTACAAAAGGAAGAATTGCCAGCCAACGAAGAATACTATATCGGTCCGTTACTCATAGAGAAAGATGCCTGCAGAAAAATATTCACTAACGGCCTTAGCAAATTGATATCTACAGAGCGTAATTTCCTCGGTAGCAATCGTAATAATTATGCCAAGCTTTCACGAAAAGTTGTAGATGAGAAAATCAGCCTATGGCAGGATCCAACCATCAGTCAATGGGAAGGAAAAAAACTATTTGGACATTACAAGGCAGATGCTAACGGGCAGGCTCCACAAGCCATCAAACTGATAGAAAACGGGATATTCAAGGCACAGCTATGTGGTAGGTCTCCATCATTGGGCACTTCTTCAGCTACGGGCAACTATCGATTCTATAATTATAGTGTATGGAACTCACCTATGGGGATAGGTACCACCCCATCCGTATTGCGCTTGCAAAGCAATAAGACAATGTCTATTGCAAAGATGAAGAAATTACTGTTGCGCAAGGCACAACGCGAAGGATATGAACATGCCTATATATTGCGTTCCTTTAACGAACTCATACGCATTGGCGTAAAAGACGAAAAGGAGGAGTTGGTACGCAATGAGAACATCAAGATTCCTGACTACCTTTTACGTCACATAGTGGCTCTCTCAACCGAAGAAGAAGCTACACAAAACTCACTTATCGGTAGTGATCTGTTTTCTATCATCGGACCAAAAGCCATGTTGCTGAACGACGTGGAAATGCCTATCTCTTCAGTACCCACCAAAAAAGAACCAGTACTAACATTTCCACTGGCACGGACTAAAAAACAATAAAAAGAGACTGTGTCAAACAGCCGTTTCTAATGAAACTAACTATTTGACACAGTCAATCTCTATTAATCCGATAGTCTTTATTCTGGATTGTATCCGAAATTGTTGAGTTCTTTTTGCGAACTACGCCAATCTTTGTCCACCTTCACAAAGGTTTCCAGATATATCTTCTTACCGAAGAACTTCTCCAATGACCGGCGGGCTTCCTGACCGACTTTCTTTAGCGCAACGCCTTGATGACCGATGATGATTCCTTTCTGCGATTCACGCTCGACATAGATGACGGCATTAATGCTTATCAGATCATTGCTTTCCTTGAAACTCTCCACACTCACCTCTACCGAATAGGGAATCTCCTTGTCATAATAGAGCAATATCTTCTCACGGATAATCTCACTCACAAAGAATCGGGCAGGCTTGTCGGTCAGCTGGTCTTTGTCAAAATAGGGAGGTGAATCTGGAAGTAATTCTTTAATTCGCTTTAACAGCATGTCAACACCGAATTTATTCAGTGCTGAGATAGGAAGGATCTCTGCATTGGGAAGCAGGGTATGCCATTTTGACACAAGTTCTCCTAATTGCTGCTGATTGGTCTGGTCGATTTTATTGATAAGCAGCAACACGGGAATCTTCATCTTCTGCACCTTTGACAGGAAGTCCAGATTCTTCTCAGGATTCTCAACGACATCTGTCACATAGAGCAATATGTCTGCATCAGCAAGCGCTGACTCAGAAAATGCAAGCATCATCTCCTGCATCATATAATTTGGCTTCAACACCCCTGGAGTGTCACTGAACACAATCTGCATATCGTCTGTGTTCACTATGCCCATGATACGATGACGGGTGGTCTGTGCTTTGAAGGTGGCAATACTGATTCGTTCACCGACGAGCTGGTTCATCAGTGTTGATTTTCCCACATTCGGATTACCGACGATGTTAACAAAACCTGCTTTATGCATATCCGATCCTATATAAAAGTTATTTAAAAATTGAGGAGATGCGGAGATGAACAACTAACCAGTAAAACATGGCCGTTCTTCTCATCTACCCCAACTCCTCAATCTCTGTTTCTTAATTACTTTACTGCAGCACCATCGTATGCCCATTTATAGAATGAGGCACCATGAGCAAAGCCTGCACCAAAGGCTGTAAACACCACATTGTCTCCTTTTTTGAGATACTTCTCGTGATCCCAAATAGCCAAAGGTATCGTCGCAGCACTAGTATTTCCATACCGCTCGATATTGACGACGATCTTTTCCATTGGAAGGTCCACTCTCTTGGCTACGGCTTCAATAATCCGGTAGTTGGCCTCATGAGGGATAACCCAATTGACATCATCGGTCGTCATGTTGTTTCGTTTGAGTATTTCCAAGACATCATCCCCCATGCTTGTTACTGCATAGCGGAAAACGGTACGACCTTCCTGATAGACATAGTGAAGCCGGTGATCTACCGTGAAATGACTTGGAGGACAGACCGAACCTCCCGCTTTCATGTGAAGAAAGGGAAGTCCTTTTCCATCGGTACGGAAGAAAGCGTCCTGAACTCCTACACCTTCTTCTTCTGTTGCCTCAACAAGCACAGCACCTGCACCATCACCAAACAACACACATGTCTGACGGTCAGTATAGTCTACCATCGATGACATCTTATCAGCACCAATGACTATAATTTTCTTGTAACGGCCGCTTTGAATCATATTGGCAGCCAAATCCAGTGTGTACATGAATCCTGCACATGCTGCGGAGGTGTCGAAGGCAAAGGCATTCTTCAGCCCTAACTTTCCGACAACAATACTGGCTGTCGACGGGAACTTGTAGTCTGGTGTCGTTGACGCTACAATAATAGCGTCGATGGTGTCTGGATCGACACCTGTTTTCTGTATCAGCTGCTTGGCTGCCTTACGCGCCATATAGCTGGTACCGAGACCTTCTTCTGTTAAAATGTGGCGTTCTTTAATTCCAACACGCGTCATAATCCACTCGTCGCTGGTGTCAACCATGCGTGACAGTTCCTCATTCGTGAGGACATAGTCAGGCACATAGCCACCAACGCCTGTGATAATCGCGTTTATTCTTGCCATCAGGATTATTCTGCTAAATCCTTAACAATAGCCACCTTACCGCGGTAATAGCCACAGGTGGGGCATACTGTATGATACACATAGTAAGCGCCACAATTTGGACATACTGCCAGTGTGGGAGCTACTGCCTTGTCATGAGTTCTTCTTTTAAGTGTACGAGTCTTTGACTGTCTTCTTTTAGGATGTGCCATAATTATTAATTTATTTAATGTTAATCTTTTAATTTCCGAAGAACATCCCAACGTGGATCCATACGATCCTCGCCTACCTCTTCGCTGTCTCGGTCAACGCTATGCTCTTGGAGCACTTTCATCATCGCAGGATTGCATTTCCCAGGTGCATGCACGTGCTTGATGGGTATGTCGAGTATTATGAATTCATAAATGAGCCATGACAGGTCGAGTATTCCTTCGTCCTCGGGTACTGTCACGACATCATCATCTTCATTGTAGATGTTTCCGAATTTAGCCACAAAATGATTTTCACAATCAATGGGCTGCTCCATGTCATCCAGACAGATGTCACACGGAATGTGTACTGCTCCTTTGATATGGACTTCCTGCTCGAAGAAACCTGATACTTTCTGTATCGTCACGTCAACGGTCAAGTCACCCTTTCTTACTTCCGGAGCGTCTATTGCCTCAAAGTAATCGTCATTAATATTGAAGTGAAGAGTCGTCACATCTTCCTTCAAATCCTTCAAATCGACCTTAAAGGTATCTAATTTACACATTTTGGGTTGCAAAGGTAAGAATATTTTCTGAGATAAGCAATTAATTCACATTTTTTTGTTTCATTTGTACAATTCTATCCTGAATGTTGTCCCTTTTCCGGGCTCTGATGCCTTTACCCAGATGCGTCCTTTGTGATATTCCTCAACAATTCGCTTGGCAAGTGAAAGACCGAGTCCCCACCCGCGCTTCTTAGTAGTAAAGCCGGGCCTGAACACATTGGCAATGTCTTTCTTACGGATTCCCTTGCCGGTATCTGAGACTTCGATGGCAACACGGTCGCCCTCATCATTTGTGAAGAGCGTGATGACACCCGCTCCTTCCATCGCATCAACAGCGTTCTTACAGAGGTTTTCTATGACCCACTCAAACAGCGACGCATTGATCTTCACAATAATATCTTCGGGGGGAAACACTTTCTGCAGCTTTACCTTATCGGATGTCCGACGGTCCATATAGTCAATGACGTGCTCCATCACCTCATTCAGGCTGGAAGGTACTGGCTCGGGGAACGAACCTATCTTCGAAAAACGCTCGGCGATAAGCTGCAACCGTTTTACGTCCTTGTCCATCTCTGGTATCAGTGCGTCGTCGGGGTATGTTTCCTTTAGCACTTCCGTCCATGCCATCAGACTGGAAATAGGTGTACCCAACTGGTGAGCCGTCTCTTTTGAGAGTCCCACCCACACCTTGTTCTGCTCTGCTCTCTTGGATGTCAGCAGGGCGAAGATGGCAATAACGACAAAGATCAAGACCACGCCAAGCTGGATATAGGGATAGGTGGCAAGCCGTTTCAGCATCAGAGAGTCGTCATAGCAGACATCGATATAGTCCGTTCGCGACACTTCACTCAGCTGGATTCTTATGCTACGGCCGGCAGCCTTCATCCGTTTACCTTTTTCTATAAGGAAGGCCGTGCTGTCCGCCTCGTTCTCCTCACGTATCTCTATGTTACGGTATATCTGCACTTCACCTTGTGAGTCCATCACAATAATGGGGATAGTCGTGTTGTCTTCTATCACCTTGAGCACAAGATTCATTCCCGAATTCTCATCATTGGCATTCAGTGTGCGCATGGCCTCTGCCCATATCTCCATCTTCTTGTGCTCTTCCTCATAAAGGTCACGGGTCAGGAAATTTGAGGCAACAAGCGAAGCCACGGCTATCAGGACAGCCATGGTGACTAATAGAATCTTCACTTGACGGATACGGTCGGTCCACTGCATAATCTACTAACGATAAATTCTGTATATTATTGCACCTTTTTATATTTATAACACTAACGGCTTATTCATGATGAATTATAAAACCGAAAGTTTTGTCTGTTCCAGAAAGATTTCGTATCTTTGTAACGTCTAAGGTGTCTTTACACAAGCCAATTAACTGGCTGTGTTAAACTACAACTGACGAACGAGGTTTTAAATGTCTATAAAATGCTAACTCAAATGTCACTACGATTGAATAAGCTGGGGATTCTTTGCATACTCCTGACTATTACACTTATCCTGACAGCTTGTAACAGTTCCCAACCACGGTTTATCATTGGGGTGTCGCAATGCAGTAGCGACATCTGGCGTAACAAGTTAATTGACGAACTGAGAACTGCAAACTATAGTCGTGACGATGTACAGCTATGCTTTGTCTCTGCCAACGATGACGACCAGCGGCAGATTGCCCAGATCGACAGCCTGATTTCTATTGGCGTCGACCTGCTCATCGTGTCACCAAACCAAGTATCTACCATATCGCCTGCCATCGACCGTGCCTACCAGAAGGGCATCAAAGTGATTCTTTTCGACCGAAAGACCGACAGCCCCAATTATACTGCTTTCATGGGAGCCGACAACTATGCCGTCGGACATGCTATCGGAGAGTACATTGCCAACAGGCTGGGCGGGCACGGCAGAGTGCTTGAGATCATGGGACTGCGCGGATCGTCTCCCGCCATTGAGCGACACAAGGGGTTTGCCGATGCCATGAAAGCTTATCCTTCCATCGATATCGTTGCCACGCTACAGGGCGACTGGACTGAAGAGAGTGCCTATAATGTTGTCAAACAGAACATCAACAACTTGTTGGGAACCGGCCAGACTTCTTTCAAGGATAGTCCCATTGATTTTGTTTTCGGGCAGAACGACCGTATGGCAATGGGAGCACGCAAGGCTTTATCGGAACATGCAACGAGATGGAAAGACAAAAGACACTTCCCGCTGTTCTGTGGCATCGACGGTCTGCCGGGTGAGGAAGGAGGACTGCAACTGGTACGAGACTCCTTGCTCGATGCCACCTACATTTACCCTACTCATGGTGACAGACTGCTACAGCTGGCATTGGACATTCTCGACGGTAAGCCTTATGAGAAGGAAGTGCGCCTGATGTCTGCTCTCATCACGCGAAACAACGCCAACTTGCTGCTCATGCAAAACGAAGA
Organism: uncultured Prevotellaceae bacterium; assembly: GCA_902762325.1. Lineage (GTDB taxonomy): Bacteria > Bacteroidota > Bacteroidia > Bacteroidales > Bacteroidaceae > Prevotella. The sequence continues at coordinate 3,314 of CACWNV010000001.1, read as the reverse complement.
GGTGGAACGACAGACATCCTACATTGACGACCTGCACAAAAAGTCGGACACTTACCTCCAGCAACTCAGCAACCAGCGGATGATCACTTTGCTCTCAGCAGGCATCATCCTGCTCCTCGCACTCGCCGCATTCCTCATCTGGCGAGACCGGCAGACGAGGATACGTATAAATAAGGAACGCGAGAACATGAGCCGCCAGCAGATTGACTTCTATACACAGGCTGCTCACCAGCTGCGTACACCGCTGACACTCATCACAGGCCCGCTGAAGCAACTGGGACAGACGGCTGCCCTGCAACAGAACACTGGCGAAGCTCATACCATGTATGACATTGTCAGCCGGAACGTAGAACAGCTGTCGGAACAGGTTAACAAGATTCTTAACGTATCGGCTCCTGCCACGCTTGACAAGGACGAAGACCGGAGTCTTATTGAATCAATTATCACCCCTACTTCATCAGAGAAACAGGACAATGACACTCCTCTCTCAATTCTGGTTGTCGATGACAATGCAGACATCCGTACATATCTGCGCACAATCCTTGCTCCACGGTACACCATCAGCGAGGCACCCGACGGCAAGCAGGGACTGGAACTGGCACAACGGGATGTGCCCGACCTCATCGTCTCTGATGTGATGATGCCCGTCATGAACGGCTTGGAATTCTGCCAACAGGTGAAAGAGAACATTGCAACCAGTCACATCCCCGTCATCCTGCTTACTGCCCGTGCACTCAGCCAGCATCAGATTGAGGGATACCGCAGCGGTGCCGATGCTTACATCACGAAGCCGTTCGATGCGCAGCTCTTGCTCGTTCGCATAGAGAATCTTCTCAGAAGCCGGAGGGCATTGAGGAATCTGTGGACGACCTTCACCAACATCCCCGGTCAGGACGAGAAGCAACAGCTACAATCAACTGACTCTTCCTTGGACGCCAATGGCCTCGACAAGACATTGGTGACCGAAGCGCCCTTCATAACCAACTTTAAGAAAATTGTCGGAGAAAGAATGTCCGACAGTGAACTGAGCATCGAGGATATCGGATCAGACATCGGTCTTAGCCGTGTACAACTCTACAGAAAGGTGAAGGCTCTTACCGGCCACTCTCCAGTGGAGTTAATACGCACCGCACGACTTGAAAAAGCACGTCAGATGCTCCAATCCACCGACATGACCATCTCTGAAGTCGCTTATTCCGTAGGCTTCTCTGCCCCCAGCTATTTCACAAAGTGCTTCCGCGATGAATTCGGAATCAGCCCGTCAGAGTTAGGGAGTTAGTCTGCTTTTTGGTCTTTAAAGTTTGTACTGATACTTATAGTCTTTGGTGGTGTAAGTTTCCAGTCGGCCGTGAGCTGCCTATACATTTCATCGCCGAGGTACTTACGCAGGATATTCATAGCTCCATTTTGGTCGGCATTAAGCAGGGTTCCAGTGCTACTCTGGAAGAGTCCGCGTTTCTTGCGTCGCCCTGCGTAATCGTCGTGCTTGGCAATAGATTCCATCGCCAGTGCGTCACATTTCGATGTATATGCTTCCTCCTGTTCCTCACATCGTATGCCCACCATTTCGCATTTGTATTTCAATTGGCTTTGCAATTTGAAGAAAGGTATCTGCACAAACCTTTGGTTACCCTTGCGCCCCATGTCCGCTTCTTGTTTCCATCCTTTGTTATGTCCTATCACAAGCAACCCTACGTGTTCAGCCACCAGCATATCGACAATGCGGCGCGTAAGTGTATGCATATAGGTGTCAATGAATCGGTCTCGTTTGTCATACATCGCCCTAATGCGCTTGCTGCTTCTCTTGCCTTCGGTCTGCTTGGCAAGGATGCCCTGCAACTGCGCCTTTTGCTTGTTGAAGAATTGGTTATAGGCTTTCAGTGCTTTTCCGCTAAACAGAGTACAGCCCTGCCGTGTAACAACTGTGCAGAGGTTGTCAATACCGAGATCAATAGCAGCCACATTATTGGTATCCACATCTGCCGCTACAGGCTCCTTTTCATAGATCACCTCAATGGTCATGTGTTTTTCACCGGGGATGACACGCACCATCTTGGCATGCTGGAACCGTTCCTGCCACTGCTCAAATCGGGGAATGTGGATGAAGCAATCTTTGTTGATTATAATGCTGCCGTCCTTAATCTGGCAATCGTGAGGGCACGGGATGTATAACTCCGTCAGTCCTCCACTTTTATGGAAACGAGGGAATTCAGGCTTTGCCTTAAACAACTCTGGGGTTTTCTGCCATTTCTTTATGGCTTGAAAAAATGCTTTAATGGCGTTGTGTGCTAACTTTACAGAATATTCTGATGTCTGTGCTTTCATCAGATAATAATTCCTATTACCTTGAAGATTTGTGAGTTGTTTCACTTCATCGCGCAACTCATAAAAAGAAAGAAACTCCTGATTCTCATCATATCGTTTCTTCCAATGGTATAGCGACTGGTTATACAGGTCGTTGCTTATCTTACAAAGTCGCTCTAACTCAGCGTGAGGTTTGATTCTTATTCGTTTGGTTTGTTGCATAATAGTACTTACGCTTTATCCCTTTACCATCAATCTACCCTTATTTTTCAATACTGTAGCAGGCAGAATTGCAAAGAATCTGATTCCAGTGACGTTGTATCCATTCTCATTTTTCAATCCTGTAGCAGGGATTTGAAGTGCCAGGATGTCCCATTGTTGTATCCATTCTCATTTTTCAATCCTGTAGCAGGGTATATTCTGTAAGCACTTGAAAGAGAATAATTTGCAAGTCATTATCTTTTGGAAAACTACCTTGCAGGCCATACAAGAATGACCTCTATCCGCTATTCTTTTCAGAAATTGCGGACTACGTTTCGTATTTGTTTATCGTTATTTAATGACTGACTAAACGTATGTTCTGCCATCTGTCACATCAAAATAAGATGGTACAAAGATAATCATTTCTTTTCAAAAGCAGGAGCGTTTCAAACAAAAATTATTCTATCAGGTCTATTGTCACATACGGATTAATAAAGAAATGCCGTAGGCATTAGACAATGGTAGCCAGCCATACAGTTGTCCCCTTGGGGACTGCGAAATGGCTGGCTACCATTGTCTGATGTCGCTGGCATCATTATTTTGCAATTTGGCATCCCTATATTATTCCATTCTACAATGTCCTTCTTATGTTGGGCATTACAAATGCCCGTGCTCGACACACCCGGATTTCAAATTCGGGTGAACGAAATTTTGTCAAATAATATTCGAATTTTGACCCCAAATTAAGGGCCTCTGCGCGAACGAAAGGGTCACTCGGTCGAAAAAACGTCGATTTTTGATGTTTTTCG